>CAZDGL010000001.1:0-135892 GCA_964505155.1 uncultured Candidatus Saccharibacteria bacterium
GCTTGTAGATGGTCTTCCTTTTTTCATTTTTTACTCCTGATCTATTCAGGAGTTATTTATTAAATCACGTGTCCGAAATGGGTATCCGACACAAAAAAATGATTAGCCACGATCAAAAACTTCCCTTAACTTCTGTATGAATTTTCTCTGATTTTCAGGTACGAAATCTATCATTTCTTCCATACGAAGTAAAGTGAATTCGCTGATGTATGTTTCCACAATCAGATATTTTTCCGCACCTAATGAATCCACTCCACACTCGATGATAGGACGGATCACCGGAACAATTGGAACATCGTTTGGAACAGATATTTCAATCTCAGAGAAGCTTTCCATCCTTGGCCACCTTCGGTTTGTGAGCTTTTATGGTCTTGGTGATTGTTGTGATCAAAATCTGTAGACCGGATCCTTCACAAGCATTGCATGTAGTATAATGATACGTATACTCATGTTTGTGGTAATCGGATAGCTCTTCGTGGAGCTTATATCCGGTACCACCACATTGTCCACAAACCTGAATTTCCTGCTTGGTATCAGTTTTCATCTACGAGCAAATTCCTGCAATTCACGGAGAACATGTTTAGTGAAATCTTCACCATGATAGCGAACGAATCCCCACTCAGGTTCTTTGAGGCTTTCGAGGAGTCGGTGCTCCAGAGATTCGATATCAACCAGTTCAGGCTCCCACTGACCTTCTAGTTCATAACAAGAGCAGTGGCTACCATTTACTTCAAAGAGCATTCCGTCCTTGATAAACAGAACGAATGCATGACCTTCATAATCCTCGTAATGATAAGCTGCAGCTAGAACCTTATCTGGAATCATGCTGAGCTTGACTACGTCCTCATCAGATTCGATATTCCAGTTCGAATAGGTCGAACCTGTGAAACTATCTTCCATTTGGTTATAATTGTCCCAGAGATCCCAATAGGCATTAGGTGACGACGGAACCCGAACGTGTTCGATTGCCTTGTTTGGATCCGCAGTTCTCCAGTCTGGCCACTCGCGATTTTCGTTCTTCGTCTGCTTGGCCACGATAGCCTCCACAATATCCTCTGCGTGCCATCCTGCTATCCAAGCACCATCGAATGCCAGAATAATGACATCAACCCACTCGGAGATATCATCAGGATGCTCTTCAATCTCGACCAATTCCTTGCGAATATGATCGATGACACCAGCAGTACGTTCACCCGGTCCAAACGTCTTTTCGAAGAATTCTTTCTGTCTAATCAAGTGGTCTACTAAATTGAATTCCATTAAACTGACAATCCCTTCAATACAGTTAAATCAAAAATAGGTAGATCAGGTACCTCATTGTTCATTACCTGAATCATATAGGCCATGTCCTGCTCATCGAGCACACCTGCAACAGTTTGCCAAAATCCAGACATGTGTGGACTATTCAGAGTTGCAAAAGTATCTACACCATAACGTGTGTGCATTCCGTCCTTGAATACACCGAACTTCACTTTCCAAGCTGATCGATCTTTCCAGATAACCTGATATGCTTTACCCGGAACCATCACTGGAGTACCATCAGAATTTCGCTGATGATTCCAGTATTCGATTTCATAAGATGAGACCAGATAATACGGAGCATTTTTCTGGTGTTTCTTCAACCACTTATCTGTGAACTCGGCTTCACTCATCAATAATCGTTCCCATTTCGCTTATCCCTCAGCTTTATTATTCGTTCATGTTCTTTCATTCGTTTAACATCCAGATACGCTATCCAACCAGCGAATGTGAAAACTGCAACATAAAGAGGGTAAACAATATACCATGGTGCTAGCATTTGTCAACCCCACATTTGAAACACAGGAGTAATCCATTCTGGTGCTTTGGTTCTAGCAAAAAGAACCACACCCATAATATCCTTGAATGGAACCTTCTGTTTAACCAAGTGAACCCTAGCTTCTTCCATAGAATATCCGGTAGTCAATACGTCGTCTACCAGCAAGAACTTCTTGCCTGTATAATGCTTATACGGCTTTAGAGTCTCGGCTATTTTAGTTCCACCAGAAGGGACTCCATATACATCATAGAATTCCTCCATATTATTGAGAATCAACATAGCAAAAGTATCGATCTCTTCGTCTGTCAGATTGTCGCATTCGATTTTGAACCCAGAAGGTTCACCTGAATGCATGACAAACTGTTTCCGTTGCAACCAATCACTCATCGTCATTGACCCACATAGTAAAAATTCTGTCTCTAGGAATGATGCATATAGTCTTCATTCCCGAGGACATCGGTCCCATACTGTTGCGAAAATGAAAACACTTCGATGTTTCATTATACCAGTAATCATCACATAGAATCGGTAAGTTACTTTTCCAGTCATCAGCAAGAGTTACGGTAATTCTCATTCAAATAGATCCTCTAATGTATCCACATGTACTGTGTTCCAACCCACTGCGTTAGCAATGATTTGAACAGGTTCTCGATATCCCTTATCGAATTGCGTATGATAATCTATAAGCTTCTCGATATTCAATTCCTTCGGTAGTTCATCAATAAATCCAATAATATTGGATCGAAGTATATTAGGTTCTTTAAGCCACAGATACTTGATCTTATCGGATTCCACAATCAATGGGTAGTCTTTGTCAAATCCATTGGACTTGATATAGTTGTTATAGACTATAGCCGCACGAACATGTGCTGGACATCCTGATCTATACAACGTTTTAGAATCCGAATACTTCTCAATATTGTTGCATTGCTTGACGAGTGCTATTTCTTTATAGGAAACATCCTGTTTTGTGATACGAAAGGCTTCGTCCACACATGCAACAAGCTCTTCCTTCGTACCGGACACCATAATCTCGATAGCCTTCTTCATAGGAGGCTTATAGACTTCTGGTGTAGATCCCTTCTGAATCTCCAATCCCATGATTTTCAACTTGGGAGTCTTGTATCGGACACCTTCGTCGTCATATGAATTGATGATGTAGCGCTTCTTCTTCGTCCAGATACCTATATCCGCAAGAGATTCTCGCTTCATGTGAAGTGCGCTCTTATAGGAATTCAGATATTCTGCGAGATCGTCGCACGAATCGTCAATGACCTTCTGGAGCTTTTCCTTACATACCTTATCCATGAAATCGATAATCTTCTGGATATCGGTATCAGGCTTCATCACCTTATCGATCAGAGGCTTCAACGTGATATAGCATGAATCGGTGTCTAGGTAAAGAACAAACTTCACGTCCTTCGTTCCGCAGACCTTGTTGAGATATTCGTTGATGACCTTCTCAACCCACAAAATTGAAAGCTTTCCAGTCACAGTAATTCCTGTTGCCTGTCGGACATCATAGTGACGGAAGTGTTCGTTTCCTGTGGCTCCGTAGGCCGAATTAAGGGATACTTTCAGAGCATTCTGCAGATTCGAATAGGTGGATGCTTCGTTCTTGAGTTGTTCAATCAACTCAATTGCTGTGGTTTCGTTCAGCTTCTTTTTAGCATCCGACATCATTCCCTTGAACTTCTTACGGTTTGCATACATTTCTTCCATGATCACCGAAAGAAAGCTCTGCTTGTCACGTCTGAATAAGTGACCGTTAGCTGCTAGAGCCAGATTGTACTTTTTGAGAATTGAAGTATCAATCTTTTTGTTGAGAAGATTATCTACAGTGATATCATTGAAAGCCATCCACTCGCGGATCTCTTGTGGATAATCTGCTGGATCCAGAATGGTATCTGGACCAATATTTGAAAGAATGATTAGGTGTGGATATAGGGAGTCAAAGTCAAAGGACACGATATATTCGTGCTTTCCGGTAATCGGTTCTTTGACATAGGCACCTTCATACTTTTCCTTCTTCTCTCGGTCCTTCTGAGGTGGAACTACGATGTTGTCGCGCTTCAGACGATTGAAGATGATAGCATCCCACATTGTAACCTGCTGGAAAGCGTCCTCGAAATTCACCTTTGCCTGATATGCCAGAGTGAAAACCAGCGACAGCACGTTCAGCTTGGCATCCATCCGATCAATCAGACGAACGTCCTGAATGTTGTACTCAATGAATTTCTGGGGATTAGTTAGATGGAGCTTTCGGATACCACCTTCTTCTGTGATTGGAATCTTTCGTTCGTTTAATTCGATAAAAGCAATCGTGTCCAGCTTGTGATTTGGCTTGGATACTCCACCGGGAACGAACTTCTTATACATATCCAGATAGTCGAGAATTGCAATTCCAATTATCTTCTTTGTGTGATAAGATTTGTCAATGGTGATGTGAACTTCTTTTTCGTAAACAATTCCCCATGGTGATAGTGAGTCAGCTTTCTCCTTACCGAAGAGCTTCTCAATTCTAGCATGTAGGTAGGGAACGTCGAAGCCTGCGATATACCAACCTGTGAGCACATCCGGGTAATCGGATGTCCATAGATTGAGGAAACGGAGGATTAGATCTGCTTCATCCCGACACTTGTAGTAGATGACATCATCGAACTTGTTTTCGTATTCAACGCACGAGAATACATGATATTGTTCGTTCAACTGCAGCGTGATAGCTGTGATTGCTTCACGGGGATTTGCTGCCTTAGGGAATCCATAGACGGATTCTGTTTCAATATCGATCTTGGCAATCAGGAGCTTCTTGATATCGTACTCGACGTGTTCCTGTGGGAATTGCTCCGATATGAAGGCATATTCGTGCCTCGTATTGCCGAACCAATGGAAGTTATCGATCTTCGAATATTCGTCCACGAACTGCTTACAGTCATAGATTGAATCAAAGTGGATTGGTTCGACGGAGCGACCATCAATCGTTTTGAATCTAGTTTCTTTATCCGACAAAAGATAAAGGGTAGGAGCGAATCCTACCCTTTCTGAAATCCGTTCTCCATCTTCAATACCTCGATAGAGAATTTTGCCTTTGTGTAATTGTACGTTGGTGTAAAAATCTGTCATTAGACCCTTAGGTTTACGATTGGTTGGGTAGGCATCAGGATGGAAGAATGCCGCTCCTTGTAGTTCTTCACCAATTCAGGAGACACTTCTTCGAACTTGAATGCAATAGAGTTGTCACTGATGTCAATGCTGACATTCTTCCCATCCTTAGCATACGGAAGGAAATCCAGCAAGACAATTCCGAGCCCAGTCTGAGTTGGTTGAAGGATAATTCGGTCGGGATTTCGAACCGTCACTCGACCATTGTAAAGTACGGTCTTTTCATCAACTTCACCGATGATCTCTTCACCTGTGTTCAGCTTGATCATCATAACCTTAGTTTCGCTCATTTGGACTCCTTAATGATTTTTCGTAGATCTGGACGAGTTTCCGAAACATCAATCACGATCCACCGATATGCTGGTAGCGTGACCTTCTGTTTGGTTTCGTGGTGATTGTAGTAATAGAAATTTTCGGGATCAGGAAACTTACCGATAAGCTCCCATAGACCATCATATGCTCGCTTTTTGGCAGCGAATTCCAATGCGTCAGAACGCGTCATTATCAATTCCAATGTTATTGAAGGGAAATGACAGGTGTTTAACGTGCTGATCCTGTCAAGCATCGAAATGGTCTGCGTGGGAGGATTTGACTCCTCACACTAAAGAGTGGTCTGGACAGCAGGGATCGAACCTGCGATCTGAAGTTTCCAAAACTCCCGGATTACCCCTTTCCCATGCCCAGATATATTCATCTATAATAGGTTGAATTTCTTGTTTATATCGACTGTGAACATATTGATGATGTGTTGGACACAATGGCACTAAGTTTTCTGGTCGATTGTCACTATGGTCTTCGTTAACGTGATGTGCGGCAACGATCTTTTCTTCACCGCATATCAAACACTTTTTTCCATGATAAAAGAAACATGTTGATTGATAACTATCTTGCTTCCAATTACCATGTTTGTCTCCTGTTCGAAAATATGTATTTGAACAAGAATAACTACAAGTTACTGATTCACTTGTAAATTCTTTTGAACAAACAGGACATTTTTTAATTCCTTGACATGCTAACAAATGTCTGTTTAAAGAATTATTAGCAACTAATTTTCTACATTTCTGGCATTCTATTTTTGGATATTTTCTTGGTGACATTTAGATCCTCTTCGGATCTATTTATGTTACCAGTTTGAAATATACTCCAAATCAGGTAGGGACGGCCAGACTCCCCTACACACAGTTATTCTAAAAGCAATATGGAGGTTTTTATGATGGGATAACCTCCAACCCCAATATATCCAATTTTATTCCAATCTAATCAACAAAGCCTCTCAGTCTTAGCTGAGATTGGATAGGCTATTGTAGCCATTTACGCGCTTCGCGTTGCGATCTACATGATAGTCTCCATATCTTGATCAAAACCCCCATCCTCTAGTCCGCGTGGGGAGTCGCTTTGGATATGATTATATTTAGCTCCCTTTAGAGGAGAATGCAAGGGATTTTTTCGATCCCTTGCAGATTTTTTAGTCGTGCTCGAATTCCTCGACGTTGATACCTTCACGCGTGACATAAACGGCAACGTGATTACCGAACATTGCTTGATAGACATCTTCTGGAATATCCTCAAGCGTCTTCACAAATTCCGAGACCAGATCAATCTCGTCCCGAACTTCCTGTGGAAGAGCTTCGTATAAAGAAACCTGTTCTTCATACCAAATCAGCCTGTCGCGATTTGCAAAAGCATAGTCCGATGGCTTTCGCATATTGTGTTCGATTGCATCGTCCTCAAAGATATATGGACGAGGATGGTCACCATACTCTTCGTGCTCTTCGGAATTAACATAGGAATCCCGAACCGCATAGATCCCATTGCGACTAAAATAGCATTCATCACCGTCATTAAAGTATGGAGTATACTGAGTCCATGTCAGCATATGTAGGTGGGGTGCATACTTGAAGATGTTCTGGAACATATCATGAGCAGACTTCTGGAATTCTTCCATCAAAGCCTTCTGGGCTTCCTTGAATGAATCCACAAGCTTCTTATGCTCGACACTTACCTTATTCACGATATTGCGTACTTCACTACTATCAGTCATTTAGTTCTCCATTGAATGTCATAACTTGTTTGAGTTTTTGTTCTCGCTTCGCTTCAGAACCAAGCATCCACGGTTCTATCTGCATGGTGCGGAACCATTTTTCCATGGAAGGGATCTCTCCCATGTCTTCCATTACGTGCTGTTCACCCACATCACGTACGGAAACCTTCTTCCCATCGGAATTGGTGATTACCGTACCGAACACTCGTTCGGCAACAAAGATGCCGAATGCCGAATGAAGGATTGCTCGATGTCGAACGTCGGCAATCACCTGTTTGGTAGAATCGAAGAAATCATGAATAGGAAGATAATCTTCAGGGATTCCACCAAATCGTTTTGCTGAACTGCGTGCATGAATGTATGGTTTAATTGTCGTATCTCCTATATAATAAGAAAGGGAAACCACTAATGTTTTATACAGTATATAAGATCACCAATAGAGTCAATCAAAAAACATACATAGGAATGCACAAAACTAGTATCATCAACGATGATTACATGGGTTCTGGTGAACTTATAAAAAACGCTATTAAGAAATATGGTATAGACAATTTTATCAAAGATGTTCTTTTCATTTATGATAATAAAGAAGACATGAAAAATAAAGAAATTGAACTGGTAAACGATGAATACTTAAATAGTGGAATGACTTACAACCTATGTTATGGTGGTCATGGTGGTTCTAGAAGAAAAGGTGTTATTTTAACTGAAGAGTTAAAAACTAAGATTTCAAAATCCGTAAAGATAGCTATGAACAACCCTACATTAAAAGCTCATCTTTCTAAAAAAAGACTGGGAAAGAAAGCCAGTATGAAAACTCGACAAAAATCATCTAAGAGTCACAAAACTCTTAGATGGATCTCTGATATTGAAAATCAAAAATCCATCTTTGTTCATTTTCACGAAGCAGAAAAATTAATCTCTACTGGAAAGTGGATTCAAGGAAGAAAATATGGATTTGATCCAAGACATGGAAAGGATTCATGATCCGTACTTTCCCATCACATAAAAGAAGCCAACGAAGGCAACACAGCAGCAAAAGAATTCATTTCGTTCTCATTATCAAACTGATAGAGGATCTCTCGTTGAAAGTTCTCAATACCATGTTTAGCAATAGCACGTTGAAGATGTTTTCCTGAACCCAAGTATCCGTCGTCTAGAATTTCAGTCTGGTGCTTTCCTCGATAAACTTTCCTATCTATTAAGTTAGTGGTCTGGTATACAATGTAATGCATTAAAAAGAAATCCCTAGAATCCGTTTACTATTATTTAGGATTCTAGGGATTTCAATGCGGAAGGTTAGGGAGTCGAACCCTAGCTACCTTGCGGTAGGCTTCAGCTTTCCAAGCTGGCACATTACCACTCTGTCAACCTTCCAAAAATGGAGGAGCATTCGGGGATCGAACCCGCGCTACCTTTCGGTAGACCTTCGCTTAGCAAGCGAGTACATTACCACTCTGTCAATACTCCAGTGAAGATATTTATGCTCCTTCAGCAACCAACAGCGAAGTTTCTGGATTCAGAATCATTCGGGAAAGCTGAACCACAGTAGTCTGACTCTCAGTTGCGAATCCATAGAGTGCAAGAACTTCCATGAGTGCGGTTGCGAAAGCCTCCGTCGTGGCATCAAAGGCATCGGTGACCAGCTTCGAATCCGGATCCGAATTGCGGATTTCGTCACCATCGTAATCCAGCGTCGACAGCTTGTTGAAGACGATAGCATTGCGGATCTGAGTATTCAGATCGCTATCTGGATTGATAATATCCAGAAGGAAGTTGGTATAAATTCGATCCAGTAGGATGTTCGCACCCTTCTTCACAGTTTCGTGCTGCTCAACCGGAAGGTTTTCGGTCAGTGCTGCAATCAAAGTTTCACGGCTCATATAATCTCTCCATAAACGTTGGTTAGGTGTTTCAAGTGGTGTTTCCCCACCGAAACTGATTCGGTAGGACTTAGACGTCCCTGCAGAATAGGAGCGTCATCCCATTCCCTGTAGTAGTTGGGAGTGAACAATTCATATCCCGATTTCTCGAAGTCTGCAAATGGTTTGATAGCATCCGCAACACGCAAGAATTGCATGTGACTTTCACGCAACATACCGACAAGCTCATAGAGGACGACCTTCTTAGTATCGTCCCCTACATCATGAATAATCGATTCCACGAAATCGGCAAACAGAGGGAGCTTATTCACATTCATGCATCGACGTCCTTGATTGAGGGATTAAACGGAACTTCCATAAGCTCGTTTAGAATCTCTCTATCAAGCTTTCTCAATTAATAGTCGATCTGTCTGCGAAGATCAAGCAGGAAATCAATAAGCTCGGATCTTTCTTTGTCGTTCACTCGTCACTCTCCAAAAAGTATATGAAGTTCTTGTCTGCGGTGAAATTCGTAATGACGATGTTATAATACCCTTCGTCGGGTACGTCAAACGAAATCTCCTGCACACATCCCTTTTCTAAGGCACCTGCAATAGGTTCACTCTCGTCTTCCTCGGTGGACGGATCGTCCATAGGAGCAACAAAAATTCCGAAATTTACTTCATCTTTTGCTTCACAATCTGGTGAAACTAGCGTAAGTGTGCTATGACTGGAAGGATCGAACTTGTTCAGGAATACAAGAGAAGAATTGGCAAACAACTTCCCACTGACGAACATCGGATATCCCTGCGGTGCAGCGAATGCACCGACAGTCAACATACCAACGATAGCTGAACTTAGAACCAGATTTTTAAGCATTGTAGTCACTCCTTTTTGTTGTAGAACAATTCCGCTCCTGCGACAAGCATACATCCGCTTGCTGAGCCAACGATAATAACTGCGAGAATGAATTGGAGGATAGTTTCCATATTTTCCATTACTCCTGATGCGAACGAGGCAAGACCAAGCGAAGCAGTAGCAAAGATGAAAGCACGCATAACAAAAAACCTCTCGTTCATTTCTGAAGAGAGGTTAGCTCATTTCTACAAAAGAGTCAAGTGGTTTTTAAAAGAAAAGTGGTGCTTCTAGAAGAAATCGAATCTTCGACTATCCCTTACCAAAGGATTATTTTACCATTAGAACTATAGAAGCATGGTGCTTTCAATCAGGTTCGAACTGATGGCCTTTGCCGTGTCGAGGCAACGCTCTCCCAACTGAGCTATGAAAGCAAATTTAAGTGATCGGTAACCCCAATAAATTCATCCCGATAATCTGGACCGATTGCTGCGCAGGTTAGAGTCGGTACACCATCGAATACGGTTCGACCTTCGTCCACAATAATAGCGGTAATCAATCCACGGTACTTTGCTACATCAACAACCTGAAGCAACTCTTCCTCAGATTTGACTTCCAACACTACCTTAGTGAAGGAATCATTATAAAGCCACTCTAAAACGCGAGTATCATCCATATTTTCGACGGTTGCCTTCAGTGAAGCATGTGCTCCCTGAGAAACCATCTTTCCTGCTCCCATACCAATATCAGTACGCATCAGGATAATCTGCTTTAGGTCCATGACCAACCTTCCAAAAATGGTACCCAGTGAGGGAATCGAACCCCCGATGTCGCGGTGTAAACGCGATGCTTTCCCATTTAGCTAACCGGGCATAATAAAATCCGCTGCAGTGAAATAAGGCCGGTGCTTATTCCATACTATAACGAGTATGTCTGTTTAGCGACCGTGTCAAGGCATCGTTATATACCAAGGATCCAAACGGCACAGAACTACAACTATCTGGTGGAGCTTCATCCCTTTCGGAACGAAACCCCTAACTTTCGACCTTTATACCATCCTTCTGGTATCTGGTCAAGCTTTTTTATCTTACGATTCTCTGTTCCATTAGTGATCCACATAGATCCGAACTGAGAATTTTTCTCACCTTGTTGGTGAAGGGAATTAGCTTCACCTATTTTACGCTTATGATCATCTGAAAGATGTGACCCTGTAGAATCATATCCTAAATTTTTTTTAGCCCTATCAGCTAAAGCTTGTCTATGTGCAGAATTTGATTGTACTTTTAGTTTTGTGGCAATAATACTCTTGGCACGTTCTTCTTCAGTAAATCCAAATCTACGAGGTGTTAAATTATTTTGGTTGATATACCCAAATCCACCTTTACCACCGGGACAAATATTATAAGTGTTTGATAAATTACAAAAATCTTCAGTTACCAATTCAGCTTCCTTAGAGATCATATCGGCTTCATTATCGAATTGGTAGAGAATCTCTCGCTGGAAGTTCTCAATACCATATTTTTTAATAGCACGTCTGATCTGATTCCCAGACCCTAAGTACCTATCATTCAGATCAGAAGTCTGATGCTTACCACGATAGATTTTACCATTAATCAGGTTTGTAGTCTGGTAGACGATATAATGCATAAAAGGGAAACTCCAGAACGCTTTTGCTATTATTTAGCGTTCTGGAGTTTCCGAAGTGGACTGATGGGGGATCGAACCCCAACTACCGCATTGCAAGTGCAGTGTGCTCCCATTATCACTATCAGCCCAATAACTAACGAATTTGGTACCTGAGCCGCGAATCGAACGCGAGTGGACGGTTCCACAGACCGTCGCTTTACCACTAAGCTACTCAGGCATAATCTCTATTACTTATATATGACACTTTTCACTCAGTGTCAACGGAAATCTTTTCGAGTGTGGATTTTCTTTTCACTTTGAAGAGTGGGGTAAGTTTGTAGACGTAAACCTCATCCTCTTCAAGAAAATCGTCAAGATCGATATTGACGGGATCCTTCACGTCAAAAACGTACATATCCATATTTGATCCATCAGATCCATCCAGATCAACCAGAGGATCGATGCCGGTCATTACCACATAGAAATCCTTGATTGAAGGACTTGGTTTCTTCTTAGCTGCCATTTCTTTTTCCTTTGAAAAATGGAGGAGCATTGTCTGCTCCTCCATGTTTATAGTTTTATCTCACTGAGGAGTAGGTGTCAGATTCAGAAATGGTACTGCTGAACCCGGAATCATTTGTGCAGGAAGCTTTCCGTCCCACCGCTCAGCTTGCGTGAGTCGGATTAGATCCGGACTCTGCTTGAGAGCATCACCCTTGGCACGAATAGCATCAGCGTCTGCTTCACCTCGGATCCGAACAGCTTCTGCTGAGGCTTTGGCTTCAGCTAGTTGTGAGTCAGCACGTGCGTTTGCTTGCGTCACGGCAATCTCAGCATTGATCTTTTCACGTTCGGCATTCTGACGGATCTTCTGAACTTCAACCTCGGCCATCATTCGGGCTTCGATAGACTGCTCATACTCGTCAGAAAAGTCGATATTCTCAATCTGAACCGAGATAATACTAACTGGACCTTCAACTGCAGCAATGATTGCTTGTTCAATATCAGTATTCAACTTAGCTCGATCCTGAACAATCGTTACCGCATTATATCGACCGAACACGTTCTTGGTCTCTTCGTAAACCTTTGGATCAACCAAACGAAGGATCATATTGGATTCAGACCCATACTGTCGATAAACCTCGTCTACAAAATCCGGTGCGATAACATAGTTCAATGAAAGTCGGACAGTTGCAGTCTGCTGGTCCTTAGAATATGCTGCAAGTCCACCAGTATACGTTCCGTCAGAATTCTGTGTTGCGTATGTTCGCACATTATCCCGAACCGAGATATCAACCACGTCATCTAGGAATGGAAGCTTGAATCCCAACCCCGGATTTGCTACACCCTGAAAAGCACCATTTCGAAGAATAACACCTCGATCACCCTCGTTTACTGTATAGAAACTTCCAAAAAACGTTGAAAGTCCTACGAGAGCAACAATAAGAGCTAGTACACCTATTACATATTTCACTTAGTTTCTCCTTTAGAAGTCTTGAAACGAATATTATCAATACACCACCATATTCCCATCCACAAGACGAATGCGATTACGATGATGCCTACTGCTAGAAATAGCTTAGTCATCTTTTGCGTCCCTTCCACACTGAAGAATAATCCAAATCATTGTTCCAATCAAAGCCACTGAGGCAAGAAAATAAAGCATTATGCCATCCACTCCGCATTTGTTTTAAATTTATCCATGAAGTTAAACTTCGAATCAATCTGTACAGTATTGTACATCATCAACTCAAACTCTTCATCTATCACAAGTGCGGACAATAGTCCACCGAAAACGCATGACGTATCGAGATTGATACGATTCTTTCTCCATGTGATATCATCCTGTGGAGTATGTCCATGAACAACCTTTTTATCAAATGGATGAGTGTAGTCTAAAAACTTATCGCGGATCCAAAGTGAATCATTCCAGTTCTGGTCATTCAGGGAATACGAAGGATTGACTCCAGCATGAACGAAGAAGTGCTTTCTGGTTTCATAATACTGACGAGTATTAGTCAGAAACTTCCAATGTCCTGCAGGAAGATAATCATACCCTATTGTGGTATAATCAAACCCATAAGACTTGTAGCACTCGGGATAATACTGATAATGACCAATAGATCCTTCGCGCATGGCTTCCATAAACATATCTTCGTGATTACCACGTAGGAAAACGCATTCTTGACGCATACCATACGCAATAAGTTTATCGATCACTCCCTTGGAATCAGGACCACGATCAATGTAATCACCCAAAAAGATGCGGACGTGTTCTGGAAATTGCTTATCCAGAGCATCCAGCATTTCGTTCAGTTCGTTCAGACATCCGTGAATGTCTCCGATAGCGATATATTTACTCACTAGATTTCTCCGCACATGCAAAAATATTAAAAAGATAAATAGCTCTATAAGGAGCTATCAAAAATGTACTGTACATATCTTACCATTTATTCAGGAAACTTATTGCCACCATTTTATATCGGGTATACTTCTATTTCAAGAATAGAATCTGGGTATAACGGAACAGTAACTTCACAACGTTACGGAACAATATGGAAATCAGAACGAAAAGTCAATAAACATCTGTTCAAAACCATCATATTAAAACAATTCCATAACAGAAAAGAAGCATTATTAGCAGAATGTCAATTACATGAAAAATTAAAAGTTGATAAAAATCCTTTATATATCAACCAATCTTGTCAAAAATCAGACGGATTTACTTGTATAGGACACTCAAAGGAATCACGTAAAAGAATGTCAGAAACCAGAAAAGGTCGTAAAGGTCCAAATCTCGGTCGAGTATTAACTGAAGAATGGAAAGAAAATATCTCCAAAGGAAATAAAGGAAAACCAAAATCTGAAACTACAAAGAAAAAAATGTCGGAATCATTTAAAACTAGAAGATGGTGGACTAACGGTATTATTGATAAATTTACGTCAGAATACCTCGGTGAAGGATGGAGACGTGGCATGAGAAAAAATCCTAATAGAAAAGGATTTCTTCCCGGTAATCAATATCGATTCAATCCAAAAAACCATGATATTCCTGCCAAGCATGATAACTGATGTATTCAACAACTCTATGTTTGTCCATTGCGTATAATCCTGCGCAGGCCAGTGAGTTAAGTTCTACGATTTTTGGACCGTTCTCCGTCAATGCGACATCGCAGATATAGACAGAATCCGGTTGCCAGATATGGTTAGCCATCTTCCATGCCATATCCATACAGTCCTTATCCCAATCATGTCGGATGTCAAGGACATTATCCCATCGGTATTCGGATCCATCGACCACTTCACGATTGACAATCAAAAACCGAAATTCGGCTTTGATGTTCTTTGCTGAGGAAATCAGGCATAGAGTCTCATCCTGAACACTGGTCAATTGCATGGAGGACGATAGCTCGTCTGCCACATTATCAATAGTGATAACAAATCCAGTGAAAGTCTTGAACCCGGATACCGGACGAATGAACACGCAATCTGATTTGAAAATATCAAATACTCGAAGTGGATTATCTCTCACTTCTTTGAAAGGAAGAATGATGTAGTCCGCATTGAGTAGAGAATTCTTAGGAAGATTTGGGTAATAGAAATTGCAATTCATGTTCTGACCGATGCCGTAGGCACCCGGTGTGAAACCCATCTTGCATTTGGATACGTATCCATGTGTGCCATAAAGCACAACAATGTCTGCAGAAGTATATGGACCGTAATCCTGAACCTCTGCAAACGGAATGTATTTAGTTTCATGAAGGGAGCATCCGTGAGCTTTGATAGCTCCTAGAAGATCTCCTACCGTGGATCTAGAATCCAGAATATGAGTGTCAACTGCCCACGCTACTTGGTTTGGTGTATACCGCATTTTCATATTCTTCCATAGCTAATCTGGCTTCGTATGCACTAACGTGTACGTCAATTTCCATTTCTAGATCGAGTCCACATCGGTATCCTGTTTCATAATGGTTCCATACCAACCACGATCCTACGAATTTTCGGACTTGTTCTTTTCTCAAAACAAATCCGAAAATCTTCCACTCAGGAATCCGAAAGGTGACCAGTTTATCTCGATAAGCTCTGGTTCTATCTGCATCGAGATCTAGATAATGAACATCGATTAGTTCCATTAGAAATCACCATGATAGATGAGAGTATCTACCCGAACCGACTCAAGTGAGTCAAAGTATCCTACCCATGCACCACAGTAGATGGTCTGACCATCGAAATCGAAAGACCACTTATCGATGTCCTGCTTCATGGAACGATAGCGAGTCTCGATCTCCGTCTTGAGACGATAGGCATTTTCAAGATTATCAAAGACCATGATAAACTCAGGGTTCCCGGTAGAATGACCGAAAGAGTCACCCGTCGAATAAGTCAACCACACAAGAATGTATGGCTTCCCAACTTCGAGATCGATATTCTTGTGGGTAGCTACCAGAGTACCACCTCTTCCAGAAGTGATGTATTCGAGATCCACCGTTCCGTGGTCGGATCTCCATTCACCCCACTCTTCACCAGAGTGCCAATATGAACCACCATGAAGGTGATACTTCACATAATAGAGCTTCTCGTCTGGCTTCTGAATCTTCTTCTTGCCCATCAGATTCTCACTTCTCAAACTTGGATTTCAGCTTCAGATACGTTGCATACTCTTCCTGCTTCTGTTTGTCAAGACGAGCCTTATCTTCTTTCTTCTTTTGTTTTCGAGCCTCAGCATCCCGGTTCGATTCAATAGCTATCCGAAGCTCATACTCATAATCGTTCTCTAAACGATATCCTTCCAGATAGCATTTAAGCTCTGCTGGATCATCATAATATCCAGTTTCAACATCAGCAGCAAAAATCATATCTTCAGTATGAATGTCCCATTCTGTAGATTTTGATTGAATGAGATCGATTAGCTCGGACGCATTGAGATAGACACATCCTGTCTTACCAAGGTCGTGCCTAAAATGCTTGTTTTCTCTTTTTTGATTTACCATTTGAGATCATCATAAATGAGGAGAATGGTGCCCCTAGCAGGCTTCGAACCCACGACCTTCTACTTACAAGGTAGCTGCTCTACCAACTGAGCTATAGAGGCATTATTTGGTTTAAACGTATACCGTGATTGTCTTTGAAACAGGAAAGACTTCCTTGACTTCAATTTCATCCGGTTCATGTTCGAAAGGTTGTTCGTCTTGATATTCCGTAGCACCCACCGAATAGGTAGTCTTATAGAATTTGCCTTCATGTTCGAAAACAACTTCATGCTTGACAGACCACCGATCAGTATCGATAATCTCGTCTGAGATCAACTCAAGATCCACGTCACCCCAACAGACTAATTCCTGTAGATCATTCTTTTTGAATAACATTCAATTACCTTTCATAATATGAAAATGGAGGAAGCGGTGGGAATCGAACCCACTTAGCGACTGTTTTGCAGACAGCGACGTATCCAACCCGTCCCGCAACCTTAAAACTTTATGCAAATGCCGGTGCACATCCTGCTAGGATGAGAAAAGCAATCACGACAGCAAGAACAGCGATAATCCGGTCCTTGTTATCGAAGCTAGACCAAGTCGTCTTGGCCCAATTAATTAGTCCATCAAACATCAGAATATCCTTTTTCAAATTCCATTATGTGGTCTATGATATTTTCATAGGGAGTCTCGGACATCTTGCGAGCAAGTTTAACCAGAGGTTCCCTAGAATGCATTTTCACTCGAATAAAATCTGGTGGTGTATAAAGGATTTCTCCAGTCTCCAGATATTGAATAACGAGACGCTTATTGTATTTCTTCACAATCGCTGTGACATACAGTCTCGGCCATTCCATAACAAACGTCCTTTAAAAATGGAGAGTGCAGAGGGATTCGAACCCACCTTTTCAATTCCGACTACGGATAACTGCTTAGAAGGCAGAACCGATTATGCACCCATATGATCTATTTATAACCCATTCCATTCCACAAGTCAATTATTTTTTTCGGGAACTTCGTATTCAGGAATTTCCAGATCGACCGTAGCGGATTCACCTTCTTGCATTTGAATCATCAGATCAGGTTCCTGACCTTCGCTTGATTCTTCCAACTGCTTATGTCTGGACAGAATAAGCTTTTCAGCTAGATCGTCCGTATACGGAGTGTGGCAATAGATTGGCTTTACAGAATTCAACCAAAGATAAATGACTGGTTCATCAAGCTTGAATTCCAAAATCTCACGTCTGATTGATAGATCACATTCCACACTCTGACCAGCAGTCATTTTGGACAAATGTAGAATTAATGGTGCTGCGGCAATCATGAAGAACACCGCAAAGACCTTTACCAAGCTTCTGGCATCAGACCACAGAATGATGCCAGCAAGCGCGCAGACAACCAGAGTCAGTACAATCCATCCGATATAAAATTCGATCATTTCACTGACCCTTCTTGATTAGAATGTCAACCGGAATATCGAGAAACTCACCGAGTTTTCCGTTCTCATCAATACTGAAATTCCACAATGTCACCTGATCCATTGGATTAAGGATGACTTCTTTTTCACCAACCGATACGACACCACCATTCACCCGCATTTCCAGCTTGGCAGTTACTGGAACCGGATCCAAGCACCTGTAGCAATGCAGATTGATGGCATAATCACCCTCAGGCTTACCGCGCGAGAATGCATTTTCGTAATTTAAAGGAAGGACATCACCATAGACACCAGTATCGTCTCGGAGCAAATTCCAAACGCTACCAGATTTTCTGGAAAATCCGATTGCCATATCTCTGGGAGACTTGAGCCACAGATCGACGTCATTGTTTCCTTCTGGCCACATGACAGTAACGATCAAGTCACCGTTCATGGTATTGCGGTTTTCTTCTGCTATCGGCACAATAGCTGCCACAGCATACATGAAAAACGCAAAAATAACAGCAATTGTACAATATAGAACGTCTCTAAAAAGAGTCTGTACTGCGTCCTTCATGTCATTCTGCCAATTCGATTTGAGTCAATACTATACGATAGTTTACGACGTGCCAAAGCAGGGACGATGCACCCAGAATTGTACAATAGGAAAGCGTCTTTAGACCACCAGACATTGCTTCACCCATGGCACCCATTTTCTCAGGATCACCGAGTGCCGATAGATCCACACCCTGAACCATATGCAGGATACCGATGGAGGTACCGATTAGGCCAAGCGTCACCAAATATGAACCGATATCTCCCACATATTGGAACTTAATCTTTATATCGTCCATTGTAAGATTCCACGCGAAGTAGAAAATGGAAGCCAAACCGAAGAGGAATGTGCTAGCAATGAGATATGATACGTGCGAAGAATCGTCTAGAAATGCAGGGAGAAGAACCCCAACCTTATAAAGAAAGAATGTGAGACATGCCAAGGCAAAATTCCACACAGTGAGCTTGGCAATCAAAAAATTATGCTGCATAATCTGTCCTTTAAGTTTCGTTGGTCTGATGGTGGGTATACTTGAATGAACGATCCCATTTTGTATATGCTTGGGATAGAATGTAGTTCTCGTCCAGATCGTATTCGAAATACATCTTGTTGAGAATTCCTAGAACGTCTCCCAACTCAATTTCTAGGAGACGTCGATTTGTGGTCTGTCTTGGATCATCAGGATGATAGGATTCGTATCCGTGTCGCTTGATCTTCTGAGCAATCATAATTACTTCAGACAATTCTTCCACAAGCATATCGAGCCGCTCTGTTTCAGCAGGAGTCAATCCGTTGAAGTGGACTTGTGATTCAGCTTCCAAGGCTCGTTCTTTCCAATATTCTGCATCCGTGTTTTCTTTGAACGGATAAAATCTTCCAGCACCATCGGCAATCTTCACGCTAGCTACTGAAGCCGTGTTCCTAGAAGCCACTTCAGCAGCACCTCTCAATCCAGCATTATCCAACATTATAATATTTCCAAACAGTGGTTGATTGAATCGTTCAAATTATACTTAGGTCTCCATCGCAGGATGGATTCAGCACATCGGGTATCCGGTATTCGAGTCTTCACGTCGTTCGGATATTCCTTGACGGTTTCAAACTCCAGATCCACACCACGGAAATCAATCAGACCCTTCAGGTATGCCAGATCCGCAATCGTCTGCGCGAGCCTGCGCATGGTGACTGCCTCGGTGGATCCAAGATTGTAAACCGTGTTGTAGGTCTCCACATCAAACGATAGATTAGCAATCGCTAATGAGGTATCTCGAATATCTGTGAAGCATCTAATCTGGAACCCATTTCCAATGATAGGAAGCTTCTTGTTCTTCAGGACTACGATCTGGTGGATATAATCAGCAAAGACGTGTGAACTACCGATTTCATACTCGGCAGTCTCATACGGTGTGATGATATTGAACGGTCTCCAGATTGTATACGGAAGCTGGTATTGCTCCCAGTATGCTTTGGATAGACGTTCACCCACATACTTCGAAAGACCATAATCCGTCTTGTGGACACGTGAGGTTTCGGTCATCCACTCTTCAGCAGTCTCCAGATTCTCATAGACCATGGAAGAAGAAATGTAAACTACTCTTTTGACGGTTTCGATGTTATAAGCAGACCGCAGGATGTTGCTGTGCAGCGTGATATCATTTCCGAGAATATCTGCAGGATGAGACGAAAATCCACCGACTCCGAAAATCGTGGCAGCACCCTGAATCACATAATCAGGTTGGACTTCACGAAACAAAATGTCTACCACATTCGGATGGATCAAATCCAACTTATGAAAATCATACTTGACATTTGCGATATTTCGACGTTGCTTATATCTGGAAAGATTGTCTACACCAACCACATCATGTCCATTGTTTACAAGATGTGGGATAACGGATTGCATGAGAGATCCTTCGGATCCCGTTACTAAAACTCTGCTCATGTGATTACTTCTTCCGAATAAAAGTGCTAATAATGCCTACTGCTAATATGAATAGAAAAATCCAAAGAAATGGAAAGACCAACGGATAATGATGAGCCAACTGTTCACCAAATCTAGCACCCAAACATACTGTTGATAGGTTGCAGGGATCCATCAAAGTATCTCAATTCCATTTAGACTGTTTGGTGTGAATTTTGAAGTGATATCCACTAGGATAACACCCTTCTTGAAGAATCGCTTCCACAACGATTTCTTATCAGCAAAAACCTTATGTGGAGTCATGACAATAATCATATCGTATTCACCGAAGTTCGGTAGCTTGGAATATTTAGCCACGTAAGGATCGTAGATATCGTAGACGATTCCATTGCGCTTCAGAATCTTTGCCATTCTAAATGACAAGGAATTTCGGGTATCATCCGACTCTGGTTTAAATGCGGCACCAAGGATTAGAACCTTCTGTGGTCGAGGATAAACCTGAAGCTCATTCCACAGATAGTCCACGATGTTTTCATTAATCGTGAAGCTACCACGGATCAGTTCCGAATACGGAATCTTACTCAGCAAGAAGTGGCCATCCTTATAGAGGCACGGACCAGCAGCAAATCCCGGCTTATCCATATTCATTCGAGGATAATCGAAATTTGCCAGATTGATGATCTTGGTCGCATCGACACCATGCTCGCGACAAATGATATAGAATTCATTCGCAAGTGCGAAGTTCACATACCGATACATGTTGGTGATCAGCTTCGCTAGTTCGGCTTCTTCCCATGACACGAATCCATAACTGAATTCATCCTGAATAGATTGTTTGGGGAAAAGTCTTTGAACTTTAGCCAAAACATCAGACTGGAATTGTCGTGAATAATCGATGGTCATGTCGTATCTCTTATTCGGTGCATCCGAATTCCACTCGTATCCGATGATTTGTGGAAGCTCCTTGAATTCAGTCAATCCATGTCCCTGTGATACTCGTTCAGGAGCAAAAAACATGAAGTAGTCGATACCATGGACATAACCATAATTAGCTAGCTTCTGGGAAATAGCTCTGGTGGTACCCGGAATAACCGTAGACCGAAGGACGAAGATGTGTCCCTTGATTTCTCCAATTGAATGGAGATATTCAAAGTAGTTGAAAATATCGTCCACTGACGGATTGCCGTTCTCATCAATTGGTGTACCGATCATAATGCAGATCATTCTAGCTCTGCGTACGGCTTCTGGATCCGTGGTGAATTCAACCATCCGATGATAAAGCTTGGAGCTTAGAAGTGACTCGGCATCGTCCTCTAGATATGGAACGATGCCCATATTGAGCTTATCGACTACTTCCTGATTTTTATCGATGCCGATTACCTTACGGTAAGACTGAGCAATGGACAAACTGAACGGAAGTCCCACGTGGCCAGCGGCACCAATCACTGCCACGTAATCGTCTCTATCATCTTTTGTTTGAAGTGATACTCCACCAACATATCGTGAAGAGGTTTGTACTGCCATTTCCATTAATATCTTTCTTCGGTGTTCAGGAAGGTTTCCCACGTCTGGATATCAGCTATAACATAGGCTTCTGGTGTTTGTTCTGCTTTGTCTTTATAATCTTCCAGATAATCCTGATAGAATTCAGGAGCCATCCCAACAGCATAATCACGCTCGTTCTCACCCATGCGATCAGTCATTTCATTAATAAACCGACTTTTGAATTCCATCAGAGTCAACTTTTTGCGTTTCATTTAATTCACAAACTTTCTAACTTGCCAAGCCCAATCGGTGCAAATACCGTAGCAATCCAATTCTTTGGTTGCGTTGAGGTTGGCTTCCAAACTAATATCTGGATTCCAGTTTTCTGGAAGCACAGCAATCGAATTCTTATAGACTGGTTGACCGGGATAAGTCCAGATCTTTCCATCGGTCGTCATCACACCAGCGTCCTTATCATGAAAGAACAGATATGGAACACATCGAAGATGGAGTAGGTGATTCAGGACCGTGAGATCCTTGCAATGGAAGTAAGTATACGGAGCAATATCGATCACATAGTCAAGAGTTACTGGATAATAACATCCACCTTCATGTCCTATAACGAAATCGTGCTTTTCTCCTGCTGCCGAAGATTCAGTATCAATCGTCCATCCAGTAAATGCTAGAGTGTTGATATCTACCTCAACCATAAATCCAGCATTGATAGCTTGTTCGATAGCTTCCGGTGAGTTTTCGGTTTGGTCGTTTGGACCTTGCATAAGGCCACGGTGGGCAATGACGATCATTATAGGAGTCCTAGATACATTGATAGAAAGAATACGAACACCAAAAATGCTGAATAGATGGAAATAGCAATAACATACTTCATTCAGACTTCCAGTCTTTGTACTGCCCATTTGGTGTGTGCTGAAGCTGTTTAGGAATGTTTACTTCCACATGCTCAGACCTAGATTCGATCAAATCCTTCACGAAGATGTGAGGACAGAACCTATTATATTTAAGCGTCAATCGTGTCAATTCCTTGATATTAGACATGCTCCACGTCAAATCTTCGATCTTTCTTCGAGTTGACATGAAAAACATATCCCCGGTTCCCTGACCAGTATGATTGCGGTGAAAGAGAGTATAGAATTTCGTAGGATCCGCGTTTGCAATCACATCAACGATTTCTGGTCCGACTACCAGATCAGGACGCATTCGGATGACTAGATCATAATCTCGGGATATTCCACCATTTCGGTAAAAGTTGTTCATCCCTTCGTTCATGAGCCAGAATTGGGATAGTGTATTAACTGGACGGATTTCCTGACAATAAGGCTCGAAGATTTTGGCTTCAGCTATAAAACTCGGTTCATAGAGCTTGAAGCTCTGAACATCAATATGTTCTGCACCGTAAGTATTTTTAACAGCGTGCCAGTTTATCTTTGGACTTTCTGGATTGATACCCTTCTTTGTAGTATCAGCTTCAGGAGAAATCCAATATCCCTCATCATCCCATGTAGTTATATAGACCGAAGGTTGAAATGGTTCTAGGATATACTGGTAGGTGTTGATGAAAACCTGTTGCCAGCACCGCATATGACCAGTCAATACTAGAGCTATTTTCATTAGATTACTAAGCTCGTTTCACCTTGATGTTTAACCAAGTGCCATGATTTCAAACACTTGTGACAATACAACGTAGTTCTATAGTAATTCGGATCTTCTATATGATATTCACCTTGCTTATCATAATAATGAAACGAACCCATACACGTACTTGAAGTACCTTGATCTTCAATAGTGCAATCATCCCGTTCACACTCAGAAGTTATTTTTATAACATGATGACTTCTCATTCTTCCAAATCCTTCAATCGATATAGTTCTTCAGCGATTTGATCAGGAATACACGAATATCGGATCCACCGAAGCGGTCCAGTTTCCAGTTTACATTCTGGTCGATCACACATTCCATTGCCAGTCCGCTTCATGCAAAACTGGTCAAGCCAATCAATCATTTGATCAAAATTTACCACCACCAATGGATCCAGATTTGTTCGTCGTCACCGATACCCTGCTCGCGCAGATATTGCACGATAGCATCCACCATCAATGGACCTTCTTCCCACTTATGGGTTTCATCATTCCATCGATCAACTGTGGTACCTTCTTCTACAGTGTCTAGAAGATTGTTGATTGACGTCTTGAAAATATAGTTGTCGTTTCCAAGCTCACATAATCTCCAAATATCCTGAACTTGAGTTTCTACCTCAACCGGACAATCGGACCACTGGGCATCCAGAATATACTGCTTTCGGACAGCTTTGCGATGATTAGGTTCTAGTGGCTTTGACTGCCAATCATCAAACTTGTGATTATATGAGGATGTTCTTCCAGACCATTCAACCATTATGATTCTCCAAAAAGTACTTGAGATCTTCTGGGGTTCCAGTTCCCCACATACCCTCAATCTGCTTCACTCTAAATTTCTTGCCTTCGGCAATCAGGTAATTGATTGTCGGTGCCACATAGAATTCACCATTGGTGCGATCATCCGCAGTGATCATTTGTTCTACGGAACGACAATAATCAGAGCCGCGAGACCAAAAGTAAACACCAACAGTAGCGTTATCAGATATCGGGTTCTTCTCGGCAATGCGCTCCACAAACCCATCGTCTGATAGCTTTGCAAAGCTCCATTTAGGATGAGTAGATTTGAAGGTGACAATTCCACCGTCGATGCCGTCTGCGGCAAACGCGTACATGACTTCATTTGAATTCCAATCCAGATACTGATCTGAATTAGCTATCACAAGAGGCTCGTCATTGTCAATGTATTTCCGAGCCAACATTGTGGTACATGCAGCACCTTCGGTTAGACCGTCAACCTGAACTACCGTGCATCCCGGTTTGATGAGAGAAAGCATTTGACCGAGATTGTACTTCTCGTAATGCTCCTTCTGGACAATGAAAATATAATTTGCATCAATATTGAGGTTCTCGACCACCATTTGAATCATAGGCTTTCCCCGAACCTCGATCAGAGGTTTAGGAAAGGTGTAACCTGCAGCAGCAAAGCGCGAACCTGCACCTGCCATCGGAATGAGTACGTTCATCTTTTTATTAATCCATGGAATCTTAGGAGTGAATTGAGGTAGATCCGAAAAATTCTGTCGGACGAAATCTAGAGTGAATCCATCCACATTCTCAACCGGAACCAGTCTGGCACCAGAGGCTATTGCACCCTGACGACCGATATGTGAATCTTCTACGATAATGGTAGTCGACGGAACCGCGTCCATTGCCATCATACACTGGAAATACATATCCACAGCAGGCTTAGGACGCTTGACATCCTCGTTGGAAATATAGTAATCGATCCACGGCATAATTCCCATGAATAGAAGTGCCTGCTTCAACGTCGACCGAACAGAATTCGATGCCACGGCAATATGATAGCCTAACTGCTTAAGCTCCAGAATGATGTCGATGTTCTTCTGGTTCACATCAATCATGGCATACTCTAGAAGAGTATATTCCTGCTTTGCCTTCCAAATAGCATCATGCAATCCAGCAGGTAATCCCTTTTTATTAGAAAGCATTTGGAGCTTCTTAGTAGTCGGAAGTCCATCGTAAATAGACAAATGCTCCTCACGAGAAATTACCGCTGATGGGTAATAGTCATGAAGAGCATTATTGAGAGAATTGTAGTGTATCTCTCTGGAATCTAAAAGAACACCATCGAGATCTAGAATCACTAGTTTATTTGTCATTTCTTATAGTCTTTTCTACCCTGTATCTTGTGTGCTTCATCTTTTGTAGGGACTCGATCCCACACGGATCGTTTTAGATACCCTGCTCCATCACACTCGTCACATTCCTTGTCCCCATAGAAATCCATTCCAAAGGGACCATAGTCTGCAACCTTACCATATCCATCACAATTCGGGCATCTCATTTATCATTCCACCACCAATAGGTTTTATAGATACTCATTATCAACCCAAAGGCAAATAATGCACCGATAGTACCACCTACAATAACACCTAAAAATATTTGAAAATATATGAATATCTCGGCAAGCATTATTTGCCGTAATTTCTCACGTATTCCTTGGCTTTCTCCTTGGAAACGTATTCACCATCCCAATCGAGATAGATCGTCACGGCATCGATCACATCAATCAGTTCACAAATTGCTTCTTTCTGCTCAGGAGTATCATGCTGAGCCATTGCGCTCATTGACACTGGAGCACTAAAATACTTCTCCAGAGCAGCTTTGCTAGCTTCAGTCGTGATATTCCACGACTTCAGAGTACCCCATTTCAGACCCAGACTTTCAGTTCCCATTTTCTCACCTATAGCTGTTCCATGTTGAAAAATCATCACGAAGGATTGCGTGCCAGTTTCCGTTGTACTTACCCGGTGGAAATGGATTGCACATGTCCACGTACACCATATTCACACCTACCAGATTGGACATGTATAGCTGATTACTCAGCATGTCCTCACCGTTCATTGTCATTCCGAAGGAATAGAAATAGTCGATATTCGTAAACGTATTAGAGTAGCAATCCATGACATTCGGACGACCGTACGCGAACATATCCGAACAAAAGTCGTGTGCTGGTGTCATGCGATCCTGAGGCACGTATAGCGTATGGTTCTCTATGGAGTCAAGTTCTAATTCTCGATTCAAAGCATAATCAAACCGGGAACGAACGACTACATCATACTCCACACCCTTGCGCAGAGTATGCAGTTTTCGTAGCTGGTTGGCTTCAAATACCGAATACCACATGGAATAGGTATTGAATGCCGGGAATTGGGGATTAGCTACCTTGGTATACTTTGAATTGATGTAGGTAGCATTGAGAGACGTATCTAGTTTAAGACCAGTTGGCTTATATAGAGTCTCAATATCATATAGGAAAGAATCTTTCCAAGTATGAATAAAGACGTCTACGTCATGTTTATCAAGCAAGTTCTTCTTGTGATATTCATAACCCGCAACATAGCTTCTAGGTTGTCCTGATAGACAGAGAGCTATCTTAAGTTCTTTTTTTGGTGAATCTGTCAAGGTTTACCGTCCTATGTGATTTTCGTTCATACACTACTTCATCCTCAAGAATATCTAAATGCTCTTCTAGTATCCGCATCACTTCATCTATAGGATAGACGTCCTGACATCTATTTATAGCGTGTTCCAGAAAGATTAATGCTTGAGTCTGTTCGTAGTATTCTTTGGAATCTCGTTCAATCTGCTTTAGCGACATTGTGGAATTACACTTCTTTCAAACCAGTTTAGGAATCTCTTTCGAGTCGTCTCCACAATATTCTCATCATCTAGTAGACTTGTACCGCGTATCTTATCGTATAGATCGTCGCGAGTATCCAGATACTTGATAAATTCTACCACCTCATCGAATGAATCGTAATCATGGCAATTGATGAAGGCATCCGTATTGAAGTCAACCGCAACGGTAGGGGATCCCCAATAGATAGGTACCGACAATCCGATATAGGCATCCAGAATTTTTTCGGAAACATAACCCGGATAGCTTGAGTTTTCAAAACATATGGTGTACTTGTAATTGGATAGGAACCGAATCTTCTGACGGACACCGTCCTCACCGCGAGGGAGAACCCAACCATTCATGTTGTTTAAGTGTGGTCCAGCAGAGTCTACCGGACGATACGCGTTCAACTTATGAAAGATCTCGTTGCGTTCTTTGCAGTGTGGATTAGCTACCACGAACGCTGCAAAACGATCATTGTTTCCCCAGATATCTGGCTTACGGTAATCTACGGCATCGTCGTATGAATCGTCTACCAGAATTCCCATCTTATGATAGTGCCATATATTGAGAATATAGAGTGGCAGACGGAACATGTTCGGATGGATGTTGTGCTCAAACGACAACGCGAAATTACACTTGTAATCCCATGGACGCTGGTTCTCACCTGTATAAAATACCTTCACGCATTTATCATATTTTGCGTGCTGGTTCTTGTACCCGAAATTGGTATCACCAAAGAACAGGATGTCTGGTTCGATATCATCACGAACGACATCAAAGCGTCCACTCAACCATTCCATGAAGAATGTGGGAACCGGATCAAAGGTGTCTACGAATCCAATCTTAATCATCCGTCAAAATCCATTTCTATCTTCAAACCATCACCAATCTTGACAGTTCTTCTGCTCATTCCGACATTCAAAGCTCTAGAGATTTCACGTCCATTGAAACCCATCTCTTCCATAACCTTACGAACGGTTGAAGGACAAACAGGTTGCTTCATAAAATCTACAAACTGATAGAGTCTAGTGTGAGCTAATTCCTCACGTTCAGATATAGGCACAGATAATATCTCCCGGCACCTGACCGTCCAAAAACTCAAACTTATACTCTGGATTGATTTCGGTCAGAAGGCTCATCGCATCAGAATACTGGACATACGACCATTCAGCAGATCCGAATAGACGCTTGTCATCAATAATGATGGTATGATCGTTTCGCTTGGAAGCCTTGATTGCTTTCAGTTCGTCAAGCAACGGAGAACCACCGGAACGTCCACCTTTCAGAGGACCAGACGCATGAGCGTCCAACCAAAAAGTAGCACGGAGATTGTCGTTGTCAAGAGTATCAACGACTTCAGGGAACCAGTCTGCGGAATCGCGTTCTGTGATGATAATTCGCTTATCGTCTGAAAACTTCTGCTTCGCATTGGTCACCATTCCCTCATTGATATCACAGGACCATATCTCTCGGAACGGAAGTGGCTGCATCAATTCAATGGTTTCACCGAGATAGGTTCCGGTCTCCACAAAGACATCATGCAATCCGTACTTTCGTACATCATCAGGATTTAGATGCGATCCATTCTTCTTAGGCTTCATTATGAAAGGAGTCAACGCTGGACCAGACTTTTCTACCGAATTGCTCTTCTTCCACCAGAATCCACCTGCACCAGTCACCACCATCGGATCCGTGAACCGCATCTCACGACGAAACTGCTTTACCTCATCAATCCTACGATGATATGACTGTCCGGCAAAGATGCCTCCCACGCGACAAATCTCGAAGGCTTCGGAGATTGGTGTGTCCCCAGAAAATATAACAACATCAAATTTAATGTTTCCCAGATTCTCCACAGAATATGGGCAAATCACATGTTCCATGGACTTGACGTTATTGTGATACTGTGAATACCACTCGGACTTTGGATTATTATAATAGAATGAAACCCTCTCACCCAAGGCATCATGCAGATTTCGGAGCATTTCACCCTTGTGATCCTCGATATAGATCGTGAGCTTATCACCCAGACGTCGAATTTCTGGAATCAAATCGACGGTAAGCAGCGTGAGATTGTTGACAAACTTGCGCTCCTTCAATTCGTCGTAGGATAGATCCATATTCATATAATTGACTGGACCTTCCACTACTGGAATATCCACCACAACTTCTTCCTCGTCATCATTCTTCAAATCAATGCTCATCCGATTGCGTACCTTTCGTCAACTAATGCTTTCAATTCTGGATTTCTATCATACTGGTGGACAATATAGAATGGCTCACCGTAGACGTTTCTAATTGTTCCATCGGAATCCATCTCAATTCCGTTATCGGTTCGAACCTTGGAGAAATCCTTGGACGGATCCATCATGGTTCCAATCTGTGCTGCCCACGAATGATCATGGTCAAATATCATGGCATTATGTGGATTCAGGGTACGAACCAGCACATTCAAAGCAGACTGATCCGGACCACCTCCACCGGGAACAAACGCTGGACGACCCACGCACATTTGGTAGATCGCTAGACTCAAAGCCTTTATGCTCTTATGTGTTCCAGCTAGAACACCAGCATTGAGGATAGGATGATCTAGCATATAATGCAATGTGTCATTTCCGAACGACAGCTTCATGTTATTATAAGACCACGGCTCATCCTTATAGGCTATTCCTTCTGAAGAAAAGATTAGGATATTTGATCCGTTATCATAAAAATGATCCAGATCAATTTCATTGATGAAAAAATCAGACGGATTTCTCTGAAAAATCACATCCCGAACATCGGTTGTGATAACGTAACGATATTCCAATTCATCGGAAGCTTTAAGAATTAGATGAAGATCTCTGAATCGATCGACGCAGATATTTTGGGAAGGAGAAAATGGAGCAGGATTTGGATAGTAGTATCGATCACCATTCTGAGTGCAGAAGTTCCACATCTCATCGGATGGTGTATAATCAAACAGTACGATAGAACCCTTATATCCAGTTGATTTTAGAGAGAACACCCAATTGTGAACGTGGTGTGGTTGATAGTTTTTGATAAACCCAATTACGAGGTCTTCTTCCATGGCAATTCTCCATTATAAAAGTCAAGAGTTTTTTGATTGCCGTCCTCAAAAAACTTCTGGTTAACCGAACCCGGATTTCCGTCCAGACGATACCGAACAGTATACCCACACATAGTTATCGGACTTAGTCCAGACCATTTTTGAACTAGCTGAAGAAATCTTCGATCTCCACCCCATCCTGAATTCCATAGATGTCCATATCGTTTAAGGAATTCATTCTTGAAAATAAAGCATGAGGTATCGACTAGATATCCGTTAAGCTCATTGAACATAATAGGCCAATTGCCTAGAGACTCGCAATCGTCGTCCAGAAGGTATTCGTTTTTGGGAGATACGATTTTACGGAAAGAATGACCGAAATGGTCGTCTTGTTCTGTGATAGCTTCGACCATTGACCGAACATGATCTGGTTCGTAGAGATTGTCCTCATCCAGAAATAGAATGTAATCTTCTGGGACAATCTGGGACATTGCGGCATAGATCCGATGTCCATAATAACCGTTGGCACCTGTATTGAATGGTAATTCAATAATGCTTACGTTGCGATAATCCGAACAGGTATCCCGAACGTTGACGTCTCGCTGGATACCATCAATCACCACATAATGAGTTAGCTTCCCCTTGTAATCCTGATTGAATACAGATTCAACAGCATCACAAAGTTTATCGGTGCCGATTGTAGGAGTGACGACACCGACTGTAGGAGGTTCTTTAACTATAGAGTATTTCATACACTCTCGCGCGCAACTCTATAGATATCACATCGGGTAATTCCGATGTCAGCTAATTCTCTATCGTTCAAGCTATGAAGCTCTCGGATAGTCTGCTTGATCTTACGTCTCTTTTCTAGGTACTTGAACATTTATTCCTCTTTAATCTGGATCTCCATACGACAACGGAATGTGATCTTTTTCTGTGATGTAAGCTTCCTGAACACCCTTGGACATTAGATGTCGAGCGAAGCTCTGAAGTGTGAGTGCTTTCTTTTTCAGATCGCTATACTTATAACCCGGATTCCAATAATCAAAAAAGTCATAGCCTGAAAAACTTCCACCATTTGCACGGATCCAACTTTCAGCTTCTTCTCTGGTTTTGATTTCTGGCTTATAAGTGAAAATCCACCAAAACGTGGTACGTGGACCAATCAAACTATCAAGAACAGCGATACGCTTTTTTTCTGCCTGATCATCGAACCATTCAATTGCTTTGGTGGCACGATTCAGAATGTCTCTGGTTTTTTGCAGTCCCTTCATTCACACTCCCATATTGCACTGCACAATAGTATTTAGCACATCGTGCAGTCAAAAAGGTATGCTAAATCAGCATACCACCTATTAGTTAAAACCAGTTATTGTTGAGGATGGTGACAGCGAGCTTCTCGATACCGGAAGCAATGAGAACCGCAGAGACAAAAAGTACGGTTAGTGTAGCAGGTAAGAATGCATACCAGTTTCCATTAAACTGAGTCTTATTCGGCATCCACAGGTTCCTTCTTGTTGTTCTTCAGACGACGCTGAATTTCATACTCAGCTGCAGCAGAAGAAAGGGATCCGGACTTGGAAATTTCCACCAACTCGTCGGTGGACTTGGACTTCATAGATTCAGTACGCTTTTTATTGATAGCCAATTCACTTCTCCATATTGAAAGGTAAACCGTAGGATTAGCCTACGTGGTTTCTGGTGTCAAGCTCTTTTTTCAGTTGATTTTTCCAAACAGATCGTCACGATCAATGATAACAAAATGCTCGTCTCCGATAGACATCGGGATTTCTTTCTGAGCATTATAAAACACCAGATCTCCTTCATCAAATCCGGCTTCCTTCACATTCTGTCCGGATGAATAAATCACTCCACGACCTACATGTTGAGGCTTGTCCTGATTGATACGAAGAATACCGTTCTTAACGTAGGTATCCTCCACCTTCTCCTTGGCAATTACCAAATAATTATCATTCATCTTCATTTGCCTGTACTCCCTAGACCACCAGTACGATTTCCCTTTTTGGACATTGGCTTCTTCAGTGGATTCCATTGAATTTCGTCGTTCTTGACGATTTCAATCTGACCGATGCGTTCACCCAACTCGATCTTCTGAGTCAACCCTGTGGCATTATAGAGGAGCATGTATAGCTCGTCCACATAATCCGAGTCAATGATACCAACCGAATTCGCTACGAGGAATCCACGCTTGAATGCCATGGACGATCTGCTATAAGCACGGATGGAATATCCAAACGGAATATCAAAGAACAATCCAGTAGGCACAAGAATTCTGTCGTATGCCGAGAAGATGACGGAGCCATCTTTACCCGGAGCACGTTCAAACTTTGAATTCTTATCGGAGTATCCGGTTACTGGTTTGTAACCCTCTAGAGAATTATCCTTCTCAGGAGTATAATATACGTCATAGCAAGCAGATCCATCGGTTGCCTGATTCGGAAAAATTCCGAGTCTACTGTAAATTCCCACTTGTTCCGTCATTTTGTGATTTCTTTCCCACTGTGTACTTGCTGATTAAAATCTGCATTCTTATAAATAAAAAAGAAAGGGATATAAGGATATGCAGCAATATACACCATACACTTATTTATTAGGATGGTCAACTCCTAAAATATATTATTATGGTGTTCGATACTCAAAAAAGAGTAAATGTTTATATTTATCAGGATGTCATCCTGATGATTTATGGAATACTTATTTTACTTCTTCTGAATATGTAAAAAATACGTATTTATTATACGGAAATCCTGATATAATTCAGATTAGAAAAACTTTCAATACTGCAAAAGAAGCTTTAAATTGGGAAAAGAAAGTTTTAACTAGAATGAAATTACATCAGCGACCCGATTTTTTGAATAAATGTGCTGGTGGTAGTATTTTTAATGATGAAGATGTTAGAAGAAAAGTGTCGTTAGCTCTTAAAGGAAAACCATTTTCTCAAGAACATAAAGATAACATTCGAAAATCAAAACAAAACATTTCTCCTGAAATTCGTGCTAATATGAGCCGAGGACAAAGATCCAAATCACCTCCAACAATAGAAACAAGAATAAAAAGATCTAAAAGTATGAAAAAACTTCATTGGTATAATAATGGCAATGAAAGTAAGAGATTACTCGTATGTCCTGAAGGATGGACCCAAGGTCGACTTACTTTCACTAAAACCACTACTTATATCAAATGTTCAAACTGTGAAAGAAATATATCTAAGTCAAATTTTCGGAAACATTCGACTTTTTGCCTACGGTATACTTTGACACCAGAAGATAGTCCTTCTTCTCGGAAGCCTTGATTACGGCCAACCCTGAAGCTGGTAGCTTATCTGCAATCTTCTTCTGATCAATCACCTGTAGCAATCCATAATTTTGGAGATTGTAGGCAATAGTATTTCTGCGCTTACGGTCTTCGTCCGTGAAATCCGCGTTCTTTCCATCAAGAAGGAATAGCTCCTTGAAATGAACAATCGCATACTTTCCGCGCTTGTGTAGAATATGACAGGACTGATAAAGCGTCTTCTCCTTGGTCGACGCGATTCCCATTCTGGTCAATGTCTCTCGTATAATATGGAAGTTTTCTGGCTTATCTAATTCAACCCAAACCAAAGACTCTAAATCAATCATCACTTACCCTTTTTCTTTTTCTTATCTAATCCACCTGTATCCAATCCCTTTTTCAACTCATCGATCTGATCTTTGGTAAGTATCGTTTGATAATACTTGGCTTCCGATGCACTGCAATTATAGGCTTTAGAAATGACCGCTAGATCATCATCTTTTTCCTTTTTCATCCACGGTACAAATGGTCGCTTGTACCTTCGAAGAGAATTATAGAGAAAGTCATAATGAGATTTCTTAGTCACGTTTGGCAATCTATTCATTTCGTTTGCATAGAGAATGCAATCCATATGAAAGGATAATGCCTTATTGACTACGTACGGAACGTATTCTTTTACGTCCTGTTCGTTATTTAGAATATACTCCTTCTTTACCGTGAGTGACGGTATTACTTCTTTGAATAGATCCATTCATCATCTCTTTAAAAAACCATAGTTTATTAGTTAATCTCTGCTCTGGAGGAATATCCTCCAACTTGATTTTACTAAAGTCTACTCCAGCAAAGCAATCATCACACATTAGTAATCTGAGCTTTCTACCCACCAATCATGACCACATTGACACTTGTAGTGATAATCTTCGTAGGCTCCATCAGAACTTTCATCCAGATAGTATAATATCTCATTCGAGCCACATTTGCGACACTTGAAATTAGGGTTCTCGTCCTTCGTTGACTTCCACGTTATCATACCATACTCCACTCTGAAGGAGAATGCTCCTTCATCACCATAGCTGCTTCTTTAGGGATATTGCAGAGAAATTTCATGTTTGGTTGGAAGATCGGTACGAGATACATGATCCGACCGTCCAACGTTCGCTTCTTCCGGTAGTCCAGAAGAAGCTGTTTCCCTTCAATGATGTAGATCTTATTTTCGGATTTATGTGGCTTCATCCCATTTGGGATCGAACAAAACACTACAAGGTCTGCAGCGATGCATTTCGGCCAGTCATTGGACATTCTACCCATTTTGTCGGAATGACGCAAGGTAAAAGCATCCTCAGTCACCCATGGTGTCTGGGACTTGACTTCGACGTTTTTGCCACCGATAGTCAAGTCTTTTTCCATATCGAACCAGTCATGAGTAATAACTTTTCTGTCTAGAGTCTTGAAATACTCAGCTACGAGCTTCTCACCCTCTAGACCTACGACACCACGATCTACGCTCATTACTCAATCAACAATTTCCCAATCGTCTGAAAGTATATCAGCTTGATTAGCTAACCAACCCGGTTGATATTTACCTTGAGCAGTAAACATTACTATATAAGGTTCGTACTTTTCGTACTCAGTTTCTAAATATAGATACATGTTTTTGCCGTTCCATCCAGAACGTCTAACAAAATTTCCATTTTTTAGTTCTTCAATTGCTTGTCCAAAATTCATTTAAACTCCAACTCTGCCATCAATTCGGTTAGACATGCAGCATCAACATGTCCATATTTAATTCTGTTTTCTTTCCACTCTAACATTTGTAAATTATCCTTACTAGCAAGTATTTCAGGTTGAATAGAATTATTCCATCCATATATAATAGAGATTTTATGATCTAATTGATATCCACCTTCTACACCAGATAATGTTCTAGGATAATTATTAGGATTAATTTCATTCATATGTTTAATATATGTTCGTTCTGTCAACACTCTTACTTTTGATAGATAGCTTTTAAATTTACGATTTCTTCTATCTGGATTATAAGATGGATGGTTTGAGCCACTTCTATTTTTACCATACCAAGGATTATTTTCACCTTTCCATCTATCTGAAGATATATAATTACCTTGTCGTTTTTGTCCAGTTTGAGATTTCTGGTATTTTGCTATACTATCATGAGAATCTGCAGTTAATCCTTTATTCCAAGGAGATTTTCCAGTATTATCTGGAAGTATACCTCTAGCAACTCTTTTTTTAGCAGATTCCGACATTTTGCGTCGGGTTTCGTCTGAAATCATTTAATTTCCCTATTCGTCGCAGATTATTGCAGTTATTTATGTTATCTGCGACGAATAGGGAAATATTTTATTTAAATTCTAACTCTGCCATTAATTCCGTGAGGCAAGCTGCTAGGCAAAGTTCTTGATCAGCTACAAAAGCTGCCTTATACTGATATTCGTTCAGGGTTATGATTGCCTGTGGTTGTGATTCAGGAACAACAAAATCACCAAGTGCATCAGTCAATCCACGGATGATATGAACTGAATCCCCATCAGAATTATCAGTCACCCACTTACGCATCACCTTGAAATCCTTGGCCTTCAAAGCAGCTAGAAGTTCAGGAAACTGTCGGATGTTCGGAATTGCCGCAATAGCGCGAGCATCAATAGGTCCAAACTTGGAGATCTTTTCAAGTTCACCAAGGATCCGTCGATAGTCCGGAAAGAACTTCATGATGAACTGGACGACGGCTTTTTGTTCGTACTGAACGTCATTGTCCTCAAGAATGACTTTGATGCGTTCCATGAACGCTGCTGCCATAGCAGGCTTTTCCTCCTTGCGCAGATTGAAATCCACGTTCGGACATCTGGAATGGATAGCCTCAATCAACTTGGCTTTGTAGTTGCAAGTCAGAATGAAGGATACGTTCGATGAAAATTCTTCAATCGAACCACGAAGTGCTCCTTGAGCATCCGCTGTCAGACCATCAGCTTCATCGATTATCAGAACCTTCTTGCCACCGTCAAGAGAAATCGTGGAGGCATAGTTTCGCATCTTGGTTCGGATCGTATCAATGCCTCTTTCTTCTGAAGAATTGATCTTCATATAGGAAGCACCAATTTCCTTACATAGAGCCTCAGCTACGGTTGTCTTTCCAATGCCCGGTCCACCGAAGAATAGCAGATTAGGAAGGTTGCCTTCTTTGACGTAACCCTCGAATACTTTCTTGAGTCTATCAGGAATGATGCAATCATTGATAGTTTGAGGTCTGTATGCCTCTACCCATAAATTTTCTGCCATTAAGAAACCCTATTTGCGAACAACTCGGAGAATACAAACTCGACGTATTCTTCCTCTTCTTTCACTTCTGCAAAATTGTCCTTGTGATAGGTACGAGCTAACTTGCGAGCTACCTTTTTCTTGATACCAATCTCATCCTCAATCCGCTGAAGAATGGACTTGATTAGATCTCGCTCACCACCAATGCGAACTAGAGAATTATCGATCTCTATAATCGCATCGTGGAGCTTCTTCTTGTCTTCGGGATTTAGGTGAGAAGGTTGCACATCATCATTTTCAATAGTCATAACAATTAATCCTTAGCTTTGGACCGAGCAATAACATAGGAGAGACGTCCATCGGACGATACGAACTTTCCGGTTCTCTCATGGATTGACACCGTATAGGCATCTGGGATAAAGCGCATCAGATCGAGCTTGAACGATGCATTGAAATCCTCACCCTCGAACTTCTCAGGGAGCGTGAATTCCATTTGATTGGAAGTCTCGTCCTTCGGATCTACACCACGAATGGAGAGTACTTCATCAGATCCTGATATTACCACATCCTTGAGATTAGTCAAAGCGCAAAGTGATAGGATCTTATTGAAATCGTCCTTCTTTAGAACAAATTCCGTGATGGGTTCAGTGATCTTGATATTCTTATCCTTAGGAATAGATACCACCAGATCCGGTGCCGCAGCACGATAGACCACCTTGAAGCCACCAGAAGAAATGGTAGCAGCATCCTCATCAAATTCCACATTCACGTCCTTGAATTCGGATACGCAACTCAAGAATGTTCCCAGATCATAGATAGCAAAATCTAGAGGGAAATCTTCGTCTAGTTCAACCATGGCAAACGATGACTTTTGCTCATCACAGGTTCGCTGGTTCTTTCCCGGTTGAAGCACGATACCCGGATTCAACTGAGTAAAGTTCTTCAGAATTTTAATAGTACGTTCAGATAGCTTCATTCAAAAATTTTCCTGTTCATTAATAATAAGTTGTCTACCAGTCCAAACATACGTCACAAATGTAGTATCTTTTGGAATTACATTGATTTCTTTTGTTTGGAATTCATCAAGTTCATCATTATAATCTTGGTGAAGAATAGTGGCAACATGATTTGGTGTAGTTTGTATTGTCACTGTAGTTGTCATCACGCAATTTCCTGAATAATGAAACGAGTGTTCTTGTTAGCCACACCACTCCAATCATATTCCGATGGTAGATCACTCACTGCTACATCAAACCATGTATCAATCTTTGGATCACGTCTCTGTTCAATCAATCTTGCTCTGGTACCCGATGGGACATAAGCATTAATAGTCACTGGCATTGTCTTACCCTTTCTTGTTAATAAATGCTGGAACAGGGTTAGGATACTTTTCAATAATTTCCTTAGCCTTGGCATTCAATTCTTCCATCCATCCATCCCGAACTGCTGGTGGTCTGTCGTCTACCCAATTTTCACGAATCATGGAATCCCTAAGCACCGTCAGGGACGCAATAGCTTTTGTGATATGGGAAAGTCCTGAAGCAGGATCGATATCCTGTCCTTCATACCAATCAGTCAAATGACGCAAGGTTGCATCGTAGTAAACGGAGCCGAGGACACCTACTTCACGGTAATTGTGCCGACCGTACTTGCGAGCACCTTCCATCATAGCTAGGCCAACCTCGGCCCACACTACCGCTGACACGGTCGAGAACGGAACCTTGGCAATACCTACCGAATCTTTTGGATTAGACGGTTTGGTATTATGCGTGATTACCACATCGTTTGGAAAGGTGTCAAGGATAAAATCCTCATCACGTGGCATAATTACGTCACCAGATTTTACCCACGGAGACGGACCACATAACTGAGCAGAATCAACCGATGCCCATGGTGAACGTAGTAGAGAAGAATCTACTGATGGATAGAAATACTCTTGAGAAGGTAATGGACCAACTGCATCAACAATAGGTTCTATATACTTAAGATCACCTTCCCAGATCACTGGTTTATCTGGATCCCACGCATCAATAAATTCATCAACGTCAGTCTTGTCTTCCCATCCGAACTTGGATCCCACTTGAGTTTTTGGAATCTGGGTAGTCGGATGAATTTCAGGAAGTACTAATTCACTATGCTTTGTAGTCCAAGGATCATAAGCTTCATCATTTCTCATTCAATTACAATTCTCCAGTAAGTTGTGCTATCTTAGGTAGGTCACCATTGAATTCATAGGTTCCAATATGTCCTGTACGCATCCACGGACAGAGCCAAACCTGACCACCTATATTTCTCCAATATTGACAGAACATATAATCTTCCGATAGATACCGATGAGTATCTGGATCGATCACCGTGTCAAAAAAGGCATGGATATATCGAGATCCATCAAAATGCGTCTGGCCGACATGGTCTGGCTTATAACGAAGGTGTGGATACTCTTCACGGAACTTATCAAAAACTTCGCGCTTGATCAACATAAATCCGGTGCCGATCTCAAGAACTTCTAGAGGCTCAAGAATTGAGAAATTAGAAGTACCCGGAACCGGATTGAATACATACTCACCAATCATCTTCGATAGTTCACCAGCATCGACTTCTGGATTCTTGGTGATTGCTCGCTTGATGTTATTCCAGTTGATGGACTTCTTTGGATACGGACCACCAATGATATCCTTATCCAAAGCAATCAATGCAATCACGTCCATTGGATCAAATCGGATATCCGAGTCGATGAACATTAGATGGGTGCATTCCGAACGTAGGAATTCATCCGTCAGGTAATTTCGAGCACGCGTGATTAGGGATTCGTTGAATAGGAAGGAATATCTCACCTCGATTCCATATTGAATGCATAATGCCTGTAGATCCAAACATGATTTCAGGAAGAGTCCGTGGTTCATGCCACCATACATCGGTGTGCCGATGAAAAGCTTTTTCTTGCGAAGTTCGTCTAGGTTGATTTGAAGTTCCATTAAAGGATGCGTCTCCATGCAATAAAGGGAAGGAACATTGATTACCCTTTATTTATCACACCTTTTGGGACTTTTCGAAATTTTCTCCGTTGACAATTTTTCAAAACTAAGGTAGATTGGTTTCAACAAATGGAGAACGAATATGAACACCTACCGGATTGTGAAGCGAGCCTTCAGCGAATACACCGAGATCGAAACGGTCGAAGGTTGGGTAAACGCAATGGAGCGTGCCAGCATTCTTGAATTCACTCACAACGACGGTGAATATTTGGTTCTCTCGATGGATGAGCCGAATAAGACTGAATCTACGGATCCCTATTTCCAGAGTGGTCTGGATTACCTTTAAGGAGACCCTTCAATGAACATCCGCTATTGGTTCGAAACCCTCAACGACGCTCTGGAGTCTGAAGGACTGGTCGAATACTGGCCACTCGGTCTCAACATCGAATACGACCGAACCGTAGCCTTCGCTGCTAATGGAAAGTGGATCTCGGTCTATCGCGACAGCAATGGACGCTACGAACGTCCGATCCATTATTCGACAAAAATGCAAAACACCTATTGACACTTTTCAAAAGTTGAGATAGATTGTTTTCATCAAATCGAAACCGGGAAAGGACATCCCCATGAACGATTTTTCGAAGAAGACCCTGAAGACCCTCGCGAAGCGCGGGATCACCATCTACGGGATCACCTTGATCCCTGACTTCAGCAATCCGATGCCTTTCGCGAATGGGACTCGCGGGTACAAGATCAACGACAACGACTGCGGTCGGATCTGGACCTTTCAGGAAGTCCTCAACGCAGCGAAGGGAGCCTAAAATGACCGAAATGGCAACCGCACGGTTTATGCGACACTACCTCGAAATCGGTGATAAACTGAAGAGGATTCAGGAATTCCATGACAATCACTTCGAGGTGGATCCTGATAATATCAACTGGGGAGATTGTGGTTCGGTAGCTCATATCAATATGATGCTGAGTGAGGTTCTCGACTTTATCGAACCTGAGCAGAGATAAGAAAAGGAGCCGAAAGGCTCCTTAATTCTTGGTGCGGACTAGCGGTAACGATCCGCTTTCTACTCGTTGGCAACGAGTCATAATTCCTTTATACGAAGCCCGCTAAATTTTCGACCTTTATACCAACCTTCTGGTATCTGGTCAAGTTTATTTATCTTTCGGTTCCTAGTTCCATCAGTTATCCACATAGTTCCGAAAGCAGGATTTTTCTGACCGTTTCTATCAACTTTTTGTTGAGCCTCAGATATTTTTCGTTTAATCTCGTCAGATTGAGTTTTACCTAGTTGAGAATAAACAAAATTTGATGACGGTATATGTTTGATACCTTTTTCTTTTTTTGCTAAGGCACCTTTAATTCCAAGTTCTCTTAGTTTTTCTTTTGAAAATTTACCTATAGAACTGTCATATCCTTTACGAACATATTCGTTTTTCAAATTTGACGAATTGATGTATTTAAACCCTCCACCGAACCCACCTACACAAATATTGTAGGTGTTTGATAGTCCACACCAATCTTCATCTACTAATTCAGCTTCTTTGAGAAGCATATCTTGTTCGGTATCAAAACGATATAAGATCTCTTTATTAAAATTTTCACGTCCGTATTTCTTTACGGCATGCTTCAAATGAGTACCAGATCCAAGATATCCATCGTCTAAATTCTTAGTTTGATGGATGCCTCGATATACTTTATCGTTTAAGAGATTGGTAGTTTGGTAGACGATGTAGTGCATTTAAGGGAGTCCTGATTACCGTTTACTATTATTTAGGTAATCAGGACTCCAAGGGAGCGTCCAGTCGGATTCGAACCGACACTTACTGGTTGGAAGCCAGTCGTGCTTAGCCGTTAAACACTATAGAAGCATATGGCCGCTGTGCTGCATTACACCATAGGGCATCAGGAAAATTGGCTGCCCCACCCAGAATTGAACTAGATCCTGCGACAAGGATATTTATATGCATTTTATCACGTGGTGTCAACAAAAAAGAATCTTTCAAAGATTTTTCTTTAAGCCGAAGAATCCCGTTGACAAATTCAGAGAAATACGCGATATTCAGATTATAGAAATTGAGCCGAAACAAACAACCGAAGGAGACTAACATGACTGCTACCGCTACGAAGCTTGGTCGCAAGGACGCTCTCACCAGCAAGGTGAAGGCCCACTACCTCACCAACCTCGACACCCTGACCAACCGCTACTACGCTGGTCGCTTGATGGACGAGGGTTTCATTTCGCAGGAGAATGTCCCTACCGGAAAGCAGGGACGTCCCCCGGTTCGCTACATCCTGACGGGTAAGGGTAAGGGTTTCCTGAGCCTTGCCTCGAAGTGGAACAAGCAGAAGGACGAGACGGTCATCGAGATTAACCCTTTCGAGATCAAGCTCTAGAACGGAAGAGGGAGCCGAAAGGCTCCCTTTTTACTTTGCATACTCAATCAAGAACTGAGTAGGATTGAGTCCTGCATTTCTGAGATAGGATTCCGCATCCTGAGGGTTTCGGAATTCCAGAAGCTTGGTTGCTCCAGACTCAGTATACTCCGACATGCTCTGGAGATATTGTCTTCCTTCAATACTGAAAATTACGTACATTAGCGTTTCCTTATTCAAAGTCTAGCTGCTCAACGAGTCGCTCGTTAGCCTTGGTGAAGTATTCAGGATCTGCCTCGATACAAACCCATTTGCGGTTCGTCTGTCGGGCAGCTACTGCCGTTGTTCCGGCTCCTGCAGTATTATCTAGGATAACTTCACCTTCGTTGCTGTAGGTTCGAATGAGATACGCGAACAAATCTACTGGCTTCTGAGTAGGATGAAACCCACTCGAATTAGAATCGAAGCGCAGGATTGAATCGGGATAGCCTTCGTATTCTGGTGTATAATCCCTATGCGATGGTCTGGTGCCGATATGGCCACCATACTTGCGGGTTCCGTCCTGAACCTTAGGTCGCAATATTTTCTTCAACCCTTGAGGATTATATGTCATTCTGGACGATGTCAAGTGCTCATGATTGGTCGTTGCCTTGGAAAATATGAGCACATTCTCATGTTTCTTCAGAGGCTTATTCTTTGCATGAACAAATCCTGTGGGCTTGGTCTTCTCCCAGATCAATTCGTATTTGAAGTATTCAATCTGGGAAACGATGCACGCTGTGGTGAATGGTTGAGACGCAGTCATAACCACCGTTCCCGTAGGCTTCAGGAGCCTCCAGTATTCATCCCATAGCTGATTAAATGGAAGAACCGAATCCCATCCACATTCCGTGGTTCCGTATGGCAAATCGACCAGCACCATATCAATCGAACCGGATGCTAGCTGTGGCATCACGTCGAAGCAATCACCCTGATAGAAAGTGCCATCGGGATATTCCTGTTTCATTCGGATCCTTTGATAAACGAATAGTTCTTCTCTTTGATAAATTCAATCACTCTATCAAACTTGGACTGAAGCTGTGGTTTGTGGGAAATAATGATCGTGTTGGTCTCAGGCAGAAGTTTCTGGATTTGTTCAAACTCGTCCATTCCTTCCTCGTCCATGGAGGAATCCATAACCTCGTCCAAGATCAGGAGATTGGTATTGATCGAATTCTTCTGCTTGGCAATATCCCTGAAAGCCCACAGAATGGCAAAATCAATTCGCATGGTCTCACCTGCGGACAGGGAGCCATAGCTGATTTCATTGTATCCGAACTTGATGGATTCCTTGAAGGTCTCGTCCAGTTTGAATTCGATATCCATTCCCATTTGAGTGATGTATTTGTTGATTTTTTTGTTCAGGATTGGAATGTACTTCTTGATGATTTTGGCCTTGATCCCGGTATCCTTGAGAAGCTCAATTGAGGTCTCTAGATCTTCCTTAGTAATAGAAAGAAGATTCTTTTTCTGCTTGACAAGAACCAGAGCATCCTTAGAATCTTGGAGACGCTCCTCAGTATCACGCTGTAGATCATCAGTTTTAGAAAGCTTGAGAATGTCATTGGATAGACGCTTTCGTTCGGACTTCTTTGAATCAATGGTGATCTTCAGCTTGGATATCTCGGCATTATAGCGTGCGACATCCTTCGTTAGTCTTTCAAGCTCCTCGATATCCTGATCGAGCTTCTTTAGCTCTTGCTCCACTTTGGTGATATTGTCAATCTGATTTTCAATAATTCCATCCAGATTGGATATGATGCTCTGAGAATGGTCGTGCGATATTCCCTGCAGACACGTTGGACACTTGACATTTTCCGTAAAGAAGCTTCTATCTTCTTTGTTTGTGGTAAGCTTCGTATTCAGCTTAACTCGAACGTCTTTCAATGCTGACCGTCTGGATGGTGCCTTCGTGTATTTCTCAATTTCCTCGGATAGAACCTCAACAAATCCCTTCAGTTCGATTTCTCGATCCACGGACGCGATGATAGTCGTATCGATTACCTCGATCTGCTTCTTCAGATCCTCGATCTTATCCTCGTTGTTGGATTGAATAGAGTCAATAGTCTTTTCCAGATACGAAATACGTTCTACCAGATTATCGTATTCATTGGAATTCTTGACAATATCTTCCTTCAGATCCACAAGTCTCTTCTTAGCAATCACATTCATGATTGAAAAGATACGGATATCCAGCAGATCTTCTACTACAATACGACGTTCTGCTGGTGTTAATTCTAGTAGAGGCTTATGAAGTTTGGCAGATACAATATTGATCTGCTTGAATCCCTTATACGAAGACTTCAGAATCGTCTTTTCTAGAATCTCCTGATAGTCTAGAGTAGAAGCTTCCTTGTTTAAAATCTCTCCATCGCATATGATATCAAATACTGCAGGCTTAAGTCCGCGTCTAATCATGTAGGACTTGCCTAGAGTATCAAATTCTACTTCAACTAGACAATCCTTCTTGTTGGTCCAGCTAACCAAATCCGGTTTGTTGATATTTCTATACGGCTTTCCATACAACGCAAAAGTCACGGCATCCATCACTGTGGATTTGCCGTGACCGTTTTTACCAATGAACAAAGTATTCCGGTGAGAATCGAGTCTCACTTCGGTCATGACGTTGCCAGTACTTAAAAAGTTCTTCCAGCGAATTACTTTAATCTTCAGCATGTGATTTTATATACTCTATAGTTCTTTCCAATATTGTCACATCCTCTTTAGAATGTCCAATCATTGTATTGCAATTCACACACAATAATTTTCTAATTTTTCCAGTATTGTGATTATGATCTACACCTAATGATAATCCATTTTGCGGTGGATTAGAACAAATGAAGCACAAATTGTTTTGCTTTTCTACCATTTCTTCGTATTCATCTATTGAAATACCAAATAAATGACGAAGTTTATAGTTCTTTCTTCCTCGAAAACCAAGTTTATCATGTCTTACTTTTCGAGTATTCTGTCTTTCTTCTATGGAAAGAGAATGATATTCATTTTTACTCTTTTGAATTTCACACGCTTTACATTTAGGCTTATAAATGAATTCTACCTTTTTACCTTTTCGCTGAACATAAAACTCCGAAACTGGTTTAGTAAGCTTACATTTAGTACAGGTTTTTTCCATTCAATACTCCTAGTGGAAATGTTTCTAAGAGTATTTAGTTTTTCCATTCTTCCAGCGTACAGTCTTTATTTTCAACAATTAATCAAATTCCAGATAGAGATCAAGCTTGTCGACTGCCTGATTATAATACTTCGGATCCATTTCCATACAGATCCACTTCCGATTTGTCTGCCGAGCAGCAAATGCCGTTGTACCAGATCCTGCGGTATTGTCCAGCACCAATTCACCCTCATTCGTGTAGGTTCGAATGAGATATGCAAACAAATCGATAGGCTTCTGGGTAGGATGCTCCGTATCCGTCACTGATGTAAATTCCAGAACCGAATGCGGATAGTTGGTGTATTCCTGAATGAATTCTTCACCCGGTTTGATACCCATCTTTCCGTAGTTTGGAGTCTGGTTCTTTCCACCAATGCAGACCTTATTGATCTTCTTCACACCCTGAGGATTGTAAGTGGGCAGATTTTTGTAGAAAATCAGGACGTTTTCGTGTGATTTCATCGGCATCTTCTTAGCATTCAAGAAGCCGGTCTTTCGGGATTTGTACCAGATCCATTCATACTTCAGATATTGGATCTGGGACATACCGAGAGTCTTGTCAAATGGTGTCTGTGCGGTAAGCACAATCACACCATTTGGCTTCAGGACTCTCCAATACGCTGGCCACAATTCCTCGTATGGAATGATGTTATCCCATGGGTTCTCGGTCGTGCCGTATGGAAGATCCGCTAGAATCATATCCACCGATCCCTCAGGAAGCAGTGGGAATACTTTCAAGCAATCATCATTATAGAATGTGCCGTCAGGGAATTCCTTCTTAATCATTATGTTGTGGAACTTCTCTATATACAGTCACAGGAATTTCATTGAAAGTGACCACAGGTTCCAATATGTAAGGAACACCATTCTTGAACCTATATCCCCAAATTTCTCCTCTATTATCACCTTCTGCAGACATGAATACGACATCACCATTGACGGAAGGATCATTCAAGGCATCAAGTGCCCAATCTTCCCACAAAAAGTCCTTATGCTCCATAGCATCGTAGTCGAATTCAAGTCCATACGTTTCGGAATAGCTGATGCTCTGATAGTTTTCTTGAGCAGCTTCAACAAGCTTATCAGCTACGTCCATGGACATCTTAAGTGTATTTGTTTTAATTCCAATATTCCAACCCATTCACTCTCCTATTTTTTCAAGTTCTAATGCTTCTCTGTAAATAGAATCCATGACACGAATTACCGCGTCCGATCTATTTCCTAAATTCATTCCTTTGATATGTGTAGTTATGTGCTTCGAAGTAGTATCGTTTTCAACAGCTACTACCTCTTCATCACCTTCTACTACCACATCTTCCGTCAAATCATCGAATGTCAGCTTCAGAGGCTTAGATGCTTTGATTGCGTCTACCAATGAATTGTAGAGATACGGATTTTGCTTGTTCTTTATTATCAATTGGACATAGACATCATTGTAGGATATCCGTCCATCCCGAATTCCCTTGACATCATCGAAGATCCGTTCTTCGGACTCCTGATTCAAATCATCGTAGACGTATCTACGGAAAACATTAAACGGATTTTCAACAAATTGTAGATCACTAGGATAATCCGTGTCCATGATATGAAAACCGCGTGGAGTGCCAAAATCTGCCCACGTATAGGCTCCTGTGGCTCCCAGATAGGTTATCGAACCGGACGACGATGGTGTGTGAAAATGGCCAGAAAGCGTCAAATCAAACTTCTTGAATTTCGCTGGATCCAGACCGTGCTCACACGACAATCCTGAATCCATTTTGAATCCATTGATTTCAAGATGGCCGAAACACATAGTAGAATGAGTCTCGGCCATCTTCTGCATGGACGCATGATAATTCTCTTCGTTAATCCAAGGCAACAAGAAAGTCTGTATACCACCGACCAAAATATCCTGTGCTTCGGTGTATATCTTTGCTTCCTTGTGCAGGAGTAACTCTAGAGCATTTAGAGCATTCGTATCCTTGTAGTATACGTCGTGATTCCCGGTTATGATTGAAAAATCAAATTCCTCAATCGGCTCCAGAAAGTGTGAGTATAGCACCTGCAAAGTCCGAAAGTCAATGTATTTTCGTGAGTCGACCAGATCACCCAAATGCCAAACAGAAGAGATACCTTCTTCCTTTAGCTTTGGGAAGAAGGTTCTTCTGAAGAATTTTTCGGATGCTAGGTGAAAAGCTGTGTTATCGTTTCGGATCCCAAAAGTGAGTGTCAGTTAGAATAGCAATTTTAGCCATTTACCGACTCTCCTTTCATATTTTGTGTTGATTTATACAAAAGTGTATGTCCCTTGTGTTGTTTGTTTTTTCCTCTAGAAACTTGAATCACGTTCTAGTATATGCAGTTCTTTCATTCACTGATTCCTTCTTAGGTAGTGCTCTATCAATATAGTCTCTAACATCCCGCAATCGCTTTACTAGGACTCCGTACTCATTCGAATTCTTGCTCAAAGAATTCAGCTTCGTTACCAAATCCTGAATCATCACTGGGATCAACATCTCTTGGTTCTTCATTACTTACTCCAACTTCTTCCATCTTCAGTTTTTTCTTGGCCTTACGCTCAGTGCGTCTACGCTCCATTTTCTTCTCAAACTTGTGGATGAATTCATTCAGGTTATCATAAGTCCCATCTTGATTCAAGGAAATGTTTTCCTCTTTTAGATGTTCTTCCAGATCCCAATTATCCACCACGTGATTGTGATAAGATTTGTACTTGATATAGGAAGTCTTTTCCTCCTCTTCAATTCTTCTCAGGAATGCGTACCACGAAATCGTGGTGAAGTATGCATGAGGGTTCTTATACTTTTCGATATCGAAATTATCGAAGTAGAGAATGCAGTTCTCGACCGCATCCGACTCCATTTCTTCCTTGAAAGAATAACCTATAAACTTACGATTGTAGGTTAGACCCTTGGCAATCTTCAGGATGCATAGGCCACAGAAATCCGGTATTCGTGGTTTAGGATCGTCCTGATCCTCGGCTTCCCGAACCTTGGCCTTGTATTTCTTGATACTCTCTAGGAACTTTTCGTTATCAACGTAGTAGTTCTTTGGCAATTTTGACATTAATGAAGGTGTTTCTGTTTCGATGCTTCTATCTGTGCTTCTTCACGTTCTTCATTTTCAATCATTCCACTGACATACGTCAAATAGGTATACTTCATATGGTCAGGTATAGTTGCATGGGTTAAAATTTTGTCATCCTTGATAGGGATAATCTGGGTTCCTAGAATATCCGCAGCAATCCATGGTTCAAATATCAAAGCATTCTCACCGTCTACTACAAGATGACCAAGCTTTAGTGGAAACTGAACCATATAGGTAGCATGAGGATTAGCAATGTCCTTGTTGACAATCGAGGATATTACCATTCCGAAGATCTCGTCTCCGGTTACTAGCTTCATGTACCGAGCAGTTCCCTTGATGGTTTTTGTATTCTTGACGTCCTTCTGGATTTGCTGCTCTTCTACGGATTCTTCTTCAGGTTCAGGTTTTGCTTTTCGTGGCATCATTTGGTCCTTTTAATTGAATGCTATATGTGCGGACCTTAAATTTCTCCTCTGCATAGATTTCCCGTCGAGCCTCATAATGCTTGACCGAATAATTAGGATCCGAACCTAGTTGTAGATCATCGGCAATATCGAACAAAGTTGCCTTGTCCTTAGATTTATGTGGTCTAAGGACTCGACCGATAGACTGGAGATTTCTTATACGCTTTTTAGAAAATGAAGCGAAGATAGCATTGTGAAGATTGCGAATGTTTGTACCCATTCGGAGTACACCAAAAGAAGCGATAACGATTGAGTTGTCTTCCATCTCAAGTCGTTTTCGAACATACTCACGGTATTCTGTAGATGCGTTGCCGTCGATGTAGTATACATTTCTTCCCTCTGGAGCATTGGATTTGATGAGATCAAATAATCCCTTTCCATGTTTCTCAACTAGATGGAATAATATAAGGGTATTACCTTCTAGAGACAAGGCCAAGTTCTTAATGAAATTATTCCTATTCTGGTTCCCTACTAGAAAGTCTACTTCATCATTATAGTTGAAGGTCTTCTCATTTTTCTTTTTACCATCGTTTCGAAGCTTACGAAGCCTCTTGCAGGTTTCGGCATCATACTTCAGGATTAGAAACTTGATTTCCAGATCCGCTAGAACACCTCTTTCCATCAATTCGTGAGTCCGAACCAGTTGTGAGACCGGACCAAATAATCCCACAATCGTGCTGGTAGATGAATCCAGACCATCGAGCGTACCCGTGGCAGATATACGGACGCGAGCATTCACCAGATTTGACATGATACCGATGAGTGACTTTGCTTGGAATGTGTGAGCCTCGTCACCGATCACGAAATCGAATTGCTTCAGGAATTCCTCGTCCATGTTCTGTAGGGTTTGCCACGTCGTGATCATCAACTTCTTAGGTGATCGCTTCTCTTTTCCAGAATAAACCTTGTAGCAATAGTCCTCGGAATTCCATGAATCCTCTACGGCATAATCATCGAAATCTCCAAACATCTGCTCGACCAGTGCCGTGGTTGGCACGATGAGGACTCCCTTCTTGTATCCATTTGCAAGAAGCCATCGGATAATGAGATAAATGATAAACGATTTGCCGGATCCAGTGGGAGACAGGAAAGTAAGCCGGTGTTTCCGAATTGCCTTGGTGAAATACTTAATCTGGTAATCTCTTGCATCAGGACCAAAATCCCACATATGTTGAGGAATATTCAGAGACTTGACAAATTCGAAAGCCTCTTTATAAGAGAATTCGGTGTCGGCATCTCCAGTGAGATCCTCGACCGAATATGCGTTATTGCGAGCGAATGCAAGGACTTCGTCCTTCAGACCTCGATAGATCTCACCGTTATATGCCTTGAAATTTCGGATCTTACCGTCCCACACTCGTTGCTTGAAAAGCGGAGCAAACTGATAGTTGGGAGCGAAGAAGGTGAAATGCTCACTTAGTTCATTTGATACTGATGGTGATGCGATGAGCCGTAGATACGATTCATTGATAGGAAGAATTACGATGTCTGCAGTCATTAACCTCCGCTTTGGAATTTATTCCAGTCGATCATGGACTTGATTTGCCACGTTCGATTATTCAATTCCTTAAGCACGAATTTACAAAATTCAACGATCTCATCATGAAAAACCTTCTTCAGTAGGATCTTGATCAAATCCTCATCCGTCTCCAGATACAAGGCAATATCGGTTTTTAGAATCTTCTTGCGCAGTGGTGGTAGGCCATGTTTTTCCAATTCATCACGGCTCACGATATCCCCACAATAGTATTCATATTTGACGCGCTTCTTGCGCTTCCATTCTGCTTCGATTGCCTTGGCAATTTTTGAATGGTTGGTCAGAATGCCAGTATATTTGGAATGTAGTTTCCCGGTCTTGGCATTCGAGGAATTCAGATCAAATTGATCAATTTCCGAATCCTCAGTCCACATACGGACAAGCTCGTCCGAATCCTTTATAATCATTAGCTACTCCACGACGAGTTATCATTATAGCAAGCTAGATATATGCGAGTCAAGCACCATTTTCAATAATTTCAAAATAATCATACTGTAGAGTGAGACTGGATTTCAGAATTGTATTATCGGGAGTTGACGTATCCATTTCAATCCGGGATAGAGCTATCGGATGACAATTGATGAATTTGATTGCCAGAGAGTCGGTCCACGAATTGCTGTAAAGATTCATGAACCCTTCGAAGTACTTACCCTTGGCAGCTTGACGAGCATAATCGGCACGCGTCTTCGCTGGTGCCAGACCGTTCATCCACTTGAAGGTCTTTAGCCAAACTTTCAATTCTTTGTCCACCGTGAAGGTGATATTCAATTGCTCGAATTCCAACTTGTCACCATGAAAATATATGGTAGACAACGGTGATTCTCTCTGTGCTGGTGGTAAACTTACACCGGGAATTGGAATGCCTGTTCCAAAATACTTCAGTTCTGGAATTCCTACAATACCGAACTCCCACTTGTTCCCTTGTAGCGGATTCATGTTGATATTAGAACTCAATTCTTTGTTCATTAAGATCCTTGGATTCGTGTTGCTTTCTTACATGGATCATGCAGATTTCTCTTGACATGGCCATTTTATGCTGGTAGCGCTACGCGCGTGCGCTGTAATAACTGTTTACTCTTGTTAAGAACAAGATGATTTCTAGTTATTTATCTTGTCAACAACAGTTCCTATGCCTTCAGGCATTCGCGTCGATAGACGCGATTATAGAGTACTGTAAGGATTTTTCTACGAAAAATGGCTCCTAGCGGAGCCACCATCTTGATAGGATTTTGTTGAGAGGTTTATTTACAAAGATAAGATATTGCTCTCTTCAAGTATTCTACATTATCTTTAAAATGTCCTAATCCATGATTACAATTCTGACATAATAATCCACGAAATCTACCCGTTTCATGACAATGATCAATTGATAATTCTTGTGATGATGGTGAATTACAATCACAAATCGAACAAGTTTGTTGAACTTCTAATAAATGAAGAATATATTCTTCATTTTCAACTAATCCTAAAGATCTAATTTTTCGTTTTCTTAAAATAATTTTCTGTTTCTCTGGGTTATCTTGTTCCCATTTTCTTCTATGATATTCACGACGTTGTTTTTGTTCTTCAGTGGCATTAGCATTACGATATCGTTGGTTTGCAGCTTCACATTCACGACACGTGGATCTTGGTCGTGGAATTTTTCTAGTTCTAATTCTAAAATCATCAACAGGTTTTTTTGTCAAACATTTGACGCAAGTTTTTGTAGTTTCATTGTATCCGTAGTTACATGAACGACATTTTAGGGAGCGGGAATCTTTTAGGTTCCCACACCCACACAAATCTTTTGGCATTAATCCTCATAAGAGTGGGTTTCTTCACTCTTATTTAGTACATTGAGGATCTATACCTTTTTAGCACACTCTGGTCCAATACCACTTGCGAGAGAGGTCGGTGTGGTAAGAAGTCTGTTGCACCGACCGCATTTACCGCTGTGGGAAATGTTGAGGTTCTCGCGAATCTTACCTTCCTTCAACCCATCCATCATGTAGTTGAAAGCGCGAACCGGGATCGACTCCGCAGTCATTTTCGACTTCTTCGTCAGGACCAGAGTCTCGTTGGCACCCATGATCCCGATGTAGGTGTAGTCCGTCTCATTCGAGGGACCAGTCAGGACCGAGACGAAGGCAATATCCTTGTCCTTCGGACGCTTCACCCGGAAGGTGAAGTGCTTGGCAGTCTTGGTCGACTCCAGCGTGATCGTGGAATTCCCTGCGAGGAGGAAGGTCTTGGCATCAATCGCGTTGTCAAACATGGGTAGCTCCATTTGATGAACCTACCATACTTCATTTCTGAAAACTTGTCAATAGAGAATTTGAAAATAACCCGAAGCGAGCCAATTATCGTTCCCAGAATCGGACATGGAAACTGAATAGTTTAACGGTGGGAAAGTGCTAAAGCACCGATATTTTGCATATAGCTTGGTGTTTACAGATACCACTTCACCATCTTCCGTAATAGACATGGATCTCCCTGATACCGCATTATCAGCACCAAAGATGCCGAATGCGACAAGAGCAGTTCTGAGTGTCGATATCGATACGTTCTGAGTGGTAGGAGTAGCATTCGTTCCTTGGGACTGAAACGATTGGTTGATGCCAAGAATCTTGAAGTTTGGTCGAAAGACCATCATGAATTTGTCGTCTTCAAGTCCTGAGATATTATGAAGACCAGTGAAGGTTTGACCAGCTTCGGTTCCGGTTGCCAATAGATAAGAAAGTTTGGCACGGTGTGAATCACCACCTGTTTCATTGATGATGTTGGTGAATTCTGGAATAGCAGTATCATTGACATCAAAAACCGAACCGTTTGATTGCTCGATGAGTACCACAAGATCATTATATCGAAGATCTGTTGGTGCCGTGATTTGTTCGGCATTAACGATTGTGCTGGTCACGTACCGCATTTTGAATACAGAATCAGGATTCGCTTGCGATAAAATTCCTAGATTTTGACCGACTACTGGCATATGATCGATCCAGAAAACAGGAAGTTACCGTTGCCTTCGTCGTCCATATCAATGGAAGCGTTCGCGGTTGCGGTGTTTGCTGTATGCCATACAACGTATTCGGACGTAGATGCTCGGTGTTCACCATTTGATGTCAAATTGAATGTTCTAGGAGATACTGCACCAGAAGAACGATATGCGGCAAAAATGATACCCGGAGGAACGACGTTCGCTAGCTGGACACCCTGATCCGCATCGGTTGCAGCAACGTTATTCAGAGCACCGATATAGACGTTAGAGAACGGTACATTTCCTCGAAAAATGACAATGATGTGTCGATTAGTCGTATCGGCATCAAATCCGTTCAGGATTGTACCACCTTCGTTTCCTTCAGCAATTTTCATTGACAGTGAAAGTCTGGATGTGGTAGAGTAAGCTCTCGATACAATCGGAATGAAATTGGTCTGAGCAGCATTGTTTGGAATAGATGCTGCGTTTGCACCGAAGTCATAGAATAAGATCAGATCACCAAACTGAACGTTGGTTGGAACACCTACGGTTCCGGTTTGGGAGTTTGAAGCATTTACCTGACGGATATCAGACACAGCAACGCGGTTTGTAGGCCCATACGCGTGCCACACGTTCGCTTTCTGCATATGTAGGCCAGAAGCTACGTATTGTCCAGAAAATTCTAGAGTTGCGTGATAATTTCCGTTTAATAGAACACCATTTGCTGTCGTAATTCTGGTATTGACATTTCCCCACTTGGCCACATCGATTCGGGTTCCGTTATTGAAAGCAACCTGACCGAAGTTTGGAATCTGGACGTTCGCATTCGCACCTGATACGATGACGTTAGAAGCTACGAGCTTACCTTTGTCGGTAAGAACTAGTGTATAGTTATTGACGGTTTGTTCATTGATGGTCTGGATCGTGTTATCGATACCGGATACCGAAGCATTCGTCCAACCATTCGCTGCTGCACCGATAGATACAGCAACGGAATTAGCGATGTTTGCTGCGGAGTTTGCATATCCAAGAGCAAACGAAATCGTAGCATATGGACCTAGAGCCGTGGTTAATTCGGAAGAAGTGATGTAGTCATCCAGATCAGTCGTCGTCACATAGTCTGCTAGTTCTGCGGATAGTTCGGCATCTGTGACGTAGTCAGCTAGATCCGCAGTGAGGACCAGATCATTGTAGTCGATTCCGGTGGATTTGATTTTGGTGCCATCGGTGGATGCATAAACGGTAAGAACGTTTACGGTCGTGCCACCATGCGAAGTGACATTACCGGAAGCATTTCCAGAAGGTCCATTGGAAGACGCAGCAACGACGCTCAAATTTATGTATCGGTCACGGGAACCCTCAGGTTCGTCCATGAGCAACACGTAAATTCGAGCGTTATCTGCGATATCAGATAGTTCGGGGATCGTAGGATCCGAAAGCTTTTTTGACATTTAATCCCTGTGTTCAGGGATTATTTATTCTTTCTGGACAGCTTTTTGTGAAAACGATCCGTGTAAGACATGTCTCCATTGTTGGAATAAGTCTTTCGAATATCCTTGATAACGTATGATGGAATCCGAAACCACTTCAGGGTTCGGTACATCCAGTATGGAATATTCCCTCGTTCGTTATTGCATTGCGAACACATCATCACGCAATTCTTGAGACCATTCGCTCGCGTCTGAGACGCTGGAATGACATGGTCGAATGTAGCGCGATTGTGTGCTCGCGCATCGTTCTTGAGCTTGCTGTTGTGCTCTGGGATAAAGCAGAATTTCTTGCAAACAATACAAAATCCCTTCTGTTCGGCATATCGAACCAAAAGGGATCTCGCTCGTTGTCGTCCAAACCTGCTCTTGCTTTGGTTAAAGGTACCAGCAGAATTGTTGAGCGATTGGATATAGATCTGGACTTCTGACAGTCCAGACCAGTTTGGCTTTTTAAACATCGCTTACCACGACCCTGTCGTTTACGAAATCATAATGAGTCTTAGCTTGGTTCGCGAAAGACGTGATGTCGAAGACTATCTCATTGGGGTTCAGTTCGACCACTCGAAAAGCGAAAGAATGCTCGTCATCGAACCCTTCGTCCTGCAGACGATGGACGAAATCCTGAACATCCTGCTCCGTCTCAAACAGAGCCAGATTTTCCGTATGACGCTTCTTCATGTGAACCACGAACATGTTTAGATTTCCTTCTCTACCGGAGTCAGGGAGACTCGCTCACCAGTCATGTCTTCCATCATTTCGATGATGTGGGTGCAGGAATTGAATTCACCCTGACCCTCACCATAAGGATAGTTCCAAATCCATTTCCCGGTCATTTCGCAGTAGTAGAAAGAACCCCGGTCGAATTTGGTGGAGGTTGTCTGGGCTTTGAAGATTTTCATGTCCAACTCCAATTTTCTAAAACCAATCTATCATAGAGATTCTGACAAGTCAACGGTTGACTTCTGAATTTCGGTACGATATGGTGGTCGAAATCAATGGAGATTGTTATGATCCGGTTGAACAAAGAAGAGCTTGCCACCATCAAAAAGTATGGTGAGAAAGAAGCTCGTAGGTGGGTTTCCGCTAAGAGCTACATCTTCAAGATCGGTGAACGATATAATATCGATAATGGTCTCGAAAAAACCTCGATCAATAATGTAGACAAAAAAAATGGGGATCCGAAGACCCCCATTAGTTGACTTGGTTGGTTCCAAGTTCTTTTTTGCTTAGGTAAGATTTCTTAAACTTGATTTAAGATGTAACCTTTATGATGTTTGATTCTCTTTTTTGTTAATTCACAAGTATTGTAAAGGTTTTTTCTAGTAACACCTAATTGACGACAGGTTTCGGGAAGATTTGAAGTGAAAATAACTTCATTCGTATGAATATTCGTTATCTTCCAATTTTTACGATTAGCTTTAGCTGCTTGTTCTTTTTGATAATCAGTTTGTTTTCTACCAAGATTTGATTGACGCATACGTTCAATATGTTCATTTATATGAGATTGTTTTTCTTCTTCAGTCTTTTTATTCCATTGAAGTTTCTTAGTTTGACTTATCTTTTCTTTGATTTCATCTGTCATAGCATTATGAAAAGCTAATTGATTATATCCATTAGGCCAAACACTGTTGTATTGTTCGATATAGAATGATTCTCTATTGGATAGGTCATTAGTTTCTTCTAAAACCTCATAATCGAACGCGTCCCAACCATGTTTTCGAATTGAACGATGAAAATAATAGTCTGAATTTCGCACTTCTGCTTCATGTTTGTGATTACGTTTACGTTGTTCAGGATGAATTGTTTGTCCGATATAGTGTTTACCAGTATTTCGATTAGTGTATTTGTAAATAATACCCATTATTAAGGATCCTTGTTAGTAATTATACCTGATATATAGGTAAAAGAAAGGGGAACCTTTCGATCCCCCTTTAAATTGCTTAGGTATACCTAAGTCATTGTTTTTACTATGTTAAGTTGCGAACTCTGAAGATACGGTAGTAGATGTTTGCTTGGTTTGCCGTATTACGGTCACCAACAACACCGTCACCTGCTGCGGTTGCGAATGGGTTAGCGACCATACCGTATCTGGTCATAAACCCGATACGTGGCTGGAAGCTATCTTCTGCAATCGCACGAACCATCTGGAGAGGTACGTATGGGCAGTAGAATAGTCCTGCGTCATAAGGAGATGAACCCTTATAACCGACAGTTGCTAGTTCGTCACCGTTAGAGGTACCACCGAAGTATGGATCGATGTAAACCTTGACAAGTCCACCGTGCATGGTACCAGCAAAGGTATTGCCAGTGTCGTCAACGGTTAGGTCGACCTTCAGCGCAGGAGTGTAGTCAAGGACGGATGCCATTGAAAGTGCAGAAGCAATGTCTGCAGAAACAATGATGATATTACCCTTACCACGTCTGGTTGACTTCGCAATCTGGTTAGCTTCACGTTCGATCTGGAAGATTAGACCCTTGAACTTTTCAACTGACCAACGACCACCGGAGTCGGTGTCAAGGTCGTAGGTACCAGCGGTTGTTACACCATTCTGTGCACCAATAGTTGCAGTCTTATAGATCGTACGAACTGCTTCACGATTGATTTCTGCCAGAATTTCGGTAGAAAGAATGTTAGCTAGTTCGGTTTCCGCGTCGAGATTGTGGATAGCCTTCAGATCCTGCGCAATTTCCATTGAGTAGGATGCCTTCAACTTACGGCTTCGTGCAGTGACGGTAACCTTATCGATGCTGAATGCCATTTCCGCAAATGCGTTGTTACCCGCATCACCAAGTGCTTCACCGGATGCAGTTGACATACCATTTGCGGTAGTATATGCACCAGAGTTTAGAAGGTTAGCGACTGGGTTCGTACCTACGTGCGTGCCGACACCAGCGGTGTTCTGACCAGCGTTAGTAGATGAGAACAAAGTGTCTGCTTCGTTGAAGAGTGCTTCGGTACCAGACATGTTCACATAGCGAGACTTCATTGCGAAAATGAGTCCTGCTGGTCCGGTCATTGGCTGAACACCCATGATATCGAAGGACATCAGGTTTGGAACTGCACGACGGAGCAAGGAGATCATAATCGGATCGTAGTTCTGAACACCACCAGCAGATACCGAGTTGGTAGGTGCCGCTTCGTTCAACTGACGATTCTGTTCACGCTGGTCTCTTTCCTGATTTTCAAGAAGAGCAGCAGTGACTGCCTTACGATATGGATCGCGAATCTTTGGGAGGTCTGGATGATCGAGAACCGGAGCCCACTTTTCTAGTAGATTATAAGACATTATTGTTTTCCCTTATTTTGTCTTTTTGTTTACTTACGAATGCCGCGCGAAATAGCGCTAACATAGTTATTCATTGGTCCGGTAGTCTCTACAACTCCGCTTTGCTCATTATCTGAAAGTGAATCTTCATTCAAATTGGTAGTCTTTACTGGTGTCTTCTTGAAATAGGTTTCGAAGACTGTCTCTAGCTTAGCATCGAAATCGTCGTCGTTCTTGTATTCAAGTTCTTCCACCAGCTTGATATATTCTGAAGCCGCTACATCAGTCATTCTAGATTCAAGAATCTTGGAAGTGACTAGGGACTTCTTTCGCTCTTCCTTGAGAGCGTTAGTAAGCTGAATATTGGTGTCAGCAACTGCGTTGTACTGATCAACAACTTCTTCATACTTACTATATAGATCTTCGTAGATTTCTAGACGCTCTTCTGGAACTTCGATATAGTGCTCGATGAAGAGATTACGTAGACCGACAATAAAGTCCTCGGTCAATTCGTTACGGATAGAACGTTCCACAACTTCTACATTCTCAGAGAGCCATTCCTCAGCAACGTGGTTCATGTAGGACTCAACCTGTTCGTTTAGGTTGGTCTGCATTTCTTCCACTGCTTCGTTAAATGCCTTATCGAATGCTTCGGTTAGGGTTTCCGCAAGTGTATTATACTTCGCTTCAACTGCTGCTTCGAAGATTGTTGCTACGTTGGTCTTGAACTCTTCGGATAGATCCGTGCCTTCAAATAGATTGCCAAGTTCAACTGAGAAATCGACTAGATCTTCGTTAGTAACTTCGGTCTCTACTTCTTCCTTAGCTAGCTTGTCTGATGCCTTAGAAATTCCCTTGACTCTCTTATCGTCTCTTTTCTTCAATGAAGAAGGTAGATCATTTCTATCTGTTATACTAGAAGATGCCTTCTTTACATATGAAGAAAGAGTCTTCTTTGACAATTCCTCAAGGTTCTCTTCCTTGACGTCGACTTCGTCCTTATCCTTGGACGGCTTCTTCTTGTCACCATCGTCATCACCACCAGAAGAATCGTCGTCATCGTCCTTCTTGTCGTCTTCTTCCTCGGCTTCGGAAACTGACTTTAGACCCTTACGTGGATCCTGTGGAGAATCCTTGTCTGCAGGACGCTTGGCAATCTTTGAAATCTTCTTAGCAGGATCGAGATCAGGATACTGATTAGCCTTAGATCCGTCCTCACCACCAAGATCGTCAAAAGACGCTCCATCTAGCTTCTGCATTGGATCAGCGTGAGCATTTGCCTTAGACTTGTTAAGGATATCTGCTGCTGACTCTTGTAATGACTTGATACCCATTATAGGTTTCTCCAATTTTTTAATTTCGTAGTTATTTAGTAATTTGTAGTTTTAGACTAGTTTAGAAAGATATCGCTTGAACAATGCGATGCCATGAGATTCGATTTCTGTTCTTCGAGCCTCGGTTAGTATCTTCTTTGCTCTATCGTATTCACCCTCGGTCCACATACCATCAGAAAATACCCATTCCTTGCCTTCCATGATACCCTGAACAAAAGCATCAGGAGCAGACGGATCCGCTACGATATCAATCGTCTTCAGACTGAAATCATTGTTGACAAAATCTTCGTTGTTCTGCTTCCGTACGGTTCCTACACCACGCGTCGAGACACCTAACTGAGCACCACCATCCATCAGGTTCTTTGCAATCTTACCAAATGGAGTATCGAGAATTTCTGCCCGACCAATGAAATCGTTATTGGCCTGAGTCATTTCTCGAATGATGTGGGATACGCGATCCAGATTGATTGCTGGACCAGCAGGATGTCCTAGCTCACCTAGAGCACGGTTTGGCTTGATATAGTTTTCATTAAAGCTGTTAGCTTCACGTTCCAGAAGTGAACGAGGATAGACGCGTCCGTTGCGGTTCTTCACCTCGGACTGCATAAATTTCCCTTGAATGAAGTATCTCTTTGGTTTAGAATTTGATGCTTCTACGATGAGGTTTTCGACGTCGTGTACTTCGTCTTCTACGATAAGGATACCCATTATAGTCCTATTGCTTTTCTCTTGCGATCAGATCGCTTACGCTTCAGACGTGCTGAAGTCATTTTTGCCTTGCGCTTGATTTTTCCGAGCTTCTGACCACGCTTACGGTTTCGACGCTCAGTTGGAGACATCCGAACCAATTCGTGGTTCTTGAGTGAATTTCTGAAAGTATATCCAGCGGTATTAGTCACTCTACGATTACGCTGGACGTTTCCTTTACGGACGCGTGCTCGCACAATCTTCCATCGCTTACCAGACTTTGATAGCTTGGTTCCGGTTACTCTAGCTTCGTCTAGATCTTCATCTTCCTTAGCAAGTCTTTTTGCTGCTAAGGATATGCCTTGACCACGATTGCTCAACTTTTTAAACGCTTTGGATTTATCACTTGAATTTCTTGCTACTCTACCTTTAAAAAGCAAATCTGTAGTATCTCCAGAAGCTTTATTTACATATCTACCGAGAGTATCTTTAGAAAGTTCGTTGACGTCTTCGTCTTCTTCTACAAGCTCGTATTCCTCGTCCAATCCATATAGATTGAATGCTACCTGTTGCTTGATTTCCACTAGCTTTCGTGCTAGAAGTTCTTGAATTCTAGTATTAGCTTCTTCATTGAAGCCTAGAACATCGTTGTTCAAAATCTTACTGACTAGCATTCTCTGCCGAACCTGTCTCTGTTATAGTAACCGTGAAATACTTCTTTAGTGAATCTGAATAGTAGAGTCCCACCGTGATGTTATCCGGGTATTGACGCACCGATTTACGCTTTAAAGCTAGTAAAGCAGGTAGTCCGTTTACCGTATCGTTGGTCTTAGTAGAGGTAGCTTCCTTAAGCTCTTCTACTTTTTGTAGGAAACGACTCATTTAGTCAGCTTATCGGTTGCCTTGGAAATACCCTTAACTCTCGAACGAGCCTTGCCTGCAGCTTTCACAGACATTTCTACACCCTTTAGTGGTTCACCACGGGACAATCTAGCTGAATTGCCACCATCTATTCTTCCAGCTTTATAGTCATGCTCCTTTGCATCAGCAGAAGCTTTCTTAATGTAGGAGCCGAGTGTTTTCTTAGAAAGCTCGTTGACTTCTAAATCTTCTTCCTCGTTAGTTTCATTTCCGTGACGATCTAGATCACTTCTCTTCTTACCATCACGCTTTTCTAGTTCAGAACCAGCTTTGGTAATTCCAACAAGTCTATTCTTTACTTTCCGCTCACCAGAAGCAGTAGCTACATCCTTGCTTGCCTTACCCAAATAAGAAGTCAATTTTTTATCAGAAAGCTCGTTGACGTCTTCTTCGTCCACGGTCTCTTCCTTCTTGATCTTCTGTGTTTTTAATTCTTTAGCAACACGAAAAGGTCCAGTTTGATGCCACTTTCTTTCGTTAACTACTTCTTCCGAGAAAAGCTTTGATCCGATAAGCTTACGCATCTCTCCGACAATGCCGTCGATACGAGCCGTGATTATCTTGTTAGATTCTTCAGTGAATGCCTTGACGTCTCTTCTGACAGCGCTATCGACGAACATTATTGTTTCCCTTTTTAGATCTTTGGTATTATTTATTTTTTTGAAGATTTCTTGTCTTTAGCTGCTGGTGCTGCAGGAGGTTCTGGTGGAGCCGCAGCTACCTGAGCCGATGCCGTTCCATATGCTAGCTTGGACTGTTGGTCGATTGAACTATCAGTTGGAACCGCACCCATAATCTTCATATTGGTATCGATATCGTCGTCCATTTCACCTGACGTCTTTTCCTTATCAATCTGCTTGTCCATTTCCTCGATCTCCTCATCGGTGAATCGTAGGATCTTCTTTCGAATCCATTCCTTCGGTACAAGCTGACCACGAAACTGCATGAATGCACCCGCTAGAGTCACTCGTTCGTTCCACATTTCCATTTCTTTCAATTCGTCGTAGTAGTTGTCGACGCGGAATTCGTAGGCCACGTCGTGACGCATTTCTTCCCAGTCTTCTTCGGAACAAACACCCTTGAGGACTAGTTGGATTTTTAGAGCAGCATCAAAGATATCCGAGAATCTCTTCTGGAGACGCTTAATCATCTTTGAGAACTTGATTTCGTCGCGGTTGATTTCATTGGCACGACCCAGTGAAAATCCCTGCGAAGCTTCCAAACGAGTTAGAGGTACACCAAGAGATTTGAATAGTTTGCGCTCGAAATAGATGACGTCTTCGATATTACCTAGATTTTCTGCACCCGGTAGAGTATCGATTTCTGTGGAATTACTACCTTCACGACGTGGCAACCAGAAATCTTCCGTCATTGCCATAAATTTACGGTCGTTTCGGATTTCACCTGTTTCGGCATCTAAGACAATCTTATCCCGATACATATCCTTGACTGCCTGAAGATGCTTCATCGCGGTCTTGGTAGGAAGATTTCCTACGTCGATATAGAAGGCACGACGTTCTGGTGCTCTGGCCAAACGATAGATGACCAGAGAATCTTCTACCATTCGTAGAGAATTTAGAGGCTTGATTGATCTATGGAGATTTGATAGAAGGACTCTTCGGTCTACGTCCATCAAACCAGAAGTTGAACTAATAATGGAATCGACTGAGATACGGACACCCAGATTGGAGTATGCCGCACCAATCATTCCCATTTCGTTGTAGAGATAGTACTCGTTGATCTTCTTGATGATATCGATACCGGAAATTCTATCCTTCTCGCGGATGATTTCACGGATCTTGCGAAGCTTGCGTGGATCGATGTATCGAAGCTCCTTTATACCATCCTTAGGCTTTTCCTTATCAATGACAGCATGGAAGAAAATTCGACCATCCACATACCAGCGCTTGAACAACTCGTATCCCTGATTAGAGAAGTTGAGCATTCTGAGGATGTACTTGAATTCTTCATCAATCTTCTTCTTGACTGAATCTGCCCACTCAAGATTGTCTAGATTAACGGAAACGCAGAGACCAGTTTCGTCTGGAACCACGGCATCATTGATGATTTCATCAATTGCCGTTTCCATTTCTGGTTGGATTGACATCTTACGATATTTGTTGATAAGATCAATTTCATTCTTGTATGTCGCTTCCATATTCAAGTGAGTGCCATAGTAGGCACCACGCTGAATTACTAGCGCACCATCATCATTATCTGGTGGGGTAAATGTTTTTTGACGTTCTTGCTCTGCGTCTTCGGATTTGCGTTTGATTTCAAATCCGAAGAGGTTCCAACCTTCAGCCATAATTAGTGTCCTTTATGGATTCTTAGGATACGAGATCTGCAGTTTCCCAGAGGTCCATTTCAAAGGTAACAGTAAAGTCCATGACTCTATCGTTATCACCCCAATCGAGAGGAATCTGTTCAACTAGTGCTGGCCATGCAGCTAACATACGGTAGGATCTATTAGGTGAACCATCAAACTTTGAAAGCTGATGGACTATTGCGTCTGAAGTATAGTCATATGATGGTGAACCACCTGAGCCACCAATACCCTGAAGTCTAAGATTAGATCGGTGGGTATTAATGGAATTATTCCATGCTTCAAAAGCCTTACGCATTGAGAAGTCTTCGTCGTTGTAAACCGTGACGGTCCATGTTTCGAAGGTTCTGTTTCCTGCTAGCTTGACGTCTCGACCCTGATATGCTACAGGAGTCGTTCCTAGAGCCTGACCGGGAATCGCTGCTGCACGACACATGGTAATGAATTTACGGTTGAAGCCCGGTGACAAATTCTGGACGGAAGTAGGGATATTCAATTCCACTTCGAACAGGTTTGGTCTTGCACCGTCTTGTGCCATCATGGAACGAAAGTCTGTGATATCTAGTGGCATATTGGATCTCCCTACGGATTCTTTCTTGTTGTTTTTAAGGAATTCGGTTTATTTATGTTTCTGTGAAAAATCCCATTGACAAAATTTGAAAAATGAAGTAGATTGTGAAAATCAAATCAATGGAGACGGACATGAACACCGAGACCCTTCATCAGCCTTCTACCTTCTTCTCGATTGACACTTGCCGCAGCTATTCGACCGAAGCGAACTTGATCAAGGGACTGAACAAGCTTTTCAACAAGGAAGAGATTTATCGCGCAATGGTGGTCAAGAACCGCGAAGGTCGCTTCACCGCAATCTTCCCAGTGAGTGCCGCTGACGGATACCTTGGTCGCTTCGCTCAGCATGGTTTCATGACGATAGGTTGAAGGAGAAAGAAAATGAATCATGACGATTTCTTCAAGCAAGCGGATAACGAAATGAAGTGGTTTGGACGAATCTTCTGGTTCGTGTTCGCTGTCGCTGCTATAATAATTGTGGGGACTTGGTCCTTCTATGGATTTGTAGCATACAAGGTGATTAGTGATCCTGCGGTAATTGGTCGGACTGCTGGTCAGATTATGCAGGGTTTCATAGACGAAACGGAGAAGTGAAATGTACTTATTGTTTGCTGGATATTCTTACTATCCGAGAGGTGGTATGCATGATATGGTAGGTAAGTACCCCTCATTAGAGGAAGCAGTTAAAGCATGGGAAGATGATACTGATAGATATGAGAGGTGGGATTGGGGACATGTTTATTGCATAGAAAGTGATTGCACTATTCGTATGGAAAAGTCTAAGTGACTTGGTTCGATCTCTGCATACCCTGTAAGATAGGGACTGTGCCTGCATTGGTTAGAGTTGACAAACGTCAACCAATCAAGATGTGAAGATTCCTTCGAATTCAGGAGCAGGAGAACGGAAAGTGGGAAAACGTTCTTGTCACTTATGTGGATGACTCTGGATACTTCAGAGCCGATAGAATGTAATAAAAAGGGAGGCATTTGCCTCCCTTTATTGGTTGTTGATTAGAAGTTGTTTCGAGATCCCACCGCTTCATCGAAGGTGACACCGAGGTTCACCGCAATGAAGTTCAACTTGATATAGTTGATTGAGTATGCAGGCTTAATGTAAATATCTGCCACAAACTCGTTACGCTGGATGACTGCAGGAGTATTGTTGCTTTCATCGCAGACGATTCGGTAGTCGGTTAGACCGCGACGACCCTTGACATCTCTCAAGAATGGTTCTACCAATGCCACGAACTGGCTTCTGGTGAATCTATCGTTGATCTCGAATAGAGAGTAACGTGCTGCCTTGGAGATAGACTTTCTGAGAACAATGAACAGTCTTCGAACATTGATTCTGTCGAAAGCAGAAGGCTTAACCAACATGGTCTTGTCACCATATAGGACCGTGCCTTCACCCGGAAATGTTACTACCGGATTGACACCCTTCTTATAAAGCTCGTCACGTTCTGACTGGTTAGGAGACCAAGCTAGCTTCACGCAATTCTTGACGCGTCCCTTAGTCAAACCTGCAGGAGATACCCATGGATCACCATTGAAATCTGCCTGTGCGACCAGACCAGCAATGTCTGCGGATAGTGGAACCCATCGATAGACATTATTGAATCGGTCGAAACGGTACTTCCAACCAGAGTCCATGAAGCCGTATGAGGTAGAGGTTAGACCATTTCTATAAGATAAAACATCGGTCTGCTCATTACCTACGTTGTTGACAACGTCTGCTTGTTCAGGAGAGAAGAAGCCTACGCAATCCTTACGGTGCTCGATGATATTGTCAATAATGTAGCTCACAATTGTTGAATTGTGGGATCCACCGATGACAAGTGAAATATCGTGCTCTTCTGCATTTCTGAACTTGGCATAACCGTTGACAATATCTGCAGTAGAAGGAGCCGCATCGGTACCTAGTGAAAGGTTAGCGTATTCTACCTGACGGACATCGGTAAAGGTCAAGCTCTGTGCTGCATTACCCCAGTTCGTTCCACCAGAAAGGTGGTCCATCCACCAGATATATTCGGACTTTTCCTTGATGACATCACGGTAGTAGTTGGTGGTTCCGTCTTCATTCTTAGCATCAAATGCCTTGGAGACATATGGATACTTTTCAAGAATGGTTCCAGAAGCTCCTGAGAACTTACCGTAATTGTCAATAACAATGACGTGCATTTCGTCGTTTGCACCAGACTTGGAAGCCGTGAATACAGTAGTACCCGGAGCACCGTTGAATTCGTCTGCATATCTCCATGAAGAGACAATGGTCTGAAGAGTCAAGTTGCTAGAGAATGCGCTATTTGCAATAATGGTGTTGCCTGAGATACCAGAAACAATCTTGTCTCCAGTTCCACCAACGTTGATGTAGTCACCAACGGAGATGGTACGTCCGGTATCGGATGCTAGAGCACCATTGATTGTGACGTTTGCGGATCCGGTAGTGACGTTACCAGTTAGCGAATGCGTGCCAGAGAATGCCGCAGCAGAAGGACATGTAGATACAAGGAGAGAATTACCCAGAGCACCCGGATAACGTGCTGCCCAAGTTCCAACGTTTCCTGAACCGTCATAATAGTTCGTTTCGTAGTACGTTTCATTCGGAATGCGAATAGGAGTAACCGCGTTGTTTGATACCGCAGTATTTGAATTTGAGGTAGCACGAACCAACTTAAGATTTCGTCCGTATGCAAGAAAGTCTGCAGCACCGAAAAAGTGGAGGTAAGTGTTTGAATCTGGCTTACCAAAGACTCTTTCTTCCTCTACTTCGTCTTCAATCTGGACGACTTCGTTGACTGGTCCCCAATTATAACGACCAACATAGGCAGCTTCGGTTGTAGCGACACCCGGTGCAATTGTAGTAAGATCGATTTCCTGTGATTCAACACCCGGAGAAAGCTGATAAGCCATTCTTAAAGCTCCTTGTTATTTTTCTTGTATGGAGTTTCTTATTCGATATTATTTAGGATTTTGCGATTTTGCCTATTGACTAGTTTTCAAAAATGATGTAAATTGGTTTTTAGAAATTGAGGAGATAAAGAAATGACCAATGTTTGGGTAGTGACAGAAACCACGGGTTCTGAAAGTATGGACTCTGACGGAAACATCGATGTCATTGATCGAGTTTCGGTTTCCAACGATCAATGGTGTCAAAGCTTCCATCGAAGAGGAATAACCTCAATACACAGGGATCCAGATTAGACCTTCTGGATCCTTGTCCAGATAATCACCAAAATCTCGGTCATCGATGATACCGAATGGGAGGATTTCCTCCTCTTCGTATGCCTTCTGTCTGAATTCATTGAAGGTATCTGGACCAATAGCACCCTTGAAAAACTCCTGAGTGGAGAGCCATCCGAACATCACTAGGCACATGACCAGATCATCATGCTTTCCGGGTTCGGCTTTATAGGTTTCATTCTTAGCGATAAATCGCTTCAATTCCTCCACCGTATCGGTGCAGTTGATAATCATCATATCTTTTTCAATCAGTGATTTCAGATTGGTGCATCCCACACGTTTTGTGGCTACGGTTTGTCGTAGTCCATACGTCACGTTCTTCTTGAATCCTGCGGAGACGGTTTGGCCACCACGCTTGATATTCTTTCGGATCATCACCATATTCTCGTATTCCAGATCGTGCTGTAGCTGATCCGCTACCTGCTGTCCGTTGTCATTCACTTCCACTAGGATGTGAGCCGTATTGAAGAACAATCCGACATCGTATATGATGGATGAGAAGACCAGAGGATCGAGCGAATTGGATCGATACTTTGCTACCTGATTTACCGGATACTTTGAAATATCAAATACCACGAATGCCGAATAATCCTGTTCGACACCGCGCGCAACGTCGACCGTAATCAGATAGCGTCCGTCCTTGCGTGGTTGCTCATAGATGTCAATATCATTGTGGACGTACGGTTTGATATATGATACGTGATGCTGCAATTCCTGTAGCTTGAAACCAGAGATAAGCGTCTTGGCAGATCCAAGGAATTCGGCACCAAACTCTTGGTCGAATTGCTCCTGAGAAGTGTTTCGGATCTGGAAAGCTCTCCACTTCTCGTCTCTACCCGGAACATCGTTCCATTTGATTTCCACAGGCACATATTCGTTTCTACCATGAACTGCGTCATCGTATTTTTCGAAGAAATAGTTCAATCCCTTTGGAGTTGACGCAATGATGATTTTTGTGGTAACACCTGATGAAATAACGGGATAGGTTGATTCGTAGAATTCTTCTGCGATGTTTCGCGGTACGAATGCAAACTCGTCTAGGAATACGAGGTTCTGGGTATCACCACGAATGGACGCGGAGTTGGTAGCTTCGGCAACGACCTTTGTGCCGTTAGCCAATTCAATTGAACCCTTGTTCCAGATCTTGATATTCTGCTTTAGGAAATCAGGAAGGTCTTCGTAGGACTTCTGGAGCTTCTGGAGAATCTTGCGTGCAGCAGCGGCTTTGTGTGCCAGAATAGCTACGTTCTTATCCTCGTTGAAGATAATATACCAAATGATATAGGAAACGGTACAAATCGTCTTACCGCATTGTCGTGGCAGCTTGGCAATCACAAATCGATTATCAATGAACGCGTTGACTAGACGCTCCTGAAAATCCCACATCTTGAAAGGTTGAACACCATGGTCTGCCGTAGTGATACGGATATACTTCTTGATAAAGTAGATAGGATCCTCGGCACACTTGGCAATTTCATTCAATTCCCATTGAGTGTATTCGCGCTTATATCCTGTGTTCTTTAGTTTATTGTTGCCACGGTAGGATTCATCGCGAAAGAAGGGATTTGCGTTTACCATTATGATCCTCTAATACGTCGCATAGCTTCCTCCGGTGACATGATAACAGCTTGTTCGATATGTTGAGTCACGGTATGCTTGATGGTCTTCTTGTCTTCGTGCTTCTCTGAATGTAGATCCTTGAGCGCATTAGTAGCTTCTACAAGAGACTTCATCATTTTGGATATTGAATCATATGCTGCAGGATTTTCCTGTCCGACTGCTAGTTCGGCAATGGATTGTAGCGATTCATAACCAGTCGTCAGAGTATTCCGCAGAGTATTTCTAACGATTTCGTAGTCAGACTTTTCGTCTTCAGACTTATCTCTATCTGGATCTTCTATCACCATAGGATAGTTCTTCTTCTCTCGTGGTGTATCAGGTAGATCCAAAGCTTCGATTAGTGTTATATCTTTTGTTGTCATGTCAACGTATCCGGGTATTCTAATACAGTTGTAGTATAACCATAATGGCTATTTGCATTCGCTGTGATTGGATCCGGTTCTACCTTGATAGACATAACCTTCAACGGAGTCATATCAAACGAAGCAACATTATATATTGCATTCGTACTTTCTGCATACAATGGAGTATTTTGTCTGAATGATCCTTGCACACCACCGACCCGAATATAGTGGTTTGTGGCATCCCATTTGACCACGACACCTGCGGCAGTACATTCTTCCAATGAATCACCCTGATAAACGAAATCCTCAACCGTGAATACACCATTGTTGCCGTTCGCTAGGTTCATTCGGACTGTGGAGCCTAGAGATAGAGACGTATCAAAAAATACGTTCGCAAATACGGTGCGAATGATTTTCTTGATTGATACAGGACCATAGATTCGGACGTCCATGCTGAATGATAGCGTCATTTGGACGGTACGAACGGTATCAAATTCACCTTCCCAATCAATCAGCGGCACAACACCAGTGAGCGTGATTGGAACATCTTCCTTGAATCCTAGTGCAGGAATAGGAGTAACCGTGACCGTAAATGATGGTTGGAATATAGGTAGGATTTGTTCTAGGATTTGGTAAGCATCGTCCTGATTTCGAGCACCAATAGTCAATTCAAATTGTAGAGTATACGGAACACCACTATAAACGGAGTCGGCATCCGTATCATTTCGTGCGCTATCTCTACGAGTCAGTCTATTCATTTGTGCTTGTTCATTGTAATCAATACCCACAAGCTCGTATCCGATTGCAGGAAACGTCACATTAGTCTTTCGACCACTTTCCGGTTCGGTATTCAGACGCTGGATATACTTCTCTTTTGGTGCAAAGATGATAGGAACCTTGATGCGTTCAATCTCGGAGACATGGTCCTGCTTATAACGAACCAACGTTATATTATTGAATAGAGATCCAAATGCCGCGATATACTTGTGAAAAAGTCGATGGTATGAATGAGTAAACATTAGTTAAAAGTTCCAAATGGATTGACCTCGGTTCGATCAATAATTGTGTTGGATACCTCTTCAAATTCCTTGTTGTCTCCATGCGAGAACGTGGTTGAATCGAGAAGTGGATCAATATCACCAATTTTATAGGTGGTTCCGCTGATTTCACCAGTGAGGTTTGCACCCTGTGTGAATTCTCCAATAACCGTATGAAGATGTAGGACAGAGTTTGATGGGAACCATTCTTTGACCACACCACTGGAATCCCCTGAATAGACGATTTCATCCTTCCAGAATGCTCCGGATCCGGTATTCACTGGAACCACCAAAATATAACCTGATTGATCCTCAACATTATTGATCTCTTCATAGTCAGTCTTGAAGTTTTCATGGGAATACGTGAATTCTTCTACAGTCATTTCGTAGATATAGGCTTCTTTATTACCTAGCTTATAGAAGTTTGCACTATCCTTGGAGACGTATACAATCTCAAATAGCTTATTGAATACTGGAATATAGATTAGATCACCCTCACGTGGCTTTTGACGTAGTTCATATGGCACATAACCAGCGAACTTACGTCGAGCAACTACCAGAGTCACCTGATAATTTGCTTGCATTCCACCGAATTTTGAGGTAAAAAGTCCACCTGAGAACCAGTTATCGGCAGACGTAGGATATAGTTCCATTTCATAGGTTCGTTCGAACTTTGAAGATGGATCCTCACCAAAAACGATGTCGACGGTGCTGTGGGAATCTCGTAGAATATAGATACAATCCATACCATTGATCTCGATAGATTCGACTAGCAAATCTTCAAGTAGGATATGTTCGCTGTTTTTCTGATATGGAACCGTGTCGAAATATTTGTTGGTAGGCATCCACCACCTATCCTACAATGAACCATGGTGGACTATTCTTTACGTCCCCAATACCATGAGCCATCTTCCCGATACATTTTTTTTCTGTTCTTAGCTTTTTCACTAATTTTCTTTCTATTCTCGGGATCTGCCATAGGATTATCTAATCCAGTTTTTTTACCTATTTTTTTGAGTCTACCCTTTTCAACAGATTCTTTAGATTTAGGGATACCTTTAAAACGTTTAGAAACTTGTTCTCCGAATCCAATAGGTTTGTTTATACCTTTACCTTTACCGGGAAATTTCTTTCCACGACTAGAAGATCCACTTTTATATTTAAACTCTTCTAATTCTTCTGGAGTAAGTGAATCCATCCATTTTTTCATACCTATCTTAGTTTTTTCAGAAGTAAGTTTCCTGTTTTTATGATCTGAATAATATTCCTTTAACGAAGTAGATGCTTTAATTCTACTATCATTAGAAACTGATCTACCATAAGACCCTTCACCACCTAAAGTCTGGTTATACCCATTATTAAAAGTATCTAATAGATTAATCCAATACTGTTCTTTAAGAAGTAACTCTTCATATGAAGAAGCTTCATCTATTTCTTTAATAGAAAAATTCTCTATTCCATATTTTCGCATAGCTTTATGAAGATGGAGATTTGAATTACTATTTGTACTTAATACATGACCTCTAAATCGTTCTTCAATAGACTTAACTGTTTGACCTACATATTTCTTATTACTGATACGATTTTCAATAATATAAATTTTCATTTTGGAGGCTCCTAAGTACACTACCTCCTATTTATATTATCGGGTATCAGCCACATATGAATGATGGTGGAGTCTCGAATGTTTGTCGGATCTCCGTCTCCAGAGCTAGACGTTCTTCCTTGGCTTCATTATACAATTCTTGACCAGACATGACAACACCACCTAGAAGCTGGACGTTGGAGTGCTTCTTCATGACACTTCCCCATTGCTCTTTAAGCAATACTGTGGCATACTTCTGAAGCATACGTTCGTTCCAAACGGCAGATTGCTCTTCGGGATCGACGTCCATCGCTACCTCGAAGACAAACCAATCACCTGCACGAACCTGCGTCCAGTCGATATAGATATAAATTTTCTGATTGGATCGATTGAAGTCTATAGGTGTTTCACCAGTGAAAAAGATTTCCATTTCACGTAGTTTACGATTGACCAGATACCAATAAGTGAAAGTAGTATCCGTCATATCCCAAATATCGGATAGACGCATTTGGTATTGAATGTCCCACATCGTGGATCTAGTTCCAGTTCCAGAGCTACGAATAGCTTTATAGACTGTTCGAACCGGATCTGGTAGGACGATATACTTGTTCGTTATATCCAATGCCTGAATTTGATAGGAGATATACTTGTGTTCTGAACCTTCATCATGAAAGGTGTGCCAGAATTCCAGAGCTTCATCTACACGATCATCGACTTGGTCGTCATCAACATTGACTTTGATAACTGGCCAACCGAGACGTCTCATGCAGTGATCTTTGAAACCTTCTCTGGTAGTAATTGTAGGCATTTACTTCTTTGCAAATAGCATTGCTTCTGTCTTTGGTCCTAGAACACCATCTGGAACCAAACCATTTTCACCTTGAAAATCCTTCAGAGCATTGATTGTGGCACGACCGATGACTCCGTCCTCTTCCAATCCATACCCGAAATCATTAAGCGCACGCTGGACATCGAGTACCGAATATTCGGTAAGATTGGATCCGGGCTTAGAGTCAACTGGTTTGTTAGCAAGATTGAAAATCTTCTTAGCGAGTGCTAGATACTTGATTCTATCTTCCAGACCATTGTAGCCACCATTGATTTTCTTTGTGATGGCACGGACATCGTCCTGATCTGCAAGCTTATTCAGTTTTCTGGAATTCCAGTACCAGATAGCTCCGAGGAAAGCCCACGGAAAATTAGCTACCTCTTCGCGACCTTTGACCGATAGAAAATTAGGAGGATTTAGACCCTCGTCCTTGCACCATTGGTAAAATTCTTTGTAGTTATCTTCCCAAGTGACTTGAACCAATCCGCGACCATACCATGGAGCGTATCGCTGCTTGGATCCACCGTATTCCTTGGTGGTCTTGAAGCCATCGGACTCATGACAAAGCTGCGCAAGGAAGTGAGCCTTGCGCAGATCTGTGTTGATGTCAAATTTGTCCATGTAATCGACAGAGTCTAGAATACCGTCGATAATCCAGTCTTGCTCTCGATTAGATAGACTTTTGAGTTGAGTTTTGGTTACCATTAACCCTGTGAAGGACCGACAGAACCATACTTCTTGATATCAATTCCTGCTGCCGCAATGTGCTTGTAAGCCCACTCGATTGCCTGATTTGCCTGAGCAATTCGACCAGCATCGTCTGTTCCCTTAGGAATAGCTCCTGATGCAAGTGCATTTACCAGATACTGATAGTTCTGTTCATACCAGTCCAAATCCTTTGCTGCGGTATAAGCCGTAGAAACGTTTGGAGTCTTGGCAAGAATAGTCTTTAGCTTGGAAATATAGCTGGACTTGATCTTGTTATTTGCGATAACATTATCGATCAAATCGTCGGATGCTTCTACTGCCTTCTGTACTTCTGCCTTAATAGTGGAATCTGCTGACATTTTATTTTTCCTTTGTTAGTGGGATATACTCTTCATCGTTGAATGTACCTGAAGATATTTGATAGTACTCTGCGTATGTTCCGTCAAATAGCTCATTTGATTCTTCGGCAATCCATGACTTGTCTAGTAACTCTTGGATCTGATGTGTGGTTGCAATTTGAATAGAAGATTCACCACCAAACAATCGTTTGAAGAAATTAATAATGGACGTGAACATAATTTTCATTACCTTGTGACTTGTGGAGTTACGATAATAATACCTTCCTGTACTCTCATAGTTAGGTTACCCGGAAAGCTGATCGCTTCAACATCATAAACATATTTTCCTTCTTTCAGATTAGAGGAAATATTTGATGAGAGTGAAATCTGGATTCGTCCATTGGATCCGTCTGCCACGGTACATACTAGGTTTGCAGAGGCATTCTCAGAATAATAGGATCGACGCAGTTGTCCAGAAACTGAATATCCAGCTACGTTGACGTTTTGGTTAGTCAACGAATCTTTGATGGTGATATTACTAGTGTAGTATGCACCCTGTTTGATATAAAGCTCTTTGTACAGGCACATTAAGTCCCTCTGACTGGCCAGTAGCTATTATCTGAATAATTAGCAGGAATTGGATCGAGATCTTTCAATACTCTAGCTGCAAATACGTGTCTGGATTCCCATTGGGCCGCATACTGAGCAAGTGCAAACATTTGATGAGCATCTAGCTGTGCTGTTTCATTGTTCTGCAAAATCCACGAGAATGCATCGACTCCACCGTGCCAATATAAGTACCCTTCTGGAGCACCTGCAGCTACGGCAAATCCTGCTAGAGTCCCTGCACCTGAAATTCTTATTTTAGATGTGGGATCAAAATCATACGGGTTCCCACCGTACGTAAATCCCAATAGAAGCCGTCTGTCGCGTTCTGTGTTGATTTGTGCGATAGTTCCTGCGGGATCTGCCGGATCGGTATAAACCCCGTTATCATAGGCTCCACCGATTTTCCAGTGAGGCTCAGCCGCAATGACGGACGAACCGGGTACGACCCATCCGTCTTCAGCAGAAATGATATTCGTGATAATGTTGTTTGTTATGACAGCTTGTCGCTTCATTTATGATCTTCCGATTGTAGAAATTACCACGACGTATCCATTGCCACCTAGACCACCATATCCTGTGTGAATTGAGCCTGCAGTGTTGAGAACCGCGTTGGAGAACCATCCGGTAGGTGAAGCACCTGCGGCACCACCAGAACCTAGAATACCGTTTCCACCGTTGGCTCCAACGGATCGATACTGAGGATATCCAGACTGGCCACCAAATGAAATGAAGATATTGTGGAAGCCATATGCTGTTCCGTCTACACCATTGACTAGATTACCACCATTTTTGGTAGTTTCTGGTGCCGTTATAGAATCCCCTGATTCCACTGCTCCATAATAAAGAGTCTGATGGCTACCGTCATAGGAGTTATTACCTGCAGTGAAGTCATCACAATAGGATGCACCTCCACCGAATACGATAACTGCAGCATCGACGTTTGAAAGTGTAGAAGTCAACGTTGTAACACCAGAAGTAGTCGCTCCACCAGAACCACCAAAGAATGTTCTTTCGGTTCTGGTTCGATTGATACCAGAACGAGGAATTGTTCCACCACCCGGAGGACCAGAAACTGTTCCACCACCAGAACCACCTAGAGCAGTCAAATAGGCTCCAAATGTAGTAGAACCACCAGCACTACCTGTTCCACCGGAATATGATGGAGTAGAGTTGATATATCCTACACCACCTTGTGCTTGAGAAACGATGACATATCCATTTCCACCAGCACCACCTGTACCGATAGTTACTGTGACGTTTGATGCCAATTCTGAGTTGTTAGCATAAAGAATTGCAACTTGGCCACCTCCACCACCAACACCAGAAATCGTTTCGGCAGTCGGGGACATTCGACCTCCACCTCCACCTCCACCAGCACCAACAGCATAGATAATAGCTTCTTTGAAGTTAGCAGGCTTATTCCAAAATCCTGAGGAAAAGAAATATTCTACGACAGTAGTCGTTAGTGCATTTGAAAATTCGAGACGGTTGTTTTGAACAATGAGAGTCTGATTAGCTACTCCAAGAGGAAGTCTTTCCAGACGATTATTTGCAAATACCAGAATGTCTCCATTAGACATAGGTCCGACATTTGCTAGCTGATGAAGATTGGTATTGACAGTCTGCTTACCCGGTAGATCCGTGCTGACAATAGTGTTCTGAATAGCATGGACGGTCTTGATATGTAGATCCAGAACGTTTGCTAGTTGTGTAGATGCCACGTTTCCTGAAGCATTATCTGCTAGATCGGTAACGGTTCTAACGGAAAGGAATAGAGTCTTGCCTAGTTCGGCAGAACCACCGATTGTGACGGTGCTATTATTTGATTGAACTAGGAAATTGTTGGTGGTAAGGTTTGCAGATCTGATGTTGGATAGAAGTCCACCGTCACCTTTAACCAATCCTGATGCCACATTGAGTGCGACAACCTGACCATCGGATGCCCGAATGGTTGCGGACTTGTAGACTACAAGGTTGGACGTGACGTTGGCTTCAGCAACTCGTAGATTTCCGTTAGCGGTAACCGATCCATGCACCGCAACATTGCCGTTTGAGGAGAAACCCTTGGTCTGTTCTTCGTTTGTGACTTGAACAAGCTGGTTCACTCTCTGGACGAGAGTGAAATAGGTATCTAGACCCATATCCAGATTAGCGAGAGGCATTTACAAGGGTTCCTACAATATTGCGTAATTCTTGAAGTTCTGACTTTAGATTATTTATCTCTTCTTCTTGCGTCCGATTTTTATCAAGCATCCGCTTTTTTACCATATACTCTTCTGCCTTACCCTTGTCTTTAAGGATAAGTGCTCTAGAATGAGTATCTCTTTCATATGAAATGTTTTCAGTCTGGACTTTCATTAGTCTCCACCGGGTAGTGCAATAGCTCTGAAGTCACGTGCCTTCGGTAGAATTAGCGTGGATTCGGAATAGAACACGACCTTGATTGCATATTCACGGAATGAATTGTAAGTAGTTCCACCAGCGGTATAGGATACCGAGTTGGAAGATAGAGAAGGACGATATTCGTATTCGATATAATCGATATCGGATGATGAATATCTATTTGATGGTGTTGCCTGCTCCATTGGGAACCATTCGCGGCTTTCGAATGTAGCAGGATCGTCTTCGTTCTTTACCTTGTAGTATACAAAGAAGTTGGTGCCTACTGGTTTGTTACCAGTAATATAGACTCGTAGGTCTCCACCATTGAATCCTTCGTTCAGGATTGCACGTTTGGTGATATATCTGGATCTAGCTGGACCACCTGAAGGATCGGTTTCAGACGCCACAATCAGATTTGCGGATGAGCCTCCACCACCACTAAGCGTGACGTTTGCTCGCGTTGAATATCCTGAGCCACCAGTATTGACGACAATGGACGTTAGGTTAGATCCATCGGTTGCTCCGATATAGGCATTAGCGGATGAGCCTCCACCACCAGAAATAGTCACGGCAATGTTGTTTGCGTTTGAATATCCGGTTCCGTCGTCCACAAAGGTAATCAGCGTATTGGATAGCGGCAGATTATTGATTTCATTTGCCACGGTAATCAGATTGACTGACTTCGCGATAACCATAGGTGAAATATCAGGGTTCGGAGTAGATAGTGAAACCCGAACATTAGCTGCAGCAATAACCTTTCGTTCTGACAATTCGTAGTCCTTATCAGCAACAATGGTTTCAAAGGATCCTAGAGCACCAGTAAGATTGGACGTGCTCTTCAAAGCGTAATTGATTCTGGTATTACCGATCAGCAAGTCCTGCTTCTGCAGATAGATCATATCAAAGTAGGTATTGGATACCTGTGGTGAGTTTTCAAAGTATGCTAGACCTTCGTTGGTAGTAAACTGGCAACGATTAAGGACGAACATCAAATCTTCGAACTGGAATGGTGTCCAGACGGAAGCATTCTGGGACTTGAATAGTGAACCAGAATATGGTTGCTCGGAAATGATTCTATCAGTACCGATCTGCTTCTTGCTCATTTCACCAATATAGACTTCGTATTCTGGAGCATCGGATAGCACAGTCAGAGCATATTCCTTTCCAGCTTCCAGATAAACTGGTGCTTGGAATGGGAAGTTGGTCTTGGTTGCCGTATTACCTGCAGAAGGATTGTCAGACAGATTGATCTGGTCTGGGAACTTCTTACTGATAGAATATGGAAGGATTTCGGATGAAGATGGGAATCCGTTCACAGTCGTTCTAATTTCTACCCAAACAGGAAGGTTATCATCCTTTCTCTTGAAGAATAGGTCGACGGATGATAGGAAGATACCACTTGGGAATACGCTTGCATCCACATAGAATGTCTGGGATAGTGGATCGAGTCCAGCAAACCGAACCTGTTCTCTAATCGTACGAGTTTGAACTACAGGCTTCTGTACCGCAAGAACGGACTCACGAACGTCCTGCTGAATTGCCAAAGCATTGTAGGTAGTAACCGCTTTGGTAGTAAAGCTATCGGCATCACTAGAAACGTCATCGATAATGGTGAATTCACGTTCACCTGTTCTAAACATATCGCTGCTGTTGGAAGGTAGATGGAAGATACCACCTAGAGATCCTGAGCGATTGATCTTGTTTGGACCAATAGAGTAAATGGTGTTTGCTTGTGGGATAGTAGTCAGAAGAGGGAATACCTCTGCACGACGAGTTACTGCATTGAATGAAGTAATATTCGTGGTCTGACCAGCACCCGGACCAATTGGGAAACAGATTGTATTAGCAAGATAGTAGTTTGCCGTGTTGGCAGCACCAACCGCTAGCACAACGCTATTTGCCATAGCGCTGACTACATTACCTGAATAGTGTTCGTAGCTGATAATCTTACCAGTTACACCTGATACCTGACCAGTTAGAGTCGTACCCGGAGTAAAGTATCCCTTTGTATTTGCTACATAAACCAAGCAATTACCATCGGAGTCAAATCCAGATAGAACTACCTGACCAGTATTGGATCCGAATGAAACCTTTTCATTCACACCTACCTGATCATCAAACCGATATAGAGTCTGTTCTACCTTGAGGACGTTCGGACGTTCGATATACTTGGTAACGTTTGAGCCATCAAAGAAGAATTCTACCTGACGATATGGACGCATGGAATAAGCATTGAAGAAAACATCACGCTGACGAATCCATGGAACAATCGAGACATTGACTACGGATGAACCCAGAGATTGAGTTTCGGTCTGTAGAACCGTTCTGGTCTGCGTCTGGACATCAAATGAGGTTGAAGTCAATCCGTCACGGTTTGTTCCACCGTTTCTAGTAACGCTAGTTTCACGTCGAGTAGAAGTGGTTCTCCAGTTACCGAAATCGGATCCGAATGCCTGAGATGCGGAATTGGAAGTCCAACCATCTAGCGCACCATTTTCATTGATGACAAGATCTGGTACTTCATTTGTATTTACCCACTGGTCAGACATAGGTGAAATGTCCAGATTTCCATTGAAGGTAGCTACGAGGAAATAGTTGACGGATTCTGCTTTGGACGCGGTATTCTGGGTAATGAATGGAATTTCATTGAAGTCCAAAGTAATGACTTCACCAGACTTGTAGATATTGGAGTCTGATGCTGAATACTCCATAACAAATGAACCCTGAGTGAAGAATGGACGCAGGATCTTTTCGGTGCTATCGATGGAGCAACGATAGTCTCCGTTTCCGACATCACCAATTGAGTGACCGTCGAAATTGTCAGCAATGATACCGTACTTGGTTCTTTCCAGACCATTGACGTCACGAATTGATAGGGATTCTGCTGCCTTTTCCAAAGCATTCAAGGTATTATAATATTCTAGATTCTGAATACGCTTTTCGAGTCCACCAATATCACGCATGGTGAATCGCTTATTGTCCACATATTTGACTTGAATATTGGTCTTAGGATCGATAACATATGGATCCAGATAGAATCGGTATAGCGGCATACCATCATCTGGGACGTTTGGTAGAGAAGGCAATCCTGAAGCTACACCCTTAATGTATCTGAAGGTTCTATCCTTCGTAGCAATAAGCATGTCACGACGTGGCATGTAGTATTCAAAGTTGACTGTGAATTCTTCATTAGGAGTAGGAATACGTCCACCATTCAGCGTATATGCTGGTGAAGTATTGGAAGCATTCTGTCTGGAAGGACGGAAATCCACCACGTCAGCTAGACGGAAGGATTCACCTGTTGAATCGATATAGGTTGGAACGTCTCCGTATCCAGCAGTCGTATTGATGTCAGGATATGAATCGACAGAGAAGAATCCGTAACCATCGGATGAGCCTGCTCCATGTTCATAGTAATCAAAGCAGACGACCAGCGGACCCTTAGGAGCCGTTACACCAGTTTTTAGAACAATTGCACCGTGATCATAGAAGGTGTCACGCTGTCCGGTATCCAGAAGATATCTGGAAGTAACATCGGTATATCCAGAGAGTGCTGCACCACCAACGATTGCGGTACCGTTTAAATCATAGATTGCATTAATCTTCTTGACGTCTGCTACGAATAGTGAATCCTTACCGCTTGGAACTCGATTTGGATTGATAATTCTAACCTGACCATCCTTCAGATAGATTGCAGTATTGGTGGTTCCGGTTAGAATAGTAGCGTTTGCCGTTACCGTGACTGCATATGCAGTGTTCGGTACGATCTTGGTCTTGGACTTTGGATTGGTCTTGGAACCTGAATTGATTTCTACGGAAGCAATAACGTCTGCCACAAAGGTATTGGAGGTTCCGGCATCCAGAGTAGCGGTTGAACCTGCTACTGAGATAGAACGTCCGAGTGACGTTGCCATAGGTAGAATTGCACCGTTTTGCCATGCAACGTTACCACCATTGTTGGTAATCATTACCATGTAGTTATCGACCTTGATTGAGTCGGATAGAGCACCAGTACCGATCAGCGCATCACCAGCATCCGCAGTGATAGACCCCACACCTGAAGTGAAGGTACGGTTAGTGAATACCTTTCGGTACTGGTAATTGTTGACACCAGTGTTCGCTTTTACATAATCCTGTGGGAACGGGAATATTAGTGAAGAATATGCGGCTTCGGCCATAACGGTATCACCATTTGGTGTACCATCGGACTTGGATTCATTGGCAATATTCAGGTTAGCGGTTGAGGCACCAAAGCCACCACGAACCATGGACTCCAGATCATTGATACCAAAATCAATGGAAATGACAGAAGTTGTATCTGGGATCGTATCCCAATCTGGTGCCACGGTTGCTACCTTGGTTGATCCGTTCCATGCTGTGAAATTTCGGATCTGTCCTGAACCTGTTCCGGTTACGACTCGACCAGTCGCATTCTGATAAGCATTTGAGTTAGCAGAGAAACGTGGATAGTTGAGCGTTTGCAGAGTTTGCATTCGCGGAAATTGAAACGAACTGAGTATCAGCAATGTAGACGCGAGCCAGATAGGACGCAGCATTGGTGATTGAACCATAGGAATCGTGCATGATTGAACGAAGTCTGGTGGTACCGATCTTCGTGGTATCGTATGCAGCTTGTGAAGCCTGTGAAACGAACTGATATGGAATGCAGTGTAGATCCATCAGCGGCACAGTTGAAAAATCAAATGAACCCTTCAGGTTTGATGAAAGCAGGTAGTTACCGATTGCGGTTGAAATATCATAAAGAGTGATGTTAGCAGTTTCACGTGGCTTTTCTACCAGAAGTCTGGTAGCAACTACGGGTTCGTATTCATAACCGAAGACATATGCCTTACCTGAATCGACTGTGATTTGGAGATTAGCGGAATTGTCTGGATCGTCTTCAATATTAACCTTGAAAGGTCTGACGGTATAGTTACCGGATTCATCATAGGTACGACGTGCTAGAGTCTTTTCAAGTTCTGAATAATATGGAATGTTCAGAACCTTCTGCTGGACTCCACCTTCAATTCGAGTGATTTCCACAAAGGATTCGTCGTCCACGGAGTCATATGATCTCTTTGAGAATACGAGATCAATCTTGTATCGATCCGCACCCGGAGCCGTGAAATTTGAAGATCCCTGTGCTGGATCCAGAAGTGAGGTATCATCGGAAGCATCCACAATACTTTCATCAATATCAAAACCGATCTTGGCATTTGCCGTGGTCTTATACTTTTCAAGAATGATGGTCTGACGTGCGTTTCGTACAAAGAATCCCTTCACGAAATAGATACCATCGGTCACTTCAGCTAGGATACCGTTTGCGGAAATATTAGCTGAAGCCACATTAGCATAATAGGCTTCATTCTCGACTCGCAAGGAATCTGATGCCACGAATTCGTCTGAAGTAAGATACTTCAGCATCAGCGTAGGTGGTTCGGAATTTATGGAATTTTCACCAGATAGGACAATAGCCTTGACGTTTGTTAGGCCATCAGCACGGACGACACGCTTTCCTACAAAATTTGAAACGTCGATGTCGGTGCCGATATATTGAGAAGCTAGATTTAGAGCCTTGGAAGTCTGATAGGAAATGAATCCACCTTCAACCTGAGATCCATTCTTGAAAATATGACGACCTAGACGTTCTGTCTGGATTTGTGCCGCTGACTGCATACCAACAAGTTCTCTTCCCTGAACCGGGAAAGATGGCTTGAACATGTAACGGTAGTATCCCTTGGATTCGTCTGTATCATCATAATATGGAGCGAACCGTGAGAAATCCGGTATCACGCTCGTATTAACAATATTGGAGGTATTTGCCATTTCTATCCTAGAAATTGATTACAATTCGGTAATCTTCTGTTTGATTAACATTTCTGGTAACTGCTTCGATATTATTTAGGTAGAGCAAACGTCCACTTCTTAGATTTACATCAGGAGATTTGACGTCTGATACAAATCGTCCTGCAGACGAATTGGCACCAAAAATGGTATCGGAGATAATAGATCCGATGGTATTAGTTACCTTCAGGATGGAATTAGCTGAATTCCAATCCACAAGCATTCCGGTAAACGTTGCCGTATCCAGAGAAGCTCCCTGATATACGTATTCACCTTCCTGATAGCTGGTTCCAGATCCAGTTACCGTGATATCCGTAGTCAGGGAAATTGCGGTATTGGTGATAAAATCGTCCGTTCCCTGTTCGGTCGGATCCTGAACAATTCCTAGCTGTCGATATGTTCCCTTAACCGGAAGCTTTCCAGACTCGTCTGCATTCAATCGAATATTGAGCATCACGTCTGTGGACAAGAATTCATAGACCGGATCCGATCCATGTCCATTCTTTGGACCTAATAGCGGCTTCAGAAGAGCATCAGATCCTCCACCACCAGAAATGGTTGCCACGGCATTCGTATATCCTGTGCCATATGATGTCATGACAATAGCAGATACCGTATTGGTTGAGGTATTCAGCGAAGCCGTAGCGGTTGCACCTTCACCGTCTCCAGTAATCGTGACTATAACATTAGATGAATTTGAATAATTCGATCCCGTATTGGCAATATGGATTGCTAGGATTGCTCCATCAGCAGCGGATTCCTGTACATCCCACTGCTGTGATCCATTGTCGACTGTCAGGGTTCTAACCGGAATATAGTTTTCAGATAGAAACTTGGTAATGTCTCCGACTCCTACGGTATACATATACTTCCAAATGTAACCATCAGCAGTCTGGGTAATAGTATTACCTAAAGACGTAGGTTTAGTAGTGGACATTGCTCCACGATTATTTGAGATACACTTATAGATGTTGAATTCATCGGTCATGACATAGAAATTCTTGATCTCTGAACCATAATCGAAGTATGGATATACGGTGTTTGCTACCCAATCGTATCGAGGGATCACATTGACTAAGTCTCCACCCAGAATTTTCTTTCCACCGACTACCGATTTCCAGAACAAAAATTCTGTTGCCAGAGACGTATTAGCTGTTTCTGGACTAGCTTCATTGGACCACGCTGTAGGTCGACCATAGATTAGATAAAGATTATTCTCATCATCCTCGGACAACGATTCAATAAACTGTGCAGTATTATAGACTCTGAACTGGTCTTTGATTAGACTAGGCATCGATAAATCCTATATTGACATTGCCTGAGTAGGTTCTATTATTTGGTAGTGACGAAACATTACCGTAAATGTTAAAGAATCCATTGGATACGTTTGGAACAATTACGTTTGCAGTAAATTCAATAATCACGTTTGTGATATTTGAAGCCAGATTTGATGGTGCTGAACCAGAATATACAAGAAGCGAATTGGCATCGTTTGCCGCATACTGACCGGGATAGAATAGAATCATTCCCTCGTATGAGGTATTTACCTGATGTGTATTCTGTTCGAACTTTTTCTTATATTCGGCAAATGCAATCAAACCTGCAGGATGTGATACTTCCTTGAGGGTTTTTCTATACTTATCAAATGTCTGATCGGACTTGACAACATATGAAAAGTTTTGGTAGTAATCCTGATCCTGTAGTCTCATTGTGGACGAAGGCATACCGTCGTCGTTTAGGAATCTACCGGGATAATCAAATACACCAGTTACGATAGTCGCAACTGCTTGTGCCGTTCCATCACCTGAGGCTCGCAGATTGATCGTAGGAGCAGTCTGATAACCGGATCCACGGTTCAAGATTTCAATAGTCAAAATCGAACCGACCGAGGTGTTGCTTGATGTAAAGATTTCACCGTCACCTAGAATAGCGGTAACCGTGATATTTGCACCAGATCCACCAGCAGACGTAATCGAAACGGATGGAAGCGCATTCTGTCGATATCCGTAGCCACCAGCGATATATCCTGACTCAGGTACGAAATTGACTCGCGTAATTCCACCGCTTCCATCAATCTGTGTGACGTTTGCCTTACCCTTGAATCCATATTCACCCGGTTGATTGACGAAAAGAATCTGATCCCCTACAGCATATCCTGTACCCGGTGAATTGATTGCCATTCGTCCTAAAATACCCAGACGCTTGATAGTCGTATTGGCCACCGCGTCCATATCTGGAGTCGATAGGTAGTTGTTGCCTCCCACATGAACTGTTATAACAGAAATAGGTCCGGTGTTGGCATATTGATAAAGATGTAGCGTATCACCCATAACCGAATTCGCATTAGGTGATGACACTATCAGGGTGCTTAGATTTGAATAAACCGTATTCCCCAGAATCGTATTGGCTTCGGCCAACAGCGATGTCGTCCAGATATTATAAGAGTTAGGATGATATAGCTCGGTTTTGTCTACCTGCGTGATTTCGGCATTGGCACCTGAACCAGATCCGGTAATCAAGATGAAGTTGTTTACCTGAAATCCTGCACCACCATTTAGAACACCGATAGCTTCCAGACCACCTGTGGATACGGTCGATACGATTGCGATAGCACCGCAACCTGAATTGGATTCAAATACCAGAGAGTCACCAACCTCGTAACCAGCACCCGGATTGACAATGGTAATCGAATTAATGATACCTGAATAGACGTTACCAGAAATGGATTTGGTCTCACCGTTTTCCGTGAAATATGAGATAACCATTTCACCGTTATCGAATGCACCCTCAATATTTGTGAGTGCTAATTCGTTGATTTCAATTCCGGTTTCAAAGTATCTGGTGACACGTTCTACCACTGCGGATGCATTAGAGGTATTGCCGCGCAGCAACGTATTCCGAAAGTTCTCAAATCCGTTCAGGTTAGTGTTGGATACACCTTCGACCTTGATATCCGTAATACGAAGTGCCTTCTGGACATACCACTTACCATCAGACACTTTTAGAATATTGTTCTTTGGATACGTGATTTCGGTATTGGACGATCCGGTTATAATATTGATCAAGAATCGTACGGCTTTTTCGGTACCGTTTGAATGGTAGAAGTCCTGAATATTCTTGAGCAGAAGGTCTTTGTCCACAATTACACTAGACGGAATAGACTTCATGAACTGCTCATAGAGTTTTTGCTTTAGTTCCGAATGAGTATCGTCCACGTCATAATAGCGAATAAGGTTGGACATACGTTCCAAAACCTTACCATCTTCTAGAGTTTCAGAATATTGTTCCAGATACCGATAGTAGTATTCCATGAATTTAACGAACTGAGGATGGTCAGTCCGAATAAATCCTGATAGCTGATCGGTTACGAATATAGAGGTTTTGTTATTCATTAGGTAATCGGAACCATTTCAATTACGATTGAACTAGAATCGTTCTCATCAATATCCAGAATATTGTTTCTGGATGGTAGAATGATATCAGTTTCTGGTTGAATATTCAGAGTCATGACATCATCATTGTAGTTTGAATTCTCGGATACTGACAGGAAGCTCAGGTTGTTTAGAACAATTTCACCTGTCTGATAATCAATAGTGCCTGCATTCTCGTTGATATAGACCTTTTCACCGTTCGAACGGATATAATAGATCCGAAGATTTCCAGTTCGGGCTTGCAATACCGGAGTAGCTGCACCACCAAATCCTCCACCACCAGATATTGTGATAGAAGCTCGCGTATAATTTGTACCTCGATCCACGATTGTGATGGTTGAGATCTTACCATTCACGATTGAAGCCTGAGCAGTTGCACCCATACCATCACCTAAAATGGTAACGGTCGGTGCTTCCGTGTAGGAATAACCGGGATTGGTGATGACTACCTCGTCCACACCCGTAAAGGATTCAGGTACTTCTTCAATATAGCAGGTTCGCGTCACATTGAATGAGTCCTTCATCGTGAATGTAGGATTAGAATAGAGCTTCTCATTGATGCCACCACGCAATAGAGGCACATTGAAATCAATCTCGTAATTCTTAGAAATATCGAACGTTGGTTCAAATCGCTTCTGAAGATAGATATCCAGCGAGCAGGATACGATAGCACGATTGGTATCCTCAATCTTTCTAACCAATCTGGACTTATAGAATGAAGCATCGAATGTGCGGAGATTATCGTCCTTAAACTCCGCAATGGCATTTCTGATCTGAGTCTTGATTGAATTTTCGTCAATCGTAGACTTTCGAGGATCGTAGCTGACGCGAGCATTGACAATGAGATAGGTATAATCAGGATCCACGATTTCTGGTGTGATACCCAATACGGACTTCTTCTGAATGATTTCCGTCACGATACGGATCTTCTCTAGATTTGAGATCTCAAAATTACGTACAGGCTTCATGGAAATAAAGACCTTGCCATAGATTGGAGGGACATTATCCTCTCCTCCCCAAACCGAGACCGCTTCAATATTTGGATAGTCTCTGAGAATGATTGCCTTGTAGTCCTCATCAATTACCGCACGATTCTGGACGGTGTAATGAATAGGTGCTCGCGCACGAATTTCCTCGATAGTTTCTCTATCGGATCCACCATATGCAGCAAATACAGGATTGATGATTACGTTGTCATTGTATCCATTGATGGAGTCCAGAAGAATGAATGAGTTGGCATCGTTGCCATACTTACCTTCGGTATCCAGATAGGTGACAATAACGATATTGCCATTGGACGGACGCTTACCGATCACATTATCCCCGAAATAGAGGATATAGTTGCCATTGGATAGTGAGCTTTCTTCGAGGAAGAATACCTGCGTATTGCCTCGGATTTCGGTAATATCCTCGTTGACTACGTAAACCTGCGTATCGGTATTTGAGGATGATTCTTGTACAGCTACGCTAACCGTAGATATATCAACGTTAGCAGAAGGGATAACATACCGAGGTTTTGCACCGGATACCACATAAGCATTTCGGATAACTTCACCTTGCTTGACAACAATATTTGAGAAATAGAAAGTTCCATTAGCATCCTTTGTCGCGACGTTTGTGTTGAGAGTCACGAAATTATAATTCAAACCATCTATTGACTCGGACTGGAAAGGAGTGTAGCGTTCCAGAGTTAAGGTTTGTGCTGAGTTGTCCTCAGAACCTTCAGGAGTGACTCGGATATTGAGTTGGGAGGTAGCACCGATCTGGGATTGCGGTACGTAGTTTAGAGACTTTGCATGTGAGATAATGGAAGAACGTTTCTGTGCGGTATCCAGAAACATTTCGTTACCAATCATGTTTGCATAAAATGCCTGATAGTAGGTGTTGTAGGCCAGAATATCCAGAAGGCTCGATAGACCGGATGCCTCGAAGTTATAATCTGTAAACTCGGATTGATTCTGGAAGAAGTTCTTCAGGTTATTTCGGATAGAGTCGAAATCTAGCTCTGTGATTCTTAGGGTATTATTTGCCATTAAACTTCTAATCTCTTTTTATGAGAAAATCCTATATTTCTTTTATGTTCTTCGGTAAGACGTTTAAAAGCACGTTTTGATGGTCTACCTAATTTCCAACCTTCTGGAACTTCTTCAGGAGAAAACATTCTCATATCTTTTCCATTATTATAAAGTTTTCGTCCTAGATTTGTATAAATGTTTCCATTTGAACGTTTCCATGTTTTGCCTTTAGATGTGTGAATATCAGACCAACCCGGAAGTCGACCTATATACCATCCTTCTAATAACCATTTTTCTACATCTTCATGAAATACGTTCATCGTTTTATTCAATTCAATGTTAGAAATGTAAGTTCGTTTTTTCTTGTCTTCAGAAAGCAGTTTCTTCTGTTCGTCAGAAATAGTTTTACCTTTATTTGCTTTTCCGATGTTAGTTTTCCATTCTGGTGATAGACTTCGACCAGTCTGAGTCTTTGATATTTTTTGTCCAACTGTTAATTTATAATCTGGATCACTCCACCACAACCCAATAGTTTGAAATTTTAAATTATAATATCTAACTTTTTTCAGTTTTGCTTTATCTAACCATTTTTGTTCTTCATATAACATATCTTTTTTATCAGAATAAATGTATTTTAATATTCGACGTTTAAAATCATCAGGACGACGTCTATATGCTTTTCTCATTCTAGTTGAAGAACATACATATCCATCGTTTTCAGTTCCCCAATGGGATCCGATATAATACATTTTACGTTTACGGTCATACCAGATATAAACAAATCCATATTTTTCCATTTATACTCCTTTTAAAGTATATTTAGGAAAACGGCCGTCTCACCTTATACGTTCTAAGAAAATCTCAACCCGGATTGGTTCGTTGATGTTTTCTACTTGGATTGTGATGGTCATGGTGACACCATTTTTAGATGGTTCACCACGTCCACGAATTTCTAGGATAGATGCTCGCGGTTCAAAATTCTTGATTGCAAGTGATGCACGATCAATCATAAGTTTAATCGTCTGTTCGTTCATGGTTTCAAACAGGAGTCCACGGACACCGGATCCATAATATGGTTTGAATGGTCGTTCATAATAATTGGTAAGAACGACATTTCGGATAGCTCGTCTGACCGCTTCGGCACCAACGAGTTTAGTGACATCACCCGTCACAGGATGTGCCATGAAGTTCAGATCCAAGTCTCTGTATTTTGGTGAATTTCTTGTGATTAATTCCATTCGATTATTTAGGTGAGCGCTTGACAATTTTTCAAATATGGAGTAGTGTCAATCATCAAATGGAGAACGGAAATGTCTAAGAAGCGGGTTTATCGGGTTTGGATTATCGGTAAGCGCATTTCCACTCAGCAGATTGTGGTTTCGACCACGGCAGCGAATGCTCGCGCAGAATATGCCAACCAAATGGGGTTGAAGACCTATCTGGTTGACGCAGTCTGGATGCGCGAATGTGACGACAATATGAATAACCTTCTTAAGAAGTTGGGTTGACTACTTCTAAAAAATGAAGTAGGGTAACTCATCAAATGGAGAACGGATATGCGAATCCAGATTGACATTTCCGACAGTAAGCATCGTCAGCTTCTCAGAATCTGATACAACACCATTATCGAAACGAAGGGACTTCCAAAATGGACCGCACCGAAGACTGGTATGATTACGACATCCCGCAGAAATACCAGCACGCGACCTTTCCTGCGCTGATGATCAACGACGAGGTTTTCTATGCCGAGAACTTCGCGGACGCAGCAGACGAAGCTATGAAGGTTTTCAAGCTGACCGAGGAAGAACTCGACGCGGTTGCCGAGATCGGATCCTTCTCGACCAAGACCCAGAACTTCACTGCATTCAAAGAGGAAATCTAAGACCATGCACACCTTGCTCGCGATACTTTCCTTCCCCTTCTGGTTCGTTGGGTTATTTCTGATGATCCTCGGAGTTTGGGGTACGTTTTCTCAGAATGGTGTTCTTTTCGAACCGGGTTTCTTTGGTCGACTTGCAACTTCCACAATCGGTATCGGGTTCTGGTTGATTGCCTATATGATGGTTACATTCTAAGGAGATTTGAAAAATGAATGACGATTCTACGATTGGAATTACACTCACCAAGGACGAAGCCAAGCTTCTGGTGATCCTGACTGAATATGTCGGTGGGACACCAGACAAATCCCTGCGTCGAGCATCGGATTCACTTCGGACAAAGCTTATTGATATCCTTAATACCTCGAATTATCGTAGGTTTGATATTTACGATAAGCTCGGTATCAAGATGGAGCCGAACGATTATTATCTGATTGACATGAACTACTATGCTCCTGACATCAACATCTATTTCAAGGATGGATCCAACCTATGATCACGAAGATCAATCTTCGACTGAATGATATTGTGGAGATCTACGGAACGGAATCCTTCCTTGATGGAATGACCGGAGTCAATCTCGGTACGTCATCGGTGGGAGTCGTGGATCTCTACATCATCCTGCTCGATGTGCCGCTCAAGACGCATCGAGCCGTAACCATTCCTGAGTCATGCTTGAAGGTGAAATATCATGCCGTATAATAATAACGTGGTGGAATTCCCGGTATTCAAGGATCGGTATGGGAACAGGTTCGTGTTCCCAACGGTACACAACAAGAATGAGAATCTATCGGGTACCGGATTGTGGAGTTGGTGTCGCTATGCCGAGGTTGCGCTCGATGTAGTCGAAGAAGACAAACGGTTCGAAGTCGAACTGGATGCCGAAGGGTATGTGAACTTCACTCATGTGGTAACCATCTGCGCTTCCAGAGGATTTAAAGATGGTGGTGAAACTGTCTGGATGATTGGTGGTCCAGAATTTGATTCCTTCATTGCGAGAGGAGCTTCCGAATGACTTTTCTTGATTCTGCTACTAGGTCTATTCGACCCATTTCACCCGATGATGTGGTAGAGACGAAGAAGACCGTTGTCTTTCCACCTCAGGTAATCGAAGCATGGAACTATCTGATTGCCAAGCACTATCTGGATGGTCGTGCTTCTATTATGCAGGACGAAGTCGTCAAGACCCTAATCAAGTATCTGGGATTGGACGAATCAGATCCAGCGTCCAGACGAGTCTGCTACGACAACAAGTATCTGGATATCGAGGATATCTATCGTGCCGAAGGTTGGACGGTCGAATACGATAAGCCAGCTTTCAACGAGACTTATGAACCATCATTCATATTTCGAAAAGGAAAGAGACGTTAGACCGGAATCGGAGTACCGATATAGGACTGCTTTCGGTCCATCGGATTGTTGGTCTGCTTCTGGATTGTCTTTTTGAAAGATGGATCAATCTGCGGATGTGAACCCTGATAGTTTGGATTAGATGTGGTGTTCACATCCGTAGGCTTTCGTTCAGGCTTTGTGCTTTCACGTGTTGCTCTATCCTCTTCGGCATCCCCACTAGGATCCGATACTCCGGTTGATTTGTTCTCAATCTTAGCAGCAGTTGTCTTTTCAACCATCTTCTTCTTATCGAGTGAAGATTCCTTCTTTGGATCTATCATTCGCTTGGTAGGAGCAATCTGACCAGTAGGCTTGACCTTAGGTGATGACACATCGGTGGATGTTACATTCTCGGCTTTCTTTAGCTGCTCTTCACGCTTGGCAATTAGTTCTGGTGTCATATCGGACTCCTCAGCACGACGGATATTGAGCTTATCAGCATCGACCCACTTCTTCGTGACGGTATCACCCTGATTGCCACCTAACATTTCAATCTGGAGACGTCCTCCCTTCATTCGGGTTTCACCCGTTGCCATTCCTACGTGGCCACCAACTTCACCAGCAGCTTTGCCTCGCATTTCTACCAGAATATCACCCTTCTTCATATCACCAGCAGCTACGGACTTTCCCCATTCTCCAAACGAAGTTGCTACAGCAGATCCGGTTCCCTTGAAACCTTCCTGTTTTAGTGTAGAATTAACGAATGCGGCACACCATGCTAGAACATCAGGATCAAGATCGACACCACCATCCTTCAGATATGACTTGATTGCATCCCGATCTCGGTCCTCGTTCATTCCTAGTTGCTTCAATGCACGATCCACGATTGCACCCTGACCATCACCAGAAGCCGCAGAACGAATTGCTCCAACTGGATCCTTGGAAGGATCTATATGCTTGCGTGCTGCACCTTCTAGTAGAGTCTTGCGCTTCTCCACAACGTCATTAGCTAGTCGCGTCTTTTCTTCACGAATTTGGTCCTCGGAGAACTTGGTCGTTCCCTCGGCCACTGCAGGCTTATCTGCAAACTTCAGAGTATCGGCCAATTCGGTCTTGTATCTGGAAAGAACGCTAGCGCGTCGATCACCTGTCAGCTTGGTATCGGTATCGATATACTTGGTTCGTTCTTCATAGAATGCCTTCAATTGGTCTTGCGGTGTCATATCAGCAAATCCAGCATGTTGAGAAGCTCGATCCAGAATCTTCTTGATTCCACCGTGCTGAATTGCTCCAGAGAATATGGCTTCACGAATACCCGGATTATCGGTTTTGAAACCAATTCCAGCAGCATGGTCCTTTGCAGGATTGAACCAGATATTCTTAGCAGACTTATCCTGAGCTTCCTCGAATGCCGTAGGATTAGCAGCAGCTACCTGTTTCCACTTATCATTGAATGCCTTGGTTCCCGGTTGCAGACCATCGAATTCCTTTGCAAATTCTGGATTATCCTTAAAGAATGTCTGGAGTCCACCGACCTTGTAATCGAACTGATACTTACCGTAGGCTCGACCACCATCTCCACCAACCGTATCAACCTTTCCTTCATACTTGGCAGAAATGGATCCCACCTTCTCGGATGATGTGGCCAGAGACTTGCGTGCCTGTTCGTCCGTGATTTCTGGTGCAACAGCTTTGAAGGTGACGTGCTTCTTACCGGATTCGTCTTCATCGAATGAACGTTCAATACCCAAAGCCTTCAATTCTTCTGAAGAAAGCTTATTGAGGAATGATTGATCTGACAGACCGACTTCCTGACCAGAGGTAAGCTTGGCAATCGTTGCCTGATCGGCTTCGGATAGCGGTGCTGCGCTTCCAGTCGTATCGGAGGATGTTCCCGGTCCATAACCCGGAATAGATGACTCAGCGGTTCGACCCTTGAATCTGGATCCATACATCGACGGCATTTGATCTCGTTGATCAGACAAATACGTTCCGTATGAGGAATCGATGCCACCGACTCTATTCTTGAAAGGTTCCAGAGCCTTGGTGCTAGGAGTATTACTTGTAACGGTCGGACCAGACGGTGTAGCTGTAGCTGTTGCTCCCAACATATCATCCGCTTCACCACCTAGCGACATATCGGATCCACCAACGGATGACATCGGTGTTCCACCTGCTGCTGGTGGAGGATTGGATTTACGGAATCGACCGAATGAAGTGGTCGGATTAGGATTAGCCTCAGGAGCCTTGTACTTCTCGCGTTCAGGCAGAATGATGGTTTCACCAGTCTTGAGCGATGGTTCCCACTTCTTTAGTTTGAAATAATTGAGCAGTCCCTCAGGAGACACCTCACCCGTGATTACGGAATAGATCAATTCCGCAGCTTGTTCGGCAACCATTGAACCAATGATCGCACCAGATACGGTTCCCACCGCAGCGAATGGTCCTGCCCACACGGTTGCAATTGTTCCCAATATTGCACCGATACCTGCACCAGACATGGAAGCAATAGCACCCACAATCTGCTTGCGAACTTCCTGTTCGGATGCACCCTCATTATATGCCAGATACGGATCGAGCGCAGACGTAACCACCTCTACCAGAATACCAATGACAGATCCCGGTATCTTGAATCTGGTGGCAAAGGCATCGACGTCCTTTAGGAACTTGTAATATAGACCCTTGCCTCTAGTGGATTCTGCTGGAATATTCTTTGATGAAAGATAGAGAGGCTTTCCACCTGATTTAATTTTAGGCATCTCAATATTGTCTAGAACCCCAGACTTCTTGAATGATCCCCATCCCTTCTTCATGGTATCGCTGAAGCTGAACCCTCGGATGGATTCGACTGCCTTGGTAGCTAGTTCAGGCATCTTGAACTTAGGCTTAGGAATATCTACCTCTTTGAGCTTCTTCCCCGTATCCATGATTGCATCAAAGATACCTGAGCCGGGCTTACGTGCCTCAGCGACTTTGCGTCCCCATTTGGTGACTTCTGCCGCATCATCCACAGCACCAGATCGCTTCATCAGCTTCTTTAGAGCCGAACCCATGCCACCAGCTACGGAAGCAACACCACCTCCACCTAACACGCTTCCCAGAAGGATCTTCTTCCAATCAAGGGTAAGCAGATTTAGGGGATTAAAAAAACTTGAGGCTGAGCCAGAACCTCCGATATCGTCCAGCTTCTTGTTCAATTCCTTGAATGACTTTTCAAGAGTCTTCTTGATATCCGTGGTATCCTTGCGAACCAGCTTGACATCCTTACCAATATCGGTAATCAGCTTTGCCTGTTGCGCAAAGGATGTCTTGATAACACCCTGCGGATTTTCTAGTTCTGAATTGATGATAGCGGTCGTGTCTGCCTTGATTTGTTCTCTCAAACGATTGAACATACGCTTTGGAGACAGACGGTCTAGGAAACCTTCCTTCAGGGACGAAGTCGTATTCTTTACCTTATCCCGTGCACCCTTTAGAGTAACCTGATCTATCACGTTCTGGAATGATTGCTTGGTGGCATCGACCTTGTTCTGAATACGCTGTTTGGTGTTTGTTACAACTGCCTTGGTAGCACGCACAGGAGCCGTCACGGTTCGCACAGCGGCTTGCGTAGCACGAATCGGGATAGATACCGCATTCGGTACCTTCATCGTAACTTTAATTGGATCTTTTATTGAATTCTGCTTTTTTGGAGTCTTAGGTGCCTTGGTAGGAACGACCTTTGGCTCCACAGGCTTAGGTGTGGATTCCGGAATTGCCTTCGGCTTCTGTTGAGGCTCGCGCTTAGGACGCGGTGTTCGTGGTGCCTTGACATTAGCACCACGATGAAGCGCGTATTGTAGAGCCTTCTTTTTATCTGAAGCGGTTCTTTGCCGCATTTGCTAGGTCTCGTTTCCGGTTTAGATCGTCTATGGCTTTTGCTGCTTGTTCCGCAATATGCATTTGTAGCAAATCTACATAAACTTGTCGTTCCCACGGCATCAGATCCATTAGGTGATCTATCGGCCAACCATGGATATGCATCAGATTGAAATTCGTTTTAATGAAATTCTTCAGATTATCGTATCCATGGAATATTAAAAAAAACGAATGGGATCCTCCACCGTGATTTCATGTTCAAATCCACATTTCTTACAGGTATGTGTTTTGTGGACTTCGTAATACGGTGTCTTCTCGACGTAATCCTTCATCTTATCAAAAGGCTCCTTACGAAGTCCTTCTATGAATTCCTGCTTTTCGGCATCCGTGGCTTCTGAGAACTTGTAGACCGTAGCCTCATCAAATACGATATCGATACAACCTTTTAGAGTCTTGATGGTCTTCTCATAATCACTATCGGATTCCTTGATACCCATCACAATCTCGAATGACGGATGCACCATCTTCACCGAATAGGTCTCATCAATTGGAATGATATCAGGGATCTTTGGATCTACCAGTTTGATTTCGTCCATCTTGATATTCATATTGAATGATGTGCCGCAGACGACGTTATCGATCTTGTTCTGACAGATATAGTCATTTGTCAAGACGGTTCCGATAGACTTGGAACGAATCTGCATGTAGGCATAATCAATATCGAAAATAGGTAACTTGGTTACATCAAAATCGGCTTCCATCACGCAATTTGTAATAATCTGACGTGTGGCACTAGTCATTTCAGCCACATCATTTGATTCTGCTGCCATGAGTAGGATCTTCTCTTCCTTCACCGAATACGGTCTGAAAGAAATCTTGCGTCCGCTAGACGGTAGATTCATGGTATAAATTGGTACACTAATCTTAGGTAGGCTCATTCATTATCCTTGTTGTTGTGATTCAAAATCAGTATAGGCAAACTGGACGCTCAATCGATGAATGGTATCCTCAAACCAGTTTGCTTGTAGTGGCATTACATTGATCGGGTAGACATCATGAAGTAACATCATGTAGGTGTCCTCGACTCCTTCCAGTTCGGATGTCTGGAATATCTTGATCTTGGTGGCATATTCATTTCGGAACCTGAAATCATAGTTCCCTTTGCCACCAGACGAAATATAGCGCTTCCAGCTATCAAAGAAGTTTTTGACGTCCATGGAACCACGCACAATGAATGAAATATTGATATCATTGAATTGCTGTCGGACCGGAACCTTGAACGACGGACCATAGTAACGAACATCGGTCGTTACCAGAGACGAACCCGGATGCTCGGCACCCGCAGCTAGGAATGGTAGATCCCTGATTAGATTCGTATAACCCAACAAGAAATTGTTATCTGGTGAAATCTCTATTCGAAATCTCTGGGATTTGGCTACGGCACCATCTCGTAGGATGATGGATCTAAAATCTGTAATATCAACCATTTGCTATGATCTTGTTTGACTCTCTCCATACTTCCTGCATGGACTTCTTTTCGAAATGTTCGGATGGTAGAAATAGTGCCCACTCCCACTCGTTACCTTTCACCTTGATGAAATCGGAACGCACATGTCCAGACAGGTATCGCTTGATACATGGCTTTACTATTGCACCCATGGACTTGATTGCCTTATACGACAATGCAAGTCTGGTTGATTCCGTATATCGCTTGTCCGTGGCCAGAATGCTTAGAGTATCAAATAGCTTTGCTCTCTGGTTTAAGTTCAGGTAATGGACATTGATACCCAGAAATCCGTCCTCGTAGTATTCGATTGGGAATACCAACGGAAATGTGTCATAGTAAGGTAGTTCCTTCTTCCATTTCGGATCGTATACGAAATAATACATTTCACCGACCGTGATATCGGTAGACTTTCGGGATCTACCACGAAGCAGCGAGGCACGATTAGCACCACGGAAAGCAACCATCTCTTTTGCTTTACCGATCAACCATTTTCGGGCTTCTTGTTGCTTACCCAAAAGTCCCTTCTGTAGAAGTTCCTTTCGGATTTGACGTATCAGATCAGATTCTCGTGCCATTTGTGTTATTTATGTTTGATTCCTAAATCGTATTCATCTAGGATTTTAAACTCCCATCCTTTTCTGGCACAATAGTCACGTGCAGCTTCCCACTTTGCCTGATTGACAGCATACGTAGCTGACTCGGTCAAAAATCGTTTCTTGTTACGATTCTGCTTTGGTGGCTCGATTTCCTTGCGTGGTTTGATTTCTACCAGATATTCCCTGTTGACATTATCCCGCGTCCGAACCCGGATCCAGAAATCTACGAAGTATCGGTGCGAACGACCATCCAGTGGAGACATGTAATTAATCACAAGCTCTTCGGATGACCATTGGAGGATATTGGGATTCTTATCAAAAAACTGACATGCCTTCAGTTCCCATCCAGATCGCGCAACAATATTGGTTGGATTACCCTTATACTTCGAAGGATTACGTGGTCTGAAATATTGTGGAACTGGATAACGATTCTTCATATTTTTCTAATAACTCGTCTAAAGTAATATTACATTTGGATTGTTTTGTAAGGTTTTCGTATGATGTTACTATCTGCAGATTCAAAGGTGAGCAAATAATATCGATAGGAACATCATCAACGAATCCTTGTATTACACTATAGATGTGATCTAAATGTACTGATTTGGAACGTTTGATATTTAATGGATTAATATATGACTTGAATTTTTTATATGTTTTCTCCGTTTCAAGTCTTACTAATCGTCTATAATTTTCCCATGATGTAATATCAGAATAATCATAACGTCGTAGAGAATTACCTCGTTTTTCAATGAGTTTTTGTTTCTCTTCTTCTGAAGCTTCCTTCCACCATTTAAGAATGGATTTTTCCACCATCTCCTTACTTCTGGCAGATCTTTCTTCTGGAGATAGTTTATTCAGCCAACCATACTTTTCTTTAAGTTCTTCTTCTGTAAGAAGTGAATTTTTGTATTTTATAGTATTACTGATTTTGGTTCTAATTTGCAGTGCAGCGTCGGTCTTCCAATGATTAGAAACATTACATTTAACTTTCTCTATGAAAGTATGAAATCTTGCGGGATCGTTTCTTAGATTATTTCTCATTGACTTAGCAGCACATGATCTGGAGCAATGAACTTTATATCCACGAAGTCCAACACATTCAGTTGGTTCTTTACAGTATTCACAGAAACCATCTGTATCCTTTTTCATATATTTGTCATAATAAGATTTTGTAGATTTCATACCATGCGATCTAAGATGATATCCTAGATTTTTGATATCTTCATGTTCAGTTTGGCAGATTTGACATATGATCATAGTTCTTAATTCCCTTTTGATCTATTTATAGGAATTAAGATTTTGGATTGCCTTTGTACTTCGAGGGATTCATGGCACGATATATCCCCTGAATGTAGTTGTTCTTCCGTTTGGATTTGATGTGTTGTTTTTGCATATAAATAGATTTGAAATCTCAAAGTAAAGGTTCCATTATTTAGATGCCAACCGACGAAGTATACGAAGTTGTCCAGACTTATCCCGATGCTCTACCAAATCCGTTTGAGGTAATTCAGGCAGCAGAGGTATCTGGGGATATTGGGATTCATTCTTTCCCATCTACGCTGACTGGTCGGACACAGGCATCGGCACATGTCATGAAGATCCAGATTAATCAGAATACCGCAATGTCTGCTGTGGCACCAATCATCGGTCAGGTAGGATCGCTCGGTGGAGCTATTGGACCAGATACTGCTGGAAATTTGGGCACCCAGATATCTCAGGGACGTTTCCCATCAATCGGTTCTATTCTGGATAGCACATCAAATCTGATTACCTCTGCATGGAACAACCGGCAACAAATCCTCACACAGGCTCGACAGGATGCCTTTGGTGAATTCAAGCGTGCCAAGGGTGCGATCTATCTCTACATTCCAAATCCAATGACGTATACCAATGCAATGGATTACGAGGATGTTTCGCTTACGTCTCTGGCCACGGACAAGCTCAAGACAGCGGTGGGACCAATCCCATTTGCGCGTGCTGCAATAGAAGGTGCCGAAACACTTCAGAAGCTCCGTGGTCTACCAATCAATCCAAAGGTAGAAATCCTGTTCTCAAATATCCCACAACGTAGATTCCAGTATGATTTCCTATTTGCACCGACATCGCAACAGGAAGCCGATTCCCTGAAGACAATCATCAAGGTTCTGAGATCTGAATCCGCACCCGAAGAAATCGGTATTGCTGGTATCGTCTGGAAGGCACCGTCCACATTTGATATCTCATTCGAACACAATGGTGTCGAGAATACCAATATTCCAAAGATTCAGGAATGCGTGCTGGAACAGGTTGATGTGGATTATGAACCATCAGGACAATGGTCCACATTCTGGAATGGATTTCCGGTAGCGGTTCGATTGCAATTGAAGTTCCGTGAGCGTGAACCAAATCACAAGAAGAAGATCCTCGAAGGATACTAATGCCGTATTTCTCAGCAATTCCGCTCACCAACTATGATATGAATGGTATTGGACTGGATTTTACTCTGGTCACGGATATCCTATTCCGTACAAAGCTAATCGAGAATGTCCTCAATTCTACGTCTTCCTACTACGAATATTCGGTAAAGGATGGTGAAACACCGGAAGTAGTTGCAGACAAGTATTACGGAGACGTCTATGCCGATTGGATTGTCATGTATGCCAACAATATTTGTGATCCAAAGCATGACTGGGTAAAGCCATATAACGTATTTCAGAAGTATCTGATTGACAAGTACGGTTCCCTAGCTGTTGCCATGACTCAGATCCACCACTACGAGAAGGTGATTGAATCTACGGATTCGGTAACCGGAATTACTACGACCAGACGCTACGTAATCGATCTGGAAGATCCACGAACGGATATTGGAGACGTACCAGAATACGATACCTACAATGATCTGGGATCGCTGGTGACTGCATATAATCCTGACTATTCGTTTCGGAATGGTGGGACAGTGACGATATCCGTCTATAGAAATTCTGTTACATGTTATGACTACGAAGTAGCAGAGAACGAGAACAAGCGTAGAATCAAATTAATCAAACGTGAATATCGCGATCAGATTGAGGAAGAACTAAAACGATTTGGTGGACCTAATCTTCTGGTACGCAGATATCTTAGACAGAGCACACTCATCTAATGGCAGAACTATCCGCTGACCAACATGCACTAACCCAATTCAAGGTTGAAATGGACGTCTCCGAGGGAATTCTCAATCAGGTATCTCTGGTTGAATTCTCGCTCACCGAGAGTCTGATGTCACCTAGCTTGACTACTCAGTTTCTGGTTCAATCCGCACGTCATGTGGGATATGCCAAAAATCTGGACGAGTATGCCAACAAGGATGTCAAGATTACTCTATATCGACCAGATATCGATGATGGTCTGTTGGTCCAGCAAAAGATCTACAAGATCACCGAACGTGATCCGACCACTTATCAATTCGATGAATTTCAGATCAATGCATGTGATATTACGCTTCTGCGTAATGCGGCAACCCGAGTTTCTCAATCCTATAAGTGTACGTCCCCATCCGCAATTGTAGCAGACATGTTGGGTAGAGTCGGTGCTCGTACATTTGTGGAAGGTTCGTCTCCGATGCGAACATACTTTGCCGAGAACATTCACCCCTTTCAGGTAATCGCACAACAGGCAGACGTAGCGGTCGCTGTGGGCACGGATCCCTCATTCCTGCACTATATGACATATGAAGACGGTGGAACTCATCGATTTGAATCCCTGCGCAATATGGTTCGACGAACACCTATTAGAGAATTTGAATATTCCGAAAAGACGATCAACGAGAAGACCTACAATAATCCACGTGAAATCATGGGATATTCGTTTCCATGTGATTTTGATATCCTGTCCGATATCCTGAATTCTATTGACATCGACGGGTTCGACCAGAATTCGCTTATTGTCATCAATCCATTCAACGGGATTCAGTCCCTGTTGGGCAATCAAACCAAGTCTGGTGGACTAGGTGGTCTGAATGCTGGTGCCACATTCACGAACAAGGGATCCGCACAAACCGAAGGTAATTGTGAAATCGATGTGGAAAAGTACAAGCTCCGTCGTCAGGCACGACTAGGTTTATTGGAACCAGACAGAATTCCGTTACGGATTACAGTGCCGTTCTGTCCCGGTGTCAATTGTGGAAAGACGATCAATGTCCGGTTTCATAACAAGGTTGTTACACCTAACGGATTACGTCGAGATCCAGATTACGGAACCGGAACCTATCTAATCACAGCACTAACCCATAATGTCAAGGTCGGGGGATTTGCAACCACTGTCATGGATTGTGTATCCAAGTCTGTTGGGTTTGGTGGAGCAACGTTGGGGATGTAATGAATATCATTCAGGATAAGCAATTTATAAAATCAATCGAAAAATATGTCTTCAGTAATGATAAAAAATCATTTGATTATATCATTCGGAACCGTTCAAAAATTCCTCAAACCTTTCGTAAAGGTGGAATTTTATATAGAGGAATGACACTAGAAAATTTTAATAATCTAAGATTTGATTCACCAACTTCATGGTCAACCAATCCAAAGATGGCAGAAAAACTTATATCTTCAGGAAATATGTTTGGAATAAAGCAAAGTCAAGGTAATAAAATCATTTTCAAGAAACGTATTCCTGATTCTAAGGTGTTAGTAAACATTTCTAATTTGATAATGTTTCTTGATAGTTCAATGTTGCTTGAGGATTTTGATCCAGCGACAAAAGAAATTGCATTTGAAGAAAGTGAAGTATTAGTTGATCGCGGAATTTTTTTAAGTGAAAAAGATATATTCAAGGTAATGAAATGAACCTACGATATTTCAGAGTTGAAGGTGGCCACGACGCGGATCCGGATCCAGAACAGTCTGGTCGTATGCGTTTGCGTGATATTGCGCGACACGACGACAACGTAAAGACCGAGGATCTACCGTTCTCTCAAGGTCTGGCACCGATTTCAGGTAACGGTGGATTTGAATTCAATCGACCACCTCTTCCCGGTACGTTAGTCGTCGCTTGGGTCCCCGAGGGAGCCGAACAGACGGGTTATGCACATCCGTTAGGTATTCCTATCGGTAAGGACAAACCCGGCTCCAAGGCCATTCCCGGCAATTCTGTGCTGCCTAATCGAATGGAGTCAACGGAAATAGGAATCAACATTCCTGCAATAGCCAAGACCATCACACAGGCTAATCGTAGCGGCATTGAACAAATCACCAAGGAGATACAGGAAAAGGGTAAGAAGATATCCTTCAAACTCCTGCAGGGAATTCCTACGCATGGTGCCGACTTCCTGATGTCCGGTATTCGTAATTCACCGCTGACTCAAATATCCACGGCTCTGGATTCATTTGACTCCGTGCTATCTGGGGATATGCTGTCCGCGCTTCCCGGTGTAGCATTTGGAGGATTGTCGGATATTGTCTCGTCCGTTCTGAATGAAGGGATTGAAGAGATAAATGATGCAATAGGATCCGAAGCGGTCGAGACTCTACAAAACATTATGTTGCTTATGCCATCAGAAAGTGGATCCGGTACACCTCAGTCCGGTTTCATGATTTCTGGACTCCGCGTCAATCCTGAGGTGGTTGTTCAAAACATCCTCAATGATCTGAAGTCAGGTAATTCGGTTATGAATGTCCTCCAGTCTTTGGAATCCAAACTATCGGATCCAGCATTTACCGGAATGGACCAGTTTGCAAACATTACCCAGACGATTGCTGGTGGATTTGGTAATATCACTCAGACCATCGATATGTTCGGAAATATCACTTCTGGTGTGGATGACATCGTCCAGTCCCTGATTGATATGGCTTTTGGAAAATTCACATCAATTCTAGGTGCTGGTGGAACATCAGTCCTAACCGAAGCCGGAACACCGATGAAGTCCCTGATTGAACGAATTCCAAATGCTACTCTTGTTGGACAGTTACAGAATATGTTGGCAACTTTCACGGACGACAATGCTGCAAAGGATAGAATGAGAAATAGCGGTAACTCGTCAGGCAGAGGAGTTACCGCTTCGGATATCGTATCCGGGTTCACCGACCGACTAGGTTCGACGCTGAGCTTTAGTCCTAAATCGTCATCAGGATCCAGTGGTGGTGGAGTTTATTCCTGAGATATCGTTAACTTTACTCGATTATACTCAAATTCCAATTCGACGAATTGTATTCCGATTTTTTCTATTTTCAACACATGAAGAATAGAAATTCGTAATGGGGTAAAAGTAATTTGTCCCTTGATAGAAAAATATTCATCCATCTTGATTTCGACTGTACGATTACCAATATCCCAAACAGTGATCTGACTAGGAATATCCATGGTAGTTGATACCATACCGAAGCTTGAGTTTCAGTTTAGTTTCCATGATCTTTATCCCCAAGTTGGGATCTGTAGAATTTTCTCAAATTCTGAAAAATCCATCCCATCAACAAAGGTGTGTTGATGTTTCGACGTATGTATTCTGCATACATTTCACGAATGTTCTTGTTCAATATCGGATCATCCTCTGCATCCTGAAGATGTCGATGTGCGCACGTCCACTCCCAGTCCAAATTTTCTAAAGACCAGTCTTCATAGCGGTTTACCATTTCGACTTTCTCCAGTTCGATATAGTAAACAAGATAGACATATGAATCAGGAAAAGGATTGTCCCACTCTGAATAGGGATCACCCTGATCAGTTACCGATTCAATCTTGAAATCCTTGTCGGTAAGATAAGGATATTCCACTTTCAGTTCCTTGATCTCCTCGATCAACCTGTCGTAGGTCCAATTTGAAATCGATGTTCTCTTCCTGATCAACACTGGATTTTCCCTTTTGATTGAAGCCACGCGATAGTCAAGTCGATGACAGCTTAGTTACAATTCCGAAGCGAAAGTCCAGTTTGAAGGTTATTTACCATTCGAGACGTTGCTTCAGTAATCAGTTCCGGATAATCCAGATCTTTCAACTTTTTGTCCATAATCAACCTTCCATCACAACTTCTTGAAGCGAGCGTTCAGGGTTTCAATCCAGCGAGTGCGGTTCTCTTGAATGTAAGAAAAAATCTGGTCATCAGGAATACCAGAAAACTCGTCGCGAGCCGCATAATCGGCCCAGAAATAACCCTTCCAGTTTCCGTCATTACCACGCTTGGCAGCAACTCGGAAAACGTAATTGCGGCTCCAGCTATGAACCACATTAACAACCAGTTCGTTCATATCCGTATCTCCATTCGATGAACTGACAATATCTCAAAACCTAACTGGTGTCAAGCATAAATAATCAGAATAACTAGGATCTGAAATGACGAAGTTTAACGAACCGGAAGACCAGCGTAAATCTGGTGGCAAATATCCAAATTACAATGTCCTGAAATCTGCATCAGGACACACCTTTGTTATGGATGATACCGAAGGTGCCGAATCCGTTACTCTTCAGCATCGTTCGGGCTCCATGGTCCAAATGCGTGCCGATGGCACCGTCACAATTCGTTCTAATAAGCAGAAGATCGAAGTCGTGCTTGGGGATAACCAAGTCAAGATATCAGGATCGTATGACATCGTAGTCGATGGTGGAGCATCCATGAAAGTCAAAGGTGATATGGATTGGTCGGTTGACGGAGATTTCAATCAGACGATTGCTGGAAATATCAAGCAGGTAGTTGGTGGGAACCGCGAATCAATCGTTAATGGAAACGATACGGCTTTGATCAACGGCTCCCAAACCACGGACATTAATGGTGACCATCAAATGACAACGGACGGAACCTCGTTTCAGGCAGCGGATGGTGGCATGGCTCTACATGCTACTGGAGGACCAGTATCCATTGCTGCAGCTAACGAGGTGTCCGTCGACGCTGGTTCGGCTCTGAATATGAAGGCTACTGGTGGAGCGAAGGTTTCCGCTTCACGAATTGACCTAAACTAGTATATAGATCTGTCCAGTTGATTTCGGAACAGAACTTGTAGGTGAGTACGATAAACGTAGCACCCCAGAGGACGCTAAAAAATACTACATCAAATGTCATTCCTCAAATTCCTTCTTTAGTTGTTCATAAAGTGCACGCTTGGCTTCACGCTCTTCCTGTTTCTTTTTGAAGATAGCGTCTTCAGTTATTTCTCGGATTCGCTTCTCGGTCTCGATCTCGTCGTTCAGGATCTTGTCGATGTAAGTAGTTTCGACAATAGCATTGAGTGGAATGTTCGAAATCATCGCTTCTTCATATCCCCGAGCACCATAGAAAGTCCAGTGAGAAACGATAGTTTTCTCACCGTAATAGTCCTCGATATTCCAGTCTTCCTCGTTTACCCACTGGTGATATTCATCACACTTGAGACCAAGTTCCTTTCGACGTAAATTATAAAACATACAAGCGTGGTCGATATCGGAATTGATTTCATCCCGCAGTTCAAGGTAACGATCAATATCAGAACGCAACATCATTTTTTGTATTCTCCTCATAAATAATGAACAACCATACAGCATGAACTAAGGAAAGTCAATGCCTGAAGCAGTACGTGGAGACGGAATCGACCTAACCACTGGTCCACATGGAATCATTCCAACCGATACCGGATCCTCGACTGTTTTTGTAAACGGAATGCCGATGGTTCGCGTAACCGATAAAACCGTGCCTCACGACGACCTTCCTATTCTGTTGTCGGCATCAGGCACGGTTTTTGTAAATGGTCTAGGTGCTGGTCGTAAAGGTGATATCTATATCGGAGAAGTAGAACACCTTATTATCACAGGCTCAGCGGATGTCTGGATTGAGGAATTAGGTGGAGGACCAACTCCACCTGACGATTCCAATAACTTCCAGTTCGACTCTGGTGAAGACCTATCCTTCGATACCGGAGACGACTTCGCTTTTGATGGTTAAACGGCAACCCAAGTGGTGTCACCGTAGGTCTCCAGATCTCGCTTCCAGTCTGGTGAATAGACATAGGTGAGAAGGGAATTGTAAGTCTTCCCTGATTCCTTGACCCGGATAGCGTTGTAAATTCCCTCGTCAGCAAGATAGTTGACGGAACCAGCGTGATGCTTGTCGGTACATTTAATCATTCGATTATCTCCAATGTTACACGCACCCTCTTACCAATGAACGGTGAGAGAATCAAGTGCTTTTTAGTTTCATCCCACGACTGAATCCGAAAGAATATCTCCTCTTCTTTCGGATCAATATCACCATACTTAGCCATACCACCGTCTTCGGTGGAGGGAGTGTAAATCCCTTCGGCTACGATTTTTGTCATTTAACCAACCTCGTTGAATACCGGATATCGCTCAATACGAAAAACATCTCTTCCGGTTGAGTTATTTTCATATATCGTTACATAACTCTCAGCAACTTTTCGAGATCCACAGACCTTATGATTTGAATATAGATCAGTTTTGAAAACTTGTCAACAAAAAAATGGCCCCAAATTTCTCTGGGACCATTCGCTTTATTGAAAATTTCTAGGTGATGTTATTCAGCTAGCTGCTTGAACTCATTCAAGTATGCTGCATCATCATCCTCGTCCGTAGACGCTGGTGATGCCTCATCAAATGGTGCTTCATCCTCATCGTCCTCAACCTTGGTTGGTGATTTATAGGCTTCTGCTGCAGGCTTATCAGGGTTCTTTACCACCTGACCCAAAGCAATAGCAAGTCTCTTGGATAGATCCTCGTATGACTTGAAGTTCTTTGGATCCAGAATTTCCAGAAGTCCGAATTCCTGTTCATAAAGCTTTTCAGCTTCATCGTCTGGAATAGGCTTTGGATCTAGGAAGTAGGATGCATCGTAATTCCGGAAACCATCCTTCTTCTTGGAAATGAGCTTGAAGTCTGCTCCTTCTTCGAAATCAAATGGATTGAACGGAGTCTTGTCGTCATCCGCAGGGTGCATGGCTTCGTTGATCTTCTCGAAGATCTTCTTACCATACTTGAACTTGAAGACCTTACCTTCATCTTCAGGCTTTGCCTTGTGCTCGATTACAAGGATGTTGGAAACGTAAATGGTCTTACGCTTTCTATCGCGAGCAATCTTCTTCTTATCCTCGTCACCTGAATTCCAAAGTTCGGAACAGTGTTCGGTAACAGGATCGTCAGCACCAATCGACGTACGGCAATTCTCGATATACCACTTTCCAGTTGGTCCCTTGAAAGAGTGATTGTAGTAACGAACGAATGGAAGTCCGTCGTCGCTATCAATATCCTGTGGAGGAGTTGGTAGGAATCGAATCGTAGCCTTACCGTTGCTAGTCTTATCGACTTCTAGCTGCCAGTAATCGGCATCGTCTGATTGGTAGGGATTTGCCATCTTCTCGATGGCCTTGTTGATCTTGTCGGTAGAGTTGAGTTGTTTCTTTAATTTTGCAAAAGCAGACATTAATATCCTTTGATTTTCTGCTTCACTTCATTCATAATTTAGCTTCTTGTTTTCTTGTTGCACATGAGACATTATCTGAAGTTATTTATGTGACTTCATCGCGTCGATGAGAGTTTTTTTGATCTTTTTTTCGTCATAGTGGAAAAAAGGTCTATACTTATCAATGAGTAATCTGGTTCTAACCCAGATAGGATCCTCGGACATATGGGCATCGAACATCGGAAAAACGTTCGTCAGATTATCAAATGCCGTCACCGTTTGAATGGAAATCTCACCAGCATAATAGGCTTCAATCAGTGGAGGAGTCTCGAATGGCTTACACTTGCAGCTATCCAGATATCCATATCGATTGAAGAGCTTGTTGATTTCCTGTGAAAAAATATAGGAAAACGATCCTACAATCTTCTGGTAGTCGAGATACGTATCCCGATTGAATTCTCCTATCCACATCTTTGGATCTACCAGTAGATTTGAGATATAGAAGAACCGCAATTCCTCTCTAGGATAGAGGGACGTTAGTCGATAGAAATGCAGCTTGTCTCTGCGAGTATCAAATGCTGTGGAGGTAATCTTCCGTGGTCCATATTTGAAGAAATCATATTTACCTGTGAAGTGGAGTTTCAATCCAAGGTATAGAGCACAGGCTTCATGTGGAGTTGCTTTCATTTATCACCAAAGCGGATCGTATTCCCTTTCGTCTTTAACCAGACGCAAACCAATTGCCTCCACTTCGATCTTCTTTTTCAGAGGCTTCGATATCATTTTTGCTGCTAATTCATATTCCATTCCATTTCGGTCACAGTAAAGCATCACCGCATCCATCAGGGATATGCGTTTGACAATTGCTAGATTTTCGATTGTGAGGGAGAAATTATGAATTTCTTGAAGTTGTGTATTGCTAGTATTCACTTGCGGTTTTCAATTTCCAATTTTGCCTTAGCGATAAAGCTTTTCACTGCTCTATTATTCGTAACGCAGGTTCCAAGGTGACGCTCATATGCAGTCACTAATTTGTTTAGATCCTTGACTTCCATGGTCTTAGGATCAGGATATTCTGCCTTACTCAAACCATTACATTCCAACAAAGAAGGAGGAATGTCAAGAACTTTGTACTCGGTTCGGGTAAGATATTTTGGTTCGGATGTGGTAGCACACGCTGCAATCGTTAGGGACAACATGAGAACGAGTAGAAGCTTCTTGATCATTGTCCGCTCAATCTTTTGATTAATTCTCTGGTAGATTCAGGGACTGTGTCCGTTGGATTATCCGGTAGATTGTCCGTGATTGTATCTAGGTGACGTTCTAGCTGACCGATTTCGGTGTCGCGTTCCAGAATGATCTGGTCACGGAGCTTGAGCAAATCTTCATTCAGTTTGATGAGCTTATTCTTGTCATCAATCGTTTGCTCTAGTTGCTGCTGCTGAACCTTCAGCACGGCATTTTCCTGCACGGTCGTGTACCAGCTATTAACTGCAAGAGAGCCAAGCGTTATAACAGCTAGAACCGTTATAGCGATGGCTCCCCATTTGATAGCATTGGCATACGGTGCTAGGAAGTCTGGCATTTACCTCTTGGGCTTAGGCTTAGAATCTACGATCTTGTAAGGGACGACTACGGTCTTGGCAGAACCCGACATCGATTTAGGAGCCGATTCCTTGATTTCATCATCAGATAGAAGTTCCGACAATCTTCTCATATATGAGGCTAATCTAAGTCTCTGTTCCGACAAATCTGATGAGACTAAACGAAGACTATTTAAAACGGTGTCTTTGCCATATCCAGCAAGAGCAGAAGGTTCGTCAAGGCTTTCTTCAAAACCACCATCAAACTTCAATAGAAGATTTTTGAAAACATCTAGTTCAAACATAATTGAACCAACTTCACGTTCCAATTCATTAACTACTAACGGAACACTATAATTATAAGCCATTCACTCTCCAATGAAAAAATGGTACCTCTAGAATGAATCGAACATTCATCTTTCGATTATCAGTCGAATGCACTAGCCGTTGTGCTATAGAGGCATATTAAACTGTGGTGCTTCTAGTCAGATTCGAACTGACAACATGTCGTTTTTGAGACGACCGACTCTACCAATTGGCCTATAGAAGCATATTCCTATTTATATATCACTCATCAATCATCATGTCAATAGATATTTAGATAAAATTCCGTGGCATGTGGCTTATTGACATTCTCAACAATTATCTTCAGGGTATCATCACTATAGTGATCTAAAATAACGGATTCAGAACAAGAATTTCCGGTACTCCGGACGACTTCTCGGTTCATGCTATCATATACCCAAAGGTCGATATCTTGAGTATATCCACATGCACCTTCTAATTCAATGACCGTTGTTGTGCCACCTACAAAATCGATCCAGACATACCAACTAGAATCTCGGTTGACAACATCAACATATTCAGTCTGTTCATATGGATATGGATCCGCATATGTGGGCATCGCAAACAGTGTAGCCAAAACAAATGTTGCTGCAATCATTAAGTTCTTCATTCAGTTTCCTTTAGTCGGGGTTAAAAACATTTTGGTATCCGAGGATGGATTCGAACCATCGTAGAACAAGTTATGAGCTTGCGTCACTAGACCGCTGTGATACTCGGATTAATTGATGAATATCATATTCCCCCTTTTTAATTAAGTCAATATCTTTTTGCTTAATCAAAATAACTGGTTTTTTTGAATGTGATATTTTTGCCTTATCTTTTTCTGTTTCGTACCCTTTTACTTCAATATACATATTATAATCGAGTAATAAGAAATCAGGAAAATACAAGTGCCAAGAATTTTCAAACAAATAGGTTTCTGGTTCTAATTTACTTCTTTGCCATCTTAAATTCTGAGAATCAAGATATTTAGAAACCTCATATTCCCATGAAGAATTATAACGAACCCCGTCAACAGTAAAATGTTTAGATCTACCAACTACATTCTTATCTGAATAAGATTCGGGATTATCTAATACAACCTGTTTCATTCTTTGTGAGAATTTTTCTCGGTATTTCGGATCTTTATATCTTTCTTTTGAAGCTTTACTTTGTCTATCACGATATTCAGGAGAACTAGAAATAGCTATCATTTTATCTGTATGTTTTTTTCTATATTCTGGATCTCTGAAGCGTTCTATTGATGATTGTCTAATTCTTTCGGCAGATTCGGGACTTAATATTCTTCTGTTTGGATTATTCACACATAAATGTTCATGGCTTTTTAATGCTGTTGAAGCTGAACACTTTTTATTAGGATAATTTTCTTCTTTATATTCTTTTGCACAAAATTGGCAATTCATCAAAATACTCCGATTGGTTACGGAGTATTTATATTTTTACACTTTTCTAGAGCAGGAGGCTCACCCGGAGAGCGGACCTAGCTAAATTTGGTAGGGACGGTCGGGGTCGAACCGACAGCGTGATCATTAATCCGTAGTGGATTTTAAGTCCACCGAGTTTCTACCATTTCTCCACGTCCCCATATTCCTTTATTTAGTCACGTAAATTGCGGCTTCACCGATAAAAATAAACGGCCATAGAACTCCTCTCAGTGGAGACATAGGACGTGTGCAATTCCAATAAACGTCCCATTGTTCCGAGAATGTATGCGACGAGAAAAACCTTACCTGTAAATAATTCCATCACTTTAATCCTTTCATCCCGGTCCACTTTCACCGCAATAATAACAAATCCAACCACCAGTCATGGCTTCAGATTCCATCATCGGACAATTCATATCCCTTTTGCAATCAGGATGATATGTCCGAACCTCAATGAAACCTAATCCCTTGCATTCATGACAATATGGTGATGGTCTACAAGCAACCTTGGTTGCCGTAGCATTGTCGTAGCGAACGGTGCAGGCTTCACATTGAATTCGCTTGTAACTCATGATAACTCCTGCGTGCTCGCTTGACAGCACGATTGATCATTTTCGACCTTGAGGTTTTGATTTCCTGCTTTGGTCTTCCCCATCGAGTTTCTACGAAACCACATTTCCAAGCTAGAGAATTCAAATGTCGTGAGGTAGGAACTTCACCGTGGTGTTCGATCATGTAAGAAATGATATTGCCTATCAGATCCTTCTGAATCTGGTTGACAGATTTCTTAGCTTTACCATATTCATCCCACGGATATACATCTGCCGCACCAGCTTCTACGAGCCGCTTCATGGCAATGAATGGGGAAACACGTTTAGGCATTAAAAAACCTCCAGATAGGATACAATAGACTATCTGGAGGTTCTTGTCAACGCATAACCCGCATTTATGCGCTGATTCGGTTTTCGGACTTCTTCTTGTAGAGGAGTCGATAGTCCTTCATTCGGTCGGCATCGGGCTCGAAACCCTTGTCGGTCAGATATCCACGAATATCAATGGCTCGACCATCGACGGACGTCTCGACCACACCGCGATTGACATCGGTCAGACTGGTGAAGCGGAACCGAAGCGTAGATCCATCAGGGAATTCGATGTAGGTGGGATTTGCGTTCAATTCCTGAACCTGTTCGTAGTAGGTTACAGGCTTCGGCTTAGGAGCCTTGACGCGGATTTCGTTGGGATTGGAATAGGTAGTGATAGGCTTGGAAGAGGTAGACTTAGGCTTGGTAGACACTGCAGGCATTGTGATTTCCTTTGTTCGTAGATCATTGAATGGAACCCAATCTCTCAACATACGTGCATCATCAGGAGAATCTGGAACAAAATATCCATCAATACTCATTTCTGAGATTGCTTTCTTCTGAATCATATAATTACCACGACCAGTATTATAGACTGATACATTTTTGACAAGACCGTTGGGAAGAATTTGGGGAATATACTGAGGCATAGTTTCACTCCTTCATGTTGAATATTGGTGCTTCCTGTCAGACTCGAACCGACACTATATAACGCTCTCGACGTTACTCCTCTACCGTTTGGGATAAGGAAGCAATGATGGTACCCCTAGTCGGATTCGAACCGACAACCTCCTGATTCTAAGTCAGGCACCTCTACCGATTGGGCTACAGGGGCATATAGATTGAAGTGTTTCTTCACAACATCGAAAGCTGAGAAGGTTTCTTCAAACTTTCGTACTGGTTCACCTAAAGGCTTATCGTTGGGAAGTGCTCTCATTAATAAGTGCCGTTGGCTTACCTGATTTCACATACTCTACATTATCATAATCTGCAAGCAATTTCTTGCATTCGTTCAGAACCTTATTAGAGAAGCCATATACGTAGAACGTGTTATTGGCAACTCCTAAAGTCACTTCGGTACAATACGATCCGAAGCGAGACTCAATGGCATCAATAAGACTAGACAAATCAATTATCTTGCTCATTGATGCTCCTATTTAGTAAGAATCGACCTTTATACCATCCTTCTGGTATTTGATCAAGTTTTTTTATCTTCTTATTTTCAGTTCCGTTTGTGATCCACATAGATCCGAACTGAGAATTCAACGAACCTTGATTTTTGGGTTTAGACATCTTCAGTTTGGTTTCTTCAGAATGTCGTTTACCTGTCCATTGATGTTCAAAACTAATATATCTAGTTTTTAATCCTTTTTGTACAGATTTATTAAAATTTAGTACCCAAGTTTCATCATTTTGTCGAAGATTTTTTTGTGCTTTATGTCCTTTAACTTGATTTTCTTTTGAAAATCCTATGTAATTAGTTAATCCATTAGAATTGATGTACCCAAATCCACCTTTACCACCGGGACAAATATTGTAGGTATCATCACGATTACAAAAATCTTCGGTTACTATCTCAGCTTCTTTAGCTGACATATCTTCTAGATTATCAAACTGGTAGAGAATCTCTCGTTGAAAATTCTCAATACCGTATTTCTTAATGGCACGTCGAAGATGCTTACCTGATCCCAAGTATCCATCATTCAGATCAGAAGTCTGATGTTGTCCAATATAGATCTTTCCATTAATAAGGTTAGTGGTTTGGTATACAATGTAGTGCAAATTAGGAAACTCCTGAATACCCTTTACTATTATTTAGGTATTCAGGAGTTTCAATGAGCACCAGACAGGATTCGAACCTGTGACGAGGGTTTCCCCTATCCGATTAAGAGTCGGAGCCGTTCGGCCAACTACGGTAACTGGTGCATATTAGTCATCGATATATAGCTCAGAAGTTTTGAGTGAGTCAACCACTTTCATTTCTTCAATAATATTGAATGCAGCTATCGCATCCGAAAGCTTCGTGATTGCATCAAACAATGCGTCTGGACCCGGATTAACGAGAATGAATGCATGATCCGATTCCGAGGATGTGATGGTGATTGAAAACTGGTTGGTTCTCAATATCTCACATTCAAACATAAATCCAGCATTGATGATCTCGTCTGCCTTCTTGCAAACATCTTCCCTAATCGGAAGAAGCTCATCAGAAGAATGTCCATACGGCATTTCGTAAAACGTAGCAGGAATTACGAAATTATTGTGGTCACCAGAATAGAAAAAATGTGGCATTTCTCACTCACTTTCATTTCAAAATGGAGTACCCGGTGGGATTCGAACCGACGTGGAGGTTACCCTCTGTGGATTAATGCGTGAAGTGCCTCAACACTTCACTGATAAGTCCACCGCTATCGACCTACTCAGCCAACCGCACGTATTTTTGCATACGTTCCATCTATACGACATTTTTCAATATGGCATGATGTACATAACAACTGACATTTTTGAACTTCTACCCAAAATATCTTTTCAGAAGCCGAACATGCTTCGGCTATTGACATTATTTTAGTGTGACGCTCTATATGATCAAATTCAAGATTTTCTTTAGTAGAACATTTTACACATTTTCCACCCAGAAAATCAACTGCTTTCTCTCGTCTTTTCTTCCACCTCTTCTTCATATATTCATTCATATATGAATTATATACATTTTTATCTTTATGTGGCATTCATACCTGTGGTAGAGTGATCTTCATTTACCGACCACTCTACCACAATAAGCTTATCTACGCAACCTTTTTCTTTCTGTTCTTGCGCTTAGCTGTGTTTTTACCAAACTCTCTGAATCTGTCAGCAGCAAAGGATGCTGCCCACGCATCAGGCTTAGCTAGAGGAACCACGTTGCAGACACCCTTGATATAACCAATGGCTTCCTGCAGAACCACGCTTGAACCATACTTCCGGTTCGTGTTGACGTCGATGTGAACCTCGATTTCACGATCCTCAATTACGTCCGCAAGCTGAAGATACATCTCAGCAGTCTTGTAGACTTCGTTCATGAGTCTCATCTTTGGTTCGGACTTCTTCTTATCGTAATCGATCTCCTCTACGATCTTACCCCAGACGGAGCAACCGTGATTACCATCGATGTGGACGACAACAGCAGTAGTATAACGTGCTACCCACTTTTCATCCTTACGAAATCGATATGAGTCAGTACCGATGTAGATCTTGGTCTCCTTGGACTGACGGTCGATGAAATCCTTTAGATCTTGTATATCGTCAATTCTCCTCATTATATCTCTCCTTTCATGGAGATTATTTAGCTCCAATTCACACGATTGAGATCAGCGAACCAATCATCTCCCATACCATGGAAGAACACCTGATTACCACGAAGCTTGTGCATATGTCAACCTCCTTATTGATTTGAATCAATATCTTAGATTCCAACAAACGTCAAGTGGTGCTCCCAACCGGACTCGAACCGATATCACTCTCTTACGAGGAGAGGGTTTTGCCACAATTATCACTATAGGAGCATATATGATCCATATAAGGGGCAATAATCGGGTTATTAGCTCAGATATGAACCATTATAATGGTGCGTTAGATCTGAGTTGAACAGATACCTCTGGTTTTTCAGACCAGCGAACAGTCACCGGATATTCGACTAACGCGTATTCTTAAATAATGGTGCAGCAGAAGGGATTCGAACCCTCATCGTCCTGATTGAAAGTCAGGTATCCTAAGCCATTAGACGACTGCTGCGTTTAACTTATCTTTCCACTTACGAATATACCGCATGAATAGAATTGCTTTCATATAATCACCTTATGTCTTTTAGTATCTATGTATAATCTCCATTCATGATCTTCAATACTATGTAACTCAACTGGATTTCGTCTTTTCAATTCTTCGTATATTTCATTATATGTTGGTTCGTGATCCCAAATTAAAGGAGCAAATCCATCATCCCATTGATAGTTTGGTGTATAAGCTTTAGATATCCAAATATTCATATACAAATCACCTTTTCTAATAAAAATGGTGGTGCTCCTAGACAGGATCGAACTGTCTCCTTCTGATTGAGAATCAGATATCCTATCCGGTAGACGATAGGAGCATTTTTTAGTGGAGCCTACGGAGAGATTCGAACTCCCGACTTATCCGTTCGAAGCGGATATTTCTAGTCCACTGAATTACGTAGGCAATTAACTTGGTGGTTCTACCAGAATTCGAATCTGGACCTTCGGTTTCGTAGACCGATGTTCTTTCCGGTTATACTATAGAACCAAAAAATGGCGACCCTAACCGGTAACGATCCGGCCTTCACGGATTGACAGTCCGCACCCTTCACCATGACGGGAATAGGGCCATTTTAAATTTGGTGCGTTGTCACGGTAACGATCCGTGCGAGCCTGAGGCATCCGTTTTACAGACGGAACAGTCTCCTTAACTGTATACCAACGCATATTCAATAAAAAACCTTCGTATCTGTTTAAGGATACGAAGGTTGCTGATTTCTCAAGACAAACGTTCTCGTATCCCGTGGTTAGGGCTTATCTTCCTCGAAGCGATAGAGTTTGCGAATAAACATGTCTTGGTTCTTTCTTTGTTAAACTAATCTAAATTGTTTGATCATAGTACGATTATATCCGCTGTTTGTCAACCCTAAAGATCGTACAATATCAGCATTTGTTTGATTCGTTTGAATCGCTTCGTGAATTTCTTTGTCGGTAACATCCGACAACTTGCGAAATCCTTTATTACTATATTTAGGATCCTTTTTCAAGCGTCCTAATGAAAAATTAGAAGGAATTTCATCATTTTTTGATATTTTTATTTCTGTCGAACCGTCATTGATCCAAACAGTTCCATATTGGGAATTTCGTGCACCTTAGAGATTGGTAGTTTGGTAGACGATGTAGTGCATTTAAGGGAGTCCTGATTACCGTTTACTATTATTTAGGTAATCAGGACTCCAAGGGTTGCGGGAACTGGATTCGAACCAGTGTCTCTTGGTAATGAGCCAAGCAAGGAACCTCTCCTCTACCCCGCTATATATTTAGCATACTTATCTCACCAACAACCGAAAGTCAACATCTTTTTTCAGTTTGGGAGATCTTTTAAGTTTGGCACCCACATGTGCCGAGTGAAAACAAATTCGTATGAACCATCTAGTGAATGATTATCCATCCATCCGACATTCAGACCGCTCTCGTATCCAGAAAACTCCTCAGAGATATCGAATACGTATGTTCCTAGTGTTATACCCACTTTTGTGAGCAATTGCAAGCGAATTGTTCGGGCTTCGAGGAATTTAAAGGACTGCTGCTCAGTGATAGTCCGAACAATATAAATCTTCTTGTTGACAAAATCCACACTAACAGCATGTGAATAATGGTCTTCTACATCATCATAATAGATGACATATCCATTACTTAGAATGCTCTTGTTATCATATTCGTCAAAGCTCTTAGTCATCGATTATCTCCCATTTGGTAAATTCAAACAAATACTCTCCGTGAAGAAGTTCATCCTTGGTATACCACGAAGCGCAGATCTCAGTAGGAGTAGCGCTCTTGATATAAAAACGATAATGCAACCCTTCGGTCTCATCTTCACCATTCAGGTAAATCAAATCAATGATCTTGGCATCCAGAAAATCCATATTAGGACGAGTCTTTACCAGACGAGTCAGGGTTATCTGTTTGACCAAAAAATTGATATGAATGTAGTTCGTAGTCGGATCCGATTCTCCATCGTATTCTACGATGAATTGATCGGACATTTGATCTTCGTTACGCAGCGAACCAGATTTCTTCATTCAGGCTCGCATAGGTTTCTGGTAGGTCTCGAAGTCCAGCATGGATCTCAGAATGGCAATTAGAACAGAGAAGAATACACTTCCGTAGCCCTTCGGCAATCCCTGATGGACTTAATCCCTTGGAAAAGGCTTTTGATAGATTGAATTCTTTGGTGGTGGGATCTATATGGTGAAAATGAAGTGCATGGACCGTTCTATTGTAGCCACAACACTGGCATCCACCTCCCATAGATTCTACTGCACGTATTTTTAGAGGTTGACGCTTGACTTGTCTCAATATCTACTCCGAGTTTAGTACTCGGAGTTATTTATCTTATCTTGTCAATGGTTTACATCATTTTGAAAATTGGTTCCCTCGAAACGATTCGAACGTTTACCTTCATATTCAGAGTATGAAAATCTGCCAATTAATCTACAAGGGATCATAATCTAAATTTGGTTCCCCTTGGTGGATTCGAACCACCATCGCATGGATTCAAAGGCCAGCATTCTACCTGTTAAACTAGAGGGGAATATTCTCTATCACTTCATCAAATGTCATCACATCTCTCATCGGTTTTTAGAACGTATGTAGTCCAGATTTTCTGACCATCACGAATTACGTTGTGCATTTCCGTGATATGCCAAGTTACATCATCAACATCATTTATATCTAAAAAGTATTCAATGTCATCATCCAGCTTTTCATCTAAGAGTACTTCAATTTCTTCCTTAGACTCAGCGTCGAAGGTATCACTAAATGAACCACTAACTCTAAAATCCACAAAATACTTCTTCATAACAATACTTTCTAAGAATTGGCTGACAAGGTAGGGATCGAACCTACGCCACCTTTCGATGGGCTCCCGGTTAACAGCCGGACACCTATACCACTCGGTCACTTGCCAATATGAGTTATTTATATACCCTTTTGAATGAATGTCAAGAGACTTCTTCAAAATGTCTTTTAACGTTATCTGGAAGTCCTTCATAATACTCATCACGTGTCCACACATGTCCTATAGGACACGAACCCAAATGAAAGATGCCCGGAACATAAAGTGACTCAACTAGAGTCATATCATTTTTTGGAACAAACCTTACTTTCCGTCGATGAATAGGTTCAGGTTTCTTTCTATCAAAAGGCCACATTTATAAGTTCTTCTCCACAACTATTATAATATCATAACCTTCCAGCGAGTTTTCTATAAAGACACCTGCAGGAAGATGGTTCCACCTATGAATTTCCCAATCAGATCGAGTTAGTGCTGCCTTCTGGTCCACCAGATAAATGGAGATCGAACGGTTCGGATCTATCCGACCACAAGCTCTAATCCACCTATAATCTTTAGACGTTTCGTTCATGACCCATATGATCCGACCACGATATCATCAGCTTCAACAATTCCTTACCATTCAATCCGATACGGAAAATATGAACAGGCATCTTAGGATCGATTAGGCACGCTGTCAACCATCTATGATGACCATCAATGATATAATTGTCCTTGGATATACACAAGCGAACCTTTTCGAGTCCCTTGGTTTCACCTTCCACACCGTTCTTAGCTACGTAGACAATACCCTTCTCGTAGTAGATCTGCTTCTGTAGCGGCTTCAGCTTTCCACAAATCTCGGACGTCACATGCACCCGGAGTCGGTCATCACCTTTGCCGTGCTCATTCGTACCGAACATATCGGCCAAATGTAGGTGGTCATCCCGCAGCATATGCTGGAGCTTCTTGACATCCGATGTGCCGACAACAGGCATTTCCTGTCGCTTGTATATTCCGTCTTGGATTTTGTTCTTGATGAAGGTGTAATTTGAATCAAACTTTGGAAGGAGATCATCAATCGTTCTGGATTGATATTTTAGAGCTAGATCATTAGCTATCTTGCGTGCTGTCTTTAGATCTGTCAAATGGACTTCATGAAATCCAGAACCAGTCGAATCCGTAGCCTCATGGAGCTTGTCTTCGACCTTCAATATGGTCTGGAATTCCTGAAGAGAATAGTATTCTTTCATTTGGACTTCTTTAGTCGGATTAGATCCTTACCCTTTTTTGGTTATTTCATAATAATAGAGATTGAACATACAGTCGTAGATTTCGACCAATCCAGCTTTTTCGAGCTTTTCTAACTGAGGAGATTTTTCGTATACAGAAAACATGTATCCGTTGTCTTCCATGATATCAATCAAATATTGTCTATGGGATTTGGTCATTACAGATCATCCTAAAAATTGGCACCCGCAGTAGGATTCGAACCCACGATCATGGTTTTGGAGACCATAGCTTTAGACCGGACTAAGCTATACGGGTATATGGTTTATTTATGACACTCTTTCTTGACTTGACACTTATTGACAATTGTGCTAAGCTCTGTGGTTGATTTGTGTTCCAGATATCGGTTGATTCCACGTTCAGCTATTCCAGCACATCCTGACAGGAATACAATCATTCCAACTAACATCAGGTCTCGAATAACGGTCTTCATACGTCAACTCCTAGCTTGCGACATTCCATATCAAATTCCATCAGTCTATCTTCAAGTTCCAGAGCCTGAAGCTCCGTCTCCTTGAAATAATCGACCCGGAATTGAGCTAGCTCAGGATATACAGCTAGCTTCTCATCCAGCATATTTGCTGTCCTTCGAATATGATCAATCGCATCCGTGATTTCACGACGCATATCAACCATACTCATTGTAAGTCCCCGACTCAACCTGATCATGATAATTCCTTCTTGAAATTGGTGTCGGAAGTCAGAATCGGACTGACAAATTGTCCCTTATGAGGAGACCGAGGATACCAACTCCTCCCTACCGACATGTTTCTATTTATCCCATCAATGCGTGATACTTCTTCTTTCGCATCCGATAGAGAGTCTCTGACGAGGACTTCATCGTAGGTTCGGCAACATTCTTATGAAGGATTTCCATAACCGATCCAAAAATAATCACCCCAAAAATAGCAATAGCTGTAATGAACAGCACAACAATCAAACCTTCAAACATGAAAATCAATCTCCGATAGGTCGACCCCAAGAGCATCAGCCAAGTTCTTGATGATCTCGATATTTTCCTGCTTCTCGCAGTGAGGCTGATTTGTACGCTTATCGTATTCCATAGCCTTTTTCAACAACTCTTTCATCTCTTCCAGATCTTTTCGGAGTTGCTCAAACTCGGATCTTGTGACAGGATCTAAAACTGGTGGCCAGTTTGGAGCAATCGGTTTTGATGGATCTGGATACGTTCGATATTTATCTAGATCATCAATCCACGGAAGCTTCTTGAACTTATCAATGTAGTGGTCCGATACCATGCTTACAACGCATATTCTGCATTTCTCCTGTTTAAATAAAGCGAAACCCTCAGAGTGGATTCTGAGGGTTTTTGATCTGGAGGAAGCGGTGGGATTCGAACCCACGGAGCGTGGTATTAGCACGCTCTTCGGTTTTCAAGACCGATGCAATAATCCACTCTACCACACTTCCATATTGGCTTTGAGAACACTAAGCCTGTTCGTGGCCAGCAAACTTCCGTGGTACTCTGGCATTCCTGCCTCCGACGAGGCTCGCAGTGTGTATCCCATCCTGCTCCAGTAGGAATTGTGCTCTCAAACTGAAATTCATATTTATTTAGGTAAATTTTGCCGACGACTATAAGGAAATGTGTCGCTCCGACTTGCGAGGTCAGACTTGCTACAGAGGTACTCGCAATACCCTAGTGCTCGCGGCATATGTCAGTGATTCCAAAGTAAACCCGAAGTTACACCCCGAAACCACCGATCCGAATTAACAAACCTTGATGGGATTCGAACCCACGACACGTCCCTTCACATGGGGACTGCTCTATCCGACTGAGCTACAAGGTCGATCAACCCTAAGAAGATGCGCATCTCCTTTTCCCAGACTCCGTATAACGCGTGTGGAGTCTTGTGCAGGTTAATCTCTAAAAATTTACACCTTCGGTCGGACGCAACCCCGACATGATGGCCTGATCAGTTACCATTACTACACCACTTCAAGTGGCAGCTACCGTCCCGAACAATAAGCGCTCTCTCGTTCGTGTTTCAGCTACGAAGGAATCAAAATTCTATTTAGTTGCATGGTGGGATTTTACCCACACCTACGAGTGTTCTACCTGCCACCGTCGCGGCTTTGTGTTTTAGAATGTTGTCTAGATCAACACCCTTACACTTAAACTACATGCAATTCTTTGACTTATGGGTTCTAAGCCCACCTATTCATATTTTCATACTACGTAGCTTCTCTAAGAGAAGAAGTCAAGCTCTATTTTCGCTTTTGGTCCAACGGAAGACTCCGAGAACCTGTCCAAACCCACCTATATCGGATTCGAACCGCACGTTGTTGGACCGATTTCCATCCACGTTCGATGTGACGGACCAAAAGCGAAAATAGAACCCGAGTTTATTGGGTAATAAGGAAAACTCGGAAAACCCCAGTTCTTTTACTTATGCAGCAACCCGAAGGTCACGTGCGTAAGCTGGAACGTTATCGTTATCAGCGACATTTAGTTTTTGGTTCTTAACCAATCAGTAATCTCTTTTCTCATTCCCCAAAAGAGTCGATCCTATTTCATCCCCTCCATAAAATCCTCACCTCCACTAAATAATAGTGGAGGTGAGGATTTTATGGTGGAGATGAGCGGTACTGCCCCGCTGTGTTCCTTTGAGTCACCTGAACGTCATCAATTACAACTTCTATTTAGAACACATGGAGCTTAATGTCAAGCAGAAAAATCATTTTAACCTGTAATTTTTGCGGTTCTCAATTTGAAAAAGAAAAGAAAGAACACACTCGTCAACTGAAAAAAGACCCTAATAGACAGTTTTATTGCGATCTATCATGCTCCATGAAATGGAAAAGAGAAAATGATCCTCAAACTTTTATTATTGACAACTCTGACGTCTTAATAAATTTCCGTGACGGAAGTCATAACATAAAGTATAACCCATTAAATACATACTATATTGCTAGAGCAAGATCCAGAAACACTAAAACAAATAACGAAGTTATGATCACTTCAAACGAACGAATTGATTTTGAAAACCATATAGAAAAATTGTGGACAGGAACCTGTTATTATACAGGAGTATCTATTCACAGACGATTGAAATCGGGCAAATGTCCTGAAACTAAGAATCCGTTTTTCATAGCATCCTTGGATCGAATTGACAACTCCAAAGGATATGAAATCGGAAACGTTATTTGGACTAGTTACGCTTTGAACTTGGCACGCAATGATTGCGACTATTCAAAATATCAAAATGACTTGCGAAAGTTTATGGACACTCTCGCAAGTCAAATAATGAATCGTTAAACGTGTCAAGCGTTTAATTCGATATCGTTATCTTTTTCTATCTGCTGGAGAGCCAACGCAACCGTGTTGGCATCCGTATACCATCCTTCATTCCATAGCTTCGTGTAGAGACGCTCCAGACGTTCCAGAACCGTCTGCTTCGTGTAGAGACGTTCCAGACATTCCAGAACCGTCTCACCGTTGGCATCGATCATTTTAATCATTTTAATCTCCTTTAACGAGAAGAAGGGAGGACAGACCTAAATCCTCCCTTCTGGAATGGCAGCTTACGCTGCCAGTTCCATGACTCGCTTGCTAGCAAGCTCTAGGGCAATACGGTCGTCCGCGATAGGTTCGTCGCGCGCGATCTGCGTCAGACCACCTGCAAGTCCCCATACCGTGCGAGGATCCCCATACCAGTCTTCGTGCTGCTTGGCAATCTCGAAACCATTGGTGATCATCTTCTTTCCGAGTCTGACAATGCGAAGGCTCAGAACCTTATCGAGAACCTCTTCGAGATTGTTACCAATCTTGAAGGTCCGCATGGCTTCGATCTTCTGCTCGTCCTCGTCTGCGGAGGCTTCGGCATAGCGGATCAGTTCGGCTTCGAGACCCACAAAGGCTTTCTCGTTGGCTTCACCGATGTGTCGGATGTTGATCTCAGCAATCTTCTGAGCACCCCAGACCCGATGGTTTCCGCAAATATATTCGTAGAAGAAGGTCATGATAGCGAATGCGGAGGCACCAACCTCGGAATTGCGGAGGAAGAAACCGCGCGAAAGACCACCACCCGGACCCTTCTCGAAAATGCGACGCTCGTTGTCCACCATGAAGGCAAACATGGAGCGATCACCGAGGTAGAGACCGCGCGATCCGTCGAATGCTGCAGGAGCGGGCTTCCAGATACCCTCGGCTTCGATCTCAAGAAGTCGACGCGTGATATCCGAATTCCAGATCCGGTCGTAGCGATCCGAATTCATGGAACGAAGCAGATCGATCTGCTTACCCGTCTTGTGGAGCATCATGTTGGTCTTCTTCTCGGAGTCTTCCAGACCGTGGTTCAGGTTGGTAGCTGCGAGGTGAGCAGGAAGCTTGGAAAGATACGATGCAGGAGCATCCGCATCCCGGCAAAGCTGTCCGAAGGACCAGTTGGAGAGGGAATATTCGTTGTCGTTGTTGACAAGAATGAGCTTGTCGTTGTCGGCATCGGGCTTCACCCGGAAATTCGCGACATTCACCTGCTCGTCGTAGTAGGCATTGTCATGATAACCAAGCGCGGCATTGTGCAGATCCTGCACGCTGGAGAAACGCTCGTCCGCAGTACGAGTGGACCACTGATAGGATGCGTCCATAAGAACCGTCATTGGGAACTCCTGTGTTTGATGTTTACGAGGTCATTTCTAGACGATTGGATTCTAGAAGTCAACGACTATTTTCAATCTTTTTTTGTTCCCATTTCGTTCATGAAAATAAAAGCGCGCATGGTTGCCGTTCCCATCCTGCTGGATTGAGTCGGTTCTAGCACATCAGTTTTTAGAAGTCAACTGTCGGAATAAGAAGTTTCCAGAGCATCGACCAGCTTACCTAGATCCGCTTTATAGAATCCGCAGCAATTCAGTGTGTTCGGTTCAATGATAAACCAATCGTCCCCACGTCGACCGACGTCTAGGACAAACGTTTCATGAGGTACCCATCGATTGAGTATGTGATCCACAAAGTTGTAGGCTTCGGAATCAATATCGGCACTAAACCATGCTCGACCATTCCGTCGATATGAGCTAGCTGTTGCGATACCATAATCAACAATCCAAAAACGGTATTCGACATCAATCTGCCGTGGTTCACATACCTGAACAAAGGTTTCACCCAACTGATCCAATGGATCACCGTTACTGGTTCGAACGTGTCTGAGAATGCTATCTCTCCACGGAAGATAATTATCCACATCAATTATCTGTCCATTGAAGATCTTGCTATCCTCAATCGGACGAATGAATCGAGGAAGCTTGTCTACCGGAATTTCGGAAAACCTACAAACCTGAGCATCGTGATTGAGCATCAGGCTCCCCCAATGATCAAGTTGATTCAAAAAATGAACTGATTTGATGTCAAAAACACCGGGATACCAACCATACTTGCGAGCAGTCTTGATCATGGAATACGTCCCCATGCAGATTGCATTCGGAGTATCGGTGTCAGGTTCAGGGATCAGGGTTCCCTCGAATGGAACGGTCTTGTGAATTGAGAAAGGAATTTCACGACGTTCCAATGCATTGATTAGATCGTCGTGGCCTTGTTCATTTGCGATATTTTCGTGAATATACCAGTGCATTAAATGGTCCTGATTACGTTTACATACATCGGAAGCTTAGTTGCGGCATCTGAGGGATCATTATAATAAAGTCCGTAAGCATTCATCTTGAAAAACTCAGGAATTGGTAGAATGAGATTTTCATACACCTGCGGATTCATCATATCGAAGTAGAGGTTTCGCAGATACTTTTCTGGTCGAGGAGCGACGGTTTCGTACTGATCAGTCATTCCGTAGATCTGAATCAAATCGTTCCAGTGACCACCTTCGGGCATATAGATTGAGGGATCCCATCCTCGCATAAACTCATCAACTTGATTTGGCAATTCTTCTAGTTTTGGAAAGTCTACCAGTTCAGTATCGTATCGTGCTAGGATCCAGTAGTCATAAAGTTTATGACCGAATTGCATATCACCATATGTAGCAGCTAACGAAGCAACTGCTGAAATCGAATAGAGTTGTGATGCGATGTTGTGGAGGTTCTGTTCAGAATAAAACGGATTGCCGTCCCACTTGGTACGCATGAATTCACGCATCCGCTTTGGGAACACAAACGTCTTCTGAGGTTCTACCAGAATTTCCTTAATGGTAGGATACTTCTGAAGAATGACATCCTCAGGATTTTCCAGAGACTCCATCCCATGAGTCGTACCCTTTTCGGCAGACCAACTAGGAATATCGTAATTGTCAGAATACGACCACGCATGAGCAAAGACGTCAGTATCATATCGGTCAATGATTTCCCGATGATACTGTTCGTGAACCTTGGTGAGACGAATATGCCGTGGTTGCCCAAATAGGAGAAGTCCGACTGTTAGATCTTTACTCATTCATTTAATCCAAATATTTGATTCTAGAGGGAGTTGCATTCATTTAATCACCGATAAGAGGAAATACGAAATTCTCCAGCTTGGTATCGTGATACCCATCAGCTTTGTTGGTCTTGAATAGATACTGCTCAGCATCGATAACCGTAGGGAAAATCATTGCGGCTTCCGAGAGATACCAGTTCCCGGTCCAGTTCTTGTGGAGAGCTTTCCACTTTCCATCAGCAGCTAGACCGAGGCACCAGTACTCATTATAGATCCAGCACCGACCATTCCAATCAACCTGATTAATCATAGCTTATAAACCCCATTCAGGAAATGACGTTCAATCTTCTTTTCCACGGCTTCGAGGTCGAACTGCAGGTATTGCACCTGATCGCATTCGTCACCGTACATTTGGGAATTGATCTGGATCTTCAATTCCAGATCTTCACGCTCTGTCACCAGTTTTTCAATGGATTCTCCGTTTCATTTAACGAAGTGACTCTACCTCAGTATCGAGGAGAAAGCAAGCGCAAGAACCCTCGATAAACCAAAAATAAAGTGAGAACCACCGTTCCGACCGCAGCGAAATAAAGTCCTGTGGCAACGAACACGAATGTCCACGACAATCCAGCGACACCGAATAACTTAAGCAACCACAGCGCTACCAGCAGTATGAACAAGGTTATCAGGGTTCTCATAAGTCTCTTTCTCCAGTACGGTTATGACTTTGTTGTCTTCAATTACGACCTTCATATGGGGAAATTCGTAGATTCCGTCAACGGGTAAATTCAAGCTCTTGTTCACGATTTGTGTCAACTGAGTCTGATATTCCTTGATGTCTTCCTCTACGTTTTCCTTTAACCACACAAAGAATGGTCCATCACCTACTTTGGATAGCGAGGTGTATCCCATTTCTACCATATAAAGAACCTTCAGTTCCGTAAAATCGAACCCCAGAATTCTTTCCATATATCGGAGAATTGCGTGCTTGGAAGGTTCAATCCGATACCTGTTCTTTTTTCGTGACATCGGAAATCTCCCAATCGGTCAGATCAGTTTCCCAACAAAATTCGGAAAGTAGGTCTCGAAATTCTTCATTTCGGAACCATTGATTCAAAATTCGATGTCTCGACGTGTCGTCTCTATAAAAAGAAAGCTCTTCACCTATCATAATAAGACGAATTGTCAATTTTTCTTCTTTATTCAGATCCATTCTTCAACATCCTTGTTCTCATCCGTTTTGCTTTAGCAATGGCTGCACTCAAAATGCGACGATCTTCTTCAAAACAAGAAATCACGTCTTCTAATGCATGAAGCTTAGCCGGAAAGGATCCGCTGGTCAAGAGGACGTGGAAGTCCTTAACGTCCTCTTCAATTGAGAAGGTATATCCATCTCCATAAATCGGTGTCCACATATTTTTATCCCGGTCCTATTAACTCGATGCTAAATAATAACATAGAGGAGTTTCAGAGTCAAATGCCTTATACATATCTCATTGGTTGGACATCACTTAATCTTTGGTATTATGGTGTTCGATATTCAGTTAAAGCACATCCAACTGATCTGTGGGTAACCTATTTTACTAGCAGTAAAAGAGTTAAACAGTTACGTGAAAAATATGGTGAACCTGACGTAATTCAGATAAGAAAAACATTTGGAGATCCACATAAAGCGAAAGATTGGGAAGATAAAATTCTTCGTCGTATGAATACGAAGTTTGATTCTAAATGGATTAATCAAACCATGAATGATAGTTTTCGTGGAATAGTTGTCCCTTGGAACAAAGGACTAAACAAAAATAATTCAGAAAAAATGAAAGAGATTGGAAGATCCATATCCAAATCATGTAAAGGTCGACAGTCACCACATAAAGGAAAACTCGTATCAGAGGAGTCTAAAATAAAAAACTCGTGGACTCAAATAATTGAACATAATCCATCACTACAATTTAAAACGTATTCCGAGTTTGCTGATGATGTTATACGTCGATATCAGCAAACTCGGAAAGGTCCGTATTCATTGGGAACTTTTTATAAAGTTGATGGTGGAACCATCAAAAGGATCATTCATCGTTACGAAGCAACCATGAATTGCTGATAACTTTGAATGAGATTGACGGATCCAATGTACTCTTAAAAACTACACCTTCGCGGGTTTTTGCAAAAAGTGACGGTCCTTCTGCAAATTTAAGAAGATCATCAAGAGTTTCAAACTCGGAAAGTTTATGAATTCCAATAATTGGAGCATGTTCAAGCTCCAAACGCTCACACATAATCTGTCTTTCGTATGCATTATAATATCGTCCAAAATCGATATTGAAAATATCAAATACAGCGAAACGCTGATCGTTGATATTTTCTTTATTTCCTTGGATACCTACACCATAAAGTTCACCCTGAATGGCAAAGGAGAATCCACATTCCTGCAGCTTCCGTTCCAGATCGAGCTTGCGAGCAACCTTCCAGAAGGAATTCCCTTCGGACTCTTCGAGATCGAGGTTGCGTGAGCAAACACCGAACCGATCAACCGGACCCTTTTTGTTATAGACAGTCATGCTGGAACCGTCCAGCTTGATAGTCGCTTCAAAAGGATGGTTGGAATAATCACGCTTGATCTTGTTGAAGATGTTCTGGACTCGTTCCTGATCAGTCTTCGGAATGAAGCTAGGGAAGTTACCGCGAGCAACACCAGCAAGGTGTGCAGCGATAGGCTTCTCGTACTTCTTGACACCGAGAACGTCAGTCAGATCCAGACCTTCATCAATCGGTTCGTCGTCAATCTGAAGAGTGAAGGTATCTGAATTTATAAATCTATGTCCATCCAGCAGTCCACCTTCCTTCAGGATTTCTCTCAAAGGAAGAATGAGTCCCTGAGAAACCTGACCACGAAGCTTGATCGTCTTGAGACGGAACCCTTCACCGTTCACCGAACGTGCAGCAGAGACGTAGCATTTGTCTCGCAGAAATTCGAATTCAGGACGAACTGGAAGTAGGGAGTCAATACAAAAATAGACAACGAGATCTCCAATTTGAAAATTGTTGGATCGTTGCGTAACTAATTCCCATCCTTTTACTGTCGCACAAACAATATTATCCGCACCCGGAATCTCCCTGATATCCAAGATGCGTTCAACTGTTGCAAGCTGACGATTAATTTCACTACCCATTAGAGTTAGACTCCTTGTTACCTAAATAGACATAATGACACAAACGAAAATTAACCAACCCATATTTTACATATATGCCTATTACGATCCAGATACGGATATTCCGTTCTATGTCGGAAAAGGTCATGGTCGAAGACATCTATCACATCTCCGAGAAGTACGCAACGGTACAAATAAGAAAAACCATAAAATTCATAAAATCAAAAAAATGATAAATGAAGGAAAGGATCCTATTATTCGGTTTCTTGAAGAAAATCTTTCGCATGAAGAATCAATAATTCGTGAAAAGTATTGGATTGCTCATTTTGGACGAATAGATTTAGAAACGGGTTCTTTATGTAATATGACGGAAGGTGGTGACGGTCGTGTTCAATGGTCTAAATCAGAACGTGACAAAATATCAAAACTCAATACTGGAAAAATTTCCGTCAAAGATAAAGACGGAAATAGGTTTCAAGTAGAAAAAGATGATCCTCGATGGGTTTCTGGTGAATTGGTCGGTGTAGCTACTGGACATTCTTCAAATTCAACTGGAAAACTTACTGGATACATTATGGCTAAGGATAAAGACGGGAATCGATATCGTGTTAAGAAAGATGATCCTCGATGGATTTCTGGTGAATTAGTTGGATTAATGAAGGGAACGAAACCTCATCCTAATATAATTAAAGCCGCACAGGAACGCAAAGGGTTTAAACGTTCGCGTGAATCAGTTGAACAAGGTGCGGCAAAACTCCGAGGTATTCCTAAGAGTGAAGAACACAAGAAAAAGTTATCAGAAGCTACTAGAAATTTTTTCAAAAATAAACGTTCATAATGTAATGATCTTGCGTTCAATATCACTCATAGACGAATACTCCCAATATTAAAATTCGGATCGAGTCCGATGTTCACCAGTGAATAAATCTGAAGAGCCAATTCCAGATCGATATCCATATCCAGAAAGGTTTCGGATGCCGTATAAAGAACTTCACATATGCGCGACTTTTCTAGTTCTGTAAAGCTATCTTCAACTTCATGCAGTCGCTTTAGAAGTCGGTCCCTTTGAATATCACTCATTTTCCATATCTCCTCACTGGGACAATCCCATCTTCCCAAAATCCATCTGAAAGTCTACTAGGACGATACTCTTCAATTGTCAATCGATAAAGTGCATTATCCACATTTAACCACGATAAACGTTTCCATTCGTCATAGGCATCTTGATAAACATCAAATGGACCAATAAATACAGATTTGAAATCTTTTGTCCAACGAAATTCAAAATCTCGGTATTCACCACCAACAATATAAAACATCAGAGAGTATCTCCAAAGAAATCATTTAAGTATCCATCCAGCTATCGTGATTACATTCAGGACACTTGGGGACTAACGTGATCTTATTGTGAATTTCGGCATCGAACGGATCCGCAGTCAACTGAGTGGTTGAGAAATCATGTTCCTTACAATAATAGGTCTTGATAGGATTTTCACCCTTGATGAACCGAGCAACATTTCCCGGTCCCACAATGTACTGATCAGCATATGGTTGACCGAGTTTTGAATTCTCGACGTGAGAAAACGCTACAAACTTACCTTTTCCATCCATCTTCTGAATGTAGGTAGTCTCATTACCGACAACATATCGGTAATCTTCACGGTTTACTGAGAGTCTACGATAGTGCGACATAAGTATCCTCCGGAATCCAATCAATGACGGAATCAAACCCTTCGTCCGTAGTCGGACGCTCATAGGTCGATTGCATGTTGTAGACAACGTCCATCGGAACCTTCTTATCCCGAAGCTTCATCCGACGTTCAATCTCCCAGATAGGAGTCTCAAACACGATAGCAACCTTGGTCCAGTCCTTCGGAATTGCAGCGAGCTTGCGCTTCCGAGACTTCACAGTCAAGTTGGTCTGATCCCAATAGAAGGAGGTTCCGTTTCGGACGCATTCCTGCACCTTCTCGTTCATCACCTTGGTTGCCCAATCAATGCAATCCTTGAAGCAATCATTGTAATTGGAATCATGCGAACGAGCGTATTCCTCGATGGTGGAGTCCGTGTCGACTACCACCTTGTTGGGAATCTTGGAAAGAAAGGTGGATTTCCCTGAGCAAGGGAGACCCACCAACATGAAAAGCGTCTTGTTCATACTTTTTAATCTACCTCACATAATTATTAAAGTCAAGATGGACTCTTATAATTAACAGGAAAACACAAAATATTATCTTCAGTTGGTGATCTCCACCATTCAGAAGAATGCAATAGTATAGCTTCTTTAGTTGCTACACATTCTTCCATAGTATCAAACCTCATAAGAGAATCTCCTTTGGTATATCCACCACCATATACCATCCACAATATGAAAAAAGTTTTCAGCATTATTCTGCATCCTCTATGTTATGATATTCCCACCGCAAGTTACCCCAGAGGACTCGGTTCTCCTCAATCTTGCGATTGGAATTTACCGACTTCTTGAGTCGCTCGATTACCAGTTCCCGAATGACATTCTCGTCCACGTCTTTGTCCCACAATGCGAACATGAAGGATCGAACCATATCAGAAGTCCCATCGGTTGCGGTATAAATCGCAAAATCCTTCTTAGTAGCAAACCGGCATTTGAAGTTCCAGAATTTGGAAGAAATCTGGTTCTTGAAATCCGTGACGTGCATCCAGAATTTAGTCGTGAACCTACGAAGCTTATCCGCGTCCTCCTTGTAGAGGATAGGGAGAAGGTCGTCAATACCCTGATTGATGATGCATTCGAGCACCGCTTTCTCCGAGGTAATCATGCTCTTGGCTTTGTGGATTGCACAGTATGCATCCGTCTTGACCTTGAGCATGTGACCGTCATCAAATCGGATAACCCAACCTTCACCTTCCTGCTGAGTACGAGCAAGCTCCATGATGTTCTCGACCGTACCCTCATAAGCTCGCACGACTGGAATATTAAATTTTTTTCCAATATCCATCAGATTCATCATAAATAACCTTTGAGTGGTGTTCATTTTTAGGAGAAAATTTTGTATTATGTTTATTTTTATATAGACCCCCAAACAAATTTACCTTTTTACATTGGCAAAGGTTCAGGATATCGATTATATGATCATATCAAAAATCATACATCATCTTCTAAGAGAGTGCAAGATAAAATTTCAAATCTTCGTTCCAAAAATTTGGATCCATTGATTGAAATTTATAAAGATGAATTAACCGAAGATGAAGCTTACGACCTCGAAAAAACATTGATTTCTAAGTATGGAAGAAAGGGATATGATCAGAATGGAATATTAATGAATATATGTGAAGATTATAGACCACCTAAAAGAGGCAAATGGACTGAGGAATCGAAAAAGAAACAATCACTTTCGATGAAAGGTAAAAATAAAGGTAAAGTGCCATGGAATAAAGGAAAGTCTCATAAGAGAGGTGCACAAACTCCACAACAAACTATACTAATAATGAAAACTAGACTTAAAAAATTAATGGGTATTATTTTAAGTCATTACGATGAAGTTACAGAATTCACTATATCCGAATCAAAACGTCTAAAAATAATACCCAAAACCTCACCAATTTCAATGAAAGTTATCTCTCAGTATACGGGAGATATTCTCCCGTAAAAGTATTTCTTATTGCTGTCAAAATAAGATCGTGCTCTGAATAATTTACAACAATTCTATTAGATGGTCCTATCCATTCAAATATAGGAGTTAAATTATTCTCAAAACACCACTGAGCTAATTCAGTATATTGTGGTCTGGTGGAAACAAAATCCTCAACCATATCGGAAAATCCGTCAGTGACACCCATTTTGGTACCCCAACGAATCTTCTGTTCATAGGCATTCCAAAGTGGAGTCACCATGGATCCATCAAGCTTTTCCAGAATGACGTGGTGCTGAGTGAAATCGATGTTCTCGATCTTCGTCTCTTCACGTTCGTTCAGGTTGAAAAACTTGTGGAGTCGACGTGCGAGAGGCTTACCCTCGTTATCGAATACAATCCCTCGGCATTCCCGAAGGATTGCTTCCATAGAATCACCGCGAGCATCAAGGAAGGTCTTGTCAGTCGCGAATGAATAGTTCGCTACCTGATACCAATCCCTGTCCGCGATAAAAAATTCGGTTCGTTCAGACTTATCAATAGCTGAACGAACCGTCTCAATGTTCATGATATAAGGGAACTTGTAGTTCACTGTCTTATTCTCCGAACTTTTCCTTGAGCTTCAGATAAGTCTGATATTCGGGATCCGATTTCTTCTGGTATTCATTCAAATAAGGGATCCAGTGCTTAGGAATCGTACCAGTAATTCCTGCAGTCCACGCTGCAATTTCGGCTTCCAGTGCACCTGCACCATAGTCAGTCTGAGAACCAGAATGACCAGCGTCAGAACGGAGCGTCTTAGCTTTCTCACTAAGAAACTCAACCAGTCCCAAATGGTCATTAGACCAAGCTTCGATCTTGTTATTCACTGTGGTCTCCTGTGGTTTAGTTTCAACCACAGTCTTACTCGACTCTTTGGTTTTTGTCAACCCCTGCTCATTCCGATATTTGTAGGGATCAATGAAATAACATTCTCCGGTATGTTCATCAAACCCTTCCACACTCAGAGCTTGGAAGTAATAATCAGGAGCAAATCCATTCACTCGATCCGGAAGACTGTCATTGGTTCGGAAATAAGCATCAACGGCTTCCTGAGCGGTTTTATAGTGATAAGTCTCGTGCTTCTGACCCCATCCGCGTACGGATTCTACAAAATTAATTCTGAAGTTGTTTGGCATTTTCGATCTCCTCTTTGATTAGGTCTACGATATAACCATGAAACAAATCAAAAGTAAAGTCCCCTAGCTTCTCTCGGAGGAAAAAAGCTCTGGTTTGCATCCGATCATATCGAAGAGCCAAATCAAAACCATTCTGGAGGTGTTCTTCCTGAGCCGAATTCTCGGACTTCAGACGAAGAACCTCATCTCTGAGATCGTCGTTCTCTTTTTCAAGCTCATCAGATATCGATTGATATTCTTTGATATCGTATTCGAGAGTTTTATACTTCTGTCGAATCTCGGCATTTTCCTTCACAAGGTCTTTATTGGAAACAACCTTCTGTAATTCCCATGCAGCGTCCGAAGCTAGCTGTTGGACAGGGAGCATTGATGCCCACACATCCTCATCCCGAATATTTCGGAGCTTCTCAATTAGTAGATTTATGTCCATTTTTCTGCAACTCCAATTCGATGTCTATCTCTTCTTTCAAAATTCGACGAAATTCTTCATCTACGTCAATTCCCATAGATTTCATTTTTGATCGAAGTTGATTAATGGTATAGTGTTTCTTCAAATCATCGAAGTCCATTGTCTCTAATCCATTCCAAAGCTTCAGTACATGATACAACTAGTTTGAAAAACTCATCAGGAAGAAGCTGATATCGTAGATCTTTCTCAATACCACCTTTTTCGTTATACCATTCCATGACGAGAGTCCCTCGGAAACCACTTTCGTCCTTCCAAGGGATAATTCTCATTGTTCGCATCAAAAATTCCCTTCACGAACCTGTAGACATCGAACACCATTCTTTCGGTACATTTCTACCACCTGAGTCCGGTCTTCAAATGCCATGAAGATATCAAATTCCTCCTGAAGCTTCTTCAGGATTTCTTCCTTAACAATAAAGTCCTGTCGATGATCCTTTTCAGGACGCATCAGCAACCGATGTGGAACCACCTCATTTTCAATGAGCCAGTCCATCGTCTTATCCCGATATGCAGGAGTACCTTCTCGTCCGGTCACAATGATATTAATGAACCCAGACGAATCAAACAGCATGAATAGTCCGCACATATCGTCGTAGGCTTCGTCCTTATCGGACTCGGCATAGAAGGCTTTCCAGTTTTTTGGCTTATTTCGTACGTGGTGGACTCGGTGCTCGATGTTCGCAAGAGTTCCGTCTAAATCAAAAATGCACGCAAGTGGCTTCACATAATCCAGAACATTGAACGAAGACATTACGGATCTGGTATCAACAGCAAAATCAGTATCAAGCATCATTATTCCTCTCACATTTACATCATATCAAATTAGCACAGTTAATCCAAGTTGTCAATCAAATTTGACCGATAACGGTAGAACCATACCATTACGTTCGACTTCTAGAATCATGGTTTCATGTGGCTCGACCATCATTTTGGTATACGCAACAATCTGTTCGGCATCCCAGATATCTGGAGTACCATACTTTTCCGTGAATACGGAATGCACAGCTTGAATGGTATCACCTACTTCGAGTCCAGCTTTCTTGTACTGGTCGTCTCCTACCGAAGTGATCACGAATTCACCGTCTGATTCCCGAACCTCAAACATGGACTTCGATACTGGAAGAACCATCTTACCTGAAGTTTTGAAATTTCGAATTGCTAGATCCAGCAGATCACCGGAGATTGCGAAGTAGACATCATTTCCCTTGATTTCGGAAACACCGACCACGTTACCATTGTTATTGATAATTGGTCCACCGGAATTACCGGGATTGATAACCGAAGTCACATAATGACCGAAACTAAACTGTCCATCCGCTCGACGTTCCATTCGATTGATTGCGCTCAGAGTTCCTTCGGTACGAATTCCTCGGTCACCATACGGAGCACCATATGCAGCAACCTCATCACCTTGGTGAACAGGATTGTCCTCAATCTTCAGAATCTTGAATCGTTCCTTGTCCTTGAATTCATCCCAATCCTTAATTTGGAAGAATGCTAGATCCAGAACCGGATCATTGAAGATGACCTTGATTTCGTACGGTGTTCTGTCGTTGTATGCGTAGACTCTGTACTCGGATCCATCTAGCTGCTTTTCACCACTAAAATTGATGACATGGGAATTAGTGACTAGAAAGTTCTCACCCACAATAAACCCGGAACCTACTCCACCTTGAGGAGCATTATCTGATGGCATTGCTGCTAGATAGACCAC
>CAZDGL010000001.1:135902-151180 GCA_964505155.1 uncultured Candidatus Saccharibacteria bacterium
GGGTTCACGTTTGGAATGCTAAAATATAATCCCGCAAACAACATGGAGACGATGATTGCAAGATAGATGAATGCTACTCTCATAAAATGGATTCCTTGTACTTTTGAATTTTATCAACCAGACTATTTAGATGGGCAGATCTAGTAGATACCCACACTTTGGCATCGTTGTCATGTAAACTCTCCACTATCACGACAAGTTTATCAATACGCTTTCCAGTTCGTTCCCACCACATTTCTGCATATCCTGCAGTTTGTTCAAAATAATGTTCTATTCGGTCAATACCCTTCTCGGATCTTGACGTCTTGAAATCCAATACACATTCTTCACACTCATAACTACAAATCGTATCCGTTCGTCCGGCAATTCCGAGCACGGTAGAATATAGCTGGACTTCTTGAGCAACCACGTAGTCGACGCGGTCTATCAGCTTCCTTATTTGCCTAAATGATTGTAGTTCAATAGGATTTAGTTTTGGTAGAGGTTCGTTATTGAGATAGATTTCGCAAAGCTTATGTAGATTTTCCCCACGACGAATTGCGGTTTTTGTTATCACATCAGCTTCGTGATGTCCAATCAAATTCCTCCATGACTCGATATGTTCTCGTTCAAAGAACGAGAGTACCGTGGTGATGGATGGAACCCACACACCACTTGGTAGCTGATACTCTCGTCCATTGATTTCACGAACATTAAGCTTTGGAAGATCAAGCTCTACAGGTACATGCAGAAAGTTCTTTTGATTTAATGTTTTCATCCTTGACTTTCTCGGATTCAATAATCCATGATTTTACGAAGTCAGAACGAACGATATCATCGATTCCAAATTCGTGGAAATCAAATTCTTCCATTCGTCTGACGGTTTTCAGGAATTGATGGATCCCTGATTTCTCGGAGGTACGCTTGAAATCGGTTTGACGGAAATCACCACAGACGATGATCTTGCAATTCTTACCAATTCGAGTCATGACCGTGTTTAGTTCATCCGAATCCATATTCTGGAATTCGTCCACAATGATAATTGAATCGGTAAATTCAGTGCCGCGCAGATACGATGTGGATTCAAAATCGACTCGGTTCTGAGCCTTTAGATTTTTGAAGGCATCACCTCTACCACCGAAAATCTTAGCACAGATCTTGTGATACGGCAACTCAAAGATATCAACTTTTTCCTGTGGTCCACCGGGTAGGTGACCGAGGTCTCTGGACGGTACCGCGCTACGGACGATGACGATCTTCTTATAATCCGAATAGTTCCAAATATCGTCTAGAGCCAGATACAAGGCCACGAAGGATTTACCTGTGCCTGAATATCCATGGAGGACCAGATTCTGGCCATCCTCATATGATTTGAATACTTCTCTCTGTGTTGCGTTTAAGGGAGTAAACTTGTTAGGTTCAAAGTTGACTGGTGGTTTCTTAGGTTGGTTCTTACGGGACATTATTTTCCTTTTTGTTCTGATGTCCTCATAATAAAAAGCTCGCTATCCGGTTAGGATATGCGAGCCTTCAATTCGTGAAATGTGAGTGGATACCACTAGATTTCTTTTACTATATTCCATCGCTTCTCTACGGAAGATTCAGGGACGGAATGCTTGATACGACCAAGCACGAACTTCTGAAAATCTGCTGGTGGTTTGGTGATTCCTAGACGGATAGGATCGTCTATATGAACGGATGTGATGATTTGTTGTAGCTGAGGATTCTGGTCCTTGAACGGATCCAGTTCTGACATTTTCATTTCTAGAGTTTGGGTTTCCCCAGTATTCTTGTCTTCAAACGTATATTGTGGACACATTTATGTGTAATTCCATTTTATTTTCTTATGAGGAATATTGGTATTAATAGATTTTCTAATAGATGATGGATTTATACCAAAATATTTTCCCGCTTCTTTTAAAGAAGAAAATAACATCTGATTTCCATCGGAATCAATACTTTTTACAGATAACGATCTTCTATGTATATAAGGATTTATATTTGATATAGGAACTTCATCATATGATGTAAACATGTACTTTACATGTTTTCTTTTTCGTGATGTTCCATTAATCATTCCAGATATATGAGGGATAGGAATATTTTCTTTTAAAGAAGCTAATGTCAAAGACGAATATGTATCTAACAAATTTCCGGCTAAATCATATTTGGCTACTTTTTTAGTAAGACCTCCATCACCACCTTCACTCATATTATATCCAGTTTTTATAGTATCATAAAATCGAATATAATACTTTTCTTTGTCGTTCAACATTTCTAAATCAAAAATTTCTTCAAGAAGATGATATTCAAAGTTTTCACTTCCGTATTTTCTTATAGCACTACAAAACCGACTTTTTCTTCCATATAAAATAGCATCATTTATTTGAATTAATTTACGTGTATTTATTAATGAAATACATTTTCCAACATACACTATTTTGTCATTATGGTATTTACTTTTTACTCCGTAAACAAATGGCATAAGCAAAACTCCCTTATGCCATTATTTAGGATTACTTTGAAGCGACAATCTCCTCAATAATGAAAGATACCATTATGGCAGCTATCATCCAGAAAAATACCCAGTCCAAGGTGGAGATTGATTCATATGGACGAGTGATGACACTTCCAATAGTCAACCATCCTACCGGAACAACCAGAATTCTATCAACCAAGGATATCTTCATCAACGTTTCCTAATCGTGTAAATCATACATGAGAAATAGATGATAGCAAGCGTGACCGCTACTACCGAATAGATAGCTAATCCGAACTTCATCAGAATCGTGAACATGAAAAACACGAAAAGACTGATCAGAACCGTTACCGCAGTTCCCCAGAAGATGGCTTTCACGATTTCCATTAGTAATCAATCTTTCTCAAGACCAGCTTGATGTGAGTGGGAACCCGAAGATCAAATCCAAAGCGATTCTGGATCTTTTCCCTGAAGTATGGGAGAGTGTAAATTTGCTGAAATGCAGCATAATACTTCTCGTCCTTCGTAAAATAATGAAGAATATCAGGATTCAATCCCAGATACCATTCTTTAACCTCTCGGTCCCAATTATCCTTGTAGTCAATTTTCAGGAGGAAGTCCAGAAACTCTTCGTAATGGATAAAGGTTCGGAATTGAAAATCACCGAGCTTCTTTTGGACATAGTCGGTCCACATATCTTCCAGTTCAGGCTCAGCAAAGACTTTGTTTAGAAATTCTGCTGGAACTCTATAGTTATAGGTATTAGCGTCGTACATATCCCGAATGAATATGTAGTCGACGTTGTCAAGGTCTCGGAGAATATCAGCAAGGATTGTTTCGGTCTGATAGTTCAGGATCTCATGGATCACCGAGCTAAAGATGACTGCAATCTTACCCTTCTTCGTGCGCTTGTGATGGTCGATTGCGCGAAGGACAAATTCCCAATTCGAGGATAGTGCAATGTTGGGAAGCTGATGATTGGACTTTGCGTCCAGAATCATATCCTTGTCCTCGTCATATCCGAGGAAGCGTGCTGCAGGATTGATATCAGGATGGAGCGCTAGATACTCGATTAGAGCACCGTCTGCGCATCCGAAATCCACGAAGAGAGTGACGTCCTTCCCATATTGAAGGATATAGTCAGTCTTGTCCTCAATCGACTTCGACATCCGGTTCACGTACACATTATGATTCGCGATTGCGTGCATAACAGGGTTCTACCTCAAATCCTTTAGAACGTCAACACACCATTTGATCTGTTTCATTTGGGCTTCGATCTCGGAAACTCGAGAGACACCACTCAAAATCTCGTTAAAGACTTCGTTGGTGCCTTCGAGTCGCTTGATCACGCGTCGAAACAGATCGTCTCGCTCCGCTTCGGGAGTCCACGCAGGGAAACACTCAGTCTTCATAGAATTCATCGATATCATGTCTGGAAGTATTCGGACGCTTCCAGAAATTCACACCTGCGTCGAGGGAAATCCGTTCGGACTTCTTCTTCTGACGACTCTTGCGGTTACTGTCCGCTGAAGTCTCTTCATAACCAAAATATCGATCTTCAACCTGTCTGCGACGACGGTCGTTAGCACTACGAGACACTGGTGTTCCTTTCTGTGTTACGGTAGATTTTGAGGGAATATATCCTTGACCACTTCGTAAGTCAACCCCTTGACCTTCAGATTCTTCAAAATCACATCACCAAAAATGGTGGCTTCCTTCGGCTCCATGGATTCCAGAATCTGAACCAAAATCTTCTCCTGCTTATCAGCGGTCAGACCCTGAGGCTTTCGAGGATGATAGGCCACGAACAGATACATCTTGTCCAATGCGCTATGCATAATCTCGTATCCCATACCCGGAGGAATGTTATCATCCTTCTTCCATTCAGGAAGAACCTTGATATCAAATCCGATATGTGGATGGAAAGCTAATTGGAGAACTTGCTGAAGGTCGTTGCGAAATGCATACTTGCGTAGAACATTCTTTTTGGCTTCAATCCCACGGGCATCTTCATATTCTGCAAAAATCTCATAAATGTTGATGTGCATTATGTTCCTTTAAAAATCAGTGATTTCGCTTGACATACCGGACAACCGATACTTGATAAAATAGTTCAACAGCTTCTGTTTGTTGCGCTTCGGAGCAGTTCGATAGTGCTCCAGAATTGAATCTTCTAGATCCTTCGGTATGGATTCGAGATCGATTAACGTCTTGTTACGTATATAGTTAGCTTTCAAATCACCGAGATCATCATTTATCAAAGCCCATTGGGCATCTTCGAGACGCTTCTGGGTTAGAACCTTCTGTCGAGTTTTGAAAACGAATGACGTGTCTTCCGACAGAATGTTCGGAATTCCATCCGAGGAATCACCCTTGATGATATGATCTCGTAGGAAACCTGTGGGATCCTCACACTCGATAAAATCCTCATGCTTAGGGGAGTATTGCCGCACGTTGCCTTTCCATTGAAGCTGAAGGAAATCCTTGTCCGAGGAAATAATAAGTGTCGGTTCTGTTGAATGTAGCGTTAGGACCGCTATAATGTCGTCTGCCTCGGCACGATCAACCTGAAGAACCTTGTGAGGAAAATGCTCCATTAGCTCCGTGCGAATGGTTCCAATCGTATCGTGGATCATCTTCCAATCATACTTCGATGCGTCCTGAGTGATACGACGATTTCCCTTATAGTATGGGAAAAACTCATACCTCCACGAATTCCGCGCATCGGTACAGATCACTATCTCCGGATACTCATTCTTGAACTTCTTGATGTAGTAGCGCAGAGAATTCAATGCGCAATACCGGATTAGCTCGTCGGTAATCTTCACCGACTTGTGCTGCACCATGATATTGGCAATGACGATCTGATTGAAATCAATTAGGAGCATTAATTAACCGTTCTATGAATGTTGGATAATTAAATTCCAAACAATACTTTTCACCACATTTAACGTGTCGATGGTATTCAATGTCCCATATGAAAAGAGAAAAGATTACAACCACTGTGAAAAAAATCGATATCCAAAAACCTTCATTCACAATTATCGATACGGTCAAGGTTTTCATTTGAACACCCTCAGCAAGATTGTATCACTACCCAGTCGTCCAGTCAAATCCATTTCCTGCGTCTTGATGCTAGGAAGAATAAGCTTGCACGCAGGCTTCGTGGACTCTAGGACCATTTTCAGAACCTCCTCAGGTTTGCGTAGTCGCTTTTCCTTCGAGGTCTTTTCATTGAAATTCTGCAGCGTCGTACCCTTGATGCTGAACCCACCATCCATGGCATAGTAGCACCCAAGCTTCTTATACTTGGTGTTGTATACCCATAGCTGCGAGGCACCGAGGAAGGTTTCGGGCTTCACGCTCGTCAGGTTCAATTCCTTATCAGCTTCCTGATATTGAACCTTGGTAAGCAGTTGCTCCGGAGTCTTGACCTTCTTCTTGCGCTCCTTGCGAGGCTTCCGATTTTCCTTCTTGATGTCGCAATATTTATCAGCATCGTCCATCAGACGTTCGATGGAGGCAACCGTGGACTCATCAAGATCCTTGTCATCGTCCTCAAGGAGTGCTTCGAGACGATCCCGAAATTCCTTGACCAGATATTGCGGTGCAGCAACCTTGGTTGCGTAGTTAATCAGATCAAACATGGTCGCGGAATTCTCAAGCAGATATTCCAGTTCCGCATTCAGGAAATTGGTAATGGTCTCGGCCTTGGAAGGCTCATTAGCGCGAGCCTCAATTCGATAAATCTGATTGAGCTTGGCCTTTTCCATAAGGTCTTCATACATGGACTTTGCCTTGGTATGCAAGGCAGATCCTTCTAGGTCTGGATTGACGGCAATCATGCGGCACGTCCATCCGAGTGTGGTAGCAACCGTAGGATTGACACCACCGTTGAATGTGGACTTTTCCTCATCCGAAGCTTGGAAAAACTTCAGAGTGTAGTCCACCGCATCCGATGGATCCTTCACGTAATTGTACCAGCTATATGCACGGAGCAACTGTGAGATCGAATAATGGACCGGAATCATAGGCTCCGGTCCATAGAAATTCGATGCTAGAATTTTGGAAGTCGAGGTTCTCGACATAATATCCTTACTTCTTTCGGGCTTGACGTGCTCTGCGTTTTGCGGAGCCTACCTTGCGTCGTTTTGAAAAACCTAGTTTCATAAATATTTATGAAACCTCGGAGAGATTAGAAATGTTCCTTGATAATAAGTATACCAAAACATACTACAGAATTGTAGATAAGTCAAGGCTTCAATCGAGAAAAAAATATCAAGGAATCTATTATGAAAAACATCATATAATTCCTAAATTTATGAAAGGTACTAATGATAAATCTAATCTAGTATTATTAACCGCAAAAGAACATTTCATTGTTCATTTACTTTTAACTAAGATGTTTCAAAAATCTTCTTCATTTTACTATAAAGCTATTCAGGCTTTAGATAGGATGTCTGTAAGTTCAACTTACCATAAAAGATTTTATTCTAAAGTCTTCGAAAAAATAAGAATCGAAAAATCAAAATCTATGAGTGGTAAAAATAATCCAAGATATGGTAAAGGTCTCTTTGGAGAATTTAATCATATGTACGGAAAAACTGATAATTTACATCCTAGATTTGGAATACTTCATACAGAAGTAACTAAAGATAAAATATCTAAATCAAACAAAGGAAAATTGCAAGGAGATAAAAATCCTTCAAAACGACTAGAAGTAAGAGAAAAAATTAGTAAAAAGAAAAAAGGAGTACCAAACTCTAAATTAAGATTAGGCAATAATCCTACTTCTAAACTGACGGATTCTCAAAGAATAGAAATAATTTTGGATTGGGATAAACACATTGGAACATTGTATTCTTTTGCTCAAACTAAAGCAAAAGAATACAATGTATCTAGAGGATGTATTCAAAATGTATTTTATCCAAAAGAAAAGTTAGAAGAAAATAGAAAGTTACTTTTTTCGTAACTTTCTAGCTCTTCTAACGGAGCTTCCCACTTTTCTTCGTCCTTTTCTCGGTCTACATTTTCTAGGCCACGGCATTATTGTCAACCCATTTCTTGATGTAATTATAAACTAAATCGTATCGCTTTTCGTAGTCGGCTTCATAGAAGATCGTATACGGAAGTTCTTTGTCGACAAGAATCTGGATTAATTCTTTTTCCAAATCCCACCGTTGACTTTCATCCAGAAATCTGGAACCATCATTGACAGTCGGTCGATTGATTCCCAGAACTACGTAGAGGTCAATTTCCGGATGAATGCTAGCAAGCAATCGTGATCTTTCATAGCTATATGCATACGCAGTCTCATCGAAGTGCTTCATGTAGAGGAAAGTCGTAATCTCTTCAGTATCTGTGAAAACCAATCCATTCTCGGATCGAGATTTCGCTGAAGCGATGAGCGACTTCTGACCATCTACTATAGACTGAAAGTCACCTAAAGTCAACTCCTTACGTACCTCATTAATGGTTCGACCATACTCGATTGCGAAGGATGAACCAAAATCACGAGAAATTCGCTTTGTCATCGTCGTCTTACCGACCGCTTCGGCACCTACAAAGGCAATCGTCTTGCAGAAGGATGGACGTGCAGTGACAATGATATCCTTGAAATGTTTCAATGGGTTAGCTCGAATACGAGTAGCGCTGATGTCTACCATTTCGCGATTAGGATCCACCGGATACCACACGGCATTAAACTCCCGCGCAATTCGCTCACCATAGGCATCCGAGGTGAAAACAGCGTCGAGGTGGTTTCCGATTTTATTGCGAGTATCTTTCAACCACCATTCCCAATAGGATTCGTCGGTTGAAGTACCATTCTCGTCCTTTTGAGTATTGAATACAAAAGGATCGTGCTGTGCAACAAACCGAATTCGTTCCCATCCACGCAATACTGCAAGGTCTTTCAACCATTGAATATTGTTCATGAATGGTTCTTCATTCCATGTGGTGACAATCACGTACAGGAAATCACAATTCCTGTACGCAAAGTCAATCATCATTTCGTGACCAGAGTGAGGTGGAAAAAATTTGCCGCACGTAAGTCCGATACTAGGCTTCTTTGTCAGAAACATTGTTATCTCCCAAACTTGATAGGCTTATTCTGTTTCTTATACTCTAGGATCCAGCTTACCAGACCATATGTGGCAAGGCAGAGGAAGATCACATAGAGACCCGAAGTCACAATAAGTTAATATTCCCTAAATAGTTATATAAATCCAATATAACATACAGCATAGGACTTTAAATGTCTAATATACCTTATACCTATTTGATAGGTTGGTCAAGAGAAAAAACGTATTATTATGGTGTGAGATTCTCAAAAAAATGCAATCCGAATGAATTATGGAAAACATATTTTACTTCATCTAAATGTGTAAAAGAATTTAGAAAAAAATATGGAGAACCAGATATTATTCAAGTGAGAAAAACCTTCATTTCAAGTAAACTTGCTAGAGAATGGGAATATAAAGTCATAAAAAGAATGAAAATAGTTGAATCCGACATATGGTTAAACAAATCCAATCGTGGTGAATATTTTCATATTACTAAACATTCAGAAGAAACCAAAAGAAAAATTAGTAAATCAACCAAAGGCCGGTCACATGGTCCGATGTCAGAAAAACAGAAACAAAAAATTTCAATAGCACAAAAGGGTGAAAAAAGTGTTCATTGGGGGAAAAGGATAACTGAAGAGCATAAAGAAAAAATAAGATTAAGTTCTTTAGGAAAAACACGACCGCAATTTTTTAGTTCTGCAAATCCATTTTTCAATAAAAAACATTCTACAGAAACAAAAGAAAAATTAAGTCGATTTATGAATAGTCCAGAAAGGCAGATAAAGTGCCCACATTGCGGTAAAATAGGACATTCTAATATTATGCCTCGATGGCATTTTGATAAATGTAAATTTATCGACCAAATTTCATTGGTTGATTCTGTTTTTTATACTCAATAATCCAATTTACTAGTCCGTAGATAGCTAGTCCAAGAAATACAACATAAAGAGATGTTGTCACCATAAGTTCCTTCTGGAAATAGACATAGATTGCTAGAAAGTCAACCATGATCCACATAATCCAGTTCTCAAGATACTTCTTCACTAGGAGTGCGTTGGCTACGATTGATAGCGAAACGATTAACGCGTCGGTGTATGCAAATGCAGCATCGGTGTAGTTATGCATGAAATACCCAAGCAGTCCCCACAGACCGAACGTAGATAGGATTGAGATAATCGCTGTTCCATGGGACATCGTGGTGATAGGAAGCGAATCCTTTCCTCGTCGTCCACCATACATCCACCAGAACCAACCCACAAGTTGAACCGGAATGAAGTATACCCACTGAAGGAGCATATCGGAATAAAGCTTAACTTCTAGGAAAATAAATCCAAAGATAGCGACTCCGATGATACCGGGAATATAGTTCCAGATACTTGCGCGTGCTAGAAGATATACGTTGATGATGAGAAGGATCGATGCAGTTAGTTCCAACAATCCTAGTGGACCAGAAAAATAAGTGACAACTACGTTCACTATCTCATTAAACATCACAAGCTCCAACCATCCTTGGCTTTGTCAGCAATCTTCTTGAAGGTAAACTTGTCTTCGTCGTTCCATAACATGAACATGTCACGTGAAATTATACCGTCATTAAGACCCAGAAAATTATCAACCAAATGATAAACTTCAGCATTATCAAACTCGTCCTCAGACGACTTAGTGTTGATCTTGATTTTTGGATTGATCATCTTGGCACAAACACCAAGGCAACAGTATTGATGAAGATTATCCTTTAGCTTTCCTGCACCTTGAAGCTTTTTCGTAGTTTCAAGTTCATGGACAAACTGAATTCGGTGTTCGCGGATTTCGTCATTAGTATATTCTGGAAGCTTCTTCATCCGATAAGTTCCACATAGGAATTGACCGAATCGACTCGGAAAGATCTCCAACCGTTATCCTCGACTGACCAGAAAGTCACGTTCGTGGAGCTAAGCTCACGATCTCCTTCGTCAGTCTCGTTTCTCGGTTCCGGAAGATACTCTTCCCTCAACGTGGCAAACTTGGTCGTATCGGTACCGTCTGCCTTCCGAAACGAAATCCGAATTGCTTTATTTCGGAGAATCTGGTTCCATTCAAATACTGTCTTCGCTTCCATTATTAAATCCTCTCATCTTAACGACATATCGTGTCAATTCATCATAACCACCTACAAAAATATCACCATCAAATATCTGAGGCACCGTGATCTGCTGATCCGGTTTCAGATACGGACGAATGGAATCCTTGAAGTCGTCTATATTCATATCCGTATAGACATTAATCTCGTCGTAGTCAAGCTTCATCTCGGATAAAAGAGCCTTGGCTTTAGTGCAAAAAATGCAATTATCTCTGGAATAAACTGTGAACATTCATTCTGGATCCTGTGAATACATCGACTTATAAACCAAATCAAATTCCTCGGATTCACCCAGACACTCATCCAAGGTATCACAATCATAATCCTCAAAAATATCAATCAGATCCTCATAGATTTCTTGACGATCTACAGAATGCTCGACATTCCTTTCAATAGTTTTGATGATTCCTGAGAGAATCATGCTGCCAGTTGACCAACCCATTTAAGTATCTCCCTTTAAAAAGTGTATGCGGTATCCATCCTTACAGATAAAATACCGCATACAAAACAATCGATATGCTAAACGATAACATCAACCATCGGAATATCCACATCGATATGCTCCAGAATGTTGAGACAGATAAATCGCGTACCCATAATCTCACGGTCAAAGCTGGTATGCCAATGACCTAAATAAATGTGATCCACGGATTACCAGTCCTGATCACCCTATTCACCTCGTACAAGGCAAACAGCAAATGACTCACAAAACCACATTTCCATTTTTTACTGTATACGAAACAAGAAATCTTGTCAACGATAAGATTTATGTCGGTGTTCATGGCACCGAAGACCCTTATGATGATTATCTAGGATCTGGTGCACATTTTAAACGTGCCGTCAAAAAATATGGTCTAGAAAATTTTCAAAAGAAATTGATACTAGTAACTGATTCTAGAGAGGACGCATATTGGCTTGAAGGTCAAATAGTAACTCCAGAATTTTGTAAACGTAAAAATACTTACAACATCAAACTTGGTGGATCTGGTGGTTGGGAATACGTTAATGAGTATTTCAACAAAGGAAAAATCGTATCAGAACAAACTCGTCAAAAAATGTCTATTAGTGGAAAAAAGAAAATAGGACCAAAAAATCCTTTTTATGGGAAATCTCACACTATAGAGAACAAACAAAGAATTTCATTAGAAAAATCTAGACCACTGATTGATGATACCGGAACATATCATCAATCAGTGTCCATTGCAGCGAAGCATTTTAATTGTTGTAGGGAAACCATAAGACGAAGAATTAAACAAGGTCTATATTCTTATTCTCAACCCGAGGAATCTCTACATCAATATACTCACATATATTAAGAGTAATGAATCTGGTTCCCATTATCACTCTATCGAAACTGCAATGCCAGTGTCCGTTGATCCAGATTTCAGGCTTATGCATTTCCCACATGGATTGAAAAGCCTGACGAGTCCGCTTTTCATTCTCTTTGTGATAGTGACGCATCATCAATGGTGGAACGAATTCCGGACATTCATGTGTCACCATAATACGCGGCTTAGCAGCTACGTAGGCATCGTGGATCTCATAGAGACGCTCGATAGAAAGCTCTTCATCCTTCCACCACGAAATCCCTTCGGTTCGAAGATGAATATCAATTGATGCAGCACCACCTACAAAGAACATCGAGTGGTCTGCATCAAAATGTCCATCCGGAATCCAGTTCGGAGCTTCTGCACAAAGAGCAGGAGCATCGTGGTTTCCACGAATGAAACGATGCTTGGTGGGATCCAGACCGGCATACTCTACCGGGTTCTGACCGAACCCAAGTCCGAAGTCACCAACTTGAATCGAATTCTCAGAACCGTCGATGACATCCAGATACCGATACCATTCAGCATGAATATCACCAACAAATCTAATCATGGTCACTTGCGTGCTTCCTTGTCCTTGGCATCAATCTTCTGGAACCAGTTCATCAGGAAAGCAAAGATAATCACATGCAATCCTGAAAAGAATATTCCGAAGGGAGTAATCATTCCATGCGAATTATCCATAAATGCTATGCCTACCACAAACACCATGAAGGCATAAAAGAGTCCCCAATAAAGAATCATAGCTTATCCATCCTTTGACGTTCCTCGTACCACATATTGAACAAACTAGCATCTTGTGCCATAGATGTCAATCCCAATGACTCAGATTGTCCAATCGTGTAAATTCGACCACCACTGCTGATATCAACGAAGCCTGCAGTGATGGGCTTATCATTGATCATCATAGCGACACTGTTGTGTTTGAGATTAGGACCAAAAATTATAAGTCCATGGTGATCAAAGTTGATATACTTCATCCGTAGGTGAGACATATTTAAACTCCAAAAATTTGATCCGATAGGATCGAAGCTGTTCTTTCATGTTTCGAGTACCCGGTCCACCGGGAAAGGCCAACCCTATATCTGGTTTACCCTCGACTATCATTTGCTTATTTCGTTTGAATCCAGCACCGCGACCATACCGATTCCAGTTTGCTGGATATTCGGACCACGTGAGTTTGTTGTTTAGAGCAAACTCATAGGCCACCAGATCCACACCTGTTGCCATACCTGTGATGATATGTAAAGGGGATTTTACGGTTTTGGCAAAATCAGTTAGACATTTCATGATCCACTGATATTCGAGAAGATTCTCCTCAGTGGACTTTTTCTTGTTGCCGAGGTTTCCAAAATCCCGACCACCAAAAACGACGACTCTCATTTCCTACCGGGAATCGTGAAAACTTTATGAACAAATACATAAATCGGAAAACCATACTCAATCAATAACGGAAAAATCAATAATGGACCGAGCAGAGAAGGAAAGAAGATGAATGGAACAAAAATGTCGTGACCATCATTCCAATCAATAAAAGTGAGCAATGATGCAATGACAAAACCTATTCCATACCATATGAGAAACCATTCAAAAAGAGACATCAAAATCCACCTTTACATCTTCAAAGAATTTTCGGTCCAAGGCACGTTCGGCCATATTCCGTATCGCGTCAATCCTGAACCCTGCAGGAAGATCGCTGTTTGATTGGTCGATAATATCTTGCATCATTTCTCGAAGAAAATATGGTTCTTCCTCTTCAAGAGTCATAGGACGTTCAGGATAGTAGAAACCTCGACCACCAAATGTACTCATTTTATATGTGTCCTTCCGACTTTCACTGCAATCCATCCGTTGTAGTAATCGTCCTTCAACAAGACATTTCGGACAAACTGCTCGTATGCTTCATAATAATTGCAAGTTCCCTTGGTCTTGCAAAGGTGCAGGATCTCACGATTGAAATTGTGGTCACCATACTCCTTGACGTCTTCCAAAAGTTCGGCATTGGAACCGTAGTAGGTTTTCCAATCCGAGTCAACCAGCTTCTTCTTTCGCTTCTTGTTTTTCTGATAGGCTTTTTTGAATTTGAATAGTTTCTTACCGATATACTTCTTATCGGTTACCATATTGGTGATGAGGTATACGAACCCAACGTATCCCTCAACTTGATCGTCTGTTATGAATTTATTGTTAAGCAACCACAAGGTAAAATAGCTCCCATTTCGTAGGAGCTATTTAGGTTGATTTTTAGAAGAGTCGGATTTGTCCGAAATTTTTGAAAATGTAGTAGATTACGATGAGGACCGCGAGCGGCCATGCGACCACGTTGATAGCAAAATGCCAAATATCCTCTACCAGAATTGGTAGACCCTTGAAGGTATCAAAAAGCTTCAGAGCGATTGCTGTAAGAAATCCGAGGGACCAGTAGTATTCCCAAGCGAAGGCAAGGATATCATACATCGAATTCTTCTCCCCAATAACCGTTCATTTCGACCGAAAGCATAAGCTCGTCTACCAAGACAAGCGTCAGCAGAGTTATCAGTATCACTTCTTTTTCTCCAAAAGAGTTACGAGGTATACGAGAGTGTAGATGATGAAGGAAAGTTGAAGTATGATAAGGAAAAGGAGAAAATTGCTCATCACTTACCCTTCATCATCTTGTTGATTTCGTAGAGGTATGCAGAGATTGCCATTAGCTGGACAAAGATCCATGCGAGGAGACCGACAATTACCGGTTCCATTACCGTCCCTTCCTCGAGGCTTCACCACCTTATGGGAAAGGTGTGCGGAGCGGAGCGACTTGGCTATCGGATTGCGCATTGCTAAATTCCTTCCTCATTTCTTATGTTTAGAAATTTAGCTGAGTTTCTAGAACTTGTCAAGCGAGAGTTTTCACTTCACCCTTACGAAATCGACACTCTCGGAATAATATCCGTTCGAAGTTCCCAACCATCGAACATCGACGTATCCCTTGATGGTTGCAAACTTGTAGAAAGTCCACGTGTAGGATTCATAATTGTGCTCATCGAATCCAGTTTCACCAGAAACCTCTTCAGAGATCAAAATTGGATATCCGACCAGATCATCCAGATCACCTACGATATCATTTATCTGAACGCATTCACAACAGTCCTGAAAATGGAGAAGCTTATAGACTTCACCATCTATAGTTTCGAACACCAACTCATCGTAAGTGATATTCTCTACGGACTTCATGATTTTGCCAATCAAGACCGAAATATCGACACCTCTATCATACTGTCCCCAATACGTCATTTTAATTCTCCTTCATCCACATTAGACCAATA
>CAZDGL010000002.1:0-105718 GCA_964505155.1 uncultured Candidatus Saccharibacteria bacterium
CTCGATCCTTGTCCTTGTAACAATAAACGGTGCGAGGTCACTGAGCCGGACTGTCCATTTACTCCCACAGCATAACGCAAGATCTCTATACTCTGCCCTTCCAGGACGACTGCCCCAGAAGGATTTGTCGAGTCAGCATAAGAAGAAACAGAAAATGGTTGTGGGGCTGTGCTAAAAATAGTTTTGTGCCCAACGACAACATTTGTTTGCGCTGGAATTGCAGAGCCTCCATGGGTATAAAATACCTTGATCTCTACAATTAAAGCATCTTCGAGTCCTGTACCATTAGTAGCACCAGCAAGTATATCAGCGTGAAGCTTAATATTCAGCGTTTTAAACTGACTATAATTTTTTAAAAAATTATCAAAAGAGAAAGTATTATTTACAACAGAGTCCTTTATGGGTGATGTGAAAGTTACACTTCCAGCATCTTCTATCGTAAAGTAAATCCTTCTCAGGTAACTTTTTGGCTCACTGGCGTCTCCCAGCTTTTTAAGCGACACTTCAACTGAAGTAGTCTGGAATCCATTAACACTTCCAGTATTTAAAATACCAGAAACTGTTACGTGGCCATTTTTAGGCACCTGAATAATTTGCTCCACCACTGAAGAATCCTTTTTGAAGGAAGCTTCAAAAACATTACCTCCTGGATTTGGCGGAGGGACTTTTTCTTTTCTGCATGCCGAAAGTATTCCCAGCATAACAAAAAGCATGATAAGACTTTTTTTCATTTTTTATTTATTGTTTTTGATGTACAAAATACCCTTAATTGACCGTAAGGTTTCGGTTTTGATTTCAATTTTTATATTACATACTTTTATAGAAAAGTCAATGTTTTGTGGGCGTACATGGACTCGAACCATGGACCACCGAGGTATAAGCTCGGCGCTCTACCAACTGAGCTATACGCCCGCTTGTTAAGCATAAAGATTGTATATCCTATCCTCCAAAAAGAAAACCCCTCCCTATTTTAATGCTATAATCTTCGATATGAATATCAATGAATTTACAGCCAAAAAACTTGGTGAAGTCGTCGCCTTTGCCAAACTAGCCAAAGACACTATTTCAAAAGGTCACAGTGCCCTTGTTGAAAAGGTCGGAGCTGAAAAAGTACAAGACATGCTCGATCGAAACTCTCTTTATGAAGAAGAGTTTATGAAGATAGCAACTGACGCCGGAGCTATAGATGTCACCTTACCAAAGGCAGAAAAAACATTTGAGAAACTTTCAAAAATGCGAGACTTATACGTGGGTGATGAGTGGGACAATGCTACAGAACTTCTCGAATGGAGTGGATTTTTTGAAGGAGCATTTATTGTCCACCTAGCACTTGTGCGTGGCGCCGGAGAGTCTTTGGATCATGAAAATCTTATAACCCTCACCAACGAAGCTATCGCTTATCACTACGAGATACTTGAACAGATAGAGAGTGAACTTGCTCTTGTTGGAGAAGACAAAGCTAGTAGCTAAGACCTTTTTTCTTGGCTTCTTTCCTATCAAACAGATACTGAGCTAGGTTTAACTTTTCTGTTTTTACTTTTGTAGCTATAGTTTTACCCACATATCTCCAATGCCAAGGCTCGTTTGGGATATTTGTTAATTCTTGCCCAGCCAAATCAAAACTTTGAATAAAGCCATAGTTGTGTGCATTTTCTATCATCCATTTATAAGCTTTGGAGTCGATAAAAAAGTCTTCTTCTTTTGAACCCACAAAATCCAGATCCATCGCTGTGCCGAGTTGATGTTCACTTCTCCCTGGGTTGGCAGCAAACTCACTTCTGTTTTTTGCAAAGTACATTTGTGTCTTTGGGCTACGCCAAGCTGAAGAGATGAGCAGACTCTCCCCTGTATCTTTTTTAAGAGCATCATTGAGCTCCACAAAAGCAGTATAAGTTTGTTTGGTCAAACATCTTGGACCATTTTTGAGATATTCTACTCCTACCAAAACAAGATTTTTCGGAAGATATGTACCCAGGTTTGCACTTTTGTCTTTGAAAGAGAAAAATATATGGTTGACGTTACCTTGCCTTTTTGGAGGCGTAGGACAACGCACAGTGCTTTGCGCAAAAGAAACACTTGGCACAAGCACTATCATAAGAGCCAAAAGTATTTTATTCATATATATTTTGACGAATTGAAACTTAGTGTCTTACAAAGTCTTTGGCTTGATTCCTAATGAACTGATAAGAGCATTGTATTCATCTTGCTCTAGTGTTTCTACTTCTATAAGCTTTTGAGCTATAGCATCTAACGCCTTTCGGTGTGTAGTGAGTACTTCTTTGGCTTTTTTAAATCCACCATCAATTATTTTGTTGACCTCATCATCAATGAGTGCGCTAATCTTTTCTGAATACTCTTTGGCCTCCACTCCCATACCAAACATCGGCTTACCACCATCATTTTCAAGCGCTCTCGGACCGATAGTCTCACTCATCCCCCAGCGAGTGACCATAGCACGAGCTAGATTTGTCAGCACTTGTAAATCGTTTGACGGACCAGTTGTTATATCTCCAAAAACAAGTTCTTCAGTTGCATATCCACCGAGAGTCACAGCAATATCATCCAAAAGCTCTTTTTTAGATTGAAGCTTTCTTTCTTCTAAAGGTAAGTGAAAAGTGTACCCGCCGGCGCTTCCACGAGAAACTATTGTTACTTTGTGTACAGGATCAGCATAAGGCAAAACTGAAGAAATAAGTGCATGCCCTGCTTCATGATAAGCTGTTATTTCCTTATCTTTCTTTGTAAGAAGATGGCTTTTACGTTCTGGCCCAATCATCACTTTTTCGATAGACCTTATCAAATCCTTTTGCTCTACTGTCTTTCTATTTTCTCTCGCCGCAAGTATCGCCCCTTCATTCATAAGTGATGCCAAGTCAGCACCAGAGAAGCCTGGGGTACGTTCAGCAATAACTTTTAGGTTTACATCCCCAGCAAGAGGTTTTTTGCCAGCGTGAACATTTAATATATCTTCTCGATCACGACGATCTGGTAAGTCGAGTGTCACTCGCCTATCAAATCTTCCTGGACGAAGTAGGGCTGGGTCAAGCACATCACTTCTGTTGGTCGCAGCCATGACTATGACCTTGTCTGCCGGCTCAAAACCATCCATCTCAACAAGTATCTGGTTGAGAGTTTGTTCTCTTTCATCATTTCCTCCACCATAGCCTCCACCGCGCACACGCCCTACCGCATCAATCTCATCCACAAAGATGATAGAAGGTGATGCACGCTTAGCCATTTTGAAAAGGTCTCGCACACGTGATGCACCCACACCGACAAACATCTCAACAAACTCACTTCCTGAAAGATGGAAAAACGGTACTCCTGCTTCCCCTGCTACCGCGCGAGCAAGAAGTGTCTTTCCTGTACCTGGGGCACCAGTTAAGAGCACACCCTTTGGAATCTTGGCACCAATATCTAAAAACTTCTTTGGGTTTTTCAAAAAGTCGACTATTTCTTTGAGTTCTTCTTTGGCCTCTCTTGCACCCGCTACGTCTTTAAATGTAACCTTGTTGTTTTTGTCGCTTGGGTCTGTAATGCGAGCCTTTGATTGTCCAAAGGAAAAAGCCTGCATACCAGAGCCTTTGGCTTGGCGAGTAAGCATCCAAACAAAAAATACCAAAATCAAAACCGGAAAAAGAAACGGTAAAATCTGAGAAAGGAAAAACAAAAATCCGCTTGGAGTAACAACATTTATATCAACAGCTCGAAGCTTTTCTTGGTCTACTTCATAACTTTTTAAAAGCCCGACGATGTCAGAGCCTGCTTCTTTTTTGGATTTTAGTTTCTCTCCGCTGACTTTTTCTATAGATATGTCTTGACCTTCAACTGTGATCGTCTTTATCTCACCTGCATCAACCAAACGAGCGACTTGAGAAAGAGCTACTGTCTCTACCTTTTTGGCAGAAGATACTTCTGAAATAGCTCCGTAAACACCAATGAGGATAGCAAATATAAGCAATGTGCTAAAAAGATAAGAAAATACATTTTTCTTAGGAGGAGTTTTCTTTGGTAATTGAGGCAATTTCGGCCCACTTTTTTGTTGTTTAGTCATAGCGACTATTATACACAAAAATAAGCTTTCGTTTAGCTATATGAGACCTTCTTGCTTGGCAAGCTTTTCAAGTCTCTTGATGTCTTCACTTATAGCCTTGAGTCCGTCTTCGAAAAACTTTGGATCGGTTATGTCTATGCCAACAGAAGTAAATATATCCTTTGGGCTCATTGAGGCTCCAGATGAAAGAAATTGCTCTACTTTTTTTATGTAAGAAGAATCTTTTTTATAGTTCTCATATAGAGCCTTGCTAACTAAAAAGCCAAACGAATAAGAAATTGTGTAGAAAAACATTCTTAAATGAGACCATCTAACATACTCAAGCCCATCCTCTTCTGTAAGCTTAAAAGCTGAACCGAGATATGCCCACATGTTTTTAACCATTATATTTTGTATTTCTTTTGAAGATAAATAGCCTTTTTCTTTTAGAGTATTGTGAAACTCACTTTCAAAATTAAAACAAGCAACTTGCCTAAAGACAGTACTGATATCACTTATAAGCTTGGAGTGTAGAAAGTTTATTTTTTCTTTTACAGGAAGCTTTGTATATAAAACATCAAACACAAAATTTTCAAAAAAGGTGCTAGCTACTTCTGCTGTAGACATTGGATAATGAGTATAATGCGGAGGTTGATTTTTAGAAAAGTGAGCATGAAAAGCATGACCCATTTCGTGGGCAAGAGTCTCTACTGATCTGATATCTTTTGTAAAGTTAAGTAAAATAAAAGTTGGAGCCCCTAAAACCGAAGCACAAAAGCCACCTGACTTCTTTCCTTTTCTTGGATAGACATCTATCTGCCCACTTTTTAAGAAGCCCTCAAATATAGAAGAATACTTTGAGTCTATTGAAGAAAATGATTCTCTGACAACAGATACAGCTTCTTCAAAAGAAAAAACTTTTTTTACTTTCCCAATTTTGGCGCTTTTATCTTGATAGCCCAAAGATGAAACTCCTAAAAGCTTTCTATGAAGAGAATAAAATTTCTTGCTTATAGAAAAGTATTTTGTTGTTAGATCAACAACCATTTTGGCCACATGATCATCAAGCTCGTGTCTAATTATTTGTGATTGTTGTGGAGATATAAAACCTCTTTGTTGGTCTAATATTTTCTTATAAGTTCCTATGGCATTTAACTCTGGCTCTGCAACTGAAGCAACATCATTACAAGCTTTCAATATTTCCTTATAAACATAGGCACGATCTTTAAGAGAAAGTTCTGGGAGTATGTCTGTAGCTTCAGATATGGGTATTAGTTTCTTTTTGAAAAGAATAGTTTTCTTACCGAGAAATTGTTCTGTTGCTTGTGTCCACATTGAAAAAGAAGGTTGTGATAGAAGTGTAGCCATTTGCTCTTCTTTTTCTGAAAGATTAAATTTTGCTAAAAGAAAAGTTCTTTCCAGGAGATACTTATATTTTTTAAGTTTTGGATATTGAAGGAACTTACCCTGCTCACTTTTTGGTATAGAAGCTACTGCTAAATCAAAAAATATCAACTTGTTTCCGGCTATAATTAAGCGTTGCTCAATCGACTGAAGTTTTGCTTTAGAGTAGGAATCACCTGAATCAAGCTCGGTTCTAAGCCAAAAATAAAATAATGGCTTGCTTTCTCCTATAGAAGCAGTCACCCTCTCTACATCTTCAAGAGCGCTGTAAAGAGACTCTGGTGAAGTAATAAACTTTTTGTCAGAATATTTTTTTGACAACATTTCACAGATCTTTTCTATAGAGAACATATCTTTCTCTATTTGTGGGTCTTTTGGACTTTTATAAAGCAGTTTTAGATCCCAAGAAGTTTTATACTTTTTCATTCTCTCACTATAGCAAAATCATGTTACGATTGTCATGTATGAGTCTTATAGAAAACAAAAAAGCTTCCTTCGACTACGAATACCTTGAGACTATCGAAGCTGGTATCGAGCTCTTAGGGACTGAGGTCAAATCCCTGAAAGCCCACCACGGCTCCCTCTCTGGAGCTTATGTGGCAATAGTTTCCGGAGAAGTGGTACTTCTAGGAGCGCACATCCCCGCTTGGCAAGAGAAAAATGCAGGACCAGAGTTTGACCCTTATCGCACTCGTAAACTTCTAGTCCACAAAAAAGAAATGCTTAAGCTTTTGAAAAGTTTGCAAACCAAAGGCTTGACTATCATACCTATATCGTTGTACAGTAAAGGTCGCTACATCAAGGCGCAAATCGCCGTAGCCAAAGGAAAAAAGAACTTTGACAAAAGAGAAAGTATAAAGAAAAGAGACTTGGATCGTGAGCTTCGCCGTGGTGAATAAGCTTTACAAACTTTTAACTTTATAACTTTCTACTCACTTGGGGATGACAGGTTTCGATAGTCATGTCCTTGGTACATATGCGCGTCGAGTATGAGTGTATCCTCGATAAACATCCTCTCACACAGATAACTGGAAACAGTCTTTCTAAGGTGAAGTCTCCTTTCGGAAACTTCGCTCTAGCGTTCGCTTAAACGCCAACCTAGTGTCGCTCCACTTGATGCTCAATAAAGTGTGTACGGCAACAAAACATTGGGCTTAGATATGGACTTTGAACCTCAAAAGTCCGTCGAAATAGACGAGGTACAAATACTATATTTTTGTGCAATTTTTTATTTAGTATTTAAGATATAAATAGCACTATGCGCGTAGATGTGTGTATCAAACATTCCTACACGGGGATTCGATTTCCCCCATCTCCACAATTTAAAAACCTCCTGTAATGGGAGGTTTTTAAATTGTGGAGATGGAACAAGACAACTTCTTGTCTTGTGTGGGAAATCGAATCAGCGGAGTCTTATTTTCTCATCAGAGAAAATAGACGAGCTGGTGCCCAGAGCAAAGCTTGTGACTGACAAGCTTTGACTCGCGGGGCAATTCCCCCTAAAAATGCTTAGTAACTGCGGGATCACGACCCATTCTCTTTACTATTGACTTATTTTTAATAAATGCTATTATTATAACAAACAAATCAATTAAAAATGAGCAAGCTATTAAAAGGCGCCTTAGGTGATATTATAGGCCGACGTTCCTCTGCCCTAAAAGAGTTGGAAAAAGAAATAACCGCAATCGCCGAGAGCGAAAAAGACCTTACTGCTGGGTTGCTCAAAAATGCTCCAGCAGAAATAAAAGAGTGGCTGGAAGAAGATTGTATTATAGACAATCTTTTCAAGTTCGGAATTTCATCTAATAAGATCCGTTTCCATGAAGATGGTTTTGGTGACTTAATTTCAGTAAAAGAGCTGATAATGAGGCTGTCTGTTGGCTGGGATGGAGTAGTAAGTATCACACTTTCAAACGAACCAGAAGCTCACCGTATTGGAATAAGATTTGCCGCAACAATGTAGCCTAAAAAATTTTAAGTAAATTCTTTTTTTAACACAGCTCCAAACATGGGGCTGTTTTTTATTCCACACCCATCTTGGGATACTTATCTCCTTTATTTCACGCACTAAGTCCACAATATAAAAACTCCCTTTTTGGGAGTTTTTAAATTGATTATATTTATATAAATCTCTCACTTACTATTTTTCCATCTTTGACCTTATAAACACAAACCTCAGACTCTTTATTTCTTCCTCGTGTCTTACTAGTTGTATCCATCATCATTACGCAAGCAAAACTATCATCAGCAACGATAGGGTCACTTATAGTCATTTCGTGCATTTCTTCTATGTCAGCTTTCCATTGATCAGCCGAGGCTTTAGCTTGTTCTTTACCTTGCCTCACCCCTCCGCCCCACTCTTCAAGTTCGTATGTTGTCCAGTTGGGAGCAAAGAGCTCATCCCACGCGCCTTCAAAATTATTTGCTCGACAAAGCTCTACCAATCTATTTGCTATTTGTTGTGTATTCATAGATCTGATTATATCACCTGCTACCAGCACAATTACTTGACTTATTTCCAAAAAGAGAGATAATGAAGGTTGCTGTTCATTTTATTTAACCCAAAACCCATTTTATGAGTTTGCGTTCATTACTAGGAGCTTCTCCTGAATCAAGAAGGATTGCCACTGAAGAAGTTGAAAAAATCGCCAGAGGCAGTTTTTTAGGTACTTATGATTGTTACGCCCTTAATCAGGGAGTAAGGGAGTCTGCTGAAAACTTCAGCAGAGAAAAAAAATCCTTTGGTCACTATAAGATCAAAGAAGAAAACATCTTTTTCATAAATGAAGATTTACTATCCAAGGAAGAGGGTGAGCTTGTAAAAAAAGCAACGACACAAAAAACCGGCTTCCCTGGAGTTCTTTATTTGAAATCAGGAGCAGCTAATTCTCTCCCCAAAGAACCTGGCGATGTTTTTGTTCCAGCTGGTTATGAAAGTGTTTAAATTATACCCCCGACACATCAGTGTGTCGGGGGTTAGTTATTTTATAAGTAAAACTATCCAACCCTCACCCTTTTGATACTATACGCCACACCGCCAAACATGGTCGCTAAAGTTCTGATATAGACCCCACTTGTAACAAAGGCTTCAAACTCTCCTATGAAGCACTTCTCTTCACCATGCTTTGATACAAATTCTTCCCAACCGCTGAGTATCTCTTCTTGCCGAAAGTCACCTTCTATCATTTTTATAATTTCTATTTTTTGCTTTATTGCTTCAGCAAAAGTCACCTCTCGCAAATCCTTCAAAACAAGACTCTTTATTTCTCCCTCCATCTTGGGTAAGACTTCAGGCAGTGTCCCCGCTCGAGCATGAGAGAAAAGTGGCACACCATCCACAGGTTTTGAGGAGTAGGGCGGATAAGTAAACTCTTTGGTATTTTTTATAACTTCTATCTTTTCAAATATCTCTTCTTTGGTCGGAGTATAACTCTTATAGTCAATGGTTAGTCCAAGCATATCAAAGGTATCAGTCGAAACGCCAAAGAGCACTTCAAACTCATAAGTTTTATCAAGACCCAAAAATTCCTCTTTTCTTTTACAATCCTCACCAACCAAAACTATCATTTCACCCTCTGCCATCGGATCAAGTCGCCCAGCATAAGTCACTGACACGTCTTGTGCGACGTTATACTCCTTGCGAAACCTCTCGACAAATATAGCGAGGGTTTCTCCCGATTTTTTGTTTAAGCGAAAAACCCCTATATCTGGTTGACTATTTTGTAAATTTTGGGTATTATTTAGGGACATATTAAACAATAACACTATACCCCTTGCGAGAAAGAATTAACAGTCAAATAAGAGCAACAGAAATGCGAGTACTAGATGCTACCGGAGAGAACCTAGGTATCTTTCCTTTGGCAGAAGCCTTAGAAATGGCCAAAACTCGTGGAGTAGACCTCATAGAGATCAACGCCCTATCAAAGCCAGTCATCGCCAAGCTCATGGACTTTGGTAAATACCAATACGAGCAAAAGAAAAAAGCTCAAAAAGCCAAGCTTGGTGCCAAAACCACCGAAACCAAGAGTCTCCAGATCAAGATAGGCACCGGAGACCATGATCTCGAGCTCAAGGCCAAAACAGCCTCAAAATGGCTCAAGGAGGGACATCGTATAAAAGTCGAACTTTTCCTACGTGGGCGAACAAAGTCTATGGATCAAGCCTTTTTGAAGGAAAGACTTGACCGGGTCTTGCATTTTATTACAGAACACTATAAGATAGCAGAACCTCATAAGCAGTCGCCAAAAGGTCTAGCTATAGTAATAGAGCGAGACAAAACAACGCCAAAAGCTTAACAAAAGGGTAAAACTGATATGAAAACCAACAAATCATACACAAAAAGACTAAAAATCACCAAAACTGGCAAAATCCTTGCTCGTAAGCCTGGGTTTAACCACTTCAATGCAAAGCAAACCAGAACAAGTCAGCTTCAAGGAAAGAAGCCTGTTGATTTCCCTATGACACCAAAGCAAATCAGTCAGTTTATCCCACACAACTAAATTCAACTTATAAACTTTATAACTTTAAACCAATAACATGACACGCGTAAAAGGAGGACAAAATGCACTAAAAAAGAGAAAGAATATTCTCTCTATGACAAAGGGCTACCGTTTTGGTCGCTCTACAAAAACAGCACAAGCTATAGAAGCTATCGCTCACGCTGGAAGCTACGCCTTTGCTCACCGCAAAGACAAAAAGACTGACAAGCGTGCGCTCTGGCAAGTCCGTATCAATGCTGCGGTTCGCCCTCTCGGCCTTTCATACTCAAAGTTTATAGATAAGATGAAGAAAGCCAATGTCCAAATCGATCGCAAAATCCTCTCTGACATCGCTCACTCTTCCCCAGAGACTTTCAAGAAAATTTTTGAGAAAGTAAATAGTTAATAAAAATCCTCTCTAACTGAGAGGATTTTTATTATTTGATAATTCGAAACTTTTGCTTCAAAATAATGACTTTGTTATAAGCTTCATCTATACGAGCCTCTGATATCTCCCCCGCCCTTACTGCATCAAAGACTATTTTCCTATCTGTAAAAAATTCTTCGGCTTTATAGTCACCAATATTGTTTGAAGCTATCACTATATCTATCCCTGCATTGAAAGCATTTAATAAAATATCACGTCGAGAATACTGATCAGAAAGTGCTCTCATATCAATATCATCAGTTATGAATACTTGGGAATTACAACCAAGACCTTTGAGTCTATCAACATGCTTCTTTGAAAGAGTGGCTGGATATAATGCATCTACTTTTGAATCATATAGATGCCCAACCATAATAGCTGGTATCCCCGCTTCGCACGCCTTTTTAAACGGTACAAGTTCATATTGCTTAAAAGAGTTTGTGATATCTACAAAGCCTTTGTGTGTGTCACCTTTTGCACTACCATGACCTGGATAATGTTTACCTACTGCTATGATACCTTCTTGTTCCAAGCCTTTACTAAAAGCAATACCTTTGCGGGTAACAACACTTTGAAGATTTGAGAATGATCTACCAACAGCACCTATAGCTGGAGATTTTTTATTTACATTTACATCCAAAACTGGAGCAAAGTTCATATTAAATCCATAATCAAAAAGGATTGCCCCTAACCCTTTAGCAATGACTTGTACTTGTTTGTCAGATTTAAGAGAAAGTTTATTAGCAGAAATGATAGGAGTAAATCCTGGAACTCTTTTGAGTCTACTAACCTTGCCACCTTCCTCATCAATAGAAATAAAAAGTGGAGTCTTAGAATGAGACTGCAAATCTTTTATCAAGGATTTTGTTTGTATTTTATTTTTGATATTGCGATCATAGACCCCTGTCGGAGTGTCATAATCAAAGAGTATCAATCCTCCAATGTTTGTTTCAGTGAGCATCCTTTGTGTCTCAGTCGCCGTATCAAAAATCGCTCCACGAAAGCCGACTATGAACAACTGGTCTATTTTATTTTGAAGTACAAAATCAGAAGCATGGTCTGCATATGCAGGTACAGAGAGTGAGAATATTAAAAGAAATGAGTAAAAGAAGGTTTTCATACTCCATTAGTATACCAAACAAAAAACTCTCAATTGAGAATTTTTATTAAACCTTATTTACATTTAAAATCGTACAATGTTTTAGCCCCATGCTCAAAAAAAGCAACAACACTTTTTTGAGGATCAAAATTCTTTAATTCAGTAAAAGAAACATTCTCTTTTTGATATGTTTCCCCTATTTGAACTTCTTCTAGTTTTGATGAAAACTCATATAGAATAACGCCACCCCAACTACCCCCAGGTCTTTGTCTTTTTTCAATAACAACACAAACATATTTCTTACCATCAATTTCTCTAATTGAACCTGTATAGATTGCGGACTTCCCGGTATTTGGAAGAGGGAGATAATAAAAAAAATCTGAAGGCTTAAAAAGTGCAAAACCTGTTTCTAATTTTCGATATCCGTTATATGGTTTTTTAAAATGTTTTACAAGAAAAAAAGATCCTAAAATTAAAACAATAGCTATTACAAAGATTTTTATTTTTTTCATAGTTTTTATTTCGTCAAAATTTCTGGCTCGCCTTTTTCATTTATCAGTACAGTGTGTTCAAAATGAGCTGAGCGAGAGTTGTCGACAGTCTTGATGGTGTAACCGTCTTCCATGGTGACTACTTCTTCGCTTCCACGAGTCAGCATTGGCTCTATAGCTATAACCATACCCGGGACAAGCTTCTCACCGCGCCCTGGGCGTCCGTAGTTGGGTACATAAGGATCTTCGTGGATAGCCCTCCCTACGCCGTGCCCTGAAAGAACACGCACTATACCGAGCTTATAGGGCTTTACGTGGCTTTCTATGGCGTGCCCTATATCGCCCACAGTAGCGCCAGGAGCGATGGCTTCGATACCTTTGTAGAGAGCTTCCTCTGTGACAGCTAGGAGCTCTTTGTCCTTACCAGAGATTTTTCCGACAGGCACAGTGATAGCATGATCAAGGAAGACGCCTTCGTAGTTGAGCCCCAAGTCTAAGGCAATAATATCCCCGTCTTTGAGCACTCTACTCCCCGGTATGCCATGCACAACTTCAGCATTGACTGAGGTGATAAGAGAGGCAGGATAAGGAAAATCAGCTCCTTCTGGACGATAGTTTAAAAAAGCTGGCTTATGACCCAAATCAGTGATGAGTTTATAAGCATAATCATCGAGCTCTGCCGTTGTGACTCCTGGAGCAACACGGCTCGCTACCTTACGCAAAATATCAGCGAGGATAGGCCCTCCCTTTCTTAGTCTCTCTATTTCACTTTCAGTTTTTATGATAATCATACATTCCTTCTTTCTTTAATGAGTGCAAAACATAGCAAATTTTTCGGTGTTGTGAGTGCGACTGGCACGAACAGCAGGCCATTTTTCAGCAGAAAAATGCCGACCGAAAAATTTGCTATGTTTTGCGCGAATGCTTTCATTTTATATCCCAAGCTCCTCACAGATATCTTTATGGACACACTCTATAGTTTGCTCTCCAGAGACACTGTGATATACCACTTTGTCATTTTGTTTGAGGAGTTCTATAGCAGGGACAACACTTTCATGGTACCACTGGATACGACCCCAAATCTTGTGTTCATTGTTGTCGTCTTCCCGACCTCGGCCTTTGAGCCTATCATAACTCCATTCATCACTAACTTCAATATTGATGATGTGTGGATGCCAATTGAAAAATTCAAAGACAGAACAAAGGGCTGGGACTTCTTCGGCCACCCTTGGGGTGCCGTCGATAAAGACATATTCATCCCCTGTATAGTTGTAGATAATACTATGACTCCAAGCATGAACCCCTAAAAATGAAGGTGGAAGTTTGCCACTATCGATGAGTTCTTTGGTTAGTTTACCAGTATAAGTATCTCCTTTGATAAGTTCTCGAAAGATGTCTCCTGTCTCGAGATCAAAAACCTTCGCACCTGGGTCAAGAGAAAGTATCTTTTGTTTCAAAAGATCAACTTGAGTGCCCTTACCAGAGCCTGATTGCCCGATAAAGATATAGACTCCTTTTTGCATTTTTAAATTATACCTTGGGAGCCTGCGAGAAGCTACTTTATTCGTGAAGAGAAACTTGAGCGTCAACCTTGCGAACAAGATCGATAACAACAGAAACAACGATAAGAAGTGAAGTACCTCCTAAAGCAAAAGCTGTAATACCTGTAGAAGAGCGGACTATCAAAGGTAGAACGGCGACAATACCTAGGAAAAGAGAACCTACCAAAGTAATACGAGTCACTATCTTGGCAAGGTATTCGGTTGTAGACTCTCCTGGTCTAATGCCTGGAATAAAAGCTCCGCCCTTTTGTAGATTTTCAGCTATTTGTTTTGGATCAAAAGTAACTGCAGTGTAGAAGTAAGTAAAGAAAACAACAAGTACAAAGTAGACCAAAGCGTATAGCCATTGTGTTTGAAGGAAAGTAGTTAGTCCTGAAGAAATACTTTGCAAAATCTCTCTAGAAGAGTTGGCAAATACTCCGGCTAGGAATTGTGGGAAAAGTAGTAAAGAAGAAGCAAATATGATAGGCATGACTCCAGCTTGTGCTAAGCGTAGTGGTAGATAAGTGTTGTTACCTCCTAGGGTTCTGATGCCACGTACTGCTCGAGCATACGTTACCGGTACTGGACGCTCAGCTTCGTAGATGTAGACTACGCCAGCGATAACTAGAATCCCGATAGCACAATATATCAAAGTCACAGGGAGTTGATCGATAGTAAAGGTAAAGAAAAACTGAGCAATCTTACTAGGCATAACAGCAATGATTCCTGCCATGATGATCAGCGAAGTTCCGTTTCCAATACCAAACTCATTGATAAGCTCCCCTATCCAAAGAAGAAGCATACTACCGCCAGTAATGATAACAATGTTTAAAATAAGAGCTTTCAAAGTCAAAGCATCGATTGCTCCTTGGGATTGTAAATACTTGATGAAACTAAAAGCTTGTAAGAAGGCTATCGGTACCGAAAGGAGACGAGTGTATTGGTTGAACTTTTTTCGTCCTGCTTCACCTGACTCTTGCATCAGTTCTTTGACTCTAGAGCTCATCATAGAGAGGAGTTGCATGATGATAGAAGCGGTGATATATGGACCGATACCAAGCATAACGATAGAGAAGTTTGAAAGTCCACCACCAGAGAGCGCATTGAATACTCCTAGAAACTGGTTGTTGACCAAGAAAGAAGAGATACGAGCTGTGTCTATACCAGGGACTGGGATAACAGCCAAAAATCTAAAAACAAACAAGGCAAAAACGACAAAAAGCACTCTGTTTCGAAGTGATTTGTCTGAGACGAGTGTTTTTAGTTTATTGAAAAAAGAGTTCATAGTTTTAATACTAGCTTAAATTTATCCGTTAACCTTACCTCCTGCTTTTTCTATTTTTGTTTTAGCTGAAGTAGAAGTTTGGCAGTCAAAGATTTCGAGACTTTTTGTGATTTCACCTGTACCGAGAATCTTTACTGCTGGAACAACACCGTTGGTGCGAGTGATCAAACCTTTTGAGATAAGCACTGAAGGAGTGATAGACTCACCGTTTGCGAAGTTTTTGTCCAAAACAGAAAGATTGATAATTGTTGCTCGAGTAACAAAAGCTTTGTTGATGTTTTTACCACGACCACGAAGCTTTGGATACTTTTTGATGATATCACGGATGTGTGGACGGATCTTGTGCCCCGCTCGAGCTTTCTGACCTTTTGTTCCACGACCAGAAGTCTTACCGCGAGTACCTCCACGACCTACTAGCTTTGGCTTTTTATTTTTTGTTGTTCTTTTTAGTGTGTTTAACATATATTACTCTTTTGTATTTGGTATAAGCTCTGGTGCGACCTCAATCTTTGGTAGATTGAAAGAATACTTTGTAGAGATAGGAGCAAGGGCTTTCATAACAGCACGAGCAGTGTTGAGCTTGTTTTTACTTCCTGAAAGGACCTTGCTTGTTACATCACGAACTCCAGCAATAACTAGAATGTCTCGCACTGCTGCTCCAGCTACCAACCCTTTACCTTTGTTTGGGAAAAGCATAACTTCTGAAGAAGTGTATTTTGCTCGAACATCCTTTGGGATAGAACCGGTGTCTGTCTTTTTGATTTTGATAGCATTTTTCTTGGCTTCTTTAAGAGCTTTTGAGATAGCAAGCGCAGTATCCCCCGCTTTTCCGGTACCGATACCAACAACACCGTTTTTGTCTCCGATAATCATAGAAACGGCAAAGCTCATACGGCGTCCTCCAGCAACAACACGTGTTACGCGACGAATATCAATGATCTTTTGATCTACGTCTTTGACTCGATCAGCAAAACTTTTTGCTCCGGCTGGTCTAGGTCGTCTTTCTGAAGAATTTTTTGTTGTAGTTGTTTTTTCAGTCATATTGGTTTGAATTAAAATTTAAGTCCTGCCTCGCGAGCACTATCTGCTAAAGCTTTGATGCGACCTGCGTACTTGAAACCGTTTCGATCAAAAACTACAGTAACAATGCCTTTTTCTTTGGCTACCTTTGCTATATCTTTTCCGACAGCGATAGCGCCAGCCATCTTTGTACCCTTAGCTGACATATCGTTAGCTGAAGCTAGAGTCTTGGCAGAAGCGTCATCGATGAGTTGAGCATAGATGAATTTGTTAGAGCGAAATACACTCAAGCGTGGTCGAGCTTCTGTACCAGAGATAAGCGCACGCACTTTGCGCTTGATTCTCATTTTCTTTTCTTGTGTGTTTTGTCTTGACATATATTTATACTAAAAATTTATTATGCTGTTTTCTTACCTGCCTTGCGACGGATAACTTCATCATCATAGCGGAAACCTTTACCTTTGTAAGGTTCTGGCTTTTTGAGTGCTCTGATTTTTGCTGTAAAAGCTCCGACTAGCTCCTTGTCTATACCAGAGAAAGTAAGGTTGTTTTTTTCTGCTGTTACAGTGAGTCCTTCTGGAATAGCAACAACAACAGGGTGAGAAAATCCGAGTGCCAAGTTTAGATCCTTGCCTTTAACCTCACTTTTGAAACCAACTCCTTCAAGAATAAGCTTTTTGGTATAAACAGCATTAACACCAGAGAGCATGTTCTTTACGTGTGAAGCATATGTACCCCAAAGAGCACGAGAAAATGGATCTTCTTTTTTGGGAGCAAAAGTGATAACACCTCCTTCGATGTTGATAGCAACAGCGTCATTTGCCAAAGTCTTAGAAAGAGATCCAAGTGGACCTTTTACAGTGAAAACTCCACCAGTAAAATCTACTGTTGTGTTTGGTGGGATTGTTAGTTGTTGTTTTCCTATTCTACTCATATATTTAACTCTATTACCAAATCATAAATAAAGCTTCCCCACCGACCTGTTCTTTGTGAGCTTGCTTGTTGCTAAGGATACCTTTTGGAGTAGAAAATACAGTGATACCATGACCGTTTTTTACAGTGTGTATATCGCGCACACCCATATAAACACGACGAGATGGCTTTGAGATACGCTTCACATCAGAAAATCTTGAAGCTCCGTTTGGATATGAAAGTTCTATTTCCAAAACAGAAACATTGTCTTTTTCTGTCTTTTTTGAAAAACCTGTGATAAAACCATTGTCTTTCAAACATTGTGCGATAGCACTTTTAACCTTTGAAAAAGGAACAACCACAGAGCGCTTTTGTACCATTGCGCCGTTTTTCATTGTTATTAGCATGTTTGAGATTTGATCCATATGTTTTGTTTATTGTTTGATAGTGAAAATGAAGATTACCAAGAACTCTTACGGATACCTGGAATCATTCCTTCGTTGGCGTATTCACGGAAGCAGATACGACATAGTCCAAAGTCTCTCATGTAACCATGAGCTCGACCGCAACGAAAACAGCGATTGACTGCTCGAGTGCTATATTTTGGCGTCTTTTTTGAACGCGCGATAACTGATGTTTTTGCCATAATTGTTGTATTTCCCTATGAAATATCGCCTATTTGTTTCTGTAGCTTCATTTTATTGAGGACACAGAGAGAAACAGGGATTTCAAAGGAACCCGCTTATACTAGCAGAAATAGCAATTTTGGTCAACCCAGAGGTAAACATTAGTATTTCGATAAACTCACACACTAAAAACACAACACCAAGTCTCACTTCCGGGTCAAGAAAAAAGCCTGAGACATAGTCTCAGGCTTAGTATTCAAAACTTATGAGCAGATTATTTTGCTTTTTCTTCAAGCTCCGTGAACCTTTCAGGGCAAGCTTCCCTAAGATTAAAAATAAGACTTACTGGCCCATTACAGTAATTATAAAATTCTGCGGTTTCGATAGTTGGGTAATTATTTAATTTTAATTGATCCAGCTTCTTCAAGAACAAGTCTTTAAGTTTTGTAAAAAGAAAAGGTCCTTTTACTGCTTCATTGAAAGCTCTATGTACCTTACCAGATTTATCCCAGTTTAGGATACCTGAATATTCTTTTTCTATATCATCCAAATCCTCCAGGCTTTTTATCTTTTCGTATCTTACATTGAAACCTCCAATTAAGCTTTTTCTTAAAGCCACAAACTCTTCTTCTGTTGTACCGAGGTCTTTAAGAGCTTTATGTAAACCAGAAAGTTCTTGTGGATTTTCAAAGCGTCGAAATTTAAGAAAGATGATCTCTTTTTTGATCTTTATCAACTCAATGTTGTGGCATAAGAGCAATACCCACAAAGACAAGGATGTGCTTAACGCGCTTGCCCAGAGAATAACGGGATGCAAACCTGTTTTGTGTATTGTAAAAAGAATAGGAGCTAAGAAAGCCATAATAATGGCAATAATAACCAAAACCCCGAAATAATAACTTTTCTTTGTTTTCATATTAATTGTTTTAATGTCCGAAATAGTTTTTTCTTCACATTACTAAAAAAACATAGAAAGTCAAGAAAATTAAATACCCGAATTAATCGGGTATAAATCAACTCTATCGGAGTATTTATCTCTGTTAAAGAGAGGTTTCTTATTTTTTAGAAAGTTGGTTTTGTAGACTTTCTATATGTGTTAAATACAGAAGAACCAAAACCGCGACTGAAGCTGCGCCGGCAAAAGCCAAAATTGTGAGAAGTCCCGCGTGGTAATTTTTTGGGTAACAGAAACCAAGAAAAAGTACGATTATCGCAATTATTGCAAATGCGGCCAAAAAGATAATAAATGGTTTACTTTTCATATAAAAAGTTTTGTTTAAATTTACATTAACAAAATAACAATAAATGTCAATAAAAAAGGCTCCCGGAGGAGCCATTTGAAATGTGCTTAACTTAGTGAAAAATACCAAAATGTACTGCTACAGCATTGAGAACAATGTGTACAGGAACAACAAAATAAAGCTTGGGGTAAAAGTAGTACAGTGTTGCAAACATTGCACCTGCGAGCAACATGAGTAGCCATAGGTAGTTTTGCCAAAAATCTTTGTATACCAGATGCATGCTGGCAAAAGCCAAAGTGTTGAGTATTATATTGGCAACTGATTTTTCCCCAAAGATCTCCTGTCCAAGCTTCCAAAGAAAAACTCTAAAGAGAATTTCTTGGACCACTACAATACCTAGAGAATACTCTAGGAGCGTAGACTCTGAAGCTCCCCACTCTTTTTGATAATAAAGGCTGTAACCATAGAGAACAAAAACTCCTACTACGGTAGCCAATAAATACCAAGCAAGGGCTTCCCAAAAATCTTCAAAATTGAAAAATATTGTTTTTATTTTCCATTTTTTTGCCCTTATAGAAATAAGAGAAAAAAATAAAGTCCCAAGTATTACATGCTTTTTGTAACCCTCGTCGATAACGTTGAGTTTTATAAGAGCAACACCCATATAGGCAACGGCCAGATATTCCAATATCTTTGGATATTTTTCAATTATTATTTTTTTCATAGAGCAGTATTTTTTGTTTATACTATCACCCCTACCCAAAAAGAAAAGCCCTGAATTTTGAATCGGGACTTTTCATAAAAATTTATTTTTTAAAAGGAATTCCTAGGTGAGTGAAAAAGGCTAGAGCTTCTTCTTTGTTTTTGGCGGTTGTACCGATAGTTACTGCTAGACCAAAGACATCTCGGAGGTCTTCATCAGAAGTTTCTGGGAAGATGGTGTGCTCTTTGATACCGATAGTCATGTTACCGATAGAGTCTACGGCCTTTGGATCGATACCACGGAAGTCTTTGGTACGAGGAAGAGCGATGTTGATGAGTTTGTCCATAAAGTGGTACATACGAGCACCTCTTAGAGTTACCATAAGTCCTACAGGATCTCCTTCTCTACTTTTAAATCCAGCCACAGATTTTTTGGCTGCACGGAGTGCTGGCTTTTGTCCTGTTATCTTTGCCAAACGATCAGCTACAAGGTTGTTCTTTTCGCGATCCTTTTTCATTCCAGAACCAGTTCCTACAGAAATAGAAATCTTGGTAAGGTGAGGTGCTGAAACAGCATTTTTGTATCCAAAATCTTTTAGAGCCTTTGCGGTATTTGATTCTTTTTCTTTGGTGATATTCATATTATTTCAACTCTTGTCCGCTTTTTTTAGCAATACGAACGTTTTTGCCTCCAATGTCTTTTTTGCCGACTCTTGTACCCATACCTGTCTTTGGGTCAACAACCATCACATTTGAAGCGTTGATAGGAGCTTCTATCTCGATAGTTGTACCTTGCTTATCTTTGGTGCGTGGCTTTAGGTGCTTTTTGACTTTGTTTACGCCACCAACAACAACACGATTTGAATCAGCAAATACCTTGGTGATGGTACCTTTTTCGCCTTTGTTTTTTCCGGCTATCACTATTATGTTGTCTCCTTTTTTAAGTTTCATATGTATTTAAATATTTTTATAAGACCTCTGGAGCAAGAGAGGCAATCTTTTGATAGCCAAGCTCTGCTATTTCACGCGGAATAGGACCAAAGATACGACCAGCTTTTGGCTCTTGCTTACCCTTTTCGAGGATAACAACTGCATTGTCATCAAAGCGGATATAAGAACCATCCTTTCTACGAAAGTCTTTCTTTTGTCTTACAACCACTGCATAACAAACGTCCTTTTTCTTGACTGCTTTGCGTGGTTCTGCCTTTTTGATAGAGATAACAACAACATCTCCGATGCCGGCATATCTACGCTTTGAACCTCCAAGGACCTTGAAAATTTTTCCAACTTGTCCTCCTGAGTTATCTGCAATTTTTACAACTGTTCCATCTTGTACCATAAGCCTATTTTGTTACCACTTTAAAGTGTTTATCTTTTGAAATCGGTCGTGTTTGCATGATTTCGACTTTTTCCCCTGCCTTGTGAGCATTGTTCTCATCATGCGCTTTGAACTTCTTTGTTATCTTAAGAAACTTTTGATATTTTGGGTGCTTAACAAAACGAGTCACAGCAACAACCACAGTCTTATCCATCTTGTCAGATACGACAGTCCCTTTGAGAGTTTTTTGTTGTGCTGTTTTAGTGGTCATAATAATTTTGTTTAGTCCTAATATACTACTGATTTTTTGAAAAATGTCTACTTTTTACTAATCTCTAGAGATAACTCTAGTTTTGATTGGTAGCTTTGTTCCCGCCTTTCGAAGCGCTTCTTTTGCTACCGCCTCTGGGACACCGTCTACTTCAAAGAGGATGCGTCCTGGTAAAACCTCCATACAGTAGCCTTGCAAATCTCCCTTTCCTCCTCCCATCGGAACTTCTGCTGGCTTGCTTGTGATAGGTCTGTCTGGGAAAACGCGGATCCACATACGGCCAACCTTTGTAAGGTGACGACTTGCGGCCTTTCGAGCTGCTTCTATCTGGTTTGAGGTGATACGTCCAAGAGCTTCTCCTTTGAGACCAAAAGATCCGAAAGATAGTTCTGTCCCACGAGTCTCAACACGACTGGTCATGTCAGTTCTTTTCTTTTGCCACTTTCTAAATTTTACTTTCTTTGGGAATAACATAAGCCTTAATTTGTCTTTTTATTATCTTTTGCAAAAACTTGACCTTTGTAGATCCAAACCTTGATACCGATATCTCCATAAGCCATGTGAGCTTTTTCACGAGCAAAATCAATATCAGCACGTACTGTTTGTAGTGGCACACTACCACGCTTCAAAATTTCACTTCGAGAGATTTCAGCTCCACCAAGACGTCCTCCTACGTAAAAACGTACCCCTTGTACTCCACGTACAGTCATAACCTTTTCGATAAGTTGCTTCATCACTCGGCGATAAGGCATACGCTTTTCAAGACCTTCAGCTATCATATAAGCCACGAGCTTTGCATCTGCATCTGGAGAAGTAACTTCTACTATTTCTAGTTTGATTTCATCTGTTACAGAAAGCTTGGCACGCTTGAGCTCTTTCATGATGTCTGCCTTTAGCTTAGTTGCTGCTTCACCGTTACGTCCTATAATCATTCCTGGGCGAGAAGTGCGAAGTATCACTCTAATAGCCTTTTGACCACGCTCTATCTCAACAGAAGAAACATAAGAGCCACGAAGTCTCTTTTCTAGAAACTCACGAACAACAACATCCACTTTGAGATTTTCTACAAAGTTAGCGTCATCAGCAAACCAGCGACTTTTCCAGTCTCTTAGGGTTACCAATCTATGTGCATATGGGTGAACTACTTTTGACATATATTATTTCTTAGTTTTATTAACTTTTTTAGCCTTAACTTCTTTGCTTTCTGCTTTTTTCTCTGTCAGAGCAACAGTGACATGACTCATCTTTTTCTTGATAGGCTTTGCCACACCCATAGCTCGAGGCATAAAACGCTTCATGACAAGACCTTGGTTAACTTCTATGTTTTTGATAACCAAATTCTTAGCATCAACGCCGTCTTTTGTAGCATTGGCTACAGCACTTTTGATAAGCTTTTTGATAGGATCAGCTGCACGCTTAGGCATGTATGAAAGCTCTACTTCTGCCTGCGCAACGTTTTTGCCCTTGACTGCATTTGCAACAAGGCGAACTTTACGAGGTGATTGACGATAGTTTGTAAGTGTAGCTTTCATAAAAATAAATATTATTTCTTGGTTGTGTCAGCAGAAGCCTTAGCGCTTTTTGCTGCTGTTATTTCAGCTTCTTTTTTCTTTTGATCAAGCTCCTTCTGCATCTTACCTCCGTGTCGAGTGAACTTACGAGTTGGAGAAAATTCTCCTAGTCTGTGGCCTACCATATCTTCTGTAACTAGTACTTCGATATGAGTTTTGCCATTGTGAACACCAAAAGTGAAACCGACCATCTCAGGAGAGATTTGACTATCACGAGCCCATGTCTTAATGACTCCTGCTGAAAGCGGAGCTTTACCTGCTATCTTTTTGAGCAAGTTTTCATCGATATATGGGCCTTTTGCTAGTGATCTTGTCATAATTTTAGAATAAAAGAAGCTCGTTCTGAGCTCCGAGTATATTAGCAAATTGTACAAATAAGTCAAATTTCACCTACTAAAAACGATATTGCATAAAAATGCACACATAAAAGCCTGCTGGCTTTTTGTTCCTGCTCGACTCAGTCAGTCTGCGCAAGTCATTTTTATGCAATATCGTTTTTAGATCTGTGATAAAAAGCTTTTAAAATATAAGCTTTTTTGAGGCTTTCGCAGTGCGACTGGCACGAGAAGGAAGAATTCGTCAGCAGACGAATATCTGTACTCAAAAAAGTTTATATTTTAAAAGCGATAACACTCTAATTAAAAAACTTGGGTAAAAATATAATAAGCCCAAGAACCAAGGAGCCAATAATTGTCAAAAGCACTGCCCCAGCTGCCACGTCTTTGGTATCACGAGCATAAGGGTGATAATTTGGGCTTGTGAGGTCTATATCTATTTCCATGGCAGTATTGAAGGCTTCAGCTACAAAAACACTTGTGATAGAAAGGATTATTGCTGACCATTCTCCAAGTGAAATATGGAAGTAAAATCCTAAAAAAACTGCCAAAATAGCGAAAAATGTATGCACCCAGGCATTGTGCTGAGTTTTCAAAATAATTCTTATGCCCCTTATAGCATGTTTGATACTCCTACCCCGAGCTATTATAGAAAACCTCTTTTTTTCTGACATTCTTTTTTGCATAAAACTAGTATAACAAAAATCCGCCAGTGGCGGATTTAATGGCTATTTTTGTAAATCAGGATTACTGATCAATATATTACAAAAACTTTGGTTTCTTGGAAAGAACTCAGCACTTAGAATCTTACTATGCTGATTATACCTAACTAGTACAGGTCTTGTTATTTTACCCATCTTAATAAAGATAACTAAACCAAATATTCTTGTCATAAGCACAGTCAGGTGTTCTACCTGCATGAGGCCGGTCAGAAACCGAACGAACTCTTCTATTGTAAAAAAGAAGGTTACTTCTGGGTGTTCTTTTTTAAAATAATTATAAAATTCCTGGGAATTCTTATATCCCCCAGAGTCTGAAAGATAAAATTGAACAGCCTCTGCCAAGCAGGCACGGAAAGGCTTTGCGGTTAAAATCATCTGTTTGATTGATTTGGACAGCTTAACCGATTGGATCATTTCATCCTTGCTAGTAATAAAGGTTTCCAACGTTAAGCCATTGTACTCTTCTGAACTAGAATCAAGCCCTGTTATATAGAACTCAGGGAGAAAAGACATGATTGTATTTTTCATTGTAAAGTTTTTCTTTACTTTACTAAACTAAAATAAAAAGTCAATGCAAAAACGCCCCTTAGGGCGTCTTTGGTTTAAACTATTTATCTCTTTCCTTTTCGTCTTGAAACGATAAGGTCGTTTGAGTATTTCTTTGGAGTTCGAGTGCGCACACCATAAGCTTGTTTACCATGGCGAGTCTTTGGACCTCTTCGGAGACCAACACCTTGTACACCTTCACCTCCACCGTGTGGGTGATCTACTGGGTTCATAGCAGTACCTCGAACTGTAGGGCGAATACCCATCCAGCGTGAACGTCCTGCTTTACCAAAGTTGCGAAGCTTGTTTTCATCGTTTGAAACTTCACCGATACAAGCATAAGCCTCATCTAGAACCTTGCGTACTTCGCCAGAAGGCATTTTAAGGTTGGTATAACCTCCATCTTGAGCGGCGACTTGAGCAAAGCTTCCAGCACTACGCACAAGCTTTGAGCCACCACGAGGTTTGAGCTCTACGTTGTAAACAAAAGTACCTACTGGAATGTTTTTGAGAGCGAGTCTGTTGCCGACTTCTATAGGAGCTTTTTCTGAAACTACAAAAGACTGACCTACAGTTACACCCTTTGGGAGTACTACATAGCGCTTTTCTCCATCAGCGTAAACTGCGATACCAACAAAAGCTGTGCGGTTTGGATCGTATTCTACAGAAGCAATCTTGGCTGGGATATCAAATTTGTTGTATAGAAAATCAACATCTCGAAGAGCTCTCTTGTGTCCACCCCCTTTGTGAGGAGTTGTGATACGGCCTTGATTGTTGCGACCAACGTTTCTTTTGCCTCCTTTTGTTAGAGACTTAAGCGGCTTTGAAGCAGTCAAAACCTTTCGGTATTCGATACTGATTTCATTTCGCTTTGATGGAGTTGTAGGATTGTATTTTTTCATGACTTTAACTTTGGTTTTATTACATGACTTCGATAGTCTTACCTTTTGGTAGTGTTATATAAGCTTTCTTAATCTTTGGACCAAATGAAAGTATCCCCTTTCGAAAATGACTCTTTGGTTTGATTGTCACAAGGTTTACCTTGGTAGGCTTGTGCTTATACTGAGCTACAAAAGCTTTTGTTACCTCACTCTTTGTCGCACTTGTAGCTACATCAAAAAGATAAGCATTGAAAGCTTGCGCTTTAGCTGCCTTTTCTGTGATACGAGGATTTTTGAGAATAAGATTTTTCTTAACCTCAACCTTTGTTTCTTCTTTTGTAGTCTTTTTTGTAGCCATATATTTAAAAATTATTTGTTTTTAGCTTCCAAAGTACTGACGACCTCTTTTGGATTTACAAAAATAATGTGATTGAAACTCATAGCTTCTAGGGCGTTCATGTCTTTTGCCAAGCCTACAGTAAAGCCTGGTAGGTTTGCAAAACTCTTCTCTACAACTTTGTCAGCACTAGTTAGAGCAATAAGAGCATTAGTCTTTTTCTTTGAATTTATCTTTCCAAAGTTTTCTATCTTTGAAAGAGCTGATACTACTTCTACTGCTCCCTTTGTTTGCATTTTTGGAAGAGTAATAGCATCAAGGAAAAGTACTTTGCCATCTGAGAGTTTCTTTGAAAGTACTGTAAAGAGAGCTTTTGATCGCATTTTTTTGTTGATCTTTTGACTATAATCCTTATCGATACGTGGACCAAAGGTTACTCCTCCACCTACCCAGATAGGACTTCGAGAAGATCCGTGACGAGCTCGTCCAGTACCCTTTTGTTTCCAAGGCTTTTTACCACCACCTGAGACTTCAGAACGGTCCTTTGTATGAGCAGTACCTGCGCGCTTGTTGGCTTGCATAGCCAGAGCAACTTGGTGAACAAGGTCAGCATTCCATTTCACTCCAAAGACGCTCTTTGGAAGAGATATTTTGTCTGCTTGTGTTCCTTTTTGGTTGTAAATTATTGTTTCCATATATTTATTTAAAAATTGTTTTATTTAGCAATTATCTTTACAACAGAGTCCTTGCGACCTGGAACTGCGCCACTGATATAGATAGTGTTGGTATTTGTATCTACTGCTACGACCTTGAGGCCCTTAACAGTCACAGTGTCTCCACCAGTTCGCCCTGGCATGCGCATCCCCATAACAACACGTCCTCCAGCACGTCCTGGTCCTCCACCTGAAGAACCTCGCTCTCTTTCTGAGTGCTTCTGACCGTGAGATCTTGGTCCTCCCTTGAAATTGTATCTTTTAACAACACCCTGGAAACCTTTTGCTTTTGAAGTTCCAGTTACAGTCACATCATCACCTTTTGCAAAAGATGCTACTGTCACTTCTTGCCCTGCTTCAGCAGAAAGAGCTTCTTCAGAACGAGCTTCAGCTACTATTTTGTAAGCTTTGCCTCCTAGAGAACCAAGCTCTGCTTTTGATACACGAGAAGTCTTTTGGTCTTCTGAACCCAAAACAACAGCATTGTAGCCATCACTTTCGAGAGTTTTAACGCGTGCCACAGTGTTTGGCATAGCTACGATAGCTGTCACAGGAGTAACAACCCCTTTATCATCAAAGAGTTGTGTCATTTTTAATTTTCTTCCTAGGATGTATTTCATAATGTTCTTGTCAGCCTTGGGCTGATATTGGACCATTTGTAAGCTTTTTAGGGCTATTTAATTGGTCCACAGATTATACACGAGTATCTATTTTGTGCAAGTCGGACATTAAGACAGTAAAAAAGCCCCTTATTAGGGGCTTAAATAAATTTCATAATTAAGAATTATTTTGCTGAAATCTCAGGCATTGCAGGTAGAGATATGGCATCAAGTATTTTTTTAGAAAATTCATCTAAAACTGTTGCGTCATCTCTCTTATCACTGGCTTTCTTTTTGAAATGTTCAGACCTTTCTCTGATTTTTTGCTTAAAAAATTCAACCCATTTATGTACTGACCACTGTGACAATACAGCTAATACTCTCTGGTATTCAGATTTTAGTTGTTCTTCGCTTATATAGACATCTATTGTGTCTATTTCTGCCCAGTCAGTAAAATCTAAATAAGGGCTATTAGGCCTTTTAGAGTGATGGCTAAATTGAACTATCCTATCACTACCGAGATATATGTAGCCCCACATTCTTTTTGGAATACCCAGACACTCATCTTTTTGGTTAACCTCAAATGATACTTTAATTTCAAACTGCTTAAGCTCACTTAGAGCCTCCAGGACATTTTTGTAGATTGTCTCTCTTCTTCCATCAGGATCATCAATCTTTTTTGTTGGTTCGCACATTATCGGCCATTTCAACATTTTTTTCTCAAAAGGAACTCCGGGGCTAAGTAAGCCATCAGTACCATGATTCTTAATAAGGATTAAAGAAGGTTTCTGCTTGTTTTCCATCTTTTAAAGTTTTAAGTGAACAAAATAGTTTAATTCTTATAACACCCTATCATCCAACTTAACAAAGTCAAGTAAAAAGAAAATCCCCTGAAAGGGGATTTGAATGATTAATTAGTTTTTGAAATTTCTGGTAGCTGAAGAGTAGGTAATCCAGCAAAGCAGGCCATGGCCTGCAAGCCCTTGAAGAATAACTCTACCTCACGAGAAGTATTTACGGTTTCTTTCCATTCCCCACTCTTTCCCTCTACATTAATTTGAAAAACGGTTGTTTCGGGATCAGTAGGAACAATTACTGGATCAACAACTACTTTTGGTAGAGTCTTAGGCGCTTGCGTTGAACCACCCCACCGTGAATTAAAATCTCTAAAAAATGGCCAGTCGTTACTAATATCTGATTCGAGAAGAAAATCGCAAAGTTCTAAATACCCTTTTTCGCCTGTACCGCGATACATGAATACTTTTAATGAATCGGTCTCAAGTACCTCTTTCAAAGATTTCCCTTTAAAGTAATTGTCAGAACTAGGAGAGATCATTGAACTCAGAAGTGCATTATATATTCTTGTTAGACTGTAATTGCCCTTACTTTTTGAAATAATCAGAACCTCTTTGAGAAAAGTATCAAATGGCTGATTCAAATCTATTTTCTTTTTCATTGTGCATTATTTTTATACATTTTACATATATAAATCTATTTGTCAAGCAAACAAAAACTCCCCTTTTGGGGGAGTTTTTGTTGTTTTTATTGAAGAGTTTTCGCAATTCTAGAGAACTACATCATCTTCACATCTATATCGACACCGCTTGGCATAGATAGATTTGTGAGAGCTTCGATCACCTTCGCAGAAGGATTTTCGATATCGATGAGTCGCTTGTGTACACGCATCTCAAACTGCTCACGAGCATTTTTGTAAATGAACGCAGAGCGGTTGACTGTGTACTTTTTGATCTCTGTCGGAAGTGGTATAGGACCACGCACCTTAGCATCATAGCGAGTAGCAGTATCAATGATTTGCTTGGTACTAACATCGAGAATCTTATTCTCATATGCTCGGACACGTATGCGAAGCATTGAAGCCACCTCATCTTTTGTAGCAGTCTTTTTTGTTACTTTTTTTGTAGTAGCCATAGTATTTTTTTCAGAAAGAGCAGTTAAGCTTAGTTTAGGCGATTATTTTTGTAACAACACCTGCACCAACTGTTCGGCCTCCTTCTCGGATAGCAAAGCGCATTTGCTCTTCCATCGCTACAGGAGCAACGAGCTCTACTTCAACCTTTACAGTGTCTCCTGGCATAACCATTTCTACACCTGCTGGAAGAGTCACAGAACCAGTCACGTCTGTTGTACGAACGTAGAACTGAGGCTTGTAACCATTCATAAATGGAGTGTGTCGTCCACCTTCTTCTTTCTTAAGAACGTATACTTCACCTTCAAACTTTGTGTGAGGCTTCACAGAACCAGTCTTTGAAAGCACTTGTCCACGAGTAAGCTCTTCTTTTTTAACACCACGGAGAAGGATACCTGCGTTGTCTCCAGCTTGACCTTGATCGAGTTGTTTGTTGAACATTTCGATACCAGTCACAGTTGTCTTCATAGTATCTTTGATACCCACGATTTCAACTTCTTCACCAACCTTTACGATACCTCGCTCGATACGACCTGTAACCACAGTTCCACGTCCTTCGATAGAGAAAATGTCTTCGATAGGCATAAGGAATGGCTTGTCGAGATCACGAACTGGCATAGGGATGTATTCGTCGAGAGCCTTTGTAAGCTCAAGAACTTTTTGTGCCCATGGATCATCGATAGAAGTAGATTCTAGCCCCTTGAGACCTGATCCACGAATAACAGGACAATCCTTGTCAAAACCTTGTTTTCCAAGGATTTCACGGATTTCTTCCTCAACGAGGTCAATCATTTCTGGGTCATCCACCATGTCGCACTTGTTTAGAAATACGATCATTTTTGGAACACCAACTTGTTTTGCAAGCAAAACGTGCTCACGAGTCTGAGGCATCGCTCCGTCTGTCGCTGCCACCACAAGGATAGCACCGTCCATTTGAGCGGCACCAGTAATCATGTTCTTGATGTAGTCCGCGTGACCTGGAGCATCAATGTGAGCATAGTGACGATTTGCTGTCGAATACTCGTTGTGAGAAATGTTGATTGTAATTCCACGTGCCTTTTCTTCAGGCGCTCCGTCGATTTCATCAACTCCTTTTAATTTAACTTGGTCCCCGTTCATAGAAAGAACGTGGAGGATAGCCGCTGTAAGAGTAGTCTTTCCGTGGTCAACGTGACCAATTGTTCCTACGTTTACGTGTGGCTTTGAACGATCAAATGTATCTGCTGCCATAATAATGAACTAATTAATTAATTTTGATAAATAAACTCTCGCAAATAAAAACAAAACGCAACCATGCGATTGTGACCTATCATAGCATTTGGGCAGATATTGTCAATCCGGTAATGAGATTCTCTACTAACAGATCAAATAAAAAAGCCCCAAGAAAGCTTGGGGGTGAATTAAATAACAAATTCTAAGTCAGGCAATTTTCAAATGATCTATTTTGAGGTCAGTGACAGAGCCCTGTTCCAGGAACAATTCTGGAATTTCGTAATGACTACAGAATTCTTCAAAAAAGTCAGATAATGCTTCGTTTTTTACCACAGAAAGAACCTTGTTTTGTACAAAACCATCCTTACCTTCAGGACTTATATTTGCGCTCAAGAGTGCAAATATAGGTGTTTTCTGATCTTCAACAAAAAGGTTGATTATCATCGAGCCTTTTTGGCTAATCAGGCAAAACCTCATATCTAAACCTTTGAAAGAAGCAGGTAAAACAAGTAAGTCTCCTACTCCTCCCTTGATCTTTTCATGAGAGTAGTCAGTTTTGAACTTGTGATGGGCAAATTTGAAAAGGGCTGCGGCCAAATATCTTTCGCCTTTGTTTAGTAAGTGTTTTGACATAATATAAAAGATTTTTAATGAAATTAACACGATAAGAGCGTTTTGTCAAAAAAAATCGCTGTTTAGGCGATTTTTGATAAAACATTTTCTACATAATCCTCTGGAGATAATTCTTTCTGCCAGTCCGGGTCTTCACCTATAGTTTCTGAGGTAAAAGACTTTTTTGCACTTTCTGTACCTATCCTACCGGGTTCCTCCAAAATGACTTGCTTGAAAATATTTTGTTCTTGTAAGTCTTTAGCGAGCTCTGAGACCTTCATCATACTCCTCACATAACCTTCTTCGCCTTTGCGAAATGGGTGGTTTTCGTCAAAATGAGCAGCGTGTGAACTAATAATAATAAGAACGGTTTCCTTAAGACTTTTTTCAAAGACTTGTTTAAAGGCATTGAGTGCTACTTTTTTAGTCAAAAAATTATCTTTTGAAAGCTCGGCAATGGCTTTTTCTTCACTTTCAAAATCCTTATCCCAAGCAAATCTACCGGCAGACAAAACTATAAGATCAACATGGTCTCGAACATCTTTTATCTCCTTCAAAAAATTGATAAAAGATTCTTCATTTTCCATATTTATCTCTTTTGCAAAGAAGTTGCCATGAAGACCTGTAATCTTGGTAATATTCCTAACTGGCAAAAACAAATCATAACTTTTTTTCTCTAAAACTTTAGCAAATGCCCCGCCTATCCCTCCTGTAACACCTGTGATTAAAGCTGTTTTTTTCATAATGTTCATTCTACTCTTACCTCAGGACAAAAACAAAATCCGCTCTTTTTAAATTAAGCGGATTGATTGGTTTAATCTTCAAGTGATGACAACGCAAAGTTGGTAGCTCTTTCTCCGGAGACATCTCTGTCTGCCTTGGGTTCAGGGTTTTTGTTCTCTGGTATAACTGACCCCCTATTAACCTCGTTGTGCACGATTGGATGTGGGAATCCAAAATATGTTTGACCACCAACGATATACACCTTTGGCTTTTCTTTATTTTTCATATTTTTTCTTTAGTATAGCAAAAATCCCCAACATTGGGGATTTTTGAATTTATTAACTTCTTGATTTGATAATAGTGTCCGCGACGTTCTGAGGCACGATATCGTAACGCAAGAACTCCATGGTAAAACCAGCGCGTCCTTCAGTCATAGAGCGAAGTGTTGTCATGTAACCAAACATTTCTGAAAGTGGCACCACAGCACTTACTGCTTGGTTGAGACCTCTTGTTTCCATACCTTCGATAAGACCTCGACGAGATGAGAGAGAGCCATTGACGTCTCCCATGAACTTGTCAGGAGTTACAACCTCTACCTTCATCATCGGCTCAAGGATCACAGGGCGAGCTGCCTTACATGCGTCTTGGATAGCCATAGAAGAAGCAATCTTGAACGCCATTTCGTTTGAGTCGACTTCGTGGAAGCTTCCATCATAAAGATCCACAGACACGTTCTCCATTTTAAACCCAGCCAAGATACCTCGATCGAGACCTTCTTTGAGACCTTTTTCGATAGCTGGGATGAATTCTCCTGGAATAGCTCCTCCTTTGATGTTGTTGATAAATTCAAATCCACTACTTCTCTTTGTGTTCTTTGGAAGATCTTTTTCATCCACAGACTGATCCATAGGTTTGATTTTGATTTTTACGTGACCGTAGTTACCCTTACCACCGGATTGCTTGATGTATTTACCTTCTGCTTGTGCTTCACCAGTAATAGTTTCTCGGTAGGCTACTTGTGGTTTACCTACATTTGCCTCCACACCGAATTCTCGCTTCATACGATCCACGATAATTTCAAGGTGAAGTTCCCCCATACCTGCGATGATGGTTTCTTCTGTTTCTGGATCAGTAGAGACTTTGAAGGTTGGATCTTCATCAGCAAGCTTATTGAGAGCAAGACCCATTTTTTCTTGGTCAGCTTTTGTTTTTGGCTCAATACGAAGGTTGATAACAGGCTCTGGGAACTTGATACGATCAAGTGCCACAGGATTTTTCTCATCACAGAGAGTGTCGGAAGTCTTGGTGTCTTTAAGTCCTACAGCAGCTGCGATTTCTCCAGCAAAAACTTTCTTCACTTCTTCACGTTGATCGGCTTGCATACGCACGATACGAGAGAGACGTTCTTTGTTGCCAGTACGAGGATTGTAAACATAAGAACCAGATTCGATAGTTCCAGAATAAACACGGAAAAAGACTAGCTGACCAACGAACGGATCCACCATACTCTTGAAAGCAAGAGCAGAAAACGGAGCATTGTCGTCTGCTGGAAGAGCAACTGCCTCTTCGGTATCTGGGTTGGTTCCAGTAACAGCCTTGATGTCTGTTGGAGCTGGTAGATAGTCCACCACAGCGTCAAGCACTAGCTGAACACCTTTGTTTTTCAAAGCACTTCCGGCATATACAGGGAAAATAGCGTTGGCGATGACAGCTTTTCGAAGTGTTTTCTTGAGTTCTGGTAGTGTTGGAACAGTCCCTTCTAGATAAGCTGACATTTGATCATCATCATTTTCTACGATACGTTCGATAAGCTCATCGTGATATTTTTGTGCATCTGCCATCATGTCAGCTGGGATTTCTTTTTGAACTACTTTATTACCCATGTCGCCTTCAAAATAGTAAGCTTTCATTTCTAGAAGATCTACTACTCCTTCGTGCTTATCTTCAAGACCGATAGGGATTTGTACACGTACTGCTTTTTTAGAGAGTCGGTCGAGAATAGTTTTGTATGAGTGCTCAAATGAAGCACCAGTTCGGTCGAGCTTGTTTACAAAACAAATGCGGGGTACATTGGCTTCATCAGCATAACGCCAGTTGGTTTCTGATTGTGGCTCTACTCCAGCTACACCATCAAACACCACCACAGCACCATCAAGCACACGAAGACTTCTCTTCACCTCAACAGTAAAGTCGATGTGTCCAGGAGTATCGATAATGTTAAATCTGTAAGAGTTCTTTTTGTCACCACCTGAATATGTCGGAATCCAGTTACAAGTCACAGCAGCAGCAGTGATAGTAATACCACGCTCACGCTCTTGTTCCATCCAGTCTGTAGTAGTCTCACCATCGTGCACCTCTCCTATCTTGTGGCTCATACCTGTATAGTAAAGGACGCGCTCTGAAGTGGTTGTCTTACCCGCATCAATATGGGCAATGATTCCAAAGTTTCTTGTTCGCTCTAATGAATATTCTCGTTCCATAAATTATTAATATTTGTTGTGTAAATTATAATTAAAAATAGAGCCCGACCGGGACCTGCTTTTAGTGCAAATACTATACGATTAAACGATTATTTTTGCAACAAAAAACCCCGGTAGAAACCGGGGTTTTAATGAGACCAACTGCTTCTGTAAAGCCTCATTAAACCAAAACCAAATCCTTATGAGAACCTGTGTAAAGACTACCATAGCATAAATAAAAAACAAGCCCTAGCTGATAGTGTCAGCGAGGGCTTGTTTTTTGGGCTTACCAAGCAAAGTGAGCAAAAGCTTTGTTGGATTCTGCCATTTTGTGAGTATCCTTTTTCTTCTTAACAGCATTTCCTTCCCCTTTTGAAGCTTGGATAAACTCTTCAGCCAAAGCGTTGGCAATAGTGATGCCTTTGCGAGCTCGAGCGCTTTCGATGATCCATCTCATCGCTAGAGCAAGTCGGCGCTCATTGCGTACTTCTCTTGGAACTTGGTAGTTAGCTCCTCCAATACGTCGAGAACGTACTTCTACAAGTGGTCCTGCATTCTTGATAGCATTTTCAAATACTTCCATCGGATCTTCTACGCCTTCTTTTTCCTTCACGATATCTAGAGCATCATAAACCGCACTGCGAGCAGTGTTTTTCTTACCATCCCACATGATGCAGTTGATAAACTTCTCCAGCTTGAGTGAACCAAACTTGATATCAGGAGAAACCATATTTCTGTTTTTTACTGGTCTTCGCATAAAATTTTATTTCTTAGCTGCCTTAGGACGCTTTGTTCCATAAGCACTTCTACTCTTTCGACGCTTTTCGATACCTTGAGTATCAAGCACTCCACGAACTATGTGGTATCTCACTCCGATCAAGTCCTTCACGCGACCACCACGGAGCATAACCACTGAGTGCTCTTGTAGATTGTGCCCTTCTCCTGGGATATAAGCTGTTACTTCTGTACCGTTTGTAAGTCTTACACGAGCAATCTTTCGAACCGCTGAGTTAGGCTTCTTTGGAGTAGTAGTAGATACCTTTACGCAAACTCCTCTCTTAAATGGAGATGGGTAAAATACTGGGCGGTTTTTGATGTGGTTCATGCCACGAGAAAGAGCCACAGCTTTGCTTTTGCGTGGAGCCTTTGATCTTGGCTTTTTTATAAGTTGGTTTATTGTTGCCATTTGTCCCGCTATCCTACTATAGTTCTCAAGTAAACGCAAGCCCCTAGCTCAGTGTTATCCCCGTCAGAAGGGTAAAAATCTTAAAAGCCAGAGGAGCTACAAACTTCCAACCCCAAAATAAGAATATGATGAGTATCGGCAAAGAATACTTTTCCAAAGCACGCATTTGTCTTTCATATTTAAAAGGCAAAATAGCCCCAAGGAAACGAAAACCATCAAGTGGAGCGATAGGGATAGCATTGAAAAGCGCCAAAACTATATTGACTAGTACAACGATGCTTGCGATTTCAAAAAAACCAGTAGAGTAGATATGAGCAAATGGAGCAAGACGAATAAGAAGTCCGAAAAATATCGCAATAGAGAGGTTGACCACAATCCCAGCGATAGCAACTATCGCTACACTTTTTTTACCCCTTTTTAAGTTATCTGGATTGTATGGCACTGGCTTGGCCCAACCAACGACAAAACCGGCCTTGGAGAGAATAAGTACCAAAGGCAGTATCACAGAGCCAAACCATTCTATGTGCTTCAGTGGGTTAAGTGTGATGCGCCCAAGCATTCGAGCTGTCGGATCCCCTTCTCGCTCAGCCGCGATGCCGTGCGCTACTTCATGCACGATGATGGAGATGATGAGAACTAGGAAATAAAATATAGAAAGTGAACCAGTCATAAAAGTAGTTATTAATATTTCCATATTATAACATTGTTTTTTATATCAAATCAGAATGCTCATATTATAAGTATGTCCTATCGCAGACTGACTGAGCCGAGGTGAGAGAAAATCAGTAGATTTTAATCGTGACATACGAATAATATGAGTATTCTAATTAAGAATCTCTTAATATATTGCACAATACTATCTGCTGTGTTATTATCTCGGGACTATGGCAAAAGAATGTGTAGTAACAAAAAAGAGCTCCCTCGTAGGTGGTAAATACGCCAACCGTACTCGTGCGACTGTTTTCACACCAGTAGGCTCAGTCCGCCGATATGCAAACCTTCAAAAGAAGCGTGTTTTTGTGCCGGAACTTGGCAAAAGCGTGATAGTTACTATCTCCCCTCAAGGCCTCCGCACTATCAAGAAAAACGGTGCCTACGCCACCCTCAAAAAAGCCGGAGCGATAAAATAATCTCCAAATAAAAATCCCCAAACGGGGATTTTTTAATGCCACATGTGATGTAATTCTTCAGTAAAAGGATCAAAAAATGGATGATCGTGCTCTTCTTCTGGAGGAAGAAAATCTACAAACCCTGTCCATTCTCTATCAAAACCAATAATGACAATGTCCAGACCTGCCAATTCTTTTGCTTCTTTTGCAAGATTAAAAGATTTTTTGTTTTGCGCGACAATACAGTGAAGATTTGATTTATCAAATTCAAATATCTTACCTATCTTGGTAGATATGTAATCTTCTTGAGTAGCAAATGATATGGTTTTGTATTTTGATAAATCATAAAGTTCTGGTTGGTCGTACAGATTAACATTGTGGTCAAAAGGTATTTTGAGTTGTTTCTCAAAAAAATCATTTATTTTCCAATCTATGTAACTTTGTGGTTTTCCTCCATCACATATAGCAATAGGTTGTTGTATCAGGGAAATAAAATAACTAAGTGGATATCTTTTATCCATAAGAATATTTTTAGAATGAACAAATTTGTTTACTAGTGTAGATATTACAAGTATTAGCACAAAAGTCAAAAGTTTTTAGTTTGACTTATATACTACAAATGCTAGTGTAAAGAAAAATTGATCACCTTAAAAACTTATACTATGAGTAAGGCACTCGCTAAAAAAGGGGTTTCTGGTCTAGAAAAAAGCTCACCAGCTACAATTGTTGTTAGAATACTTGGAGCAACAATGGATAACCAAATCAAAAGACTTTTAAAGATATTGGAAGAAAATAAGTCTAATGATGCTGTGGTATTCTGTGTGTTAAGTGGAATATTCTATGTTATTGCCAACAATGAAGAATCAAATCTCAATGAGCTCTTTGAACTAGGACATCATGGAGACGCCATGGAAGAACTTGATACTCTGATTGAAAGTTTAAAGCAGATTTTGACCAAAGACAATTATGGCGACTACCATATAGCCGTTATGCCTGGAGAAGAAATCAAAAAAGAAGATTTTTGGATTTATGTCTGGGATAAATTATTTTTAAGAGTTCTGGATGAGGCTTTTGTGACACAGTACTATAAAGATCGAATGTTTATGAGAGTAAACATTGTTAACAAAGTTTTATCTATTACTTCACAGTACAATCTTTTTAATAAAGATTTGTTTTATAAAAAACATCTCAAAAAAGCTGTCTGTGAAAAAATAGATATTTATTATGTAAACGGGTTTTCAAACTCTGTAAACAAAATCTGGGATGCCGGCAGAGCCGCATGGGAATATTTCATGAGAAAAATTGTACTGTTTAACCCTTCAATACCTGATATCGCCAAAAAAGATATCGAAAAGAGGTGGCGAGTCTGGTTTTTGCTTGAAGATAACTACAAGCAGACACAAAAGGTTGTAAAAAGAAAAGAGCTTTTAAAAGAGCTCGAAGCTTCCTTGAAACTCATTTAGCTTAATGGGTAGGATATAAACATCCTGCCCATTTTTTTATTTATGATGGTCTTTTACTTGCACCTCTAGCTCTTCGAGTTTGCGAGAAATAGCACTCACAGTGTGTTTGATGTCAGAAATGGTAGAAACTTCTGTCTTGACGTCATCTTCTGTAGCTTTGGCCAAACGCTTTTCAGCTCGAAGTCCTGAGAGGATAAGTTCATTACCGATAAAACTAGAGACAAATGCTCGAGTAACATACAAAACTAGGCATCCAGCTAAAAAAGATGCTGGCCCATCCCACCAAGGATGATCAAGCAGGCTAGTACTCCCTGTAGAATAATAATGATTTATATAAAGGTGAAATGTATCCACGCTATGCCACACTCCTCGCCAAAAAAGCACTATCCCGATACCTACTATAGTTGCATATAGATATGAGTGGTGACTAAGGAAGATGTGAAAACGATTGAATATTTTGGTCATAATATTTAATAATTATATCATCTTTTATACCACTTAAATCCATCAGTTTCAAAGATTACCGCGCCTTCGGTTTGAGTCGAAAGATATGGCACGTTGAATTGTTTCAAAAGATTGAGGACTTCTTTGTGCGGGTGACCATATCTGTTGTTTTTGCCGGCGCTGATGAGAGCTAGGCTTGGGGTTGTGGCTTTGAGATATGCTGATGTTGTAGAAGTCCTTGAGCCATGGTGTCCAAGCTTCAAAATATCTACGTCAAGATTTTTTGATTCCTTTTTTGCTAAGTATTGCTCAATAGGCGCCGGTGAGTCCCCAGTAAAAAGAATGCTTCGCTTGCCTGAGACAAACTTCCCTACCACTGAACCAGTATTGGTCTCCCATCCTCCTACATCTCTATCTGGAAAAAGTACTTCAAAGTATTCTGTGTCAGAGAAATTTATCTTCATCCCGCTCCTTAAAAAGTAAGCAGGTATCTTTTTGCTCTGAACCAACTTCATCAAGCTTTTATACTCCGCTGTTTCTCCTCCGACTTCTGAGGTGACAAAGACTCTGACTTTATATCTTTTCAAAACTTCATCAAGTCCACCGATATGATCCATGTCGGGGTGTGTCGCCAAGACTATATCGATACTTCTGTCATTCAAAGGCATGACCTTTGAGAGCTCTCCGAGGACTGTTGCGTCTTTGCCTCCATCTATAAGCATCTGCTTGCCATTGGTCGTTTGTATAAGAAAACTATCTCCTTGTCCGACATCAAGCATTGAGACCTTTGTTAAAGCAATCTCTGGCTTGGTATTTCTAGAGAGAAAAAGTCCGAGTCCAAGCAAAATACTGACTATGAGAAGCACTACGAGTCGAGAGAGCTTTTTGTTCATATTTTGAGTATACTAAAGCCATGTTTACAGAACAAAAATTCAATATCCCAACATTGCACGGTATTAGCACAAAAACCATAGAAGAGCATGTGAAGCTCTATGCTGGCTATGTCAAAAATACAAATGCCATCATTGAAAAAATGAGCACAATAGATAGCGAAAAAGATGCTTATGCCTTAGGAGAACTCTTCCGCAGATTTAGCTTTGAGTACAATGGCATGCGCAACCATGAAGTGTATTTCTCTCTCTTTGAGGGTGGTGCAAAAGCTCTTGATCCAGAAAGTGCACTCGGCAAAACACTACTTGGACTATTCGGAAGTTATGAAAGATTTATCGAAGAATTCACTTCTCTTGCAACTACTCGCGGTATCGGCTGGGCAGTCCTCTGGTATGACAAAAAACAAAAGACTATCCTTGCGTCATGGGTAGATGAACAACACTTGGGCCAACTCAACGGTTGTGAAATGATTATCGGACTTGATATGTGGGAGCACTCATATGTCGCAGATTATCAACCTTCTGGCAAAAAACAGTATGTTGCTGATTTCTTTGCAAATATTAACTGGTCAGTGGCTGAAAAATATTTCTCAGATGCGCAAAGTAAAGCTTAATGTTTTTTCGGAAAATTATAGTAAACAAAACTACATAAAAAGACACAACACACCAAGCCGGCAAGCTTGGTGTTTGCCATTGTGGGAATGTCGAGAGCGAGGTTAGAAGTTTTATCGTCATTTCACCTATCACTGAAGTAATGCCTCCAAAGATACCAGCTAAAAACGGTATGAAAGAAATTGCCAAAGTAACAAGTCCACCAAGCATCAAGACAGGGATAATAGGAACTAGAACAATGTTGGCAATTGGCGAAACCAGCGGGAAAAGACCAGAGAAATACATCATATAAGGAAGCATAAAGATAGGAAGCCCAACAGCCAAAATAATAGTCTCTAGCAGATTTGTTTTCCATTTAGGTTTTATTTCATCATCGCCAGCAAATTTATTTTTTAAAATTGGAAGGATTGTGATGATAAACAGCGTAGCCAAAAAAGATAAATGTAGTCCAGGATCAACGAACACAATCTTGGGGTTTAGGAAAAAGAAAAACAGTCCTGAGATGATGAGCGCTCGCAAGGCTTGATAGTTTTGAAGCGTCATGCCAGCAAAAAGCGCGATGCTCCCCATAATCCCAGCACGCACTGCCGCTACTCCTGCTCCACTTATAAGCACGAGCCCAGCGATACCGACACCTATGAGAACTGTCTTTATTCGAAATGGAAATCGTCTAAGCAACAGACCAAGGAATCCCGCCAAAACCGTGATGTTGTAACCAGAGAGCACCAAGGTATGTAGCGTCCCAGTATCTCGAAAAATATCCGAGAGGTATTTGGGTATAGCGCCTTGAAATCCAACCAACATCCCCGCTACTATACCGTCTACCGGAAAGACTATGTGTCTAGATAAGGTACTAGCAATGAAGATGCGAGTTTGTGTTGCCAATCTTGTAAAAGAAAAGCTTCCAATTTCTACCAGACTAATTGTCGGACGACGCATGACTGCTTCCACTCCTCTACTTTCTAGATAGCCATCATAATCAAAAGTGCGCCCTGTCTCAGTCACAAAATCTTCTGGCTTCTCTACTATTCCTCGTACTGAGACTTTGTCTCCTGGCAAAAAGTTGGTCTCGCTATAAAGTGTAGCTTGCACATCAAAGTTTTCTTGATCTACCTTTAGAACCAAAAGCTCTCTATCAAGCCTTTGGTCTACGCTTTTGATGACACCCGTAAAAGCTCTGTTGCCAAATTCTATCTGTGGCTTTTCTACTACCCATAAACGCAAAGCTCCCAAACAAATGCTCATCAAGATAGCAAGTCCCAAGACCAAAGCCTTGCGACTACGAAAATACAAAACAAAAAACGCCCCCAAAAGAGCGCCCACCAAAACAACTTCCAAAATAGAAAATCCAAAGCTATGAAAAAGTACTGCCCCAAGCAACAAACTAATACAAAAAAGTATTAACATTTTTAAATTATACGAAGTTTGACAAAACTTTTCAAAAGGTTAGGATGAGAGAAAAAAATATGAGCGATCCTTTAAGTGAAAATCTGAGAGAAGAGAAATTTAATGAGTTGTATCTAAATTATCTTCACAATCTCTTGCTGTACATAGAAATTGATTCAGTACAAAACCAAATCAATTTCTATGAATCTCTGATTGAAGTTGCCAAGGCAAAACCAACCCCTCACTTTATTGACCAAAAGATTGCTCGATTAAGAGCACTTAGGCGTGGTGACAGTAATGAGTGGTCTTCTTTATCAAAAGAGATACACGAGGGGTGTGTTGAAGAAAAACTTCTTAACATCTTCAAAAGAGTTAGCAAAAACAAATTTGAGGAAAAACAGTGAGACATCACAAATTTCTCGTTTAAACCAAAACCGGATAAAACCGGTTTTTTCATTTGGTTTGACAAAATTTTTCAAAAAGGTAGGATGAAGAAAAAATAAAATATGGTTAGAAAAAAACAAACAGAGCTTCACCGGCTGTGTATGTTTTACCCAGACCAGATGAAAGCAAGTGGAATCAAAACATTCCAAGACCTAAAAAACAAGTTCATTAAAAATGGAAAATTTGTTCGTTTTTACGACAATAGCTTCAGACGTTATAAGCTGTGTAATTTTAATATTGCAGTTGCAGAATTATTGTTAGAAAAAAGATGTATCTCAAAAACAGAACGTTTGAAACAAAGCTCCTTGTATAGTTATCGCATTAGCGGTTGGAATCACAGATTCTTCAAAAAGCATGGGCTTACTTATTTGGGAGAAGCAATAGATAGATGTATTGATAAAAAAGGGTCTTTCAAACCTATAGGTGGAAAAGATACCGCTATCGCTACAAACCATCGCATCGCTGAAATACTAAATCAAACAGGCTTCCTTTCTGAAAAAGAGTTTTTAAAAGTTAGAAGACCTATATGGAAAAACCGAAAGTTAACAGATAAAGAACTTGGTGAATCAAAAGATGTCGTGGTCAATATTTCTAAATGGCCTTATGACACAAAAAGAATACTGAGTGTTCTCTGGAAACGGCGGCACAACTTCTCTTGGGATCGATACCAAACACCAACACCTGAAATAAAATCTGTAACTATTGGTTTTTTGGCAGAGGAGTTTATTCGCATTACTCCCTATGACGATATACCTATATTTAAATCGAGAGGGCACAGACTAAATCATGCTTTTGCTCCCACTTGGACTGATAGAAACTTAGATGAAGCATTAGAAATCGTAGAGAAGACATTAAGAGAAAATAATCTACTTCCTTAAAAAACCGGCTAAAACCGGTTTTTGTTTTATTTGACAAAGTTTCTCAAAAAGGTAGGATGAAGGAAAAATAAAAATGAGTACAATCAAGTATTTTAGTTTTGAGAAAAAATTAAAAGATATTGGCCTTAAAATGACCGATATTATAGCTCGGGTGACGATCGGCGAAAATGATATGGAGGAGACTCGGCTTAGCGTATCTATTGTTGGTGAGCATGGTGAAAGTGTTGTTTACTGCTCTGAATCAATAGGAGCAAATGTTTACGTAAATGGTGCTGATGACCTGCACAATCTGATGTATAGGCTTCATCAAATCATGCTAAACAACCTTGTTTGTCTTAATCCTTCTTCCCAAGAACCACAGATTATTGAATGGTCTTCGGAAAAAAATGGTTATTTCAAAAAAAGACCAGCATTGAATGAAGAAATCATTCGCCTGCGAAAATTCTACACCTAATTTACATACTCCGCATTTTGCGGAGTATTTTTTTTATAAAAGTGTTTTGAGTGTATAGTCTTGAACCAAGCTAGTTTCCTCACCCTTTGAAAACACCTTTTGGTATTTTGCACCCTTTTTGCCTTTGACTCGTCTTTCACACTCTGCCCACGTTTTGTCCGCATACACCTTGCCATCAACTAGTGAAACATATGAATAAGCCGGGCCAGTTGTTTTTGACTTTTTCTTAGGAGAAGCTTTTTTTAGAGTCGTGCCAATATCCAAAAGAAATTTATCATAATCTTTTTGAGAGCCTTTGAAGAGCTGTTGTTTTTTGTGGAGCGCAGCATTGACCGCCAACTCATCACAGCGCTCATTGTAAAGCTCACCACCGTGGCCTTTGACCTTTTCTATGGAGAGTCTTTTGCCGTATTCTTTGAGGAGCGCCAAAAGCTTCACCCAGATATCTTTGTTTTCTACCGGAGTCTTGGTACTTGTGATCCAGCCTTTTTTCTCCCAACCCCAAATCCAAGAGTTCAGACCGTTTACTACATAAGCACTGTCAGAATAGACAATCACAGAGCCTTTATGAGCTCGAGCTGCACTATCAGAGAGCACCTCTAGCACTGCCTGAAGCTCCATTTGGTTGTTCGTGGCTTTCTTTGAAGCTCCGGCTATTTCCATTGCATAGTCTTGTACCAAAATAACTGCCCCCCACCCTCCCGGACCAGGATTCCCTCTCGACGCTCCATCTGTATAGACAATCAGTTTGTTTTTCATTGTTTGATTATAACAAAAAACCCTCCTAAAAGGAGGGTTAAGATTATTTTACCTTAAAGAAAAAGGTGTCACCAACAAAGCCTGGAGCTTCATCTGCAAAAATCAACGGATAAACACTTAGTTTAAAATTTGCAGGAGTGAAATTAAACTCAGGGGCACCCCCATCATTTCTATCGGTGTAGCAAAAACGATAGAGGAAGATGTTGTTAAAAACTTTTTTCCAGCCATTAGGAATGACAAAAAAAGAAAAAGCTTTCTTAGAATTTAAATTAAGAAAAAGGCTTTTCAGATACTCTTCATTACTATTAAAGATCTGGTTAAGTCTTGCTTCTTCAAAAGTAAATTCCATAGAGCATCTTTCTCTTGAAAGACCATTGTTTAATTCATAAATTAAGTCTGAAAGCCTAAGGTTTTTTAAAAGTTTAACCTTATGGTGCTCATGGTTTATTTTCCTTGATTCAATTTTAGAAGCTTCTAATTCAACTTCTTCTGCCCCTGCTGATCTAAACCTCCAATCAAAATAGATTTGATCAAATTTTAGAGGAACACCATTGATTATTCTTTCTGGTAAATAGTTTTGTGTTTTGTATTTATTTAGATTAAAACTAACACAATCAATAAATAACTCGTTATTAAATTCCATAATAGAAGTTTTTTCTATAATACAAGAATGTATGTATATGTCAAATTTGTATATGCACCCTCACTGCGTTGGCCCAGGATTCCTTCTCGACGCTCCGTCTGTATAAACAATCAGTTTGACAAAAAAGGTTCTTAAGGTAATATCAAGAAAAAACTTATGCCTAAAAAATAAATTTTGGACTTGGAGACGTTATAGCCCAAACTAGAAAAGATAAAAATCTACTAGCAGAAGAAGTGGCTAGAAAAACCAAAATATGTGCTCCTTATTTGTCCTCGATAGAAAATAGCAGAAAGAAACCTTCTATCAAGGCGCTTAAAAGGCTTTCGAAAGTATTGGGCACAACTCCAGAGAAACTTTTGTTTGCTTGGTGGAGACATAACAATCCCAAAAAGTCTTATAACCTAAGACAACAAATAGGGATACAAAATATCTTGAAAGAGGTTTTGGAGGTTATTAGCTAGTTTTTAGTATAACAAAAAACCGCTCATAGAGCGGTTTTAATTATTGACCTTAAAATACTAATCACCTAAGTTCTCTTCTGGCATTAGCAAGAGCACTTACTGTTTCATGATTTATTTCAGATATCTTTAAGTCTAGCTGTAATGTTTTTTTCATTGAAGAAACTAATCGAAAACAAACTTCTTCTAAACTCTGAGACAATTCTAGGATTTGGAAAAACTCGTCATAACTAAACCAAAGGTAAGGGTTTTTTATATCAATAGATCTATGATTGACCCTAACTCCGATATAAGTAAAAGCGAGATTGATGTTTTCCTTGTCAAAAGTCTCCCCTTTTAATTCACCTATAAAAAAATCTTTATAGATACTTATTAAGTCTTCTGGGCGATCTGTATTATCCTCAAAACTTAATACCCTTTCTTTGATTCCTAATCTTTTAGAGGGCATTTTTAAGTTTAGACTACTTATAAATTGTTTGTAGTTTTTAGGGAGAAATGGAATCGAGTTTTCATCAAAAGATTTTTCAAAGCTATCTGTAGGGTAAATGGATGCAATCTGTTTAAACATGGCGATATTAGCCTGAAACATTTCTTCAATCCTTTGATCAAAAATACTTGTTCTCATTGAGTTGTTATGGCAGGAGATTGTTAAGTCTTTAATTTTAGAAAAAAAGAAAATCTTTATAAGATTAATTATATCCCTTGTATAATCACTCAAAAATCCTCTATTTTCTAAAAAAAGAAAAAGTTTAGCATTTGGGGCTTTTTCTTCTAGATATCTAAAATTTTCTTTTACAACCTTAGTGTCAAAAGGAAGCTTGATATTACAACCTAAACCACAGCCAATTTCTTCTATACCAAAAGAGAACCTTTTTAAGTCAACAAGAAGTTCAGATATATCGCTTTGCAACGAAAACACTACTTCATCTTTTTTAAACTTGTTCTTAAGCTTACTTGTAGCTTCAAACATTAAATCATAGTATGGCCCGCTATTTGGTCCAGATACAACATGGGGACAAGTAGGGCACTTTGCTTTACAGCCCTTAGATCCATAGTTGAGTATTTCTATCTGCATAATATTATATTTTAAAGTTAAAGAATTTAACTTTAAAATATAATATTACAATTACTATGTCAAGGATACCGAGTAAATCACCATCCTTGAGTAATCTAAATTTTTAACCTAAAAAACTTATAAAACTTCTTGTATCCTCACTCTCACTCCTCCACGCCAGCCAGCTTCAAGGCTTCCGACAAATGAAATACTTTCCCCTTCTTTGATTTTCTCTTTCATTTCATCATCTACAAAAAAAGTAAACGCTGTTGCCTTGCCTGTTGCATCTTCAATGTTACATTCTAGATGTTCTTTGTTTTTGCCAAACATTTTTGTAGAAAGTACTCTCACATTTTCAAATAAAAAACTTGGTGCAATATTGCCAACACCAAAAGGCGCAAGGGCACGTAGCTTTTGTAAATGTCTAGTCGTCACTATACCTAGAGGCATTGGTATGGCATCAGTATTGTTTTTTTCTTCTGTAACATGATTAACTTTTGAAATAGCTGTGTTGAGTTCTTGTTCTAAGAAATGTATCTTTTCTTTGGCAACTGCAAAACCTCCAGCTGCTTGGTGCCCACCGGCATGTAGTAGTACTCCTTCAGGGAGAGCTTGGAAGATATAGGCTGCGTGATGCTCATCAAGCATGCGACATGAGCCTTTGATAACTCCATCTCCTGACTCACCCCAGACAAAGAAGCTCCGACTATATGTTTCTTGGAGCTTGGTAGCCACAAGTCCAAGCACTGCTGGTCGCCATGACAAGTCTCCAAGTACAACTATCTCTGGGAGATCTCTGCTATCGAGTTTTTTGTGAGCTTCTTTGACTATGCGTGCGACAAGGAGCTTTCTTTCAGCATTTATTTTTTCAAGCTCTTTTACTAAAGCAAGCGCTCGAGAAGGATTGTCAGTAGAAAGAAGCTCAAAGGCAAGCATAGGGGTATTCATGCGCGAAGCAGCATTTAATCGGGGCGCAACAGTAAAAGTCAGATCGGTCTCTGTCAGGGCATTCATATCCATCCTCTGCTCTCCAAAAAGCTCTCGCAGTCCAACTCGACGAGTCTTTTTCATAACCATCATGCCATATGTTACAAGCATTCTGTTCTCTCCCAAGAGTAGCACCATATCTGAAAGAGTCGCAAATCCTACGAGATCAAGCAACCATTTCTCCCAACCTTCTTTGATACCAAACTCTTCTCGATACTTTTCTAGAAAAGCGCAAACGAGATAAAAAGCGACTCCTGCTCCACACGGATCTTGGTTTGGATACGAGCTTTTTTTCGGATGCACTACCGCAAGGGCTGATGGATACTCTGCTAATGGCTCGTGGTGATCAGTCACTATGATATCCATCTCTCTACTGCGTGCATCAGCCACTTCAGCGATAGCGGTAATACCAAGATCAACAGTGATGACGAGCGAAACACCTTTGGCTTCAAGTGCATCTATACCTATCTTGCTAAGTCCATAACCTTCATCATGACGATCTGGTATATAAACGTGTACTCTATCTTCTACTTTCAAAGCTTTAAATAAATCTAGAAGCACTACTGCTCCTGGTATACCATCACAATCATAGTCCGCATATATGCCTATCTGCTCATCACCTTTAACTGCTTTGTAAATGCGCTCAACAGCGACACTCATGTCTTCAAACAAAGACAAATCTCCGAGTTTGTATTCTGGAAACAAAAATGCCTTTTTTTGACTTTCATCAAGACCAAGTCTCTCTATCAGTATATCTTGCAACTGATCCGGTGTCGGAATAGTAGGGTTCATAGATTTGATTTTACCATGATATACTGACCAAATGGATTTACTAATCTCTGTTGGGCTACCTATATTATTAATCTTAATCTGTAGTCTTTCTCTATCAAAAGCAAATTCTAAGGTCCTTAATCTTTTATTTTGGATTATAATAATTGCCTCTATAGGGTACTTATTATTTATAGGAATAGGAATTATTGCTTTAAAAAGTTTAGCTTAAATAAGACTAAGTAGTAATACTAAAAAAGATTTTATTAAAATAAAAATCTAAATTAAAAAGGCCAGCAACCGCTGGCCTTTTATTACTGAGCTTGTCTGAGTAAAAGTTTTCCTTTGCGAAAATTAGGATCCTTTCCCTCAAAATAACAACTCCATCCTGCATGTACCAGCCAAGGCCTTTTGGAAAAAGTCCCTACAAACTCAACCTCTCCTGTAGGCAACATAAGTGGAAAAAAATTATAACCCTCAAAAAACAAAACTCCATTTTTCTTTTTTTCGTTCTTATGACGATTCAGAATTGAACAAATCTGTGAATAAGAGAAAGCTTGGGATGCCAAATCATTGGCGGATTTAATGCCTAACTCTTGAAACAGTTCATTAGGTTGGAGTGTGATATTTATATGCACAGACTTGATTAAGCAATCTGGCTGAGGTGGTTGATGTTCAAGAACACACCTAACAAATTTATCATAGAGTACTCTATCAATTAATCTTTTCTTCCACAAAACTTTTCTAGTTGTCGTCCTTACTGCTGGCAAAAAATAAGGTTTCGAGTCTGGAAAAGTAACTGGTTCAAAGTCTTTAACCTTATTCAAATGTTCAACTAAAAGCTCTTCGTTTCTAGCCCAAAAAAGTTGTACATTTTTGGGCAATTCTCTTAGTGCAGATATTACAGTTTGGCAAAGCTCAAGTGGTAGTTGATCTATTTCTGTTTTCATAATTTACAATTTTCCTATAATCTACAGGTAAAAATTTATATGTCAATGCAAAAATCATATATAATATAAAAATGGAAAATAACACAATATTTGGCAAGATTATTCGGGGTGAGATACCAGCAACCAAGGTTTATGAGGACGAGAAGTTTTTGGCATTTCTCGACATTAACCCTGTAAAAAAAGGTCATACCTTGCTTTTGCCTAAAGAGCACTTTGTTTGGGTTCAAGACTTACCAGATGAACTTATCTCTGAAATATTTATAAAAACAAAAGAAATTATTTTAGCAATTAAAAAAGCTACTTCTTGTGATTATGTCCAGGTTGTTATTGAAGGAATTCAGGTGCCTCATTTTCATATACATCTAATACCGAGTATGAATTTGAAAGAAAATGCGAAATGGGAACATGTTTCCTATGAAGAAGGCGAAATAAACTCTTGGGCTGAAAAAATAAAAAATAGTTTATAAAATAAAGGCCGGGTAGAAACCCAGCCTCGTTTTTTGTACCTTCTATGATAACTATCTTAAACTATAGCTTATCTAAGAAAAAAAAGCAAAACCTGACTTAAAGTCAGGTTTTAGAGATATGTTTGGTTTTTCAATAGTCACTATTTTAGATATTGTATACCTGGAAGTGTACCCTTCGCAAGATACTCGAGAGTTGCTCCACCACCAGTAGAGACAAAAACATTTTTGGAATTACCAGCTATTTTTTCAACAAGAGCTCCAGTGTCCCCGCCTCCAACAACAGCAAAGCCTTTATTCTTTGCTACCTCTTGTGCCAAATCTTTTGTGGCTTTTACAAAGCCTTTTTCATACCAACCAGTTGGACCGTTCCAAACAATGAGTTTGGATTTTTGTATTTTTTGTTTTATGAGATCTGTACTTTGTTTGCCAATATCCACTATCACATCGCCTTTTTGCACTTCATTGGCCATTACAAGTTTCTTGGCACCAGAGCGAAGTACAATGACATCGACAGGAAGTAAAAGGTTTGGCAAAGAAAGTAGTTTTTTTATCTCTCTTTCATAACCCTCTTCTACTACAGAGCTCCCTACCTCAAAACCAGCAGTCTTATAAAAAGAGTTGAGTATTGCTCCACAAACAACTATTTGGTCAGCACTTGTAGCAAACCTTTTTATCAAGGGGATTTTGGTAGCAAACTTTGCTCCACCCAAAATAAAAAGAAATGGATGCTTTTTGATAGTCAAAAGACTTGAAAGATTCTTGATTTCCTTTTCCATCTGTATACCAGCATAACTAGGCAGATACTTTGCTACCCCTACCACACTTGCATGTTTTCGATGTGAGACAGAAAAAGCATCGTTTACATATACATCTCCGAGCTTTGATAATGCCTTGGCAAATTTTGGATCGTTTTTTTCTTCACCTTCATAGTGACGAATGTTTTCAAATAAAACAACTGTGTCTTTTTCTATTTGTCCTAAATCTTCTGTTATATCTTTAACAAATTTAACCTTGAAATACTTGGCCAAAAACTTGGCAATTGGAGCAAGAGACGCTGAAGCATCACCCAAATGAGCCAAAAGCCTTACTTGGAAACCTTTTTTTTGTAAAGTCCTGATAGTTTCAAAGGATGCTTCTATACGCCTAGTATCCAAAATCTTGTTGCCTTTCATTGGCACATTGTAGTCGACACGCACAAGAACTCTTTGTAATGAATTTTTTTGTTTTGTTGGTTTTAAATCTTTTAGAGTTTGCATATTAAGAAATCATTGATAAAGCTTTCATAAGAGAGGTAAATCTTTTGGCATCCAGACTAACTCTGCCCACCAAAAGCCCTTGGGCTCCACCTTCAAGTATAAAAGCTGGAGCATTTTGTTCATTTACTGATCCGCCGTACAAAATGTTGATGTTTTTTGCTGTTTTTTCGTCTTTGATATCAGCAATAACTTTACGTATGAACATTATCATTTCTCGAGATTCAGCTACCGTTGCTTCTCGAGCAGCATTTTTTCCTATTGCCCAAACTGGTTCATAAGCAAAGACGAGTTTTTTGACTTGGTTTTTAGCGACACCTAGGACTACCTTTTCAACTTGTTCTTTTACAGAACTAAGATACCAACCATGGCCATCACGCTCCTTCTCCCCTACACAAACTATAGGAGTGATGTTTTTTTGTAAAAGAGAAACTGTAGAAGCAAGGATTTGTTCATCATTTTCACCCCGAGCTCTGACTTCTGAGTGCCCAACTATACAGTGGTTTGCTCCATAACTCTTTAACATAGCAGAGTTTATAAGGCCAGTTTGTGCAATCTCTTCACTGGGCGCGACTGACTGTCCTCCAAAACAAACATTGGTCTTTATGTTTTTAATCAAAGCTGGCAAATGTATAGCTGGAGCACAAACAACAGTGGTGATGCTTTTTTTGTAAGCTTTGGCTGATAGCGAGATTTTTTTGGCGAGATTTATGGCTTCAGTATCTTTGTTTGGCGCCATTTTCCAGTTTCCAACAAGTAATATCATTTTGATATTATAGCATGTCCAAAAACCCTTAGCTTTCAAGCTCTTCCCAGAGAATTATCTGATATTTGTCTGAGGCGAGAGGAAAGTTTGGTGGCGGAGCATAAAGAAGATTTGTATCATAAGTAATAACACGATCGTCATAACCAGTGCCGTCTGTATAAGCAAAACCATAACGACCATTTGTACCCAACATCCCATAAAGAGAAATGCTGTTTCTATAAACATTTACACCGCAACGATTTGTTCCTCCGCCATTTGTTGGTGGGTCATAATAATACCTACCGATGCGTCCATTTTGAGCAACTAAGGCTGCATCTATTTGCAAGTTATTGTCTGAAAATAACCCTACATTTATATTGTTTTGGGCAATTAAGGCGATAACGTCTGTCCCATCATAGTTTGTATACTTCAAATCATTATTAACTGTTATATTTTTTCGGGTTGCAACAGTGTCTGGGAACCTAGCAGCCGCGATAGTGACTCTTGCCGAATTTATTTGTCCCTCAACCCATAGATTATCTTCCACAAAGATAAGTCCGTTGGCAGGGATAGCATAGTTGGCTAGCAAAGTTTTTGCTCCAACACTCCAAGACCCCCATGTAGAGTCACTTGTTACATCAGAACAACCACTAGGTGGAGCGGTCAAACTTGTAACACGATATAAATCAAAAGTATCATTGGTCTTTAAAACTATTTGGTATCCTTGATATCCTGAAGGGGCAAAATATCTACCAGAAGAAACTGCCTGAGTTTTTATGGTTGCCAAATCGTTAGTAATACCTGCAAAATCAGCCGCTGGTACAGGAAAAGTTCTACCTGCCTTAAAAACATCATTTCTGTTTGCCAAAGTTGAAGGTGGGGCTTCTGCTGGGCGAAAACTATTGTTAACACTTGTACTTCCAGTATTAACATGGGTATGAACACCAAACTCTACTGCACCACTATGATCAGGATCATCATAACTGGTCTTTGAGCTTGTAATTTGGTTCCAAATAACACCATCAAATCTTATTCCTCCATTTGAATGAATAGGTCCATAAACAACAGTCCCCTCACCAAAGCGCATATCAGCATTTGCTAAAACAGAGTATTTGGCTAGAGAAGGGATAGCTAGATTGACATTTATGCTTCGAGTTACAGTAGGATCTGCAAGTGTTGCTCCTGTTGATTTTACCTTAACCAAGGTTGAACCAGACGGAGGAGGTGTAACAGTTAGTGTATAAGAGCCTATCTGGTTTCCGTCTTTGTCATTAAAAGGGTATACATATGGACTAGCACCATTATTACCCAGTGTGTAACCAGTTTGGTAGTGAGCCAAATACCAGCGAGCATACTCAATCCCAGCTTCAGCTATCTGTAGTGCCAACTCTCTTGATTGAACTCTTTTGGCCAATCTTGAGCTTGTACTAGCCCAAGAAACAAAAGCAGTTATAGTAACAATACTAACTGCTGAAAAAACAAGAACTCCTATCAATAAAAAACCTTTTTGTTGTTTATTTTTTTTAAACATGATTATTGTTGAACTTTTAAGTTACGTATTGCAACTTGTGTACTAACCTCAACAGTAGTTGGTGACTGATTTGGATCTGGATCAAGTCTTATTTTAACACTAATAAGTCTAATACTCGAAAGTGAGCCAGTTGTAGGAGAGACTACTCCGCCACTACCTCCAGTATAAGTACTGTCATAATAAGTAAAAACTGGTATACCATCTGTAATATTGCGAACACCTGTCATAAAAGTTTTTGTTATTTTGTTTGCAGAATTATAAGTCAAAGGATTGCCTGATGGTTTTATTGTTTCTTTGGAAAGTGTTGTGCCAGATAGTGTGTACTTGACCCACTCTTTTAGTCCGTCATTATCAATATCGCTATAAAAAGAAAAACTATTGTCTGCTATTGAGTCTATCGGGTAAGCACCGTTACTAGAAGGACTAGCCGACCTAATCTCTGCTGTCATCGGACGAAGAAGTTTTTGAGCACTATCCCCAACAGAAAGACTGTTACTAAAATACCTGTTGAAAGAAAAAACGTCTCCTTGAAACTTAGAAATAGTGATTCCTAAAACTCCGACAATGGCCATAACTACAAGAACCTCTATAAAAGTATATCCGCCACTAAAGATCTTTTTTCTTTTATGGGTTGAGCTGTATTGTTTCATAAGTATTACTATCTATTGTAATTGTTTTCTCCGAAGTAGTATAGCCACTCTTGCTGACAGTAACAGTATAACTACCAGAAGAAAGTCCTGAGAAGTCTATCTGCCCTGGTGGTAAACATCCAGAAGTGTAAGTGATGGCTATATCACTGATACTAGGAGTAAAAGAAGTATCATCTGTTGATAGTATTGCCTTATACCTTACATATCTATCACCATTGTGAATATCAGCTATATCGCTAGTTGGATTTGTATAGTAGCTACTATCTGTTCCGTCTGGTCCCAAAAAGTCCCAGGTAGCATTATCGTTGTTGGTTGCAATTTGAAATTTTACTGACTGAGAACCTGTTTGAGCTGGCTGGTTTATAGGGCTCCAAGAGAGTTGTTGAAATACCGATGCCTCTCCAAGATCGATACTAGAAGATACGAGCTCTCCACTACTTATATAACTAGCTCCTAAAAGTAAAAGCTCTAACTCTCCTTGGTTGGTAGAATAATCGACCCCTCCATCAGTACTAAAGAACATTGCTTGGTCTGTATAATTATCTTGTCCACTGCCTCCAATCCAACTTGTTTGAGAAACAGATCCTACACTGGTTTGATTTGTAAATGTACCAGAAGGACCAGAGACACTAACATCGGCACCAGCAACAGGAAGCCCGGCAACATCGGAGGCAGCGACAACCAATCGACTACCTGAGGTAGCGGGTTTTAGGGTTAAAGTGACCTGTTGACTTGATCCTGGAGAGATAGATAATGGGAAAATAGGATTTGTGCCTGCGATATCATAACTAGTACCAGAGAGTTCTACGTTATAAGTATCCCATTCTATATTTGCAATATTGTTGGAGGCGCTACTTAAACTAAAAGGAATTGTATTTTTTATAACGTCTGGATTTGTTCCAATGATTTTTGAACCTACTAGATTGCCACTCTCACCTGTGATGCTAGAGCACTGAGCAGATTGACCTTTTAGATCTATAGAGCTTGATTGGTCTATAGCAAAAGTACCTTGGCTTACAGTGTTGGCCACAATAGTTATGTGCGGTTTTGTTGGGTTTGGGTTACCGACACCACCTACAACATAAGTTTGCTCAGAAGAATATCCATTTTTTGTAACAGTAATATGATAACTCTCTGTAGAAGGTGGAGCATCAACGATAGTCAAAACACCAAAACTATCTGTGATATCGGTAAAATCAATAGCTGGATTGAGGGTGTCGTTTTGTATTCGTATAGTTGCATTTTGTACTGGCAAACCACTTGCATCGATAACTTTTATAACCAAAGCACCGTTTCCATTTTCTGTTTCCAAACTCTTGGGAGCAACGTTTGTTGTGTACTCTATAGAAGTCTGGCTTTTGCAATCAACACAAGCGACTTCTATAACTACCAGCTTATTATCTGCAGGAGAAAGATCGTTAGGATTACCGCCCAATGTGCCATCTGCTGGTAGGTCTATGTTACGTATTGTTGTATTGACAACAAAACTAACACCGGCCCTTGAGATTGTCTTTGAAGCTGGGACAACACCAAGAGGAATACCAGAGACTATCCCAACGTCTGAGTATTGTAGGTTGCGGATAAACTCTATTTGTTCACTAGCAATCTGGTTGGCAATAGTTTTTATTCTGATTCGAGCAGAGATCTCAATAACTTTTGCATAAAGCTGATATATCGCCAAAGAAAAAACAACAAAAAATGCCGCCGCAACCAATTTCTCTATTAAAGTTGTCCCTGCTTGATGATTCTTACTCTTTATCATAAAAACTATTTTATAGAGTCCATTATGGAGTACATCGGGGAGAGCATTGAAACAGCAAAGAATCCAACTGCCACTCCGATAAATATCATAAGGACTGGTTCTATGATAGTAGAGAGGTCTTTGGTTTTGCTATCCACCTCTCCTTCATAAAATGTCGCCACATCTAGAAGCATACTACCGAGCTTTCCTGTCTCTTCACCGACCTCTATCATCTCTCCGACCATGACTGGATAGATTTTGGTATTTTCTTTGAAGATACTAGACATAGTGCCCCCTTTTTCTATAGCTAAAGAAATATCATCCATGACTTTTTTATAATAAACATTTTGCAAAACTTCCTTGGTTATAGATATGGCCCGACCGATATTTACCCCCGAAGATAGTAGTGAGCTCATGGTTCTAGTTGTTCTAGCTGCATTCATTTCTTTTATTATTACACCGACAACAGGTAGTCTAACGACAAGCCAATCTATAGCCTTTTTGGTTCTTGGTATCTTCAAGATCATTATTACAATAAAAACTATAAAGATTATCCCCGCAACTAGTAAGAGCAAATGGTTGGAAATGAGATCACTGAGACCTATAACAAACTTGGTAGATGAAGGAAGTTCTGTGCCGAGCTCTTTGAAAGTTTTGGTAAGAGTAGGTACCACATAAATAAACATCAGTATTCCAATAATAAAAATAGCTGCCAAAATAATACTCGGATACATCATGGCGCTTTTGACTTTTTTGTTCAAAGCGTAGCTTTTTTCAAGGTTTATACCTATCTCTGTCAGAGTACTTGGCAATCCACCGGACTCTTCTCCTGCTCTAACCATCGAAACAAAGAGGGCTGAGAAGACTTTGGGATACTTGGCTAGTCCATCCGAAAAAGTCCCTCCGCGATCGATAGTCTCTGAAAGAGTTTGTATCACCTTTTGCAAAAATTTATTTTTGGTTTGACGAGACAAAACAGACAAAGCTCTAGTGAGAGGTAGTCCAGCCTTAAGCATTCCCGAGAGGTTTTTGGTAAAGAGAATCTTTTCACTAAGCTTAACCTTCCCGCCTCCGATAGAAAAAGACCCGAGCTTGGACAAAAATCCGTTTGAAGTTTGATTAACAAAAAGCGGAACAACACCAAGATTGCGAAGTTCATTTATAGCCTCTACTCTATCTCGCGCCTCAACAATGCCTGTTGCTATAGCTCCTTCTTTATTTCTTCCTTTATAAGAAAATTTCATTCTTATATTGTATCAAATATTTAGTTTGTTTGTGAGTAAGGAATATTTTTTAGAACACCCTTTTGGCGAGCTCAGGACGAGTATTATCAAATTCGGATCAAAATATATATAAAAAATACACTAAGACAATCCTAATAAAGAAATTTTTTTAAAGCGTATGTATACCATTAAAAAGAAAAAGGCCTCAATAGAGGCCTTTAATATTATTTCACATTTACCACTGCGTTGAATATACCTCTTTTAAAGGTTTCAAGGCGCGGCAGGTCTGGATAGGCTGAGAGTACTTCAAACTCTATGGTACCGTTACTGTACCTGGCTTCTCTGATCCAAATTTGTGAATCAAGCCTTGATGAATTGATAACGATGTTCCCATATTGAACTCCCCATCTTTTATCGTTGTTCCATTTGTCATCTCTCTCCAAAGTAAATCCGAAATTCAAATCAACTTGGAGTTCTTTGAAAATGACTATTAACGTAACCTTCGCCTGTTTTGTAGTTCTAATAGTACCGAAAACATCCTCTTTTCTTGGTAAGGAGAAAACGATCTTTTGTTCTACAAAGTCAAATTGTTTTGATTCAAGTAACCATTCAGTTACAAGAGTGGCAATGTGTATTGCCTTAGCTGACGATATGTTCATCGACAGCCTTTCTTCTTTTTTAAAGTACATAAATTCCTGTATTAGGATTTTGGCAAGAAATACTCAATGCCAAATAGCCTTTAAGACTATATTAATTATAATATCACAAATACTAGATTATGTCAAGTAATAATTATCAACAAACAAAACTATTTTCTAACTATTAGATTCCGAAATCCTCCAATGTTTGGATAAAAACCTTACTCACTCACCACACGCAAGACTTCATCTATCGTAGTGTTCCCTTGGATAGCTTGGAAAATACCGTCTTCGATCATGGTCATCATTCCCTCTTTTTTGGCTTGAGCTTCTACTTCATCGGCTGAACCACCGCGCAGGATTATTTCTTTGATTGTCGCTGAGACTTTGAGCGCTTCGTGAATACCGACACGTCCTTTGTATCCATCTTCTGATTCTTCACTTTTTACAGGTTTATAAAAAGGTATTTCTTTCCAAGGAGTACCTGGCTTAATCAGGTTTTCGGCTTCTATAAATACTCGAGCATGATCTAGATCAACAACATCAGAGAGGGCTTTGAGTTCTCCGTCAGAGAGGAAGTATTTTTCTTTGGTAGCAGTCAATCTTCGCACCAAACGCTGAGCGACTATGACCTTGGCAGTTGAAACGATAAGGAATGGCTCCACTCCCATATCGATAAGTCTAGGAATCGCGCCGGCTGCTGAGTTGGTGTGGATAGTCGAAAGCACCAAGTGGCCAGTAAGAGCAGCGTTCACGGCAAGAGATGCTGTTTCGCCGTCACGGATCTCTCCCACCATGATGATGTTTGGGTCTTGTCGCAGAAGTGCGCGCAGACCATTGGCAAAGGTCATACCTATTTCACTTTTTACTTGAGTTTGGTTGATGCGTGGCATTTGATACTCTATCGGATCTTCGACAGTAGAGATGTTGACACTTGGAGTGTTCAAGATATCGAGCATGGTATAGAGAGTTGTAGTTTTACCAGAGCCAGTTGGTCCTGAAGCAAGCACGATACCTGAGTGTTGTTTCATACCTTCGTGAATACGCTCCAGACTCTCTCCGTGAAATCCAAGCCCTTCGAGAGTAAAACCATGGGAGGATTCTCTTAAAATACGAATCACAGTTTTTTCACCAAAGTATGTCGGTAGTGTTGAGACACGGAAGGACACCGGAGTATCATCTAGGACTATTTTAAATCTTCCGTCTTGTGGAAGGCGCTTTTCGTCGAGTTTGAGATTTGAAAGCACTTTGATACGAGCAGTGATAGCTGGGGCTGCATCCTTGGGCAAGGTCATAGCGTCGTGCAAGATACCGTCAATACGATAGCGAACAATAAGAGCCTCTTCTCCAGGCTCAATGTGTATATCAGAAGTGTTTTGCAAGATGGCATGAGAAATCAAAGAGTCTACTATCTTTACCACTGGCAAATCCTCCGCCATTTGCTTCAAATCTTTTTCAGTGGTTTCGTCGTTTTTTTCATCCACCTTTTGAATGCTACCAACTTCTTTTTGGATTATTGAGTCAAACTCAGCTTGCAAGCTCTTTTTGTATTGAACCAAAACACTCTTGATAGAGTCACTATCTGTGAGACGTGGCAAGATACGAAGTCCTGTCTTTTTCTTTACGAAATCAATAGCCGGAAGATTGTCGATATCAAGTATACAAACTTCCAAGTCATTGCCTCTTTTTTTATAAGCAACAATGTTATATTTGCGAGCGATAGGCTCAGGTATCATCTGCAAGACATCTCTTTCTATCTTTTCTTTTTCAAGACTGAGATATGGTATACCCAAAACATAAGCTTGTAGCTTACGCAATTCTGGCTCTTTTACTTTACCTAGAGACAATACAAAGTCAGAAAGATTTGTATCCTTTTGTTTTTTTAACTTTTCAAAATTAGTAATATCATCTATTGATATTATTTTTGTATCGATCAAAAGATTTTTGAGTTTTTCCTCATCAATAACCATATGTGCTTTTATTGTAACATGACCAAAAACAAAAACCCGCACCTCTGGGGTGCGGGTTTTTGTTTAAAATTCTATGAACAAGAACTTTCTTCTAAGAGAAACTGTTGCTTGATCTGAGGCCGAACTAGATCCATCAGTACAAGAAACTGTATAGGTTGTGTTCACTGTTGGTGAAACTGGAGTTGAGCCAGAAATAAGTCCACCTGTTGAAAATCCTATACCTGAACAAGAAGTCGCATTGTTAGATGACCAAGAAAGTGTTGATGACTCACCCAAAGCTATTCTCTCTGGATTTGCTGTCAAAACAGCAGCCACCTCCGAACCTGTATCTTGTAAGACTTGCACTGTCTCTGAATCACTAGCACTACCATTTACTCCGGTACAAGATAGAGTAAAGGTTGTATTTGCGTAGAGATTGCCTGTTGATTCATGAGGATAAGAGCTACTTGTTGATCTACTGCCTGTCCAAGAAGCGCTTGCAGGGCTGGCACTAGCAGTACAAGAAGAGACGTTAGCTGAAGTCCAAGAAAGTGTTGACGAATTACCACTGAAAACACTTGAAGGAGAGACATTTAGAGAAACAGACGGCGTAACCACGGTTGTTTGACAAACAGATCCGTTCCAAGAAGAGCCACTAGCACAACTAGTAGTAGCAGTATCTTGGTCGAGCAAAACGCTATTGTGATAAAGATAAAAGTCAGTATTTCCATATCCAAGCGTTACTGACTGAGAGCCACTAGAGAGCGGACTTGGAGTAAATGAGCTAGGTACTCCGGTACTACGAGTGATGCTTGTTGGGTTTATTGTGAGATTTGAAGTAGTCCAAGCAACAGAGCCGTTACAACTAGATGCTCCAGAACTTATAGTACAACTTGTAGCTGAAAGAGATCCGGAAGGAACAGGAGCACTACTTACAACAACAAGTACTGAGTCTGTAGCATCAGACGAACCTGCTTTTGAACAAGTTATTTCAAAAACATAGTTACCAGCTACAAGTCCTGATACTATCTCAGAGCTACCACTAGCACTTTTTGCTCCTGACCAGTCAAGACTAGCAACACATGAATCTGGCGAACCACTAGTAGTCCAAGACAGGGTTGTTGTATTTGTCGGTAGTGTCATAGAAGAAGGAGAAGCTGTTATGTCTACACCGATAACTATAGGTGAACTCGATGCCACAGTATAAGTCTCTGAGTGAGTATAGTATGTCCAGGCAGCCGAGCTTACAGACGGTATTGATACTGTTAGCAAACTTACAAATATTAGGGAAATTATTTTTTTCATAAACTTTAATAAATACTTAATAATTACTACTAAAAGTTCTCAACTATATCTTGTGGACAAGTCCAACCATCGCATGCAACTGCTGAACAATAGCCTCCTATATCGTGATCAATTTTACTAACTTCTAAATCGACCTCAAGTTGCCCTGGTAAAAACCTAGCTGTAAATTCTGACGTCTGTGGGACATCCTCATTGTCTGTTCTTATACGGAATGTAAAGTCTACTGAAGTGACCCCTCTAGCAGTGGCACTTGCTTCTGTAGCAACATCTCTTATTGCCTTAAGATAACCAGTTTCACCAGAATAAGGATCGGGCATGATATTACAAATACCCATAATAGCTGCTAGATTAGTTTCATTGCCATAATTTTGAACAATAGCCGCATCATTGTCTACCCCGGCAGTAAAATCTACATTATAGTTACCAGCAATAGGTTGGCCGTTTTGTGTCGGAACACTAACTTGAAAATCTCTCTGATCCCCCATAAAAGATGGTTGTGAAGGTCCTAGAGCAACTACGGTAGGGAAAATATCTTTTGAAATATTACCAATTGTGATAGCACTCAAGCTAACATCTCTAGTTAGAGAAGAAGCCGTATCCATATAGCCATCTACTAACAAAGTATCTCCTTGATTAAAAACAGTACTGCCTGGATTTAATGGATTAGAAATATTTACTATAACTCTTATATCATTTTGAGCACCTATCCAGTAGGTCGCAGCCTGCGCTTTTGCACTAGGCAAGAAAGCTAAGACCAAAAACACTGCTATCCCTCCTATGGTAGTTACTTTTTTTCTTTTCATAATGATTCCTATAGTTGCTATTATTATCAAAAGCAAGACTAGTAAGATAGCACCCTTCTTGCCAGAGAATATTCCAGAGTCTTTTGAAACTGATGTAGTCGGGATAGAAACATATCTCTCCACTATAGTTTCCCCGTCGACATCCTTGAGAGTAAGCGCTATCTTTGGATCATAACAATTCTTTTTTATAGAAACCAAAACACTTTGGTTAAAAACTGGCTTTTCAAAACTAGAAGATCCACAAACCACCCCTCTACCAGAAGAGATTTTGACTTCCATCGAAGCTACCTCTTTGGCATTTGATGTCCACAAAGTAGTGATATTTGCCACTTCGTTTTTCATATAAACATCTTTATCAGAAGAAATGTTGAAAATATTGGCGCTAAATCCGTAAGTGTTATAACTGATGATTATCTCATTTGTATTATTTGTGCCGTCAAAAAAAGATAGCTTGGTTTTGTAAACACCTGCATTTTGTGCAGTTGGTATCTTTAGAGAAAAAGCTTTTTTCTCTAAAGGCTTTAGGTTTACAGTATCAGAGATACTACTTACCTCTACAATATCTCCATATATACTTTGCGCTCGTGTTTCAAGATTTGGAGAAAGTGACAAGTCTTTTATACTAGGATTTGTTATAGAACAATCCAAAGTCAAACTCTGCCCAGCAAAAACTACAGGAGAGGCGCTTATAGCGTATTTCTTTTTCTCTCCCTTGCCTTCAACCAAAAGCGAACAAGTACTACTATCTAAAAACAGAGACTTTTGACTAGAGACAAGCTTGATATCTCCCAGAGAATAATACCCGAGCATCAAACCAGAAGTATTTCCAACAAATAGATAAAGTGAATAATCTCCAGAGAGAGTCTTGGGTGCTTCATAAACTATTGTTTTTCTGGTGGTGGAGTTTTCAAGTAGAGTTAAGTTTTCATCATAGACCTTTTCTTCCAAGATAGTGTTGGGTTTACCTTTGGGTGAGAGTCTGACACTGTAGTAGACATTGTTCTGCGCACTCTTACCGTTTGTAAGCACAAAAGATATGTTGAATACTGAACCGACCTGGTCAACTATTTTTGCGCCGGAGATGTTAACATCGGCAACCATTGTTACGTTTGAAGTATTTTGCGCATTGGCAATATTTGCTAAGACAAAAAATAATAAAAGAGTGATTATAGAAAAATATTTGTTTAGTTTCATTTTGAATAAAAGTACTTAACTTGTACAGATATAAGTATAACAATATAAACAATAAAAAAATACCCTCCTGTGCGATGCACAAAGAGGGTACATTGATTTAATGCCTGTAGCTTGTGACAACTAACTCGTTGTCTGCGTTAATCCTGGAAAGGACTAAGTCTGTTTCGGTAAGTGTTACCACATTCCAGGTCTTTGCTGAGAAAGTCAGAAGCATATTTCCTTCGTCAAAGTTAAACGGAGATGGTACTCCGTCAACACCTCCGACCGGTGTTACAACTGATTTTAAATCAGTTCTAAATGTTACACCATACAGCCAGGCGGATGGGATTCCGTTACCAATATTAATAGTGGTACCGTTCCATTTTCCGTTTTTAGACAGAAGTGAAAACTTCTGAGACCAGCAGTCAGCCACTACAGTAGTTTCTGCAGTTTGGCCAGAGCCTGAGGCACTAAGCTTAACAGGTGTTTGACCAGTTACACTGGAAACAGTATAGCTACCGCCGGTAACAATGCCTGGATTGGCAGTTATTGTAGCCGGCAAATTGGTAGTTACAGACCCAGAAGCTGGATCACCGAACCACACCTTTGTTGGCGCAGTTGCAGAAATCTGTAACTTAGTTGCCGGTGGTGGAGGTGGTTCAGGTGGAGGTGTTGGAGAAGAACTCCTTCCGCAAGATACAATAAGGATGGCAAATACGCTCACCATCCCCAAGGCGTTTTTTAAATTTTTCATTTTAAAAAATTAAAAGGATGAGGGCAATATCGCCAAAAAATCAATTTGAATGTACTCTCGTACGTTTGAGCATATTATATACCCAAAAGGGGTGTTTTGTCAATGTAAATACCCCAAAATGGGGATAATATGTGGATATTTGCCTATACAATATATATATGCTATATTCCCTAGTAGTAAATGTCCGGCCCAAAAAGCTCGGACATTTCTGTTAAAAAGCGATAAAAACCCTTACAAACGTGCCCCGCAATAGCGGGGAAAATAAAAATACAAATATATGTTAGATATAAAAGCCCTAAAAATAGCTATAGAACAGCTCGAAAATGAGCGTCGCATCGGTCGCGATAAGCTCGTTGATGCTATCGAGCAATCTCTGGCTGCTGCTTACAAAAAAGAATACGGCAAAAAAGGCCAAGTAGTGCGTGCCCACATCGATCTCGATGCTGGTAGTGTTTCCTTTGACCAAGTCAAAACCGTTGTAGACGATACTTTGGTGTACTTTGAAGACGAGGTGGACACTCTTTCAGAAACAGACGAAAGAGAATCCTACAACGAAGAAAAGCATATTCTCCTAGAAGACGCCAAGATTATGAGAAGTGGTGCGCAGGTAGGAGATGAGATAATCTTCAACCTAGAACCAAAGGATGACTTTGGACGCATCGCCGCTCAAACTGCCAAACAGGTTATTATTCAACGTATCCGAGAAGCGGAACGTGGCTCTATCATGGAAGAGTTTGGTGGCAAGGAAGGCGACATAGTCTCAGGACATATTCAAAAAGTAGACAAGGGTACTGTTTTTATCGACTTTAACAGAGCTACAGGTATAATCCCGCCAGCAGAGCAAATCCCGGGAGAGCGTTATGCTCGTGGAGCTCGTGTACGTGGTTATCTATACCATGTCGAAGAATCTCCTCGCGGTATCAACCTTCGCATCTCTCGCACTCATCCCAAGTTTATGGAAAAGCTCTTCGCGCAAGAGTCTCCAGAGATAGCTACCGGTGTTGTAGAGATCAAATCCATAGCTCGAGAGCCAGGCGCAAGAAGCAAAATGGCTGTCTATACTGCCGATCCAAACATCGATCCAGTAGGATCATGTGTTGGTCAGCGTGGTGTCAGAGTCTCGACTGTTATGAATGAGCTTGGTGGCGAAAAGATAGACATCATCGAATGGTCAGAAGATCCAAACGAATTTGTTCGCAAGGCTCTCTCTCCAGCAAAAGTCTTGGATGTAGTGCTCGACGAAGCTGAGCACAAAGCTCTGATAGAAGTCACCCCAGACCAACTCTCGCTCGCTATCGGAAAAGGTGGTCAAAACGTTCGCCTTGCAGCTAAGCTCACTGGGTGGAAGATAGATATCAAAGGCGCAGAAGTTCCAGAAACTGAAAGCCAAGAAAGTGCTGAAGGTGAAGACTTCAAACCACTAACTGAACTAACTACTGAGCCTCAAGCGCAAGAAACTACAGAAGCAACTCAAGAAGAGACTGAATAATTTATCAACTTAAAATACAAAAACTATGATGAACCTTTGGCACGATATTACTTTAGGCAAAAATCCAACAGAATCTTTTAACTGTATTGTAGAAATACCAAAAGGTTCTCACAACAAATACGAGATAGATAAAGAGACAGGTTTGATAGCTCTCGATAGAGCCAACTATAATTCTGCGCCTTATCCATTTGACTACGCTTTTGCTCCACAAACTCTCTGGGAAGACGGAGATGCACTAGATGTAGTTATCATAACTACATATCCGCTAAATGTCGGTGTGATGGTCAATGTTAGACCGATAGCAATCATGAATATGGTTGATTCTGGAGAAAGTGATGACAAGATCATAGCTGTTCCAACAAATGATAGACGTTTTGAACATATCCATGATTTAGCTGATCTCAACAAACACCTTCTCAAAGAATTCACTCACTTTTTTGAAACTTACAAAAATCTCAAAAGTGACGACGGGCACATCGCTCATCCTGTAAAGATAAATGGTATTGAAGGCAAAGAAAAAGCAGTCGAAGCCATCAAAAAATCTATCGAACTCTACAAAGCAAAGTTTCAAAAGTAATCTCAAAAAGAAATGCCTCCCATACGGGAGGCGTTTTTTTAATTAATGACCACTGATATCAACAATGTCTTTGTCCAGGGCACGAGCAATGAGCAGGCAAAGGCACGAGAAAATAAGTGGTGCAACAAACCCAAAATAACTCATATCAGGGTCACCGAAGGATATGCTTCCAAAGACAAAGGATGCTACCGATGCAAATATCCTGACAACAACAAACATAACAGCGACGATTATCAAAGCTTTTGAACTTTTCAAGAAAAAAAGAGCAAATTTAGCTTTCAAGGCTATAAATTTTATTTTCATATATTGATTTTTCAATCACTATACCGTAATAAACGCTCTAGTCAATCGTCAAAAAATGTGTATAATAAGCATATGATAAAAAAGATTCTAATCCTTAGTTTTATAGCTATTTTGGCACTAAGTGCTCCTGTATCTGCGCAGATTGCTAGCCAAGCCCCTACTACTCCAAAAGAGGTAAAGGCTGAACCCCTAACCAAAAAACAAAAAATAGAGGCTGATTTGCGCTCTACTTCAAACAAGCTAAAAGTTGCCATCAACAAAACTCAAAAGCTTCTAGACCTTTTGAACAAAAATGACAAAGACACATCTTTGGCCCAAGAATCTCTCGACTCTGCCAATACTTCTTTAGAAGAGGCCAGTGAAGCCATCGACCAATACGCGGGTATTTTACCTGAAATAAATCCAAGCGAAAAAGCTGACAAAAAATCAAAAGAAGTGGTCCTTATCAAAGAGCCTCTCAAAAAAGCTCAAGAATCTCTCAAGAGCGCTAAGGCTTCTTTGATAGAGAGCATCAAAATATTAAAAGAAGGTCTTGCTCCAAAAGAGGGCTCTGAAGAATAAAAATGGAAGAGCCACGCAAAAGTCCATGGGCGATTGTAATCATACTGTTGGTTATAATCACTTGTGGACTTTTTTGGTTTAGCCAAAAACCAGAACAAATAACTCCTGTAAATATAACCAAACCCTCTTTTAGTGACAATGCGCAAGCACTAGAAGCTTCTGTAGAAGGTATCATTATCCCCGACTATTCTGAGGAGATGTAACTTTTGGCATCAAAAGCATAGTGTGTTAGACTGCGCTAACTATGATCAAAAATATCGACAATTTGGAAATAAAAAGCCTAGAAAATGGGCAGGTAGAGATAAAGGCAGAAATCGCTTGGGAAGCTTTTTCTAGCTTTGAAAAAAAAGCCTTAGAGAGACTTTTGCCACATGTAGAAGTACAAGGTTTTAGAAAAGGTAACGTTCCAGAAGCTATAGCCAAAAAACAGCTCGGTGAAGAACTCATCCTCTCTGATATGGCAGAGCTCATTATCCAAGAATTTTATCCTCAAATCCTAGAGGAAAAAAAGATAGATGCTATCGGCCGTCCTAATGTCCTTATCACTAAACTAGCTAGAGAAAATGCTTTGGGCTTTACTATCACTACAGAAGTTTTACCAGAAATAGCACTACCCAACTACAAAAAGATTGCCAAAGATGCGCCCAAGGTAGATGAAGTTTCAGTCTCTGAAGAAGAGATAGACAAAGTCATAGAAGACCTACGCCAAATGCGTGCTTATGGTCACGTCCATCACCACGAAGACCACGGACACTCACACGAAGAGCCTCTTCCAGAAGTAAACGATGAATTTGCCAAAAGCTTTGGTGCCTTTGAGAGTGTCGCTGATCTTCGAAACAAAATCAAAGAAAACACTTTGAAAGAAAAAGAGCAAAATGAAAAAGACAAACGTCGCATCGCTATCATGGATGGCATTATCGCCGAGGCTAAGTTTATAGTTCCATCTATCATCTTAAAATCTGAACAAGAAAAAATGCTTGCTCAAATAGAGGCCGATGTATCTAGAAGTGGCATGGAGTTTGAAGAATACCTAAAACACACCAGTAAAACTCGCGAAGGTATCATGGAAGAGTTTAAAGGTGAAGCTGAGCGTCGTGCTAGATTTCAAATGTGCATCAATGCTATCGCCAAAGATATGGCTCTCAAAGTAACTGATGAAGAAGTAAATGCGGAAGCGCAAAAGCTTATGCAGATGTACCCTGGTGCCGACCTCGCCCGCACTACTGCCTACGCTGATATGCTACTGACAAATGAAAAAACCCTTTCGACACTAGAGAGTTTATAAAAAGAAAAGCCTTTACGAAAATTTGTAAAGGCTTTCTGTTTGATCTTGTTAGCACTTCGTCATTGAACACTCTTCAGCTCCAAATACAATCTCAAGAATTGTTTTATCTTCAATTATTTTTGCTGCTTTTTCTTTATGATCTCTTCTAAGGGCAGAGATAATATCGTCCTTTTGTGCAACAAACTTGCCCTTAACGTTCCTGGACCAAACCTTGAGATTTTTGAAAGCTTTTTTAAGAACAGTGTCTTTTTGTATTTCAGGAGGAAATGCTTTGATTTCTATAAGTATCATATTTAACTATTTTACTTAATATACAACTTATACGATTTTAGTCAACTCAGTAATAGATCTTGTTTGCAAAACTCCCTACTGGGTCAAATCATTTTTGCTTTTCGGGCAAAATACCGTTATAGTAGATACATTCTGAACTACTGTTTTCTGCCTAGTCTGCACCCTGGTCCTTCTTTATAAATTTACAAACTTTATAACTTTAAACTAACTCTATGTTAATCCCAACCGTACTCGAAAAAACACCGCAAGGTGAGCGTGCTTATGATATTTATTCTCGCCTTTTAAAAGATAGAATTATTTTCTTAAATGATGAGATCAACGACCACAATGCCAACCTTGTCATTGCTCAGCTTCTATTTTTAGCCAACGAAGATCCAAAAAAAGATATTTACCTTTATATCAATTCCCCTGGTGGCTCAGTCACCTCTACTATGGCAATGTATGACACTATCCAGTTCATCAAGCCTGATGTCGTTACTGTTTGTGTTGGTCTCGCTGCTTCTGGTGGAGCCATGCTACTACTATCTGGCTCAAAGGGCAAAAGATATGCATTACCAAACTCTCGTATCATGATTCACCAACCACTAGGAGGTGCTCAAGGGCAAGTGAGTGATTTGGAAATAATTACCAAAGAATATCTAAGAACAAAAGAAAATCTCAATAAACTTATTGCCAAGCATACAGGTCAAAAGCTAGAAAAAATAGTAATAGATACAGACAGAGACTTCTTTATGTCTGCTGACGAAGCCAAAAAGTACGGCATTATTGACGCTGTTATTACCAAAAACCCTGGGGTAAATTAATCGTGGTATGAATCCTTTTTTATTGGCTATAGGAATGCTCTTGGCAGGAGGCATTATCGGCTATAGCATTCGTGCTGTTATATTTATACTTCGCAAAAATTCCCTAGAGCTCACAATCGGTGAGCGTTTGATGCATGCCAAAGAGCAAGCCCAAAAGATATTGGATGAAGCTCGCGAAATAGAAAAACAAAAAGAACATGAGTTAAAAAGCTTTGAAGATAGACTAATCAAAAAAGAGTCTCTCTTGGACCAAAGACAATTAGAACTAGATGGCAAATCAAAATCTATAGAAGAAAAAGAAAGCAAAACAAATGCTCTCAAAAACCAAGCTGAAATCTTGGTAAAAGAAAGACTATCAATCTTAGAAAGTATTTCTGGATTTTCTTTGGAAGATGCTAGAGATGCCCTCATCATCGAAGCTGAGAGAAAATACGCCGAAGACTTGTCAGTGCGAATGAACAAACTAGAAAATCAAATGGATGAGAGTTTGCAAAATCGTGCCAAAGAGATCTTGATGACCGCCATCCAGAGACTCTCTGTCCCAACAACCAACGCACTCACTACTACCAGTGTCGCTATCCCAAACGAAGAAACCAAAGGCAAAGTGATAGGTAAAGAAGGTCGCAACATCAGAGTATTTGAAAAGGCTTCTGGAGTAGAGCTCTTGATGGATGAGGCTCCTGGCTACATCGTGCTTTCTTGTTTTGATCCTGTCAGGCGTGCTATCGCCTCCTTGGCGCTCGAAGCCCTTATCAAAGACGGACGCATCCAACCAGCAAAGATTGAAGAAGAACTCGAAACTGCCAAAAACAGTATTCACGAAGTTATCAAACAAAAAGGCTCTGATGCTGTCTTTGAGTGTGGCATCTTCAATCTCGACCCTAGAGTCGTGGCAATACTTGGCAGACTACACTATCGCACTAGTTATGGACAAAATGTTTTACAGCATTCCATAGAAATGGCACACGTCGCTGGCATGCTCGCTACAGAACTTGGCGCTGACGCTTATATAGCCAAAGCTGGCGCACTTGTTCACGATATTGGCAAAGCGCTGGATCATGAGTTTGAAGGCACTCATGTCGAGATAGGAGTCAAAATGCTTAGACGCTTTGGCACTGATGAGAGGATAATCTCTGCTATGAAAAGTCATCATGATGATTGTCCACATGAGAGTTTGGAAGCCGTCATAGTGCAAACTGCTGACATGATCAGTGGTTCACGCCCTGGTGCTCGTCGAGATACTACCGAGATGTACCTTAAACGTCTCACTGAACTTGAAAACTTAGCGGGCAGTTTCGATGGTGTAGAGAAAGCCTTCGTCCTCCAAGCTGGACGCGAAGTACGCATCTTTGTCTCCCCTTCTGACATCTCTGATTTAGAGTCCAAAACCTTAGCGCGCAACATCGCCCTTTCTATCGAGCGAGACTTACGTTACCCCGGCCAAATCCGTGTAACAGTTATCCGAGAAACAAGAGTTATAGACTACGCCCGGTAATATAACCTATTCAACAAATGGTTTTGCTTTTTCGTATTTAATAAAATAATACTTAGTACTATGATGGCTCCTATCATCATCCCCTCCGCCTCTGTGCTCACTGAGACGAATGTACTTTTGGCCATTTTTTTTGTTTATAACAACATCTACACTGTTGCCACTTCGAGTGATAAGGACATCCCCTGTTTTTGAAAAACTATCATTTGATCTAAAAATTCTACTACCAAAAGAGTCTTGTAGCTTGAGAAGCTTTCGTTTTTCTTCGTACATAGTATCTGTTGATGGCTGTTTACCGTTCTCTTCCCATAGTTTTTTCTCCCATGTATACCTAACAGGAGTTTCTTTTTTTTCTGTTGAATCAAAAACTTTCTGAGTAATAATTTCATCTTTAAGATGGTTAATGGTAGGCTGTTCTGCCGATTCTCTTTCCTCTTTCATTTTTTTGTAGAGCATTTCTTGAGCTTGTGCTTCTCTTTCAAAAAAACTTTTATTATGGGCATCATTCCAAGAAAGTTTCTCTTCCCCGCCTAATTCCTCATTGTTATCAGTAACCATTTTTTCTGTCATATGTCATAAGTATAACCTTTTTAAGGAAAAGTTAAAATTATGCCTTAAACAGAGCCTCTATGCCAAGCATGTCCAGTTATTAAAATAAAAAATCCCCGCTAATTGCGGGGATTTTTTATTATTTGTTGTGTAGATCTTCTCTTTTTTCTGCCATTCTTTTAGCAATCTCTGCTTCACTACCAAAGAAAACCTCTCCGTCACCAAGATCTTTTGAGTATCTTGGATTTCCTTTAGCGTCATACATTTCTTTGTTGCCACCTGAACCACGTTCTGGGGCATCAGCCATCTCTTCTAAAGCATTTTTTTCCATTTCGTTTTCTATTGACATAATTTGACAAAATATTATTTATATGATACAATTGTATTAAATTGCAACAAAAATGTCAAGCATTATCCCTATTTATGGGGAAATCAACAAACAAACAGTTGCTGAAGTAAAGAGTTTTTTAAAAAAAGTATTAGCAAATCCTACAGATAAAAATATTATTTTTGAATTTAATTCTGAAGGTGGCGATCTAGAGAGCATAAGAAGAATCAAGACTTTTATGTACGCTATGAATAAATGGGGGTTTAAAATAATCGGTAGGATTATTTACGCCGAATCAGCCGCTTTGCTTTTATTCCTTAATTGTGAAGAAAGGCAGGTTACAAAAGAAAGTATAGGTGTAATTCATATACCGGTACTCAACCGCCAATATAGCCTCAAAAAACTTGAAGAAGAAAGGGGTGATCAAGCGTCTTTCATCATGAGAAGATGTAAAATGAAAATAATGTGGAAACAGATTTTTGAACTTGAGGGCAAGAAGCTTAGTTGCCAAGAACTCATTGATCTCGGATTTGCTAATAAGTTGGTACAAACTTTTACTTTAGTAGCATGAGGTTGGACATTTTGTTCAACCTTTTTTATTTTTCAAGTTATACTATAACCATGTTCACCCCCAAAGAAACATTTGTCTCTCAAGAAGCTGAGATTGGTCACATCGCTAGCGAATCACAGCGCTCTTATATATTGCAAGAAGGCGGTATCAGGACCAGAGAACAAGCTACTCACAAAACTATCGAGGAGTACGCCCAAGTAGAAGCCAAAGACTTTTTACATGAAACTCGCGCCCTTCCCGCTCACGAAGCAGAGCGCATCGTCCTCAAACTAAAACCAGAAACACATGACCAAAAGATAGAAGAGCTCTTTGGGCTAATGCTAGAGAAAGGTATCAAAAACGCTTTGGATATCGCCCACAAACTAGCTGACCCACACCTCGAAGATGACTTCCATAGATTTTTGGTTCAATATTTACACACTATCGGCGCTATCCCAGGACTAAAAGAAAAGGATGACACTTATAAACATTTAAATCACACCCTCTTTTCTATCGCCCTGCCACCAGAGAGCGAGGAGTCTGACTTCAAAAAGAAAGTCGGGGCTATGGGGCAGTTTTATACTAGCTTGATTAGTCTTGTGGGTATCGAAAACACCATCTCTATCGAACTAGCTGTTGAGCAACAAACCAAAAACATCACTATCTATACAGCAATCCCTCGTGACAATATCGATGGCTTTGAAAAGTTGGTTCATTCTTTTTTCCCTGGGTCAGCTGTTGAGGAAGTAGTTGATGACTTCAATATTTTTGGAGATAAGACTAGTGCTATATCTGTAAGCTTAGCGAAGCTCAAAGAAGATCCTTACAAACCACTCAAAACCTACAACGATTTTGACAACGATCCTTTTTCAGCTACCCTTGGAGCTTTGTCACAAATAGCTGAGACCGGCGAAGGTTGCGCGTTACAAATCATCCTCTCAGAGAGTCTTCATCGTATCGCCGAGCGCAACAACCACATCCTAGCCGAAGCCCAAAACGGATCTGGCAAAGTCAAAGACTTGTACAAAAATGCTGTCGAAGACTTAGGAAAAGGCTTGGCCAAAGAAGTCTTTAGTCTTTTCAAAAAATCAAAAGAAGAAAAGGAAGGTCAAGAGAAAAATATAGACACTGAAGGCGTCGAGCTTCTCAAAAAGAAAAACGATTCTCGGATAGTTGAAGCTTCTATTCGTATCATCGCTTCTTCTAAAGACCTCACTCGTGCCAACCAAATGCGCTCTAGTGTAGAGGCAAGCTTTAGTCAGTATAGCCTTGTTGGAGGCAACGCTTTGGAGTGGCAAGAAGTCAAAGGCACCAAAATTTTGGAAGAGTGCAGGTCGTTTTCTTTCCGAACACACTCTGACAACAAAATGGAACTCTCTTTAAACGAAGTCTCTTCTCTTGTTCACTTCCCTACAAATGCCAAGGGCCCTAGCGAACTACAAAACAATGACAGCGCAAGTGCTCCAGCCCCTCTTAACGCTTCCAAAAATGTTGAGGGTGTCTATCTAGGGACCAATACTTTCCGAGGTAGAACCAGCGATGTTTTCTTGGCCAAAGAAGACCGAGTGCGTCACTGCTATGTCGTCGGACAAACAGGTACTGGTAAAACCACTATCTTAAAAAACATGGCTATCCAAGATATCCAAGCTGGCAACGGTATCTGTTTTATCGATCCACACGGCAATGACATAGAAGACATCCTCGCCAACATTCCAGCCGAGAGACTCGATGACGTTATCTACTTTGATCCAGCTTATACTGCTCGACCAATGGGGCTCAACATGCTCGAATACGACATAAACTATCCAGAGCAAAAAATATTTGTTATCAATGAACTCCTCGGTATCTTCAACAAACTCTTTGATATGAAAACAGCTGGAGGTCCGGCCTTTGAACAATACTTCCGCAACTCTGCTGGGCTGGTCATGGAAGATCCAGAAAGTGGCTCTACACTACTTGAGATCAGTCGTGTCATGAGTGACAAAGCCTTTCGAGCTCTCAAACTTTCAAGATGTAAGAACCCAATCATCAAACAATTCTGGGAAAATGCCGAAAAGACTACCGGCGAAGCATCTCTTGCCAACTTTGTGCCCTACATCACCAACAAGTTTGACCCCTTTGTTTCCAACGACATCATGCGCCCAGTGATAGCTCAGCAACACAGTGTACTTAACTTCCGCGAAATCATGGATGGCAGAAAAATCCTTCTAGTAAATCTATCGAAGGGTCGCCTCGGGGACATCAACTCTCACCTTATCGGACTTTTGTTAGTAGGCAAGATAACTATGGCAGCACTTTCTCGTGTAGACATTGTCGGCAAAGAAAAGATAAATGACTTCTATCTTTATATCGATGAATTCCAAAACGTCACTACTGATTCTATTGCTACTATCCTCTCTGAGGCTCGAAAATATCGCCTAGCACTCACTGTCGCCCATCAATACATCGAACAGCTTGAAGAAAAAATCAAAAACGCAGTCTTTGGCAACGTCGGCAACATGATCATCTATCGCGTCAGTCCAGAAAATGCTTCTGTCTTTGAAAAACAACTTGCGCCGACATTTACGCCAGATGACGTCCTTAAACTTCAAAACTTCAATGCCTATGCCAAGATACTTGTTGGCGGTGTACCTGAAAAACCATTCAATCTACGCATCCCTCCTCCACCAAAGGGCAACTTAGCTATTTCCGAGAAGATCAAAGAGCTTTCATACCTCAAATACGGCCGTCCGAGAGAAGAAGTAGAAGCTGAAATCCTCTCTAGATATAAACCAAAAGAAGAGCTAACTAGTTAAATCAAAAGATTTTATGTGTGGTATTATATGGCTATATGACAGAAAAAATACCACCAGCAAATGAGATCTTACAAGAAAATTTAAATCCAGATCAAGAAAAAGGAAAGGATGTTAAGGTAGACCCTGTAGCCATGGAAGATTTAGAAAAATTAAACTCAGAAATTGAGTTTCGTGGCACAGAAACGGCAGAAATAATAAGAGATGCTCAGGCTAAAAAAGAGCTTGGTACTGAGTCTTGGAATAGTGAACCAGTGACTGTTTACAGCGCCTCACCAAAACAATCTCCTTCTAATAAATTTCGTAACGGTATTATGGGTCTTAAAATAGCTCTTGCAGGACTTCTAGGCCTTGGGGCAACAAAAGAATCCAAAGCCAGCACCCCAGAAGATAGTCTTGGTAAAAAGCCTTTGATAGAAAAAGTAAATACTGGTGGTATTGAAATAAAAGAAGGCCTAAAAATCAGAGAGATCACTCCTTCAGAAAGAAATGATTGGAATAATTTTATAGATTTTGTTGAATCAAAAGGTCTTAAAGGTTCTGAAAAGTTAGACAAAGGTAGCGATGCTTTAGCTCGAAGTTTATTTACTGAATACAAAAAACTCCACCCAAATACAACTATAAACTACGAATCAGTTCCATCTTTCCAGTATGAAATGCAAAAACTAAAACAACAAGCTCAAGGTTTTGCCAAGAGAAGAAATGACCCTAATGCAGATAAAATAATGAGTTTTGTTTCTAAGGTTGATGGCTGGTTTGGCAAACAAACTTCTCAATCAAAATTTCCTTTTATGGTCGAAAATACTTACCACAATGACGCACTTATTTCTTCTGAAAACCTCGGACTTATAGGTGCAGATATGACTCCTGAAAAAAGAGAGCAGATTATGAAAAAAGTTCCTGCAGGAAAACAACTAGAAGAATTAGCTGACGGCTTTTATTATCAAAACGATGATGGAGATTTTATAAAAGTCTCTAATAAATAAAAATAAACCGCCTCTCATAACTGAGGCGGTTTTTCATAGAACATTTTTCTTTTTTATAACAGCAACGTTTTGATTATTTGTTTTTTGATTCTTTCAAGAAGGATCGGTGGATCAAGATAGCTACAACCGAAACTACAACAAGGAAAGAATTAAAACAAATAATGATCAGATTTAACGTTGCTTGGTTCATAAAGTATTGGTTATTTGCTTATAGTATAGCATATATGAATCTATATGTCAATTTTGCATCAAAAAACCCTTGATATATAATGGTGTTAGCGTAAAGCTAGCCAAATAGCTTACACGCTCTGACGAGAATTATCAGACGCAATCCCTAAAAAGGATAAAAAAGAACAACTATGAACAAATCAGCACTTGTTGAACTAGTACACGGTATCGTTGGTGGTACAAAAGTACAAGCAGAAGAAGTAGTAGAAAGTATCATCAGTGGTATCACTAAAACCCTCAAAAAGGGCGAGGAGGTATCTATCGCTGGTCTTGGAATCTTCTCTGTAAAGACTCGCGCAGCTCGTACTGCTCGCAACCCAAAAACTGGGGAACCAGTAAAGGTAGCAGCAGCTCGCGTGCCTCGTTTCCGAGCAGCTAAGGCTCTAAAGGACGCAGTTAAATAAGCATTTTCCCGAGCTCGGGTATATGCAAATCAAAAGTCCCCTTTTAGGGGGCTTTTGATTTTTGCTTGCAAAATATAGATAATTTGATATAGTTTTACCTAAACCCATTTTGTTTACATTAAAAAACTTAGCCAATGCCAAAAGTACTTGTGATTTGCCCCAATGAAATTAAAAAATCTTTTTTAAAAATGCTTAAAAAATGCGGTGTTTTTAAAGAAGATAACGAAATCCAGGCAATAAACCCTCATGTTCCACCCGATAAAGTGGCCGAAAAAAGATTTTTATTCGGCGCAACAAGAGTAATTTATGTGGGTGTTGAAGCTCGCAGGCTTGGTGACTACCAGGCATATATGGCCTCAAGAAGAAGGCCTGATGAAAAAATTATTCAATGTGCTGTTGAATGCAAAGAACCTGGCAGAAAACCACCAGATGCAAAAGAAGTCATATTATTTAATTCTGCAGAAAAAATGACAGAATATCTGAGAGTGGCAATCTAAAACAAAATTAAAACCCCGCTTAAAGCGGGGTTTATTTTTTCATAAGGAACAAAAAAATACAACTGCGACATTACTTCTGACCCAGATCTTTTAGTTTACCAACATGGCTTTTTAAAGCTGCTAAGAAGCTTGGAAAAATAACAATCTTGAAACTATACTTTTCACAAACAGATTTTATTATCTTATGTATCACAGGATAGTGAACATGAGATATCTTTCTAAAAACATGGTGCTCAATTTGAAAATTAAGCCCCCCTACCCAACAAGTAATAAACCTGTTGTTCGGAGCAAAATTTGCTGTGTGAAGTAATTGGTGTTCTGTTATATCCTCACCTTTTGTCTCTTCTATAAATGAATTTTTTACTCCGCGCACAATATGCGCAGGTTGAAACACGACAGAAAGAAGAAAACCTAAAGGCATAGCAAAAAGTAGGAAGCCTACTAACCATTGCTGAAAACCTAGCTGGTAAATTGGAATCCAAAAAAACATTACCCCAAAGAAAACCTTTCCACCCCAGAAAAGTATGTGGTCAGAGAATTTAAACCGCAACCGCTCACCCATCACCTTGCCACTAAAGTATTTGAAAAAATCTTTAATCGGCCAAATAATGTAGAGCAAACTATAGGCAAGTGGCCAGTACCAGTGCTGATATTTATGAATACGGTACCACTTTTGACCTTCATGAAGTCTCAGAAGCGGGCGAGCTTCAATATCCTCATCTACACCCAATACATTGACACCATCATGATGCACTCTGTCGTGTTTTGTATCCCAAATACTACAACTAACACCTAGGCACTCTGATGTTGCCTTTGCCACATTGTTAAGCCAGGCATGTTCTGAAAACGCGCCATGATTACCATCGTGCATAATGCAAAATCCTATGCCTGCTGCGAAAAAAGCATCGATGGGACATAAGAAAATCTTAATTAAGACTGGTAGGTCAGAATAAATTATTAGATACCAAATAAACCAGAAACCGAAGAAAAAGAAAAATGCCTTTAAGAAGAGTTTCCAATTTCCTTTTTTTGACAAATTGTTGTCTTTGAAATAATTATTTACCCTGGCTATTATTTCTTGGGCCATGGCACTTTTGTTTTTTAACCCTAGTTCTTTGATAGAATAAGTTTGCATGGCTAAAGTTTTAAGCTGTTTTTAAATAACGATGTTTGTTATAAGTTTAACAATTTGATACCAAAAAGCTATTTGACATAGGTTTTTAAAGTAGTTAGTATAAAGAAAAATGCACCATGATAGATAACACGCTTACACAAAAGGTTCTGATTCTCACCTTCAATCAAGACAGTTTTCCTTTGGCGACAGGCATACCTCCAGAAGAGGTAAAATTAACTGACCCAAAAAACATCTCAAAAATAAAAGAGATTGTTGATAAACAAAATCCAAAACTAGTCATTATTGATGGCTGTATCGAAGTCGAAAGTATTGTAAGATCTGTAGTTGCTGTATCAGCAGTACGCAACAGGAAAAGGCTGGACTTAAACATCTATATAGTCAACCAAGACAAGCTTTTGATAAGAGGAGCTCGTTGGATACAAAATCCAGAAGACGTAAAACAATACGCCTAAAATAAAGCCCGAAAGGGCTTTATTGTTTTGGTAGTGTGCGGGATAAGGGAGTCTCCCTCGACTCTTTTGCTAAGCAACGAAGTCAGAACTAAACTGAGGTAATAACTTTTTTATTCAAACCTGTTTCATATACAAAGACAAGGATTTTATCCTTGTATATAAAAGGTTATTTTGTCTTGACAAATATATAACAATATGCTACTATTATATAACAGTAAACAAGTACATTAACCAAAAAAAATAAGTATGAAAAGTTTTTTTGTTTTTCTCGCAACAGCTTTGTTGTCAATTTCTTTATTTATGACAAGCTGCCAACCAAAACCTGATCTACAGTATAAAGTGGAAGAAGATTCTACAGGAGCAATAAGTAATATTCTTGCCTGGGAAATAAACCACGAAACTAATTACGATGTTGGTAACAAAGTATATTACTGTATAGGAGGCATAGATGCTTCTGTTAGGATCTATGAATCCCACGATATCAGGATCGACACCATTAATGGTAAGCCGACCAAGGTCGTCTATACCGGGATTGATGGGTGGCAACCTGTTCACTATGGGGAAATTGTTTCCAAAACAAACCTGAAAAAGGATTAAGTTAAAGAACTATCAGTTAGAAAGCGGAGTTACTCCGCTTTTTTATTTTGAGCCTAGTCTCGAAGGTTGTCTGGCTCTAAAAATTAAAACTCAAATAGACATTCGGATTGATAAAAATCTAGACAATGTTTTTCAATTCCATAAAGACAGAATTTTTTCGTATTAAGCAAATTTGTGCGGGATAAGGGAGTCGGTCACGAGTATTTTTCTGCTGAAAAATCTCGCTACCCTGCCTCGCGCCAGTCGCGCTCCGGCTTTCTCCTCCCTGCCTTCACAAACAAAAACACCCAGAGAAAATCTGAGTGTTTTTGTTTGTGTGCGGGATAAGGGAGTCGAACCCTTCACCACAGTTTGGAAAACTGTTATTTTACCGATAAACTAATCCCGCAATATTTATATTATAACAAGCATCTTTAGGCTCTTCAAAACTGAGTCGGGGTGCCGGGAATCGAACCCGGCCCTCATGTTCCCAAAACATGTATACTACCGATATACTACACCCCGACTCAGTTTTTAAGATTCAAAGATCGCACACTCCCCAAAAGTGTCTATAACAAAGGACACTATACTATAACTTTACCTTTTTTGCTATAGAAAACTAATTTATATCTATCAGCTCTACCTTAGAAGGGCTTTGGGGGTCTATCTTTTCAAGGATGACCACTATCCCCTGCGCATTATAGTCCTTGATTCCTTTAAGTAGGCAATAATGCTCCACAGAGATCAAAAATTTACGAAGCTTTTCTTTAGTCAGGTTTTCAGCTGGATTAAGCCATCCACCCTTGCGACCAGTTTTGACCTCAAAGAAATAGTGCGTACCATGACTTTTGGCTACTATATCTATCTCGCCAAACTTGTTGGCTATGTTGCGCTCCAAAACGGTAAAACCGTGTTTCATCAGAAATTCACAGGCTTTTTCTTCACCTATTTCCCCTATTTTTTGTGTTTTTGAGGTAAACTGTTTCACGTGAAACTTTTATTGCAGTTTCATGTGTAACTGCAATAAAAAATGTTGTTAATGCTAGATATTTTATCAAAAAGACATAAACATTACCAATTTTATAAGCCACAAAAAGTCGTCGTTTATCCCACTTACACACACACTTATCCACAGTTTTGTCAAAAATCCACTCTTTTAAGGCTTCAAACACACTAAAAAGGAGTTTTGTCTAAAGGACATTATACAAACACAAAAGTCCCTAACATTAGGGACTTTTGTGTTTGTTATACACCGCTAAGTCGCGCCTGACTCCACGAAGTGTGCGGGTACAGGGACTCGAACCCTGGTCTACTCGTTGGCAACGAGTTATTCTACCCCTAAACCATACCCGCTAGTTTTTAAAACTTTCATTTACCGCCAAAGAAAGCCACTTTAGAAGCTTTTTCTTTTGTGCAGTACTCGATATTATACTGATACAGGTTCCATATTGCAATCTTTTTATTACTTCTCGGCCCTGTATAACCTGAGGTTCATAAAATAAGCTTTCTTCAACTCCTAGCTCTTGAGACCACTGCTCTATACACTCATTTGGGTTATTATCAGGGTATATTATAAGGCTATAACGGAAATTTTCCCTAGAAAGAAGTAGGTATTTACAAATAAAATCAACCGCTATCCTGTGAATATATGGCTCACAGTTACTAATTCGAATTTGATGAGGTGATTTTCTATCTCCCTCACCAGCATAAAGCATCAATCCTGCCCAAAACAAAGGTTCTTTCTTATAAGTTTCATACTCTTTTTCAGCCTCTTTTTCTATCAAAGCGTACTGATACTGGAGCTTTAGTTTGCGTACCATATTCATTCGTTCCATCCTCTCTTTGGAGGCTCCAAGGTTTTTCTTTGAATGCTCCAAAGAAAGATGCCTAGACCAATCCTGATCTTTAAACCAAAGAGAAAGTGTTGCACGTGAAACTCCGGTATCACGCTGTATTTCGCGATATGTTCTACCTTCTCTGCGTAATTGAAAAATTCTATCTTTGTCCTGTCTCATCCTATATAAGTATAATACGTCGGTTTAATTTTACAAATAGCTTATAAAATAGTATTATCTAAACACGCACCCGTGGTGAAATGGATATCACAACGGTCTTCGGAACCGTCGTTCCAGGTTCGAATCCTGGCGGGTGCACCACTACGCTAAAGCTTCGCGGTGCGAGCACAAAAATTATGGACAAATCCAAAATCCCTCCATTTGTTTCACATGTAACACAAACCCTGCAAAATGCGGGTTTTGAAGCATATTTGGTAGGTGGATGTGTAAGAGACTTGCTTATGTCCAAGGAACCCAAAGATTGGGACCTGACAACAAATGCTCACCCAGAGCAAATACAAGAAGTCTTCAAAGATCTGAAAACTGTGTGTGAAAACAACTTTGGAACTGTAACAGTTTTAAATATGACCCCTGTTTCACATGAAAATGTTACACCCGACGACACTGAAGCTGTGCCGGGCAGGCGCCAAACACCAGACCAAGACAACACTGTCCAAGTAACAACCTACCGTTCAGAGGCTGGTTATTCAGACAATAGGCGCCCAGATAGTGTTTCATATGAAACAAAACTTGAAAAAGATCTAGAAAGGAGAGACTTTACTATGAATGCTATAGCCTACGACCCTATAAAAGACGTTATAAAGGACAGTTTTGAGGGTATAAAGGACATAAAGGACAAAATAGTAAGATGTGTCCTTGATCCAGAAATACGCTTCTCAGAAGACGCCCTACGCATCATGAGAGCTATAAGGTTTTCCACAACCTTGGGTTTTGTTATAGAAAGCGAGACTTTCGATGCTATTTTGAAAAAAGCAGATTCTATTCAAAACATCTCTGCCGAAAGAATACGGGATGAATTTATGAAAATCATAGACTCTGATGCTCCAGCAGTAGGTATAGATATGATGCAAAAAGCTGGTATTTTGAAACACATAATCCCAGAACTAGAAGAGGGTATAGGTTGTGATCAAAAAGGAGCTCATATATATGATGTTTATCAGCACTTGTTACACGCTCTTCAGCACTCGGCTGACAAGGGCTTTTCTCGCGCTATCCGTCTTTCAGCCCTTTTTCACGATATAGGTAAACCTGCCACCCGTAGATATGATGCCAAAAAAGACAAATATACCTTTTTTGGGCACGAAGTAGTTGGTGCTCGCATGACCAAAAAGATACTAGAGAGGCTAAAAGTTCCACGTGAAACAGTAGATATAGTTGTTTCTATGGTTAGAAACCATATGTTTTTCTCTGATACTGAGCAAATCACGCTCTCAGCCGTCAGAAGAATTATCCAAAAGGTTGGTCCAGAGCATATTTGGGAGCTTATGCAGGTGCGTGAGTCTGATAGGGTAGGGATGAAAAAAGCTGAAGCACCATACCGACTACGCAAATACCATGCCATGATAGAAGAAGCGCTCCGAGATCCAATCTCAGTTTCACAGCTGGCCATCGATGGTGCCTATCTAATCAACGAATTGAAAATGAAACCCGGACCACGAATGGGCTGGATACTCCACGCACTCCTTGAGGAAGTCCTTGAAGATCCGAGTCTAAACACTATTGAAGCTCTTACAGAGCGAGTAAAAGACCTCGATGAACTTGAAGATAAAGACTTGAAGATATTGGGGGAGAAAGGAAAGGAGAAAAAGGAAACTCTAGATCAAGAAGAGGTCAAAAAACTCCGAACCAAACATAGCGTAAAGTAGGGAGGCCTGCCACGCTGGAAGCGCTAGCTTTCCTGCGGGGTGAAACAGCTTCATGCAAAACATAATGTAAAGAAATAAAAAACTCCGTGAAGATCACGGAGTAAATTAAAAAACTTAGAAAAACTAGCCTACAAAACCATTTGGGCATGGACCTGCTCGATTTTTTCTTGCCACCAAAGGTCAATAATTGGGGCTTGAGGACCATCAGCTTCAAAGTTAGGAACAAATGCTTCTATCTCTGATCGCTTTGTTTTTGTAAAAGAAACAAGAAAATTGATTTCTTCTTTTTTTACCTCTTCCTCTGTAGTGTACTTTGGTCTCAACATTACTTGTTGACTTTCTAAACCAAACCCTTTTGTTTTTGCCATTTCTTCATGTTCTTTTCCAACAAGCACCCCAACGACAACACTTGGAATATTGTATAACACAAAATCATACATGAACATTTCAAAAGATTGAGTTTTGATTGCTGTAACAATAAACCCGATAAAGGAAATGACTACTATAGTACATACTACTAGTTTGTACTGCCACCCGTGCCTTGCTTCATGTTCATATATTTCATTAGCCACATTTGATCCCAGGAAAAATACAGCGATAATACCTGCAAAAAACAATAAGATTGTGTCTACATAATCACCGTTATTTGATGAGTCATAGTTTGGCAGGCGCTTTACCTCTTCAGAAACAGAAATCCCTGATGTTTGTTTCTGATAAAGTTCCTCGATCTTTTTATTAAGCAAATAAAACCTTCGTATAGATATCCATACGAGCAGTGACACCACGAGAAGCACACCGGTAATTTGAAGGGGGTTGAGCTGAAAATAAGATGCTGGACCAAAGATTAGTAGGAAGCTAAGGAACAGGAAATACATAGCTTTTCTCAAAATAACTTTTTTCATCGTTATAGTTTAAGGTTAAAGAAATCGATTTTTTATTACTATACTTATTTATATAGAGAAGTCAATCCGTCTCTCACAGGATTTTCATATGAAAATCCCCCGTGGATATAGTTACCTACGGGGGAAGATTGATCGGTGGATTTTTTGTATGTGCAAAAGCCAAATGATAGACAGGCCTGCGAATAAAACTATTAGTATCTGTATATCCAAAACAAGGAGACCTACCAGCTTGAGCTCTACAGGCATATGGTTACCACGACTGCTGCGAAGAAAACCAAAATCAAGGATAAGCAATCCGACAACGATCCATTTAGCGAGACCCTTTTCAAACTCATTTTTTTCCATATGGAAGCATTTGTTTGCATCCTAACAAAAAACAAAACAAAAAGCCATCCCCTGAAATACTTCTGAAATCGAAAGGGGATGGCGTAGGCTTTAAGCGACGTTACCGCTTAAAAGATTTTAGGCTCTGGCACCAACGACCAGACGCCTCTGTTTTTTCTTTTCTAAAAAATAGTTTCTTATACCATTGATCGCAAAATATAAAGCGACCAAAGCAAACACTATTCTAGCAATCCAGCTACATATCACCACATAGTGCAATGTCGCTTCTGCTGGGGCAAAACCTGATAAGATTTTGGGGGCTAGGGCAGTAATAACTGCGAAAACAAAAAAAACAGTAGTCTCAAGAACATAGTATTTTTTATCCATAACGGATTAGTTTTGTTTTATACTAACACATCCCTACGATAAATCAAGTTCTATAGAAATAGGACAGTGGTCGCTACCGTAGTAATCCTCAAGTGTCGAGAACTTTTTAACCTTGGTAAATATATCTGCAGTACAAAAAAAGTAATCTATTCTCCAGCCCACATTGCGCTCTCTGGCACGAGTCTTTTGATCCCAGTACGTATAAACGTCTTTTTCTGTGGGATGCAAGGTTCGATATATGTCTATCCAACCTTTTTTGACGAGTTTGTCCATCCAAGCTCTTTCGATAGGGAGAAATCCGGTATTTTCGCTATTTTCTTTTGGTCGAGCTAGGTCTATCTCGTTGTGAGCAGTATTTACGTCCCCACAAAATATAACAGGCTTCTTCTTTTTGAGTTTCTCAATGTAAGAAAGAAACGCATCATAAAATCGAAGTTTATAGTCCAGTCTCTCTGGTCCACCGCCACCATTAGGGAAGTAGCAAGTAATAAGATAAAAGTCTTCATACTCAGACACTATAGTACGCCCTTCAGCATCAAACTCTTCTATACCAAATCCTAGTTTGGTAGAGATAGGCTCCTCTTTGCTATAAATAGCGACACCACTATAACCTTTGCGGGTACGACAATAAGAGAGTGCTAGGTTGTAACCACGAAAGTTTTGCAGTTCTTCTGGGAGTTGATCTAGTTCGCTCTTTGTCTCCTGTAAACAAACGATATCTGGCTTATATTTATCAAAAAGAGGCTCAAAAAAGCCTTGTTTGGCTGTGGCACGCAGGCCGTTGGTATTCCAGCTAATAATTTTCATACAAAGATTATAGCAACCCTGCTTCGCCAAGGCTATGCAGGGCAAAAAAAAGCCATCCAGGAAGGATGACTTTATGAGGTTTGTCCCGAAGGACTATAGAGAGTTGTTTTTGCTTGTTTTTATTTGAGAGCAAATTGTGGAAAGAACATCTTAAAAGTACAGAGTTCGTTTTTTGTTTTATCTAACTACCGAAGCAGTGAGAGTGTGCCTTGATGGCAGATACAATCCGAAGATTGTTTTAAAAAAATATTTATTTGTATATCGCCGTGTACCTGACGAGAAATACACATTGATAAAAGATCATCTGTGTTTATTATACATCAATAAAAATTTTGCAACAATAGTGGATAACTCCTTTATTCAAAAAACAAAAAAGCCCTGGTCTTACGACTCAGGGCTCTCACTAATCACTCTTCACAAAATCAAAATTACGACTGGTTGTCTTTTGTTTCTGCAGGAGATTTTTTATCCTCTTTTTTCACAGGAGGAACAATTCTGAAACCACCATCAGGATAAACTATAACAGTAGAACCTGATGCTTCTGCTCTCGCATAAACATCTTTCAGGTCTACGGCAGGTGCAACTGGTGCGCGATACCCCGGAGTAGCAGGTGGCGTTGGTGGAACATGCACTGTTACTGAAGGCGCTGTTTGCGACCTTGTAGCAAGATACACCAACAAAACAATCAAGCCCAGCAGAAGGAGAGCTGCTAACCAGGACCAATCATCATTGTAGCAATGATGATTTACCGGTACAGGAGGTATCTTTTTAATACTGATGTGCCGATTAAAACTTCCATTTACCTCTTTCAAATTTGAAACGGCTGGAGGAAAAAACCTTTCAGGAATATTCGCTACAACAGGAAGGGTTATGGCATCACTGTAATCCTCAATAACAATTGAGTCATTGAAGCTCTTGGTGATGAGCCCTTTCCCGTCTGTTTCCACATATCTCCACGGACGCGGAGAGGGGAAGGTTTTTTTAACCGGCTTCTGTGTTTCCGCTTTCGGACAGGAGCAGGTATCTTTGAGATTCTGGCCTGATGAACTCAAGGAAAACATAATGGTGCTGACAATAGCCAGCATAATAATTTTCTTCATTGTAACTGATTTTGTGTGTTTTAAAGATCAATCCTCTTATATTTAGGCGGGACTGTTTTGCCTTTGTTTATTTATATATATAATAGCATATTTAAAGTATTTTGTCAAGCAAAACCCCTCCATAATAAGGAGGGGTGAAGTTAGGAACTAAACAATCAAGCTGCAGAAGCTGTTACCAACTGAAGGAAAGTGCATTCTTCAGAGTCCGAAAATTCTTTAACGTAGATTATAGAACCACCGTCTTTGTGAATGTAGCGTCTTTTCAGATTGCCACTCAAATTAAACTCAGCATGAACATGTTGCCTTGAAATTTCCAATTTATCAATGCATTCATGTATCTGTCGAACCAATTCTTCAATTGATTCTCCACGGCACGGGGTAAAATCTTCTCTTTTTTCATAGCTTTTAGCAAACCTTGCAAAGTATGTCCATGGACCATTTATGGTTGATCCGACCTTATAAATTGAATATAAGAAGTACATAATAAATAGTTTTCTATAATTATACAGAAATATAGAAAAAAGTCAAGTTATCTTTTGCTATGGTATTTCTGGTGTATTTCGCGGAGTTTGGCATCAGTCACGTGGGTATAAACCCCGCTGTAAAATCTATTGCCGAGTGCGCAATAAATTTACTACGGGGCGAGATGTGGCTTTATCTCTTGCTGTGATACCTCTTATGTACCTCTCTCAGTTGACTGTCTGTAACATGAGTGTAAATCTGAGTAGTAGCAATATTGGCATGTCCAAGCATGACTTGAACTGAGCGGATGTCGGCGCCGTTTGAGAGGAGATCAGTAGCAAAGCAGTGTCGGATGACGTGGGGAGTGACCTTTTTGGAGATACCGGCTTTGACAGCGCACTGTTTGACGATGCGCTCGACAGAACGACGAGTGAGGGGTTTGATATCCATGTTGTTTTTGTTGCTCTTTTCGCCAGTGCCAAGCTGGACAAAGAGTGCATCAGACATATCTTTGCGAAGTTTCAAATATTTTTTGAGTGTCTCACGAGCCTCTTCGGAGATAAAAACCACTCTGATCTTGCCACCTTTTCCGCGGATAGAAAATTCGCCTTGAGTAAAGTCGATGTCGTTGGTGAGTGAACAAAGCTCAGAGACACGCAGTCCTGTCGAGAAGAGTAGCTCAAGTATCGCCTTGTCGCGCAAGCTTTTGATATCGTCGCCTTCTGAAGACTTGAGCAATCTGCTGAGCTCACCCTGAGAAATCAAATCCAAATGTCGCTCGGGGACTTTGGCGAGATCTATCTCTTCGGCCGACATGCTCTTAATCTTTTTGCGAGTGAGGTACTTGAGAAATACACGCAGGGCTATCATGTAGTAGTTTTGAGTTTTACGAGAGACGGTTTTGCCGGTAGACTTGTTGTTGCCCATGCTTTGGCGGTTGAGCCAGAGACGGAATTCTCGAACCTTATCTGCATTGATGTCTTGTGGGTTTTCAACTTTTGAAAAGCTCAAAAAGCGAGTGATGTAGTGATCATAATTTTCGACAGTCTTTAAACTACGACCTTTTTCTATCTCTATGTGTTCTAAGAATTCTCTCTTAAGTTGTTCTATTTGTGTTGCCATTTGTATATAGAGTCGCACAATAATTGTAGCACTACTCATAAATATTAAGGTAAATATAGTACTTGCATTTTTTTGGTATTTATGTTATGATGACTATTATGTTAACAAGCAAGAAAAAACAAGCAATTATCAAAAAGCACCAAATCCACGACAAAGACACTGGTAGCAAGGTTGTCCAAGTAGGAGTGCTTTCTGAAACTATTGATAAGTTGGCTGATCACTTGAAGAAACACAAGAAAGACAACCACTCTCGAAGAGGTCTTATCAAAATGGTGGCAGATCGAAGAAGTCATCTCAAGGCACTAGAGAAGAGCAATCCAAAGCAACACGCAGCTGCTCTAAAAATAGTAAAACAATAATTTCACTATAAATAAAATCTCTCCATTCGGAGAGATTTTATTTATATATGAGTTATACTTAATACATATGGTCCCGTTAGAAACCGCGGTCACGAACGAGATCATAATTTTTACATACGAAAAGTTTATTAAATAATTTTATTTTAACAGGGCGAATAGACCGCGACCTGTTTCTAACGGGATGGCAATCATTAAACAAAAAGAGCAACGCGTAGGAGTATTTATCGATACTCAAAACCTTTACCACACCGCAAAGGCTTTGTATAAGAAAAAGGTAAACTTTGGAGCAGTACTCAAAGACGCTGTTTCTAGTCGACAACTCATCCGAGCTATCGCTTATGTTATCACTACTGAAAACGAAGATGAAAAAGCTTTTCTAGAAGCTCTTGGCAAAGCTGGTATAGAGACCAAAGCCAAAGATCTTCAGATATTTTATGATGGAAGCAAAAAGGCAGACTGGGATATCGGACTTGCTATCGATGCAGTCACCATGGCACCCAAGCTCGACGCTATCGTGATAGTCTCTGGGGACGGGGACTTTGTACCACTTTGCAACTTTCTTCGTTATCACCATGGAGTACAAGTCGAGGTCATGACCTTTGGCAAAAGCGCCTCAGCATCACTCAAAGATGTAGCGGATGAATTTATCGATCTATCTGCCAACCCAAAAAAGTATTTGATAGGCTATCATTAAAATATGGAGAATTCTGAGAACAAAAAACCTTTGATGCACACCTTTGAGCAAGATCTCGGCAAAGCTATGGATGCGACAGATGCAAAAGTAGTGCAAGAAATCTTGGAGCGTGGTAGAGAAAAGGAGTTTATCGAAAAAGAAAACCGAACAAGAACCAAACAAAAGTCTTGGTATAAACTTGGAGCTATTGTTTTTATAATTTGTGCCTTAGCATCGGGAGCTTATGGTTTTTATTATTACAAACGTTTGACTGTCCCAGCTGAAAAGTCTGTTTCTATAGGCGTCTTTCCTAGCACCCAAGCTATAACTATAGACTCCTTTGATATACGCAAAGCTATTCTAACCATAAAAAACGATTCGACTTTGGAAAAAGATAAACCTTATCTCATCCCTCTAGTTGAAAGCGCTGAAAATCCTTCGCTACTAAGTACAAACAAGATGTTTGCTTTTTTTGAATCTGGTGCTAGTGAACCTTTTATTAACTCTTTCAACATCGTTCGTCTTGGTGCGATAAATACAAATGATGGCAACATCCCTTTTGTTATCGCTGGTGTCAAAGATCCTGAAATAGCCAACAAAGAACTCCTTATCGCTGAAAAAAGTCTTTTGCAGTATTTTTATAAAAGCTTAGATATAGATTTGGCACTACACAAAGAAGAAGTAGGTAAGGGTTTTGTCTCAGAATTTCTATACAACATTCCTATAAAATCTCTAAAGTACAAAGATGCAGAAGGTGTAGAGAAAAATCTGTTTTTCTATGCTCGAGTTACCGACAATGTCATTTTATTTTCTACTTCACCGAATGCCCTAAAAGCTATATATGACAGCCTTATTCGGCAAGGACTTTAGTCTTTAAAACAAGCTTGCCCCGCCAAAAAAGCGGGGCTTGCTCTTTGAGCTAGCCGTGGTACCATATGAGCCATGAATACATCAAAAGCCAAAGAAACATTGCTCGCTGAAAAAAGCCTTCTAGAAGGGGAGCTTGGCAACATTGCGCGCTTCAATTCTGAAACAAATCTCTGGGAAGCTACTCCTGATACTGAAATGATGCATGAATCAGATGACAACGATGCAGCTGATAGATTTGAAGACTTCGAAGAGCGCACAAGTATGCTCAAGACTCTCCAAGCTCGTCTCTCTGATATCGAAAGCTCTCTCAAAAAAATAGAAGACGGTTCTTATGGAAAGTGTGTTGTTTGCGGAAAATCTATAGAAGCTGACAGACTAAATGCCAACAGCGCCGCTCAAACTTGTAAGGAGCATATGAATGGATAGTTCGACAAGCTCACTATAAATAATAAAAGAAAAAACCGCCTTCACATAACGTGAGGCGGTTTTTTGTTACAATAGATACATGAAAACATTTAGCGAAAGAGTTTTAGAATGTGCGCTCATGATACCGAGCGGGAGAGTGACGACTTATGGCCACATTGCAAAAGCAAGTGGTGGCGGAGGGCAATCAGCTCGCAGTGTCACAGCGATACTTGGTAAAGCTTACCAAAACGGAGAAACGAAAATACCTTTTCACCGAATTGTTTATGCTGGTGGCAAAGTCTGGCTTTCGAGTGGATACGAAAAGAAACGACTTGCACTTTATAAAAAAGAAAAGATAGAAATAGATGCAAAAGGAAAAATCAAAAACTTTGAAAAAATACTGTTTGAGTTTAAATAAAATTGATATACTTTTATTATTATGTTTTCACGCATTCAGAGCGCGCAACTCTCTGGACTCGGAGCTACCGGTGTAACGGTGGAAGTCGACATTTCTCGTGGATTGTATTTGTTTCAAATAGTAGGCTTACCTGACAAAGCAGTCGAAGAGTCTCGCGAACGAGTAATCTCAGCGCTACGAAATAGTCTCGATATCAATCCAAAATCTCAAAATGAAAAAGTGATAGTATCACTGTCTCCCGCAGAACTCAAAAAAGAAGGGGCTTATTTTGATCTGGCTATCGCTCTCGGATACCTCAAGTCTACCGGAGTGGTAAAGGGTGAAACTGACGGCAAACTTTTCCTCGGAGAACTATCTCTCAATGGTGATGTACAACCAATACGCGGACTTCTCTCTATCGCGCAGTGGGCAAGGGAAGCTGGTTACACAGAGATTTTTATCCCAAAAGGCAACGAAGTAGAAGCCACACTCATAAGTGGGATAGATTTTTATTTGGTACCGACACTTAGTGACCTGCTCATGCATATCAACGGCGGGTCACAACTTGATCAAAGCGAGTTTGTACCATTTGAGCACAAAGAGCACACCATAGAAATGGACTTTGGTGATGTGCGAGGCCAGTCAGCAGCCAAGCGTGCTCTCACTATCGCTGCTGCCGGTGGGCACAACATCGTGCTTTATGGACCACCTGGTACTGGTAAGACAATGCTTGCCAAAGCATTTCACGGCATCTTGCCAGCACCACAAAATGAACATTTCTTGGAAGTAGCTACTATCTACTCAAGTGTCGGGCTGGTAGAAGATGCACTAAAGACACCGGTACCACTTCGCTCTCCACACCACAGCGCTTCACATGTCGCTATCATCGGTGGAGGACAAGGACAAATCCGTCCAGGAGATATCACACTCGCACATCGAGGGGTTTTGTATATGGATGAATTTCCAGAATTTGATAGAAGAGTTTTGGAAGCACTGCGCGAACCTCTCGAAGAAGGCTCTATCACTGTCGCTCGTGCCAAAGGTAGCGTCAGGTTTCCAGCCGAGTTTATACTTCTCGGAGCAATGAACCCTTGTCCGTGTGGCTATCGAGGAAGTGGTATCAAGCCATGCTCTTGTAGTGGTGTAGAGCTCGCCAGATACAACAAAAAACTCTCTGGACCGATAATAGATAGAGTAGACATCTGGGTACCTGTTGCTCACGTCTCTTATGACACACTCCACGACAAAAGAACTGATAAAGAAAGCGAGGGCTTACGCAAACTCATCGCTGATATAAGAGGTGTTCAATACAAAAGAAAAGGTAAACTCAACAAAAGCCTAACTAGTGATGAAGTCCAAAGAGAGAGCGGTATCACAGAGTCGGCCAAAGAAACACTCCAAAAATTTGCCCAAAGGATACAACTCTCACCCCGTGTCTATCTGCGTACTATCAAAGTCGCTCGCACTATCGCTGACCTCGAAAACTCTCCGTCAATAGAAGAGTCTCATATCCTCGAAGCACTCCAATACAGACCGAAGTTTGATTGATTGACTTTTTATAACAAAAGAATAATATTCAAAAAAAATACTATGATTTGTACTAATGAGTTAAATGATATTCTTGGTCAAAAAATTGCACCGACACAAAATGTTGTTCTACTAGAATCACCGTTTGGTAAATGGGAAGTAGATGCGGTTGATGTAACTACTGGCACTATATACTTAGTGGATGGTCCAGGAACAGTTTTTTGTAATGCAAACCAGGTAAGAATTATCAAAAAGTAAATATTGCCACCTACGTCTAGTGGGTGGTTTTTATTTTAGTGTCTAGATCTGACATGATTGACTTTTTGCCTAAAATAGGTAGTATCAAAGAAAAATTAATTATGAAATTCTACCTTGATTCAGAAAGTTCTGTAAAAAGAAAAGCCTTAGAAATAGCAATGAAAAATACAGGTATTGAAGGTCAGATAATCTGCCTTATTTCAGAAAATCCTGTAGACGTTAGGCCTTTGACAAGACTCGATACCCAGCGATCAGCAGAAAAACGAGCTAGTTTGATAGCAGGAACTGGCATTGATGAAAATGGTTACTTTGTTGGAATACAAAAAGGAACCACTGTTCGTGATGTAACCGGACCATCGTTTATTGAGGGACATGTTGTGATTAAACACAAAAAAGTTTTTCATCACAGTATTACGAGGTCCATTGAATTGCCGAAAATGATTCGGGACATGGTTTTAAAAGGAGAAGACTTATATTGTGCATACGAAAAAGTTTTTGGATCAGAAATACAAAACAAAGAATGGTCCATAATTGAAGCCCTTACTGGAAAGCCAGAAGAAAAGGTTTTATCAAAAGCTATTGAAGGGTGTCTTGAATGCTTTTTTGGAAAAGCTAATCATTATTATCTTTTAGGCTAAAGAATAAATACCCCGCATATCGCGGGGCATTTTTTATTTAGATTAAAACTTAGTCAGCTTTTTCATTCCTACCCAAGGATTTACTCCACCACGAACTTCGAAGTGCAAGTGTGGACCAGTCGAGCGACCAGTGTTACCTGAGAGAGCGATCTTCTCTCCTTTTTGTACTTGATCTCCAACACTGACAGAAACACTAGAGAGGTGAGCATAAAGAGTCTGAGTACCGTTGTCATGTTTTATAACAACATGGTGACCATAACCACCGTTGTAGCCTGTAGGCTTTGAAACTATCACTTCGCCACTAGCAGAAGCGAGGACTGGGGTACCAACAGGAGCACCAAAGTCTACACTGTTATATCCATGGAGACCTTGAGTGAGGACAGATCCAGGGATAGGGTGAGTGAAATAACTAGAAGGACTTTCTGAAGACTTTGTTTCTTCATTTTTGACTTCTACCTTTTCCTCTTCTTTTGTTTCAATAGCAACCTTTTGCTCTACAGGTTTTGCCTCTACTTTTTTGGCAACTGGAGCTGGTGCTTTCTCAAGAGGAAGCTCAGCATTTGGCAAGATGAGTTTCATACCTACTTTGATAGCTTTGTTTTCTTCGAGATCATTGAAAGAGATTATTTCTTCTAGGCTAACATCAAACTTGTGGGCAATGCCTCCAAGTGTGTCACCTTTTTTAACTGTATAAACTACGCCACTGACAGGCAAGATAGTGAGCTTTTGACCTTCTTTAATGGCAGACTTTTTGTTTAGGTCATTTGCCCAAAGAAGAGTGTTGACTGAGATAGAAAACTTGCTAGCGATACCACTGAGCGTGTCACCTTTTGCAACCGTATAAGTAGTGATGACTGGCTTGTCGTCTTGAGCTTGTATAGACTCGACGACATCTTCAGAGTGGTCTTCTTCGGAAACGTTTTGCAAAGCAATACTCTCGTCTTTGACCAAAGACTGAGAGCTTGATTGTGAGATAAGAGAATATGCGGAAACAGCCAGAGTGCTTCCAAGCATTGGGATCAGAACTATGAGAAACAAGCGAAACTTTCTCTTGTTTTTTGTTTTTAGAGAAACCATAGGGTTACAAATAAATATGGTATCAGACTTTTGGAGGCTTTTTTCATTAGGAAACAATCAAAAGCCCTCGTCAAAGTTTTTCTCTCTAGGTTTGGCTTAGTAAAAGAAAACCCCTCACATAGAATGTGAGGGGGTAAGCCTGATTGTTTAAAACAAATATTCATCTTCTACTTCTAGGATCTGATCTCTCCAGTCTTTTTCCAATTCATTTTTCCATTCTTCCTCCCACCTCAACTCGTTTTTCCATTCTTCCTCATAAGAATTTTCAATTTCTTTGTTGTACAGATTAACTTCATTAATTTCGCAAGCAAATAGTTTTATTTGCTCAAGAGCGTACAACTCTTCGCGGAAATCACCAGTTTCAAGATAAATTTTATTTACTTGTTCGATAACACTAGTGATCTCTTTATCAATTTGTTCTGGGCTTACATTTTGTGAGCAATTTAATACCCACCAAATGTAATACTGTACATACTCAATGAGCATGTAGTTATTTGATTTCATAAATATGATATTTATTGTTTTAAATTATTGATTCCTCTCCAACCCCGTCCGCCAGCTGGCAGAGGATCAGGGAAGAACCAACAAAATCAACAATAAATAACCTAGTGTTTGAAAGAACCTTTTACTTTTATAGTATAGCATATTTGAGCCTATTTGTCAATGTATAAGTAGTTACTTTCAACCTTCAGGTGTGTCACTGTTATTTAAATAGAGTACAATATCAGCACAATGATTCTCAAAGGCTTAAACGATATGCAAAAAAAGGCAGTACTCAAGACAGAAGGACCTCTTCTGATAGTCGCCGGAGCAGGCGCGGGTAAAACCAAGACAGTAGTACACCGTATCGCTCATATAGTAGAAGGTGGAGTAGCACCATCGAAGATCTTGGCGGTGACATTTACCAACAAAGCAGCCAAAGAAATGCGCGAGCGAACTATCGCTCTCCTCGAAGGAAATACTATATCTTTTGACAGGAGAAATGTGCCTTTTGTTAGCACCTTTCACTCTTTGGGAGTATTTTTGCTCCGAAGATTTGGGGCTTATGACGGCAAGGTCAAAAGATTCACCATCTTGGATGACGGAGATACAACATCACTTATAAAAGAAGCTCTCCAAAGCATGGGACTCGATCCCAAACAAAACGATCCTCGTGCACTCAAGAGCATCATTAGTCGCTGTGCTAACGCTATGCAAACTCCAGAAGACTTGATGAGTGAAAGCAATCCAACATATCGTTTGGCAGGAAGAGTCTGGCAAAAATATGTCGCTGAAAAACAAAAGCAGTCTGCGCTCGACTTTGATGATCTGCTTTTGCAAAGCGTCGAGATGCTAGAGAAAAATGAAGAGGTGAGAGCTTGGTGTCAAAACACTTGGCATTATGTACATATAGATGAGTACCAAGATACCAACGAAGTTCAGTATCGCATCGCCAAAGCCCTAGCAGGAGAGCGGAAAAATCTCTGTGTAGTTGGAGACTCTGATCAAAGCATTTACTCTTGGCGTGGAGCCAACATCAAAAATATTTTGGAATTTGAACGAGACTATCCGGAAGCCGAAGTAGTACTCCTAGAAGAAAACTATCGCTCGACCAAAAACGTGATTGGAGCAGCCAACGAAATAATAAAACAAAATGTTCACCGCCAAGAAAAAAACTTGTACACCAACAAGCAAGATGGTGAACCTATCTCTTTGTACGGAGCTTATGATGAAGTCGATGAAGCGAGATTTATAGTAGAGAGATGTGTGGAACAAATAGATAAAGGTGTGAAGACTGATGATATCGCAGTACTTTTCCGTGCCAACTTTCAATCCCGAGTTCTTGAAGAAGCATTTCTCTCTTACAATATCCCTTATCAAGTTTTGGGAGTGAGATTTTTTGAACGCAAAGAGATCAAGGACGTGCTCTCATATATCAGAGCATCGCTCAACCCTGAGAGCTTGGTAGATATCAAACGCATCATCAACACTCCGGCAAGAGGAATAGGAAAAGTAACAGTAGCGAAAGTTTTTGCTGGGGAGAAAGATAGCTTACCAGCCAAGACACTTATCTCAGTAAATAAATTTTATGATCTACTTCTTAATATCAGAGAATATATCGAAAGCCACAGTGTCAGCGAAATACTCAAATTTGTTATTACCGAAACAAAGATGGACGTGGAATTAAAAAAAGACGGAGAAGAAGAAAAACTAGAAAACTTAGAAGAGCTTGTCACACTCGGACTTCGTTATAATCACTATGAAGGCACAGAGGGAATAGAAAAACTTGTCGAAGAAGCGACACTCATGTCGGATCAAGACACTATGGATAACAATAAAAAAGAAACACTGCCTGGTGTTAAGTTGATGACAGTTCATGCTTCAAAGGGTTTGGAGTTCAACACTGTCTTTGTTACAGGATTAGAGCACGGACTTTTCCCACATGAGCGAGGCGAAAGACTCACTGGAGCTGACGCCGAAGAAGAGCGCCGACTCATGTATGTAGCAGTTACACGCGCGCGTGAAAAACTCTATCTCACTTATGCCAGCATGCGCACTATATATGGTATGCGAGACGTTCGACTGCCGAGCGAGTTCATCTCTGACATCCCCGACGAGCTCCTCACCCGCGAATCCCGTGATAGCGAAAGTGGTTTCACAGTGTTTATATAAGTTTTTTCAAAAGTTTTGAATAATAAAAAAGACTTGTTCATCAAACAAGTCTTAACTTTGTTACCACCTTTTTTCACGATGGTTGCTGTTACCACACAACCCTTGACATAAAGCACAGTATTTTCCTGTGCCGATAAGATCCAGGCTTCTTCTTCTCATTACACTCCTTATTGATTCAGCCCTTTTTATGACCCTGCAACTACCATCATCAATAAGTTCACTAACAAGAGAACCATCGAGCTCTTTGTTTTCTGTAGATGAATATTTGATATTCTCGCCGTCGTGAAAGATATAATCGTATTCTTTTCCGCCGTTCATTTCAGTGGAAACTCGGTGTGTTGGATATTTTCCTGGCTCTCCACAATTAGCAGTTTCAATTTCAAATATACTGCCGTGACCACATAATTTATCACCCTCAGAAAGAGTTTTAAATTCTTCTTGATTTAAAAATGTACTCATAGTTTTTATTTTCCCTCACCTTACAACCATCCCTTGACTTTGTCAAACAGGAAGTATAAAGTAATCGAAAAATAATTTCATATGGAGGAAACAATATCAAAAGTTGTTCTCATTTTTACTTTTTCTTTTTTAATTTCAAAAGCTATACACATTGTCTTTTTTCAACCATACCGCAATCGATTTATGGTTTGGTATATGAAAAGATTTAGTACTGATTATCGTCATTGTTCCAAACTTTTTAATTCTTTGGTTAATAAACAAAAAGAGTTACGAAAGCAGTCTATTAGTCTTGCTGACAGCTACTATGCCTTTTTTCAAGTATTACAATCCGATGGTCGTTTTAGAAATTTGGACCAAATAGAAGAAACAGTATTTGGTAAAACAGGGTATAAAAACATAGATTCAGAAACATTGATTGCACAAAAGACCCTTCCTCTGAGAGACTTCGAACAATTTGTTTATTTTTCTGGTAAAGGCGATAAGTGGCACAAAATTGTAATTAGTTTTAATTTTAGTGAAGTGATCCATTTACAATATATTTGGTTTTTCTATCACGAAGAAGATTCTAATCACTATTTTTTTGAGTTAAAAAAGAAAATATTTCCGCCTGATAATAATGTAAAAGGGAAAAATAGAAACACTCCTTGTCCACATCCATCTCAGGCAAAAAAGATTCCGGTGCTTTTAAATTAAAACTGAAATTTTATAAAGCTTCACATAGCAGTGAAGCTTTTTTGTTTTCTTTATTTGGAAACAATAAGTATATGTGATTGAATAGAAGTATATGAGAGACCACTTGAATACCACTAATGGGACAAGAGCCAAAAAACATCTCGGGCAACATTTTCTGACTTCACAAAAGGCACTTTTTGATATGGTGAGTGCGGGGGATGTTCATAGTGGTGACCTAGTACTTGAGATAGGTCCAGGAAAGGGCGTGCTTACAAAAGAGCTCCTAGAAAAAGGCGGGCAGGTGATAGCTATAGAAAAAGATGCTGAGCTAATTCCGCTACTTAAAGAAAAGTTTGCAGAAGAACTGGAAAATGGACAACTCCAAATACTCCCAAAAGATATTCTCCTGTTTGATCCGTCTATTCTTAAGGAATACAAAAAGCCATATAAGCTAATTGCCAACATTCCATACTATATAACTGGTGCAATCATTGAACAGTTCCTGGGGGCCAGCTACCAACCTGAGCGAATGGTTTTGCTGATCCAAAAAGAAGTGGCAGAAAGAATAATCGCTCGTGACCAACTCTCCGGCAACCTGGGAGGTAAGCAAAGCATCCTTTCTATCGCAGTTTCAGCCTATGGAACACCAAAGATAGTGTCCAAAGTACCAGCTGGTGCCTTTTTCCCACCACCAAAAGTGGATTCAGCTATCATAGCTATAGAAAATATTTCTCGAGAATTCTTTAAGGATTGTGATGAAAAGAAGTTTTTTGAAGTACTCAAGTTTTGCTTCGGCAGAAAGCGTAAGCAACTTCTCGGCTCCCTTACAGAACTTCTGGAAAACCGCACACTAGCAATCTCTGTTTTACAAAAATCTGGCATCACAGAAAAAGCTCGCCCTGAAACACTATCCAAAGAAGACTGGAAACGCTTGATACAAAATATAAGCGAGTAATCTGGTCATGGTACAATAAAATAGTAATGAAAAAACATAAAAACCTAAGTATAATTTCAGGAATACTATTTTTTATAGCCTTGTTTTTGTCCAACGGGCAAACTTTTGCAATTTCAAAGATTTCAAAATGGACAACGCCTTTTGGTGGGCGTGTTATTTCTTTGGAGGTACCCTCTGTTGAATGTATAGGCGCTATTGGCCAAGGAACAGCACCTGTTGTTTTATCTAGTAATATAGCTGGCTTAGCTAGGGCAACCATAGGAGCAACAGGGAGTCAAAGTACCACAAGTAGAGTAAGCAATATAGCTGGCGGTATTTATAGATCTATACCACTATATACATACAGTACATCTTCAGTCACAGGAGAGCTTCTCCGTCAACCAAAGGTTGGAGATTGGATATTGGGCAGACAATACCTGGTTCCAAATCTTAACGTTTGCGAAACAACACTTTTTGGAGGAGCACCTTTTCCTGTAGTAAAAACAGATAATTATGGAGTCTCAAGATAACAATCCCAAATTTACTCTTCCTAGTCGCGCCTTTTTGAAAAGAGGTGGTATTGCCACAGGTATTATCGCTCTTATTTTGATTGTTCAAACTCCTTGGTTTCAAGGTCTTTTCTCAAAAAAAGACAAGAAAGGTGTTGCTATCAACCAAAACTCAACTATCGGGGAAGTAGTGTCCAAAGATAGCAACGGCAATGGCATCCCAGACTGGCAAGAGAGACTCTGGGGTCTTGATCCAACTGTAGCAACCACAAACGGTGTCTCAAACAAAACTATAATAGAGCAAAAAAGAAAGTCTCTACAAGGCCAAAGTCTTGGTGAGGAAAATCTCAACGAGACAGATATCATAGCCCAACAACTCTACGGTGTAACCAGTGCGCTTGGCCAGTCAGGGATAAGTGATACAAGCCTCTCTTCTATCGCAGCAGACCTGGGCAAATCCATAGACCTTAAACAACCAGTCAACAAATACTCCGCCCAAGACCTCTCTACCACCAAAACAACAGCTTCTTCTCTTAGAAACTATTACAACACTGTCAGCTCTATAGTCTCAAAATACGATGATGATACAGAGGAAATAAGCCTTATAATTTCAGCACTGGAAACAGAAGACTTCAGCAGGCTCTCTGAGCTTACTCAAAAATCAATAGACTATAAAAACCTAAGCAAACAACTAAAAGCTATCAAGGTACCTATCGGCGTATCTGCATACCACTTAAATATAATAAATGGTCTCTATGGTATCGCCGAGAGCTTTGATTATATTTCAAAACTAGAAGATAACGGCATAAGCGCACTTGCCGGCATAAGTTCCTATAAAAACTATTCTCTTCTTATAGATCAAACATTGATAAATATGAGTGAATATTTTATAGATTACGGTATAATCAGAGAATAAACATGAAGAAGATTTTATTGATACTTCTAATATCGTCTGTTGTATCTCCGAGTTTTGCCTGGGCACAAACTTCTTCTTCAAACCTCCAAAGATTTCGTCCTGGGGTAGATATCCAAACAACTAGCAAAAAAATAGGTGGTATAAGTTTTAGTGGAGTGGGTAGCTCTGTTTTGGGATGTCTTGATGTTGGGGGAAAGGTGGTCTCTGGTATAAGTAACCTTTTCGGAAAAAAGGCTGGTCAAGTCAAAAAGCAAAACAATCTCGAACTTGAAGATGCGCCCCATGAAGAAAGTGTTCCTGTTGAAGACACTGGAACTCAAAAAAAACTTGAAGAGGTAAAGAAAAAAGAAGTTTGTCTCGATGCTATTGCCAATACCTTAGCCAAACAAGCTCTAGCTCAAGTCACCAACAAAACCTTGGCTTGGATCAACACAGGACTAGATGGCAACCCTTTTTATGTCAAAAACATGGATTCATTTTTGGGATCTATAAAAGACCAACAAGTGAGAAACTACCTAAGTATTGCTGACAATATAAACAAAAGAGATGGTGATGCGGTGAGCACGGGTGTGACTTACAAAATCATAGAGATGCTAACAGGTAGACAATACCCAGCACCATCGACCTTGACACCTTTAGAACAAAAATACGAAGACTTCACTGGTGACTTTACAAAAGGTGGGTGGGATTCTTGGTATCGAATGACCCAGCTTGGGGAAAACCCAATAGCTGGAGTTTTGACTACCTCTGAACAACTAGGAAAAAACATAGCTCAACAACAAGAGCTTGCCAAACAAGAAATTGCTCAAGGTGGTGGATACCTTTCTGCTAGAAAATGTAAGGTTTACGCTCCGACTCCTAATGAAGATGATAGTATGGATTTCAGTCTCAATGCTGATAATTCTCAAAGATGTCTTGAATATGAAGTGACAACACCTGGATCAGCTATACAAGCTCAGGCAAACATGGTTCTAACCTCTTCAACTCGCCAACTCGAAGCAGCAGATGAGCTCAATGAAGTTCTCGGTGCGTTTTTTGACAACATGCTCAACAAACTTATCCAGAGAGGATTAAATGGTCTGCAGAGAGAAACGGCACGAAGCTTGGGTGGAAACTTTTATAGTCCAAGCCTGGTGACAAGCGGAAATGTTGGGGGACTATCTTCTATGGGCTACCAGAGTGTTGATTCTGGTTATAGTACACAGGACTTTGATATTTCTAGACCTCAACAAATAAGAGCGGTTTTGCAAACTCAGTACGACTTTTTGAGCACCGCACAAGACTCCCAAGTCGCACTAGAGAGGATCTTGCCTACCTTAGGAGCACTCGACTACTGTTTACCGGGACCAAATCCTACTTGGACCAATGGCTTAAATGATAATTATCAAAACTTTATTAGCTCATTTGAAACCCCAACAAAAGGACGCTCCACTCTGAATGCCATCCTTAGCACTTTTCCTATAATAGGCGGATTGTTTGGCACAGAGGATAAAGAGATATCTTATGCACTGACAGGAAACCCTATACTTTTTGACAAAGTCACACAGACAAATGTGGCGATAAGTCCTTGGATGTATCTGTACTATACAAGAGATTATAGTAGAGGTGTCAAAAACACTGATGGGGACTGGATAAGAGGCTTCATCAATGCGGGTTACGATAGAATAACCAAAAGATACCAAAGAGATTTCACCACAGAGGCTATAATCTCGCTCTTTACTGCTGTTGACCCAAATACCACCTATGCAACTGGCGCTATCAAAGAGTCCCTCAAAGAAACTTCAAACCTCATAAGTTATAGAGAAGCCATAGCAAGTATCGATCCTCAGTACGACGAAATAATTTCTCAAAAGCAAGATCAACTAGAAGAGCTGGAGTCTATAAGAGAAGAAGCACTCTCTATCGTAAAAACAGCAAAAGCTAGATATATCGCCAGCCAAGCATCAGCGGGAACCCCTGTAAACCTTTCTTGTATAAACAGAGCTTACGTACTCGACGAAACTCCTATAGACGTTAGACCTAGACAAGAGTCTGACGCACCAAACCCTATGATAGATAAATACTTAGAATCTAATGATTATTTCTACAAAAACCTATAAAATAAAACTATGAAAAAATCCCTACGCATTATCATCATAATACTAATCCTCATCACCATAATATTGTTGGGGTTTTGGATGCGTGCACGAAAGCAAGCGGTAAAAGAAGGTTCTACTGCGCCAACCTTCAGAGCTTTCTTGGGTCTTGGTAATCCAAAGGGTGCAAAAACTGATGATAAAACCCCAAACGAAAATTCTTCAGATTTTACAGGAGACGAAGATATAAGTGGCGCACAAACAGAAAATGAACAAATTGGCTCAACAATAAGAAAAAGTATATTTACAAACGGAGAGTTAAGCCCTGCTGGCTCAGCAAATACAACAAACACAGGTGGCACAGTAATAGTACAAGGTGGGAATAATGGCTCTGGTGGTGGTAACACTACTGGGGGAGGAGGTGTCGCTATAACTCCGCCATCACCACAAACACAACCAGAGTGTAGTGATAGTGATTTATTTATAGAATTCACCCCAGAGGAAATAAACAGACTAAATGCTCTAAAAACTAGGTTTTTTGCTCTTGCTGGTGAACTACATACAGATGAAGACTTGTCAGCAGAGATATCAAACTATGACTTATTTAAAACAAAATCAGACAAGATAACTGAGCTTTATAGCTATTGTGTTCAAAGCCCTGTATATACATCAGCTCAACCATCATCATTTACTGTTAGGGAGCCTTATGGATCAACAGTATCTGGTAGAAATGGGGCTATAAACTACCGTGTTCCAACTCCTTTTTGGCATGATAAAGCAAAGGATAATAATGCCTTTATCCACCAAGGTCTAAACTGGCAAGGAATATTTTCTGATCCTGACCTAGTTTTTCCAGAGCGAAGTATCGAGCATGCGCTACGCCTCAATCTTTGGTAAAACCAACCCGAAGACTGTTATCTAAATGATTTCTAGTGTTATACTATATAGCAGTGAAGGCATCTATTGCTAAGAAAAATATTTTTTCCTCTAGTGGTTTTTTGGGCGCAAAATTTTTTGCAATTATTTTACTCATTGTTTTGTTTTTTAACCTTGGGTCAGCAAAAGCGCAGGTTCCGATCCCAGCAGCAAATGTAAACTTTGATGAGTTTGCATGTTTGTTTACCAAAACTGACAACAATAGCAAGTGTACCCACAACCCAGATGCTGAAAATATAAAAACAGGGGCTGAAAGTGGTGTTGTCTACGGAAAAACAAACTCTTTTACAGACAAAGGGATAACTTCCATCACTATGCAACTTGGCCTTTGGGCTGATATTGAAAAAGAAAAGAAAGAGTCAAAATATCACTTCAGTAGAGTTGCTGACCAGAGAAATGCCACCTTTTTGCTTAGGCTAAAGTATGAACCAGTTGCTGGATATCCTGTATATAAGCTTATAGATATTCCATATCAAGAAGACAATGTTGAGGTTTTTGGAAATGCAAACATAAGAACCATCAACATGGACCTAACAAAGGGTTCTTCACAAGTTAAGATAGGTTTCTACAAACTCGGGCCTAGTGGTCCAGAAACAGTTACCCAACAAGTTATCAACGCTGTTGTTGATACCAAGATGCCCTCTGGTACAACAGTTGAAATACCTTTTGGTGCAACGATCTCAGCTGATTTTTGGTACTGTGCAGGAGAAAAACAATCTTCTAGACCAAGTGCTTTAGAGCAAGCTGCAGGTTTTGTAAATCCAGTAGACGGCAGAAGAGCGCCTAAAAACGATCCTCAAAGGCCTGACCTCCTAGGTAGAGTAGAGTACTTCACAGCCGATGGAAAATATACTGACAAAATAAAAAGCCATGATGATGGCATCTCTTATGGCATAACAAAATGTGATGGCACTGCTTATTTTAAAATAGGTGAAACAATCACCTTTAAACTACCTGAATCAAGAGAAGCCGCACAAGCCGACTCTCAAAAGCAATTAGATAGTGGTATTGTCAGTTCAGAATATATAGGAAGCGTACTACCTCTTTGTTCTATCGATCCTTTTACCAACGGTAGTGTTATGGGTTGTGTTGCCCAAATCCTCTATGGAGGAGTGTTTCGTCCTGTGGCTTTCTTTGCTCAGCTTATGGGTCAAATATTTGACTTCTTCTTGGGATACTCGCTCAGCGATGAGTCTTATAGGCACGACTTTATCCAAACTGGCTGGCAACTAGTGCGTGATATCTCCAATATATTTTTCATAATTATTATGGTTTGGAGTGGTTTAATAGCGGTATTTAATACCAAAAAAGCTTCGTATAAACAAGTTATACCGACACTTATTATAAACGCTCTGATTATAAACTTCAGTCTTTTTGCTACGCGTATTGTCATAGACTTATCCAACATCACAGCTCGCATCTTTTATAATCAAATGGTGGTAAAAGTAGGCGGAGAGGTAGTATCTGGAAATACTGGCTTCAAACCCATATCAGAAGCGATAGTTTCATCTTTCAATCCTCAAAGTATTTTTAGAAATTCTGTTTTGCAAAGCCAGGATGTAGCTAAAGATGAAGGTGCAAGTTCAGAGAATGAAGGTGCAAGCTTCAATAGCCAATCAAACGTTGTACAAGACAACGGTGGATTTAAAAGATATTCCAAAGAATACGCTAGTTACTTTGCTTTAGTTACCCTGATAGCTATCATGATCACCTTTTCAGTAGCAGTTATGTTTTGGAAAACTGCATTTATATTTGTCGGAAGGGTGGTTGGACTGTATGTAGCCATGATCTTTTCTCCTTTTGCTTTTCTCTCTAGAGGAGGACTGCCACTGGTAAGTAAAATACCATCTCTAAACTTCGGTTCTTGGTGGGGAGACTTATACAAGTATGCTCTTGTAGCGCCGATATTTGTATTTTTCTTGTACATTATAAATGCTTTTCTAAATGTGGAGTTTTTCCAAAAAGTTGGACTAGATCAAAATGGTCAAGGATTCTTTGGCTCTGTAATGTATGTCTTGATACCGATGCTTATCATCTACACCCTAGTTACTAAAGGTGTGAAAGTTGCTGAAACATTCGCTGGAGACATCGGCAAAATGGCACAAAGTTTTGGAAACAGGACCGCAGGAGTTGTTGTGGGTGGTGCATTAGGAGCAGCAACAGGAGGAGTTGCTATTGCAGGAAGAAATATTATTGGAAGACTTGGAAACAGATTGGCATCTTCTCAACAACTACAAGATGCTTCTTCTAGGGGTGGTATACGCGGAGCTCTAGCTGATAGTGTTATCCGCTCTGGTAGTTTTCTATCAAGAGCAAATTATGATGCAAGAAATAATACTTTTGTTAACTCTAGATTAAGAGAGTTTGGAAATACAAACACTCGTATTGGAGGGTTACTAGGAACCAACCAAACAAATACATCTGGTGGGTTCCAAGGAGCAATAAGTAGAGAAGTTGCAAATCAAACATCTAGAGCAGAAAGAATGCTTTTGACTGGACAACAAGCAGCTGCACAAGATTCCAGAAATAGTGCGTGGGAAAACGCCTATCAAGCGGCTAGAAATACAGCACAACAAAACGCAAACTCCCAAGGAATTGTTTTTGATGAAAATACATATAGAACAACATACTTAAACAACCAAACAACCGCCGGTAATCCTAGACCACAGACAACAGCTGAGATAAATAGGCAAAGAGAACAACAAAACAATGCAAGACTAGCCAGACTTTCAATTCTTCAAAGGATTTCAAACGTAGCTACAAATAGAACAACAACACCTGCAGGCTTATCTGGAGCAGCAACAGGAGGAGCAGGTCTTGCTTCTGGAGCAATAGCAACAGCCTTAGCAGGTGGAGGAATTGTGGCAACAGCAACTATAGCGGGACAAGGGGCAATTCAAAATGCAGCGCAACAACAAGTCGCTCGTCAGCGTGCACAGAATGCGAGAAATCCACTTAGTGCAAACCAAATAAATAGTCTTCAAAATAGGCTAAGCCAGCTACAAGCAGAGTTAACAAGAAGAATTTCTCTAATGAATAATATAGGAAGCTCATTCAACCCATCTATAACATATGATAATATAACTCCGGCTAATATAATTGATTACCAAACAAACAAACAAATAGATATAAATTCAAGACAGACACAAATAGATGTTGAACAGGACTTTGTAGATAGAAATAAAAATAATCCTACTATGACAAACCAGGTCAATCAGGCTAGATCGACAATCAGAACACTGATGAATGAACAAAACAACTTGAGAAACGAAATCAGGCAAGCTGGAAACATATTAAATGAGTACAATAGAATAAATAGTGACATTTCAGGGGTAAGACAACAATTAGGTATATAAATATATGGAAAAACAAGAAGACTTAGAAAAAGAAATACAAAATATGAGTGTAGATTCATATGAATTTAATATCTTAGCTGATATGGACATAATACTTAATTCTATAAAAAATAAATATTCTATTTCTGAAGAAAATAAGAACATTATAGATGGAGAATTAACTCTTTTTTTAATAAAAAAAACAAAAAAAGAGTTGTTTATGGAAAATATGAAACAACAACTTTCTTTTGAATTAGAGATTAGTTTAATAGAAAAAATTATTTCCGATATATTCATATTTATTGACAAAAAAAGAACAGAAAAAGATGGGCTCTCAATCTCCCCAGCACAAGCTCTTGCGAGTATCAAAGAGCGCCTTGGTTCAAGTAGTTCTGTCGCTCCAATAACTCGAGACTATAGTTTTACAAAAACTGAAACTCTGAAGGAGTCGGTAACAGAAGCACCGAAAGTTGATCCCTACAGAGAACTCCCAGAGAGATAAAGATAAAACTTTATAAGCTTTATAACTTGCATATAGTATACTTACTATATGCAGTTTAAGGTTCCTCAATTCATAGACATTGAAGATAAGGTTGTCGGCAACTTATCATTTAGACAGTTTTCTTATCTCGCCGGAGGAGCGGGGCTTTGTTATATCTCTATCAAGCTTTTACCTGGTTTTGTTTCTTTGTTTTTGG
>CAZDGL010000003.1:0-86067 GCA_964505155.1 uncultured Candidatus Saccharibacteria bacterium
AAGTAAGTCTTGATGTAAAAGGAAGTGTGAATACAACAAGATTTTCTTTAGAAGACAATAACCAACATGTAACCTTCTCTGATGTTACGGATTATAATATTTCAACACCAAATTACCCAGATAACGTAATAGAAATAATAGACAATGGAGCAAGTTCTCTAAGTTTAATTTTAGGAGATGTAGGAGGCAATGGTAATGGAACCAAAATTTCTTTTGACGATAATGCTCAAACTATCTATCTAAACGCTGTAAATGGATTTGGTGTTGGTGACCCAACTCCAGCATCTCTATTTACAGTCGGCTCTACTTCTCAGTTTCAGGTTAATTCTTCTGGTGCAATCGCAGCTGCTACAGGTATAACTTCTTCTGGTACTATTACATTCTCAGGTCTAGGTACAAGCTCTGTTGTTTATACAAACGGCTCATCACAGCTCACAACTACTGCTCCAACGAGTGGTGCTATCGGATACTGGTCAAGAAGTGGAACAACCCTATCTCCTACAACAGCAAATGATATTGTTTCAGTATCTACAAACTCAACAACAGCATCAAACAAAGCAATTGAAGGATTACAAACCGGTGCCACATTTGGTACTGACTATGCCGGATACTTCTCAAACACTGGTGCTGCGACAACAAACGTTGGTCTATACGCTACAGCAACTGGTGCAACAAATAATTATGCTGCTATTTTTGAAGCGGGAGAAGTATTAGTAGGATCATCTACCGACGCAGGCGCATACGCACTTCAGGTGACCGGCGACTCAATTCTCGACGGAGGATTGATTGTCAACGAAGGAGGTGCAAACAAAGATTTTAGAGTCGAAAGTGACACTATCACTAGTGCTATTGCTGTTGCTGGTACAACAGGAAATGTCACTATCGGTACTCTCGACACTGACCTCACAGCACCAACAACTTCCGGAACTACACGCTGTGTGATCACTGATGCAAATGGACAACTCTCATTTACTACTTGTGGAGGAGGAGGTGCTAACTGGGATACTATCGGTGACCCATCAACAGACGCTGACATCGCATTTGGTACTACAGCACAAACTATTACTTCTACTGCAACAACACAAAACCCACTTTCACTTATTGGAAATTCTTTAACTACAGGCTCACTACTTACACTTACTGGTACTAGAACAGATGCCTCAAATGAAGGATTATTAAAATCAGTGGCAACTGTCAATAGTGCTACTGGTGGAACTGCTTACAATCTTTTTATTGAAACAAATAATACAAACACATCAACTGCTAACTTTGCTTTTGGTATACAAAATACAGTTAACGATAGTACCAACTTAGACAATGAACTTTATGGTATATCAACAAACCTCAATATTTCTGGTTCTGGCTCCAAAACTGTATTTGCGACGCTTTCAAATCTTGATTCTACTAGTACTGGGGTAGAAAATTTGTACGGGGTAAATAGTGGAGTTACATCTACTGGTGCTCGAACAACAGGCACTTCACAAATATTTGGATTATATGGTTCTGCGAGCACTTCAAATAGTAACGGCGCAACAACAAATGTATATGGTGTATATGCGTCTGTTTCTGGTACTGTAACCTCAGGTGTTATAAATGCATACGGACTATATGTTCCTAATGGATCTTCAAGTACTGCTGGTACTTCTACAAAATACGGTCTTTATGTCGCAGATCAAACCGGAGCTGATGCAAACTATGCTGCAGTCTTTGCTGGAGGCAACGTCGGTATTGGTGACACTACACCAGATGACCTACTCAACATCCACAGTGCAACCGCAGCCGCAGGACTTGCTATCACTTCTCTTGGCACTGACACTGATCCATATATCAAGTTTGAACTGGCAGATGGCACACCTTCTTATATTATGGGTATTGATGATTCAAACAACGACCGCTTCATCATCGCCAGAACTGCATTTGGAACCAATGATGACTTCACTATTGATGGTAGTGGTAACGTGGGTATAGGAACATCATCTCCAGCAACTATTTTGGATGTACGAAGCTCAACTCCAATAATCACTGTGGGTACGACTTCAAATACTCAAGGAGCATTGTACTTTGGTAACTCAGGTCATGGAATCATGAGAAACTATAACGGCACAGCAAATGATGTCGGGTTTTATACTACATCTAGCAACCTCTACCTCTCAACTTCTGGCAATACCACAACAACCCAATTCAAGCTCGACTCTTCAGGCAACATCGCGATCGGGGCGCTCGATACTGACCTCTCTGCACCAACAACTTCCGGAACCACACGCTGTGTGATCACTGATGCAAACGGACAGCTCTCATTTACTACTTGTGGAGGAGGAGCTCTATCTGATGCTGACTATGGTGACATAGTTGTATCTGGATCAGGTACTGTAATGTCAATCGATGCTGATGTTATAGACTGGGCAGACATATCTGACACAACTACTCTCGACGCTTCTACTTCTATCGCATTTGGTGCATCAACATTTGGACTTACATTTACCAACAACGGCTCAGGAGATGAGATCCACAACCTCTCTTCAACAGGTGACTTGCTCATCCAAGACAACGGAACAGCATTTGCAACCTTTGCTGACTCTGGAGCTATCACATTTGCGCCGACAAGTGGGCAATCAATTACTAACACTCTCGGAGGGGTAGGAACATTTACTATAAACTCAGGGGTAACAACAGGCACAACTACATCATCAGCTCTAGCACTCAATGCAAACTCATTGACTTCTGGTACAGGGCTTAATATAACATCTTCTTCACTTACTTCTGGAACACTTTTGAATGTAACTTCATCTGGCTCAGCTGGTGCAGATCAACAAAAAGGTATCAGTGTCGCTCTTTCAGGAGCAGTTGCTGGTGGAGATGAAGCAACTTATGGTATATATATATCGAATACACATACCGGTAGTAATCTTGTAAATTATGGTCTTTTTGCAACAGCATCAGGAGCAACAGGAGGTAATGCTGCAGGTATGTTTGTTGGCAATGTAGGAATATCTGACAATGGAACATTACCAATTTCTCTCCTTGATTTAACTGATACAATTACTGACTCTGGACAAGCTCAAGATATAAACCTAACTCTAGGTAATGATGCAGGAGCAGACACAGTATCAGCACTCAATATAGATGTTACTTCAGCAGCAACAGGGGCAGATGGGGATATACTTTACGGTATTAATGTTGCCAATCTCACAAGCGCTGATTCGAATGTTGATGAGATAGGGCTACGTATAGGTACTGGATGGGATTATGCTATAGATGCCGCAAAAGCTATACGACTGTCTTCAGCAACTGCAACAGAGTCTCGTATATATAGTGCGACAAATGTAGGATACTTTGGTGTATCAGAGACAACAGCGCAGGCGAACATGTACTACAACAACAACTTTATTACTGTCCAAACTGGAGCTATTTCACTAAATACTTCAGGTAATGAGAAAATAGGAGTAGGCACATCGTCTGCTGTTGTAAATGACTTAGGTGCTGACTATGACTTTAGAATAGAAGGTGACACTGATGCGAACCTTTTCTTAACTGATGCGACTGATGACGAGATACAGATTGGTTCAGCGACAGATTATGGATCTTACAAATTCCAATTAACTGGAGAGCAATACATACAAACACCTGCTGGACAAACAGGACTAACATTAAAGCAAGTTTCCGGTGGTGGAGCAGGGAACGAACCAACAATATCTTTCTCTCATAATACTACTGGGTATGGTTCAAGAATTGGTATGCGAGATAGTGATGGGGGGCTACATTTCGATGTTCAAAATTCTAGTGTATGGGTAGACAATGCTCTTGTCATAGAATCTGGTACAGCAGATGTAGGAATAGGAGCAGGTACCAATCCTCTCTATCGTCTTGATGTACTCAAAGCAACTACAGGTCAGACAGCTTCAAATCGTGTTGCCAACTTCTCAAACGCAGGTGCAACATTTGATACAACCTCTGGCAATCTCTCTTCATATGGCGGGTATTTCTCTTCAACCTCAACCGAATCAGCAGGAGGAAATGTCCTTACAAATATTGGACTATATGCTACTGCTTCTGGCGCTGATACAAATTATGCAGCAATTTTTGAAGCAGGGAATGTGGGGATAGGTACGACGTCACCACTTATGAAACTTGATATTACTAATGGTACGCAAGTTACAGGTGCAAACCAAGATAATCCTACCGTTCTTAATGTAACCGGAGCAAACAACACGCTTACCGGTGGTGCTGCAACAGCATACATTGTAAGTAACACTGCACAAGCAGCTGACACAGGAGGTTCTATTGCTTTCTCTGGTCTTACTACAACTGGTGATAACGATTCAGTTAACAACTGGGCAATCATAAAAGGTGCAAAAGAAAATAGCACTACGACAAATCAAGAAGGATATTTAGCTTTTGCTGTTCGAAGTCACGCTGCAGGAAACGTGGTTGAAAGAATGCGTATAAACAGTGCTGGTGAACTTCAAATCGGTTCAACGACCGATCTTGGTGCATACAAACTTCAAGTTACTGGTGATACAGATCAAGCAGGGGATTTTTATTCTACTTCTAGTGGAACAATAAAAGCTAAAATTGCGTCATCAAATGGCTTGATATCTGCGGGTCCAGGAGGAATAAATATTGCAAGAAGTGATGTATCAACTATTGGTGTATCGGATGCTTCAATTACCTATAGTTCGGCCGATATTGTGTTAGTAAATAAAAACCTTGCTGTATCGGGTGGTGTATATGGTACGAGTTCATATTCTATATCTACTAATAATATTACTATTGGTTACGATATGATTTCTGCTAGTACAAATGCAGGAACAGGTGACTCGTATAGATTTGATACAGCAGGTGCTCAAACGGCTGGTAACCTTCTCAATTTAAAAAATAATACAACATCAAAGTTTTCCGTTGATTACAATGGCGCAATAACATCAGCTTCACTTACTTCAGGAGGAACACAGTGTCTTCAAGCAAATAGTTCTGGTGTTATTTCTGGTACAGGCTCTGCCTGTGGAAGTGGAGGGGTTACAAACTGGGATACTATCGGAGACCCATCAGCAGGTGCTGATATAAACTTTGGCACTACAGCGCAAACTATAACATCAACAGCAACAACACAAAACCCACTTTCTCTCATAGGTAACTCTTTGACTACTGGATCGCTGTTTTCATTAACTTCAACTTCCACCGCTCTCACTTCAGGTGGATTACTTAATATATCTGCAACTGGTGCGCCTGCAAGTTCTTGGACAGGTTCACTTGGACTTATCGAGTACAACAACGCTGATGTTGATGTCGATGGTAGTGCTCTCAAACTCGGACTGCTCGGTGCAGGAGCAGGCGAAGGAACAACTCTTAATATTACAACTGCACAAACTGGAACAAACGCATTTGCACTTCGTGTTAATGATGATGGCACCTATACAGATAGCACACCATTTGTAATCAACGCCTCAGGTAATGTCGGTATTAATTCAACAGCACCCCAGTATTTATTACATGTAGGAGCAGGGACGGATGCTTCAGATGCTCCAACAAGCGCTTTAGCCATATTCCAAAATAACGGATCTTCTTCTATCTCAGTAAGGGATGCAAGCAATAACACAGAGGTCGCTTTATATACAGATGGAGGTGGTGCATTCATTGGATCAGTAACGACTTCACCTGTTAATATTGGTAGTGCTGGTGCAGGGGCAATTTTTATAGATACAAGTAATAATGTAAACGTAGGAGGGGATACTACACCTAACAGTCTATTTACTGTAGGCCCAGCTTCAGAATTTCAAGTCAATTCTTCTGGTGCAATTATTGCTGCAACAGGGATAACAATGACTTCAGGGGATATCATAACTTCAAACCTAGGAGTGAATTATACAGATTCAGACACAAACCCAGGATGTGCTGCTGGTGAATACAAAATATTTGCAGATACTTCAGAAACAAAACTAAAGAAATGTACAAACGGCACTATCACTGATCTCGATACAACAGGTGGAGGTGGAATTACTGTCGGCGGGGCTATTGCAAGTGGTGCGACAAACCGTGTCTTGTATGAAGATGGCTCAAACCTTCTTGCTGAAAGTGCTAACTTTACATATGACGGTACTACATTAGGAGTATCTACATCTTCTACAACTGCTTCCAACAAAGCTTTGAACATAGCTCAAACTGGGGCCACCTCAGGCACTGATTATGCCGGCTACTTCTCAAACACTGGCGCTGCAACAACAAACGTTGGTTTATATACTACTGCTTCCGGAGGTACAACAAATCTCGGACTTAATGTCGATGCAGGGCAAACACTTCTTGGAGGAACAACACTTAGTACAGGTACACTTGCAAAACTAAACATAGTCTCTACCATGGCTTCAAACGGTTCAACTACTGCTATCGCTGGAATTCATGGTGACTATACATTTAACAACGGTGGAACTGCTAGTTTTGTCCAAGTCGGCAACAGATTTGTATTTAATAATGCCCCAACAACCAATGCCAACACTATGGTAGGTGAAGTCATAAGAACAGTAGACAATACTTCTCTTGCAAACCTTGTCCGTGGTATTGAAATTACATCAAACGCTGGTAGTAACACTGCAGGAACAAATACAGGGTTACGTTCTACTGGTGCAACCTTTGGTGTACAAGCTATCACAAATGGTGCTGCGGGAGGAGTATCAGTGCCAGCAGGTCTATACGCAGAAAACACTGGCACAACTCAGGGAGATGTAGCGAGGTTCTATACAGGATCCATGACTTCTGCTGCTTCAATGCTAAATGTCTATCACGACACCTCTACATTTACTGGAACAGCGCTTCTTATGGATATGGCCGTTTCAACAGGAACATTTTCAGGTAATTTTGTAGACTTCAAAAATGCAAGCGTTAGTAAGTTCAAGGTTACATCTGCTGGTGTAGTTAGTATGGGCCTCTCTGGTACCGCTTCTACAAATGCGGTTTGTTCAAGTTTAGCCAATGCCACTGCTCCTACTGCAGGTACAGCTTATGAGCTCAGAGATTGTAACGCAGCTCCAGCAGCTGACTATGCCGAAATGTATCCTGTAGAAGAGGGGGTAGAGTTTGGAGATATCGTCGCAACCGGAGTAGATATGGTAGATACTTACGATGTTACAGATGGAAATGTGGATTGGACAAAGCTAAAAGGTAAGATTACTCGTATGATCAAAACTACACAAAGTTACCAAAAAAATGTGGTAGGTATAGTTGTTGATAACTACGGAGATTTTTCTTCAGTTGGACACAATATAAAAGAAGAAGACAACCCTATGCCAATAGCACTCAACGGACGTGTACCAGTAAAGGTAGCAAGTGATTCCGAAATCATTATGCCAGGGGATTATTTGACAACTTCTAGTACAGAGCCAGGTAAAGCACAAAAAGCACAAAAAGCCGGTTTTGTTATTGGTAAAGCGCTAGAAGTTTGGACTCCAAATACAAATACTCCAACTGTTATGGTTTATGTCGAGCAAGGTTTTTATAACGGCATAGGGGTAAGTCAGTTTGCTGGTATTGAAGCAACAAGCGAAAACTTTGCCAACCAAGTTCTTGGAGCATTGCTAAGCACACCACCAACTACAGTTTCTGTCTCAGAGGTACTTACCGATAGACTTGTTGCCGGACTGGAAATCATAACTCCAAAGCTCTACGCACAGAGTGTTGCTACAGATGCACTTGTTACTGCTACAGGAGAAAAGATAGTTATAGGCTCTCCTGTAGAGTTTACTTTGCCTCCTATTTTCAATAAAAATACAGCCGGTTATGCTCTTATCAAGCAAGGGGATAAGAGGGTCAAGGTAACCTTTGATCAAGTATATGTGGCAACTCCTGTTGTAAATGTATCTATGACATTTGAAGTAGAAGATGATATAGATGACGAGGAGGCGCAGTCATTGTTTAACGATGATATACGTTTTATTGTCCTTTCCAAGGATCAGACTGGTTTTACTATACTTCTCAACAAACCAGCTACTCGTGATATAAGATTTTCTTGGAACGCTTTGGCTGTGAAAGATCCAAATATATTTGAAAGTATTGTAGAAGGGCTAACAATCGAACAAGAAAACAATCAAAACAATCAAAACAATCAAGGTACTCCTCCACCAGAAGAAACTCCAAATGAAGAAGAACCAGATGGGTCTGGTTCTTCAGAAGAGCCAGTAGTAGAGCCTGGGACAGATCCAGGAGATAGTGGCCCAACTATAGATCAATTATTAGACCCAGAACCCCAATCATCAGGTGAATCGACACCACAAGAAGAAGCATCATTTTAAAAAGTATGAATAATAACGAAAAAGAGTTTCATAAAAAAATAAAAAAACAAAAAGTACTAATATTAGCGCTTTCGCTATGTTTGTTCATAGCTATTTTAATGTATCTAACGAAGTCTGGTGTAAATAGTTTATCAAAAGAGTTTACTTTACTTGACCCATTGCGCCAATTCGTTCCTGCCGAAAACTATATTACAAACATACAAAGCTTAAGAGAATACCTACATCAATTAGAGGTAAAATATCCAGAATCTATTTCCATTTATTATGAAAATATAAACTCAGGATCAAACATCTCTGTAAATAAAGATTTGCGATTGTTCCCGGCATCACTTTCTAAGCTTGTTCAGGCTATACTCATCGTAAATAAAGTTGAAAAAGGGCAAATGGCCTTTGATCAAAGACTCAAAGCCTTGCCAGAGGATCTATCATCAGGATCTGGAGAGCTTTATAAAACTATAGGTGAAAGTTCTCTGACAGTAGAGGAATTATTGCAAGAATTAATTGTTAATTCTGATAACACTGCTCAAAATATTTTTAGACATTATTTGGATTTTTCAGATTATCAAGATTTTCAAAACAATACAGGTCTGCAGGACTTGTACAATGAAAAAGGTTTCATCTCATCTAAAGAGTACACTCGTATACTTCGTGTGCTTTACACCTCAAACTTTTTGAAACCAGAAAACTCACAAAAGATTTTAAAATACATGTCCCAGTCTTCTTTCAAAGATTATCTCTCTCAAGGTATACCAGATGGGGTAGTGTTTGCCCATAAGTATGGAGAAAACAAAGACTACAATATTTTTGCTGATTCTGGCATAGTATATGTCCCAGGCAAGCCTTACATGATCTCAGTAATTATAAAAGGCAAAGACTCTAGCCCAGAAACAAGAGTTTGGGCAGCAAGCTTGATGAAAGAAATTTCACAAAGAGCATATGAAGTAAATAAATAATTAATTAAAAAAATCTTCACATGTGTGAAGATTTTTTTAATTAGGTTTTATTTTTATGATTCGAACTCTTTTTTTATCAATGAGAGGTATAGTGACTCTTAGGAAACCGTGAGATAGTAGGGAATCCACTTTGTCTATTTCTATATTATAAGGCAAGTCTATAGTGCGTGAAAAATTTCCAAAAAAGATTTCTTCAATAAAAGTATTTTCTTTAGAAAAAGCATTTTGTTTTTTTCTTGAACCACCAATAGTTATATTGTCATACGTTACTTTTATTATAATATCTTCAGGGCTGTTGCCACCAACAAATGCCTCGATAAATAGTGCTCCATCTTTTTCATACATGTCGATAGGGAGCTCTGCTGTGCCCTCTTCTGTTTGAAACTGTGGAAAACTATTTTGAACATAATTTGAAGACTCTATTTTTTCAAACCAAAGCTTAAAATAATCTATATTTTGAGGCGAAATAATCTCGATAATTTTTAGTAAATTTTCACCGGTTGATACATCAGTAAGGTAGCTTTTACCATCGCTTGAGGGGAGTTTCAGTTGGTTACAATTTGTAACCAACTGCGGATTAGCCTTTTGTAATCTACTTTTTAAGACCTTCCAATAATTTCGAGCATCAGAGCTTTCTGAGACTACTGCCACAACGTCAACAACAGAAAAGTACCATTGTTTGCTAGTCTCATCATATTGTCGACGAATTATGTTCTCGTCTATATCTTTGTGCCCGAGCGTATTCATAATATATGTATAAATACTATTGTATAACAAGATTTTTTAGAAGACTATTTGTACAGTTATGTTGTATAATTATCTGTATAAAAAATATGAATGTAGCTATCAAAAAAATACTAAAACCTTTAGCCATAATTTTCGCCGCAACTTTTGTTTTTTGTTTTTTTTCTAGTGAATATAGCTATGCCGCAACTCGTACTTGGACTGGAGCAACTAGTGGCTCATGGTCTGTAGGATCAAACTGGTCAGGAGGAGTTGCTCCGGTGACAGGAGATGATCTGGTTTTCCCAGGTGGTGCATCAAACCTATCCAACACCAATGACCTCACAGAAAATACTATCATCAACTCTATCACTATCTCTGGTAGTGGGTATACACTCTCTGGTAATCCAATCATCTTGGGTCCCGGTCTTGCTGGCCTTACTGATAGTGCATCTTCTGGTGGCAACACAGTAGCTCTTGATATTCGTCTCGACGCTACTCGAGATATTTTTGTTACAAACTCTGGAGAGACTCTTACTATTAGCGGGCGCATTGCCGGTGTGGGTGGTATCAACAAAGAAGGAACAGGTAAACTCGTACTCTCAGGTGCAAATACTTTTGGTGGTATTTTAAAAATCAACGTAGGTATTGTTAATGCACAAAACAACACTGCGCTTGGAACCATAGCAGCAGGAACTGAAGTTGTTGGTAATGCAGCACTCGAACTACAAGGCAACATAGACATCAGTTATGAAGCACTGGCTCTTCGTGGTTATGGGGTAAGTAGTACTGGAGCCCTAAGAAATATTAGTGGAACCAATACATATCGTGGACTCATCACACTTTCATCTGCTGGTGGTACAGAGATAGCATCTGACTCCGGAACCCTTACAATCACCGGTGGTATGTCAGGAGCATTTCCTCTTGTGATTGATGGCTCTGGTGATGTTACTTATTCAACAACACCAATAGCTACGGGATCTGGTACTGTCACTAAAAACGGTTCCGGTACACTCACTTACAACTTTCCAAATACTTATAGTGGTCTTACGACTATAAACGCTGGGACACTTCTTTATGGTGTCGATAATGCTATTCTCACTGGCGCTATTACAGTAACTGGTGGGACGCTTGATATAGCGACTTATTCAGATATGGTCGGATCAGTAGTAGTTGGAACTCTCGACCTTGCAAGTGGTACTATCACTGGCTCAACTGGTGTTCTAAGTAGTGCTGCGTGGACTGTTTACAACGGTACTATATCTGCCATTATCGCCGGATACGCTGGAACACTAACAAAAAGTACAACAGGGACAGTGGTGCTGACTCGTGCCAACCAGTTTACAGGAAACACAACAATAAGTGCCGGTATTTTAGAAATCCAAAATAGCACATCTCTTGGTTTTATCGATGGTATTACGACGGTATCAGCTGGAGCAACACTCCAGATCAATGGTAGTGGCCTTTCTATTCCCGAATATATTACATTCTCTGGTACTGGACATTTGTATACTGGCGCTATAAGGAATATGGGTGGGGATAATACCTTGACAGGCTTACTTACCCTTGGGGCAGCAGCCAGAATCAAGTCTGATGCCAGTACTACACTAACTATTGATTCCAAAGGCCTTTCTGCGACAACACTTGGTCTTACTATTGGAGGTGCTGGAAACACAACTTTTACTTCTACGGCACCTATATACGGAACTACAGCTACTCTTACCAAACAAGATAGTGGTGTTCTAACAATGCAAGCTTTTAACAACTTTACTGGTGCTACAAACTTAAACCGTGGGGAGATTGTACTAAGTAGTACAGGAGCTATGCCTAACTCTACTATTACTGTAGGTAGTGGAGGAACTCTTACCCTAGATAATTCATCTACAACTCTTTTAAATCGTATTAGTGATTCTGCTGCTCTTACTATGAATGGTGGAAGTTTCAATTTTATAGGCAACGCAACTGGTACCGCTCTTGAAAATGCTGGAGCTCTCACTATTGCTTCGGGGCACAATACGGTGACTGTAACTCCTGGTGCTGGAGGTCCGACAACTATGAATTTTGCAAGTCTGTCACGCACGGCTGGAGCCACGGTACTTTTTCGTGGAACAAATCTTGGTTCCAACCCCGCACCCAACATCTCTACTATCATGTTTACTTCCGCTCCGGCAGTACTAGGTGGAGGTGGTGGAGCTGGTACTACTACTGCTAGTATCATAAAAGGTGCATTTGGTGACAGCTCTCTCTCTGGAACAGGTTCTGATATGGTCACTTATAATCTTGGAAACACCAATGGGCTCCGCCTTTTAAACGGTGCTGGTTTCTCTGGTGAATATGCTTTTACACTAGCAACAAATGCCAATGTAAAACTTGTTGCTGATACTGTAGCGAGTACATCTAGTATTAATTCTCTTATTTTAGACGGATTTAGTATTACAAACCCAGGGAGTGCACAGACTATCACTCTATCATCTGGATCTCTTGCTGGAAATATTCTTATGAATTCAGCAACCAGTATAGCTGGCGCAAATACGACACTCGGTATAACTACTAACCATCTTGATATTTTGACAACAGCGAGTGCTACGATCTCTGCTGTTATTGGTACTGCGGTGGCTGGATCAGTCGCTATCAGTGGCACAGGAAGTGCGACAGTAAGTGCGGCTAATCTTTACACTGGTACAACATTTATCAATAATGCAACACTTTTTGCTGGGGCAACCAATGCGCTCTCTAGTGGTGGCGTGACTGTAGTAGGAGGTACATATGACTTGGGAAACTTCAATGATACTGTAGGTGCTGTCATACTTCAAAATGGAACTATAACTAGTGGTTCGGGTACTTTGTCTGGAACTTCTTATAGTCTTCGTGAAGGAACAGTAAGTGCGATTCTCGGCGGAGGAGCTGCTACTGTCACACGTATCGCCACAAGTGCGGCAGCTGATAGTGTGGTCACTATGACTCGTGACAATACATATACTGGAACAACAACAATCACAAGCGGAATACTTAAACTCGGTGCAGCCGGCGGTGGAACAAATACACCACTGGGTACCACTGGTGGTGGAACACTCATTGCTAGTGGAGGAGCGCTAGATCTAAATGGTTATACTCTCGGAACAGCTGAAGCTATCACGTCTTTGGCAGGAACAGGTTTTGGTGCTTCTGGTAGTAGTAATATGGGAGCTATTATGAACAGCTCAGCTTCGCCTGCAAGCTATAGTGGAGCCCTGACACTTACTGCTGCGGCTCGTATCAATGCTGATGCTGGAGCACTTACTATTAGTGGGAATGCTTCTGGAAACTTTGCTCTAACCTTCGGAGGATTTTCTGATATCACTTATTCAGGAGTACGCTCTGGTACTAGTACTATTGTAAAGGATGGAGTGAATACACTAACTCTTTCAAGTGGAAGCTCTTCTTATACAGGGGCCACTACTATAAGTGCTGGTACTGTAAAGGTTGGTGCTGCTTCAGTTGGTGGCACAAACTCTCCGCTTGGTACAACTGGTGGTGCTACTACTGTCGCGCTCGGTTCTCGACTTGATCTAAATGGATTTAACCTTGGAATAGCAGAACCTCTTACCCTAAACGGTGTCGGGTATGGACTCGGAGACTTTGCAAGTGGAGCTCTTGTAAATAGCTCAGGATCTACTGTAACTTATAGCGGACTTATTACACTCGGGTCTGCTTCTACTATCAAAGCTGATTCGGGTACTGTTAACTTGACTGCTGCGGGTACAATATCAGGAGCAACGTTCGGACTAACTCTTGGCGGAGCAGGCACAGGAACACTCTCTAGTATTATAGGAACAACAACTGGTACAGTTACAAAAATAGATACAGGAACATGGACGATTTCAGGAGTTAGTACTTATACAGGTGCTACTACTGTTAGTAGGGGCACTCTTAGATTGGGTGGTGGTGCAGGGGGCCCGACAAACTCAGTTTTAGGTACTACAGGTGGAGCTACATCTGTTTTGAGTGGAGCGGTCTTGGATTTAAATGGTATTACTTTAGGTATAGCTGAGTCGCTTACAATAAACGGACGTGGAATAGACGATGGAGGTGCTCTTATCGGTGGCGCTGTGACTTGGCCTGGTACTGTTGCTCAAGCTACTGATTCTCGTATTACATCTTCTTCTGGAACACTTACTATTACTGGCGCCGTGAGTGGAGCCTTTGCTCTTTATGTTGGTGGTGCCGGCAATACTACATTTAGTACAGCTACTGGTACTGCGGGACTTAGTTTAACAAAACAAGGTGCCGGAACTTTGACGCTAACTGGTACCAATACTCATACTGGGGCAACTCGAGTTGAATCCGGCACACTGGCTTATGCTGCATCTACGACCTTAGCGGCGACTGCGCTCACTGTTCTCGGTGGTACTTTTAACAGCGGTGCAAACGCTGACACTATCGGTGCTGTAACACTTATCGGTGGAACTATTACAAACTCTGCCGCTCTTACAGGTACTGCATATACCTTTGAAGGTGGAAATATTAGCGGTATTTTAGCTGGAGCAATTGCTGTAACAAAAAATACAAACAACACTGTCACTTTATCTGGAGTCAATACTATTAGTAGTACCATAACTATCAATGCAGGAACACTTACTTTCAGTGGTTCGGGGTCAGCTACTAGTGTTACCGGTGTTACAGTAAACCTCGGTGGTACATTGACTCTTGATAACTCTACAACAGCTGTGGCTGATAGACTCAACGGTACGGGTGGTACAAATGCCATTGTGCTGACAATGAACGGTGGCAACTTCAACTTCATCGGTAATGGGGCAGCAGCATCTTCTGAAACACTTGGTCAGCTTGCTCTTGCATCGGGACACAACATTGTGACAGTTACTCCTGGTGCTGGTGGATCTACAACTCTTACTTTTGCAACTAACCCTGGATTTAACAGAACAGCTGGAGCAACAGTACTCTTCCGTGGTACTAATTTCGGCTCAAACTCTGGCGCCAATGTCTCTACTCTCGTATTTTCTACTACCCCTACACTAACTGGTGCAGGTGGAGCATCTGGTTCAGCGACAGTTAGTATTATCAAGGGTGCTTTTGGGGATAGCTCTCTTTCTGGAACAGGTTCTGATATGGTTACATACCAAGGTGGAACAGGACTTCGCTTACTTAACGGTGCGGGGTTTGCCAATGAATACTCTGGAGATTTTCAAACTGCCAATGCTAACGTTAAGCTCACTGCTGATCGCGCAGCAGTTGCTACCAACACCAACTCGCTTATACTAAACGGCTTTAGTGTTACTAACCCTGGAGGCGCAGTTACTATACCTATGGCTTCGGCATCACTCTCTGGTAACATTCTAATCAATTCAACAAATAATATCGCTGGCGCAAATACAACTTTGGGTATTACCACTTTTGAATTACCTATTTTGGCTACAGCAAGTTCCACTATTTCCGCAACCATTGGTACTGCCACAACTGGCTCTCTAACATTAAGTGGCTCTGGTAACGTCACTCTCACTGCAACAAACGCTTACACCGGTACAACATTTATAAACAACGCTATACTGACCTCTGGTGCAAACAATGTGTTATCAAGTGGAGGTGTGACAGTAGTAGGTGGAACATACAACCTAAACGGCAATTCAGATACTGTCGGTAGTATATCTATAAATGCTGGAACTATTGCGACAGGTGCTGGTACTCTTACTGGCAACGGAACATTTACTACTGTTGCAAATGCTAACTTTGCTTCAATAATAACTGGTAACTTAGGTCTTGGCGCTAATGCTACATTTACTATCAACGATGGACTTATGGATAATGACGCAGTTATCTCTGCAGTGATTAGTGGGGGATTTACTTTTGCAAAAGCGGGTAATGGAATTCTAGAGCTCTCTGGTAGTAACTCATATACTGGCACAACTACTATAAGCGGAGGAATACTCCGCCTGGGTGCTTCCGGTGGAGCTACAAACACTCCTCTTGGAACTACAGCAGGAGGAACCACCGTCTCTGGTGCAAGTTCGGCGCTTGATCTCAATGGTTACTCTCTCGGTACCTCTGAAGCACTGACCTTAAGTGGCGCTCTAGCAACAGGAGCTCTACAAAATACTTCAAGTACTGCTGTAACCTATACAGGTCTTATCACACTCGGAGCAGCAAGTACTATCATTTCTAACTATGGAGATATTAGTATTACTAATAGCGGAACTATTTCAGGAGCAACATTTGGCCTAACTATTGGGGGAGCGGGCAATGGACTTCTCTTTAGTATTTTGGGTACTACAAGCGGCACTCTCACAAAAAACGGTGTAGGAGTTTGGACTCTTTATGGTTCTAGCACTTTTACTGGCACAACTACTATAAGTGCTGGAACTCTCAAGCTTGGTGCTGCCGGTGGAGCTACAAACACTCCTCTTGGAACTACTGCAGGAGCAACTAGTATTACTAGTGGAGCTGTCCTGGATCTAAATGGTTTTACTCTTGGTACTGCTGAGCCAGTAACAATTAACGGAACAGGTATTGCAAGTATTGGAGCATTTATAAATAGTTCAAACAATACTATTTCTTATAGTGGAGCTATCACTCTAGGAGCTGCTTCTCGTGTTGCCAACTATGGTAGTGGGTTAATGACTGTTTCTGGAAACATCTCAGGTAACTTTGCCCTTACAGTTGTAACTGTAGGTAACTTTACACAAGCAACAAATAGTGTTTGGTCCGGTTCAGGTTCTCTTGTAAAAGAAGGCTCAGGGACACTTATTTTATCAGGACAAAATAGCACGACTGGTGCAATGACTGTTAGTACTGGTAAACTCCAGCTCGGTGCTTCCGGTGGAGCTACAAACACTCCTCTTGGAACAAATGCCGGAGGTGTGACTGTGTCTTCTGGAGCTGTTCTTGATCTAAGTACATTTTCTTTAGGTGGTGCATCAACATATGAGACACTAAACTTAAGTGGTACCGGTATAAACAATAACGGCGCTTTAACTTTTTCTGCTTCTACCAACAACAACTTTGGTGCTATGACAGTAGCAGCCAATACCCGTATAATAAACTCTGGTAGTGGCACTGTTACTTTCGGGGGGACAATAACAGCTGCCAATGGAATAACTTTGGCTATTGGTGGTACTGGCCCAACGTCTATAACTGGAGTTTTTGGCGCGACAGCAACAACAGCTACTTTGACCAAGTGGGATGCTGGAACTCTGACTATTAGTGCTGCAAGTATTACTACTGGTTTGGTCCGTATCAACGGAGGAACACTGAGATATGGTGTTGCTGACGCACTCTCTACTCCAGCTGTCACAGTAGCTGGCGGTACACTAAACTTGAACGGATTTAGTGAGACAAACATCGGTGCAGTAACTCTTATTGATGGGTCTATAGTAAACACCGGTGCCGCCGCAACTCTGACTTCTACTGCGACATATACCCTTGAAAACGGAACTGTCAGTGCTGTTCTCGGTGGTGCCGTTGTAGCTGCTATTGTTAAAAATACTGCAGGAAGAGTTATCCTCTCAGGAGACAATACCTTCAATGGTACTTCTGCTACTATTGCTATAAATGCTGGATATTTAAATCTGCGTCACAACAATGCTTTAGGAGCGGCTGCTAGTGCAAACACAACGACTATTTTAGGAGGGGCAACTCTTGAGCTCGAAAATAGTATCACTATACCAAGTGTCAAAGCTATCACTGCAAATGGTACTGGTATGGAAAGAAATGGTGCAATAAGAAATGTTAGCGGAACAAACTCAATCGGTGCAAACATAACCCTAGGTACTACCAATGTCCGGATAAATTCAGATAGCGGAACTCTTACAATACCTACTGTTTCTGGGAATACTTTCAACTCAATCTTTGGCGGTGCAGGTAATACTACAGTCTCTGGAGCTATAACTACCACAAGCGGAACTCTTACAAAGGATGGTGCAGGTACACTTACTCTCTCTGGAAATAATACTTATACCGGTACTACAACTTTGATAAATGGTACTATTGTAGCCAACACTACAAATTCATTGGGAAATGAAAGCTCCACAAATACATTTATTTTTAGAGGCGGTACTTTGCAAGCAACAGGTACTATAACTTCTGCTGCAACTCGTGCTTTCACTCTAGCTTCAAATGCAACTATAGATACCAATGGCAACAGTGTTAGTATTGCCGGTACTGTAGGATCTATCGGCGGACTTACAAAAACTGGTGCTGGTACCTTAACTATCACAGGTGTTACTACAATAGGAGGCAACCTTGCTATATCTTCTGGTACCTTTGTTGCACCAACGACTCTAACCCTGGGCGGAGACCTAACCAATAGCGGAACATTTACTCATAGTAATGGTACCGTTACAATAGCACCTACTAACTCTACACTAACCACAAATATTTTAGGTACTTCAGATACTGCGTTTTATAATCTAACCAACAATACTGCTGGCTCAACTATCCAGTTCAAAGCCGGCAACACTTATACTTTTGCCAATACACTAATAATAAACGGTAGTGAAGGAAACCCTGTCTCAATAAACTCAGATAGCGCAGGTGTTCAGTGGTTGATGACTCTATCAGGTAGTGCTTCTCTTGCACACCTAAAAGTTAAAGATTCAGGTTGTAGTGGAGGCAACACCGTCTCAGCTAGTGGAAATGTTTATGACTATGGAAACAATGGTATATGTTGGTCATTTATATCTCCTGGATTTAAGCGAGGGGGAGATTCTATAGAGTCTTCTGCTGCTCCAAGTGGCCAAGTAGGTGGCGGAGGTAGTGGTGGTAGCGGTGGTGGCGGAGTTAGTTATGCAGTAGCCACTGCTGTAGTTTCTTCAAACGTTGTACAAAGTGTCACTATAGATTCTGGGGGTAGTGGTTATACCTTTGCGCCTACAGTACTGTTTTGTGGTGGTGGTGGCTCTGGTGCTTTAGGTACTGCAGTTTTGACAGGTGATGCTGTTTCAAGTGTGACAGTAGATAACGGTGGCTCTGGATACTCTAGTGTTCCTACAGTAGTGTTCAACAGTAACTGTCCTACTTCTGGTGGTAGCGGTGGCGGAGGTGGTGGGGGAGATATAGGATTTTTGTATCAAAGAAGAAGATTCTTTGCTTTGTATAATCCTATAAATATAACTATTTTCAACTTCCTTTCTCAGGCATTTGTTCTCCAACCTAAGATTTAATTGCTCAAAAAAAATATTTGACGTATAATCTTAGAGCTTAACATTTATATTGTTTATGACTAAGAAAAGTTTTAAAAATATTTCTCTAGCGGTAATTATCCTGATTGTTCTATCTTTAGGTGGATTTTTTTACTATAAACTGCAAAAAATGAAAAAAAATAGTGCTGACATGGTCAAAAAAGAATCTCAGGAACTTTTAAGTAAGGTTTCAAGACTCTACTTAGTATCTACAAAAGAAGAACCCACTATCGCTACTGTTTCTGACCCTGATAAACTAAAAGATCAAGCATTTTTCTCTGAATCAAAAAAAGGTGACAAGGTCCTTATCTTTACCCAAGCAGGAAAAGCTGTACTTTATCGTCCAGATATAGACAAAATAATAGCCATTGCTCCTTTTGATACTAGTAACAACTCAGGGACAAACCCTACACCAGATAATAAAGCAACTACCAACTCTGGCAACTAGGTTTGATTATCGTGTTATTATATATCTATGTTTAGAGTGCCTTATTTAGTTAAAAAAATATTTGGCGTTATTTTCCTTTTAGTTTTTTTTATAACTTCGTTTGCTTATTCTGCGGATATGACCAGTTCTAGTTTTATTATTCGTGATCCATTGGTTGGGACAGGTGGATCTTACGGCTCTTCTGCTAGTTTCCAAGCTTTTGGTTCAGGAGATATGACTACTATCGGTAGGTCTACCTCCGCTAGTTTTGAAGGTAGATATGGATTTTTATGGTTTCCTTATGTAACTCAGGGTACGTTTACAGCTACTCCAAATGGCTCTCAGGCAGATCTTGCTTGGGGCGCTTCCACAGCTGGACTTGGTTGGAGTGTCTCTGGTTATAAAACAGGGATTAAACCCTCTGGTGGATCGTACTCTTATACTACACATGGTCTTATAACTAGTTATTCTTATACAGGGCTTACTCCGGGGGGATACTGTTTTGTACTACAAACTTTAGATGCTTTCAGCAATGTCATAGCAACTTCAAGCGAAGAGTGTATAACCATACAAACAGTTCTAACTTTCTCTGTTTCGTCTAGCTCTATAGGATTTGGGACTTTGTCTGCTTCCGGTCCAAGATATGCAACCACAAGTGGCGGTAGTGGGTCAAACTCAGTCGCTCATACAATGTCAGCTTCAAGCAATGCAGGTAGTGGATATACAATAACTTATTTTGGACCAACATTAACTAGTGGTTCAAATACTATAACTCCTGCAACTATTACAAATGATGCTGATGGTACTCCAGGGTCAAGTCAATTTGCCCTTTCTCTTTCTTCTTCGGGAAGTGCTAGTATCACTTCGGCTTACAACCAATCAAGTGGATCAGGAAATTGGAAGTTCGTAGCTAGTACAGTGGAACCGATAGCAAGTACGAGCGGAGTGACCTCTTCGGAGACTTTTAGCAACAGATATTTGTCAAATATTTCCTCACTAACTCCAGCTGGTAGCTATGCCACAGATATCACCTACGTAATAAGTGCCAATTTCTAGAAAACTGTGGATAACTATACGTTTTTGATTGATTAGATCTTTCAATATTGTTATACTATAAGTAAGTACTAGGTAAGTGCTTAAATTATTATAAATAAAATTAAATTTTTAAATTATGTTAAAGAAAATTATTAGTTCTATCTCTATCTTGGCTTTTGTATTTGGTACATTGGCATACAACCCTTTTACAGCAGTCGCAGCTCAGTTTACTGGAGTCAAAGACACTCTTTCTACTGTTACAGTTAATACAACAGCAACTCACGTCATAACAGCAACTCTTGTTGGCGGAGACACTTTTGCTGCTGCTGAAACCCTAACCTACGATTTCGTAGATGCTGATTTTACCCTTAACGCTATTGGTTCTTGGCAGACAGCAGACTTTTCTTTCAACGATGGTACAGCTCGAACAATCACCGCAGTCTCATCTTCAAGTGGTGTTGATCCTACATGTACAGCAGGTGTTAACAACGTAGCTGTTACTATAAACACATCAACAAACAACTTTAAAGTTACTGCTTGTAGTACTTATACAGCTTCTTCAGCTAACGCTACAGTTACCTTTACTATCAATGGAACAACAGCTTCTGGTACAGGAACAATGACCAACAAATCTTCAGATGTAGACTCTTCTACATTCTCTATAACAGAATCAAACGGAGATACTGCAAGTGGCGCAGTTGTTGCTGAAACTAACGGTACAGTTAACATCACTGCTACTGTTTCTCCTACACTTACCTTTGCAAATGATGACGCTTCTGTTGGATTTGGAACACTTACTTCTGGTGCAGCAAGATGGGCTAACGGTGCTGCGACTGGATCTGCTTCTACAACAACAGCTCATACTATGACGATAGGAACAAATGCTCCTACTGGATACACACTTACCTATAACGGTCCAACTCTAACTTCTGGAGGAAATACAATAGCACCTGCAACTATCTCTGGTGATGCTGATGGTACCCCTGGATCAAGCCAATTTGCTCTTGGTGTGACTGTGACAGGTACAGGAACAGCTTCTGCTGGTTATCAAACTGCTTCAGACAACTATAACTTTGTAGCTTCGACTGTTTCTCAGGTAGCAGCTGCAACAGCTCCTGTTTCTTCTGATACAGTGGCAGTAAGATACTTAGCAAACGTATCAGCTTCTCAAGCAGCTGGTAGTTATGCTACAAACCTAGACTGGGTTGTTACTGGTAACTTCTAAAAAGATTTATTAACTTAAAAAAGAGAGTTTATGGTAAGAAAAATACTTTTAACGATTGGAGTATCGCTTTTAGCAACATGCTTTTTGGCTACTAAAAGTGCTTACGCCCTTACCATAACTCCTATACGTTATGAGATATCAGGAAATCCTGGGGAAACTGTTACTCAAAAAATGGGTCTCGTAAACGAGACCAACAAAACTCAAACATTCTTTGCTTCGTTTGAAAACTTTGAAGCTCAAGGTGATACAGGAAGTCCTAGTTTTGTGGAAGCAAAAGATGGCCTAGGTACATGGATGACAACAGAGCAGGCCTCTATCACACTTGCCCCTGGTGCTCAAAAAGAAATGTCTTTTAGCATTAAGATACCAAAAGATGCAGAACCAGGAGGGTATTTTGCAGCTATTTTTTGGGGAACATCTCCAGGAGGTAATGCTCCAGGACAAGTTTCTATAGGAACCAAAACTGGCCTTCTCATACTTTTGACCGTTAACGGAGATATTAGAGAACAAGCTGGACTTGTAGATTTTGAGCTTCATAACAACAAACATTTTTATAAAATGTTGCCTGTTGGGTTTCAATATAGATTTTCAAACCAAGGAAATGATAGAGTAAAGCCAAAAGGCGATATTGTTATCCGTAGTATATTTGGATGGGTTGCAAAAAGAGTCAATGCAAATCCTTATGATGGTAACGTTCTTCCTGGTACTACTAGAAAATTCTCACCAGAGTGGAGCAAAAGAGACTCTGTAGAAGTCAGAGATCAAGAAATTTCTCGAAACGAGTCATATTCTTTCAAGAAAGCTGTGGGTGATCAATGGCACAATTTTGCTTTTGGGATTTTTAGAGCAAAGGTAGTAGCTAGTTTTGGTGTTGCAAACCAGGTAGCAAAAAGTCAGGCTGTTTATTTTGTAGTTTTCCCTTGGGAGTTGATTTTGGTAATTATAGTTTTAGCTATTCCAGTCTATTTTATACTTAGAGCTTTGCTCAAAAGGTATAACAGAGCTGTTATTAGAAGAGCACAGAAGCAGATGGGTATGCGCTAATGATTTATGATTTTGTTATGCCTTTCAAAACTAAGCACATTATCGTATTAAGTTCAGTATTTGTTTTACTAACTTCTTTTTTTCTATATAAAAATTTAAATGCTCAAACCTTAACAGAATCAGAAACAGTTTCTATAGGAGCGATAGTGGGTAGTATTCCTAGTATAGATACAGGTCCAGGAGGTGGAACGTATCAAAGCGGCGTACGTTTTTCAGGACTTGCTTATCCAAAGGCCTTGGTCACAGTTCAAAAAAGAGATACTACTTTTGTGACAGTTGTAGCAGATGAAACAGGAGCTTTTTCTATTCTTGTTCCAGAAACTTCTTGGCAGTTGTTTACCTTATTTGCTGTTGATACAAAAGGTCGCAAATCAACACTCTTAAATTTCCCAACTATTTTGTACAGTGGTTATATAACAGATATATCAGGTATAAGATTTGCCCCTACTTTGGTCACTGATAAAATATCTGTAAAAAGAGGTGACTTTATAACGTTTTCTGGGTCTGCTCTACCAAATAAAGAAGTAGAAGTTTCTTTTGAGGGGGAAGAATCAAAAACTTTTTATCTTACTTCTGATGAGCTTGGGTTTTTTAGCGCTACAGTTCCTCTTGATTTAAAAAATGGAGAATACGTAGTTAGAGCTTTTTATTCTAAAGACTCAAGAACCAGTAAGGCCCTTAGAATAACTATAGGAAACTCTACAATACTACGAAACGAAGCTACAAATAACATACCAGGGGATTGTAACTTTGATCAAAATATCACACTTGTTGATTTTTCAGTTTTGGCCTTTTGGTACGGCAAGCAAAACCCGCCCAAGTGTGTTGACGCAAACTCTGATAGAATAGTAAATCTAATAGACTTCAGTATAGTTGCTTTTTATTGGAATGGTTAAAATATGAATCAGAAAAAATACAAAAAAATAAATTTAATTGTTATTCTAGTTTTAGGTATTTTTCTCTTACCTTTTAAAGTCGCCACAGCTTCTTTACTCGAGTTTTCTGCTTTGGAAAAAGTCTCTGTCAATGAAAAATTTTATTTAGATATTTTGGTTGATCCAGAATCTCAAAGTATAAACTCAGTCGGGGCATCTGTTCTTTTTGATCCAGAACTATTCACATATTTAGGATTTAGTTCGAAGCAAAGCAGTATCCCTGTTTGGGTAGAAGAGCCAAAACAAGAAAAACTAGGAACTATAAAATTTTCAGGAGTTATCCCAGGAGGTATAGAAAGAATCTATGATCCACTAAACACAGGACAAAGATCAATCCCTATCGTGAGATTGTTTTTTGCAGGTAAACAAGAAGGTTATGGAACCTTTACTTTTTCTGATGCTGTAGTTTTGAAAAATGACGGGCTAGGAACTACGACTAAACTATCAGTAAAGAGCAAGTCTGTTTCAGTTACAAAAGGAAATTCTCTAAATGATGCTCAAAAAGATTTGGTTAACCCAGAGCCTTTTTCTATAAAGATAATAGAGCGATCTATCTTTGGGAGGTCTCCAAGGCTTGCCGTTTTTTCTTCAAATGATGAGGGGGGCGGTATAGAGCGTTATGAAGTCTCTATTTCAGGGGGTCCTTTTAAAATCTCTTCCAGCCCCGTTCCTTTGCCGTATAAATTGTTCTCATATGAGTTTATTGTTAGAGCTTATGATTATTCGGGTAATTTTAGAGAGCAAAAGATTTTGGTCTCCGGAGAGAAGATTTATGGCGCTGGTGGCATCATAGTTATTTTTATACTGATTCTTGGCTTTATTCGTTATAAATTTTATAATAAGAAGAGGATAAACAATGAAAAGATTTAGTTTATTTTTATTTCTGAGCTTAGCTTTGGCTTCATGCAAAGCCTCTTTTGCTAGTGAAAATTTTATAATAAGTGTACCCAATAGAGATATAAGAGTTGGTGAAAGTTTTCCTGTCACTGTTTTTGTTAGTAGTAACTCTCAAGCGATGAATGCTGTTTCTGGTACTTTGCAAGCCTCAGGAGGGCTAAGTGTTGGCGGTGTCTCTAAACAAAGCAGTATTGTTGATTTTTGGACTATAGAACCACAAATCTTTGGTAGTCAGATTAAGTTTGAAGGAGTTGTCTTAAACCCAGGTTTTCAAGGTCAAAGCGGAAAACTCTTTACTATCAACTTTTTAGCCCGCAAAGAAGGTAATGCCTTACTTTCTTTTTCAGACGGAGCTATCCTCGCAAATGATGGTTTAGGGAGCAATATTATAGACTCTCTTTCATCAAAGAGTGTAAAGATAGTCGCAGGTGCTCCTGTTATTGTTGATCAGATACCTAGAGCTCCTATTGCCGTGGATAAACCTTTAGTCCCAACAAAACTATCAGCTCTTCCTGTTATCACAGAATACTCTCAGGTTGTTGATTCTTCTGGCCGGGCATTTATCAAAGGTAGAGGTGAGCCCAATGCTATAACAAAACTATCTTTCAAAGATACTTCAGCTAAAAGTTTGGGTGAACAGTTTATCATTGCATTACAAACCAAAAAACAAAAACCAACAGAAGCTCTTGTAAAAAACGATAATCAAGGTGTATTTCAGTACATATCATCCAACAACCTAGTTGCTGGAGCTTATAACGTTACACCATTTTTGGTTGAAGAAGATAATCAAACCCAGAAACCTGGTTTCGGAGTTCAGCTTTTAGTCAATAACAGTAAAATGGTACGTTGGTTGGTTGTGCTTATAAATGTCCTAGCTCTGCTTATTCCTATTGTTTGTTTGGGTGTTATTGTTTACTTTATCCCTTGGTACTCAAGACTTAGAATGAAAATCCTTAATCATAAGATAAAACTTGAAGATGAGAAACTAACTCTTACAGAAAAACAACTCAAAAAAGAAGAATCTTCAACCGAGCAAACATAGTAGAGTTTTGTTGTGATACAATATTTATATAAATATATGCTTCGATCTTTTTTGCTAACCCTTTTTATCTTTCTCTCTTTCACTTCTTTGGTAAGTGCCAATGTTCTTACTCCTGATCAGCGCTCTTGGCTGACCAGTCACAAAAACACTTTACTCGTTAGGCCAGAGCGCAATTATCCTCCTTTTTCTTTTTTATCTTCTTCTACTAGCGCTAGACCCAAAGGCCTTGCTGTTGACTACTTAGACCTTGTCGCAAAAAAGGTTGGAGCAGTTGCTACTTTCTTAGAACCAAGATCTCGAAGTGCTATTTTATCTGATATAAAATCAGGCAAAGAAGGTATTGTACTTGCTATATCAGAATCCGCTGATAGGTCTGACTATATGTACTTTTCTGAACCCTTTATATCCTTACCAGCGGTTATTGTGACAAGAAAGGATTTTAAACATTCAAAAGATCTAACTTTGGCTGATTTTGAAGCTAAACAAGTAGCTGTAACAGGTGGCTATGAAGCTTTTGATTATATAAAAGATAATTATCCAAAAATAATTTTAGAGTCTGTCTCTGACGACGAAGTCGCTCTCCAAAAGCTTCTCCTCGGAGAGGTAGATGCTGCCGTTATGGATCTAGCATCACTGTCATACTATACCAGCAAGGATGTGCTCTCTTATGTATCTGTTGGTGGGCAAACTGGTTTTGAGTACAACCTCTCTTTTGCAGTCCCAAAAACAATGCCAGAAATGGTTACTATTTTAAATGCGGGACTTAAAGAAATAACCCCAACAGAAAAAATCATAATCTCTGATCGATGGATAACTTTTGAAGAAAATAGAGAAGATAAAACTCAAAAAGTTTTTGGTATTTTACAAAGTCCTTTTTGGATTTCTGTCAGTATCTTGGCTATAGTTATCATCATCGTTTTATTGACACTGATAATTGTTCACTCTAGAAGGCATCATAGATATCACCTTGCTAGCCTCAAGAGAACTCAAGAGCTTGCTGAGCTCAAAAATGAACTTTCGCGTTTGGAAGGTGCTAGTGATACCTTGGAACAAAATTTAGAAGAAATAGACTCGCTCAAAAGAGCTGTAGAGGAGAAAATAGAGCATATAAACTAAGTGTTGATTTTATAGCTCTAAACACGCTACAATACCTTATATCAACATGTCTAAACTCAGCAATTTCCTTCTAGCCACATTTTTAGCTATTTTATGTTTTGGGTTCTATTTTGACCAAGTAGCTTTTGCTGAAAATTCTATTTTAACTCAAGAGCAAAGTTCTTGGCTTAGTAAAAGAAATAATACTATTTTGATCCGACCAGAGCGTAACTATCCTCCTTTTGTTTTTTCTGTACAAAACGGGCTTTCAAATGTCATTCAAGGTTTGGGCGTTGATTATTTGGAATTAATCACAAAAAAGATAGGAGCCAAGGTTCAATACTTCGAACCAACACAGCTTTCAAATATTTTGTCTTCTTTTAAAGAAGGTAAAGAAGGTGTAGCAATTGCCCTTACTAAAACAGCTGAAAGAGAAGAGTATTTGTACTTTACAAAGTCTTTTATAAGCATTCCCGCAGTTATCGTAGCCAGAAAAGATAGCAACTTATCGCAGGGCGATACTTCTTTAGCTGATTTGTCAGGCAAGGTTGTTGCTGTTGGCAAGGCTCATGCTGTTGAATCATATATCAAAAGTTCTTATCCTAATATAGTTTTAGATTCTTTACCAGATGACGAGGTTTCTCTCCAAAAGCTCCTCCTTGGAGAGGTAGATGCTGCCGTCATGGATTTGGCATCACTGTCATACTATACCAATAATCAGGCGCTTTCATATGTGTCTGTAGTTGGTCAAGCTAATTTCAACTACAATCTATCTTTTGCTATTTCAAAGAAAAATAAAGAACTTCAAAATATTTTTGATACTGCTCTTGGTACAGTAACTCCACAAGAAGCATCAGCACTGAGAGATAAATGGATTACACTAAAAGATGTCTCAATCGTAAAGTCAGAACCTACTAGTTTATTTAAAAATCCGATATTTGTAGTAGTCGTATCTATACTAATCATATTTTTTATTTTATCTACCTCTGTTTTCTTATCTTTTTTAAAGAAAATACAAACTCTTTTGGCTCAAAATTTAAAATTTAATAAAAATAAAAATGAGATAGAAAGTAAATTAGAAAGCTTAGAAAATGCAAAAGCTATGATTAAAAAAGAACTTGAACATATTGACGAGCTAGAAAATAATCTTAAAGATACTTTGGACTAAGTATTTTTTACTGACATTTTTATAGTAAATGAACTTTGAGCCACTTGTCAGACTTGAAAGACCTTCGCTTTACCCACTTACGCTTCAGTGGACAGGCGTCAGCGTTGCTCTGTTTAGATTAATTTTTTGAGCCGCTTGTCAGACTTGAACTGACGACCTTCGCTTTACAAAAGCGTTGCTCTACCAACTGAGCTAAAGCGGCGATTGTGGCTCCAAAATTTGGAGCCAACTGACTTACATTTTACACGTTTTTTGTTTTTCGTCTAGCTTTTTTCTTTCCACCATCTGGGGCATTTATCTTGTCTTTATTTTCGGAGATACTCATTAGAAAATAAGATGATGGTCCATGCTCAAGCCCTGCTAGTTCGTCTTTGGGCTCAAAGACTGTTTTGGCTTTGGGGAATACATAGAAAAATGCTTTGGCTATGATTTTGGTCATAAAACCTCTCAATCTTTTTGTGATCCTAAGGATTAAAAACCAAGCTTTTCTAAAACTTCTAGCATACTTGTTGGATATTTGCTCTAGCTCTTTTTCTGATTCTTTTTTGTGATGTTCTTTGAAAATAACAAACATGACAAGAAGCCAAAGAGCAAGTAGGGAAATGATAAGAGCAAATATTTTTCCAATCATATCTTTAGCCTAGAGTGTAGAGCTTAAAAGAAACTACTTCTGCGCCTGCGTTTTGAGCCATCTTTCCAACTGTTATTTCTGGGTTTTTGAAAAATGGTTGATCAAGGAGTGTTTGTTCTTTGAAGTATCCAGATATCTTTCCTTCCATCATCTTAGTTTTGATATCTTCTGGTTTACCACTTTCGTCTACTTCTTTTTTCAAAACTTCTATCACAGCTTCTCTGTCAGATTCTTTTATATCTGTAGCTTGTAGATATGTAGGCTTCATAGCACTAGCGTGCATAGCGATATCTTTGGCTACTTCAGCGTTACCACCTTTAAGTACAACCACAGAAGCGCTTTTGCCGTTGAAGTGAATGTAAGATCCAATAGTTTCTCCAGAATACTCATCTATTGTTCCGAGCTGAATATTTTCTCCAGTTTTTAGAACCGCATCGTTAATAAAGGCAGATGATGCTTCCTTAGCCTTCTCTGTGCCTTCACTCCAAGCGCTAGAGAGGATAGCTTCTCCACAGTCTATGAAGCCTTGGTTTTGAGCCACAAAGTCTGTTTCGCAGTTTAGGGTTACCACTACCGCCTTACCGCCTTCGTTTTTGATAAATACTCGTCCATCTACAGCACTTCGGTCTGACTTTTTCTCAGCCATTTCGCTACCTTTTTTGCGTAGGATTATCAAAGCCTTTTCCATATCTCCACCAGCTTCTTCTAGTGCCTTGCGACATTGCATAACTGATACACTTGTTTTGTCTCGGAGTTCTTTTACTTGTTCTGTTGTGATTGTCATTTTATATATCTTTAAACACTACCTCAATATATTTTTCGAAGTACACGCATAAATTTCTGATGAAATTTTGCTCTGCTCGGCTCAGTCAGCCTGCGCAAGGTACTTCTCAAAACATATTTTCGTTCGTGTCCTAATTTACTTTATAAACTTTATAACTTTACAAACTTTCTACTTACTAAATGCGTCTTTAAGTATACCAAGAACTGCTGAAATACTAGAAGCACTACTATCGTTAGCGATGATAGGGTAGGAAATAGCGCGGATAGAACAGTCAGTGTTGCCGATAGCAACTACAGGCACGCCAACTTTGCGAGCTTCAGCTATAGCGATGTGTTCTTTTTTTGTGTCTACTATTACTACAGCCTCAGGCATTTTTGTAAGACCTGTGAGACCGCTAAAGTATTTGTTCAAACGATCCATTTCTCGGTTTAGAAGGATTTGTTCCTTTTTGGTGTATTTATCAAAGCCACCACTTGTGCGTTCTTCTTTGAGTTCTTCAAGGCGAGAAATTCTTCTTTTGATTTCTGGGAAGTTTGTAAGTATTCCACCGATCCATCTCTCTGTGACATATGGCATTTTGAGGGATTGTGCTACTTCCATCACAATCTTGCGAGCTTCTGGTTTGACACCTACAAAGAGCACTGTTTTGCCAGCACTTCCGAGTTCACTCAGGAAGTTTGCCGCCGCTTCCATCATAGGAGCAGTCTTTTCGAGATCGATAATATCTACACCACCTTTTGTTCCATATAGAAATGGAGTAACACTAGGGTGACGACGAGTACGTGAGTATCCATAATGGACACCCGAGTCCATAAGAGGACTAAGTGATAGTTCTTTTTTTGACATAAAATCTGTTTACAGGTTTTCCCCAAAAGGGTACTTACCTTACTTTGGTTGCCCAAAGCCTACTCTCTTTTAGTAGGTTTACTGAATAATTGCATCCTTTTACTTGTCCGCCTTGGGCGGAAGGACGTTTCAATCTAACATTTCCAAGCCATTTTGGCAAGGCAAACTCTTTGACAAAGTAACATTCTAATGTAGTATTATTAAAAAATAAAAACAATGAGTACAGACCTTTTAATGAAGGAAGAAAAAGTAGTTAGCATAAAAGAGTCAGAAAGATATGACTTATCAACTTTCTATCGTTTTGATGAAGTTGTCAATGGGGTTTATTTTTCTGCTAATTTTAAAGCCGTCATATTAGCCGCAACTGCAACATCAAGTTTTAGCTCAATAGATCATGTTGCAAGCTCAATTCGTGTGATGGCAAATGAAAAGACAATTATGGCAAGAGATGTCTTTTTATTAAGTAATGATGACCTTGTTTCCAGGCATGGGCGCATATGCGCCAAAGAAAGATTAAGTGTTGTTGCTTCACTTGTCTCTGAACAACTCAATGGTGAGCCCGGGGTATTAAGAGTCACCGGTGATCGAAACCACATTGGAATCTTCAGATTAGGTGACCGTGAAGAATATTTGGCATTTGTATACTGGAACATTAATCTTAAATCTTGGTGCTTTGATAGTTTTAGTGTGGAAGAATACAAAGCAGATCCTAGTTTATGGTTATTTTTTCTTTTTTAATTTCAAACAAAAAACTACACGCCTAAAAGCTTGTCAAAAACAGGCTTTTTTATTACCCAAAATATGTGATTTGATAAAGAGAGATGATTGACTATTTATATAAAATATGCTCTAATATATAAGATAATCAAATTGTACAAAACCTTGAAAATATTAAAATATGAAAAGCAAAAAACAGTTTTTATTTAAACAAAGGAAAGCATATATAATTATTGTTTTGTTGACAATTATTTGCACACTTTGTGTTTGTGTAAAGTTGTTATTTAATCCGACATGGATACTATGGCATATGGCTATTGCTAGCATATTTGGATCTGTTATTTGTTTATTGATTTTTTTACCAATGCTTAAGGCATTAAAATCTGATATTAATCAAATGTCTTAAGTAATTAGTCGTTACGTTAAAGGCCTGCGCAAAGCGGGCTTTTTTTATTGCCTCCCGCCCTAGCGGGACACGTCAAAATATGCGATTATGTAGGTACTTATGGCACAGGAACAGAAGAAGTTTGAAAATGCAATTACCCCTCGATCTGAGGATTATTCGCAATGGTACTTAGATATTATAGCTGCGGCTGATTTGGCTGAATACGCGCCTGTAAAAGGCTGTATGATTATAAAGCCTTACGGCTACGCTATCTGGGAACAGGTACAAAAAGTACTTGATGAAGAATTCAAAACTAAAGGAGTTCAAAATGCATATTTCCCACTACTAATTCCTGAGAAACTATTAAAGAGAGAAGAACAACATGTCGAAGGTTTTGCACCAGAGGTTGCTGTTGTAACACATGCGGGAGGAGAGAAACTAGATGAGCCTTATGTGATTCGTCCGACATCAGAAACTATTATGTATGAAGTATTTTCAGGATGGGTACACTCATATCGAGATTTACCTTTATTAATAAATCAATGGGCCAATGTTGTTCGCTGGGAACTTAGAACAAAACCATTTCTTCGCACTACAGAATTTTTGTGGCAAGAAGGTCATACTGTACATAAAACTCTTGAAGAAGCTGATGCTTTTGCAAGAGAAATGTCAGAAGTTTACGAAAAATTTGCTAGAAACTATATGGCTATACCGGTAATTCGTGGAGCAAAATCAGATGCAGAGAGATTTGCAGGTGCTCACACTACATATACTTGTGAGGCTATGATGCAGGACGGAAAAGCTCTTCAATATGCAACTTCACATAATCTTGGAGATAACTTTGCAAAAGCATTTAATATTCAGTTTTTAAATGAACAAAATGAACTTGTTTACGGCTATCAAACTAGCTGGGGGCTTTCGACTCGTTCTATAGGAGGTCTGATAATGACCCATAGTGATGATAAGGGTCTTGTACTACCACCTAAGATGGCCTCTATAAAAGTGGTTATTATTCCGATCTTTAAAGAAGAGACAAAGACTGAAGTTTTACCTGTAGCTGTTCTTTTGAAAGAGAAATTGGAAAAGACTTTGGGAGTAAGAGCTGTTCATGTTGACGATAGAGAGAACTTAAGAATGGGTGAAAAAATATATGAATGGGAAAAGAAGGGTGTTCCAGTTAGAATCGAAATAGGTCCTAAGGATATAGAAAAAGAAGAATTTGTTTTATCAAGACGAGATACAGGAGAGAAAGAAGGTATAAAATACAATAATGATACTTTTGGTGAAGCGGTAGAAGATATTCTGGAGAGAATCCAAAACAGCCTTCTTGAGGTTGCAGAAAAAAGGTTAAAAGAAAATACAGTCGATGTGGATTCTTGGGAAGAATTTATTTCTTCAATTGAGGCAGGGAAATTTGTTCTTGCTCATTGGGATGGTACAGGTAAAACTGAAAAAATAATCAAAGAAGAAACAGGTGCAACTATTCGCTGTGTTCCATTTAATATGAAAGAAGAAACAGGTGCTTGTGTGAAAACAGGAGCGCTATCAAAAGGTCGAGTCTTATTTGCTAGAGCATATTAAAATACATGTTCAAAAAGCTCTACAGTAGATTTTCAAATGATATAGGTATAGATCTAGGTACTGCAAATACCTTGGTGTATTTGCGTGGCGCTGGAACTGTTATCAACGAACCTTCGATAGTAGCGCTCAATCAAAAAACCGGACAAATAGTAGCCATAGGTAGGGAAGCCAAAAAGATGGATGGCAAAACTCCAGCGCATATTTCGATAGTGAGACCTCTTGTAGAAGGTGTGGTTTCTGACTTTGAGGTTACCGAAGAGATGCTTGCTTATTTTATAAGAAAGGTAGAAAAGATGAACAAAAAGTTTTTTCGCCCAAGAGTTATCGTGGGAGTGCCAAGTGGTATCACCAACGTCGAGATGCGCGCTGTTTATGACGCAGCTATCAATGCTGGAGCCAGAGAAGTTTTTTTGGTCGAAGAAGCGATGTCGGCTGCTATCGGAGTGCGTTTACCAGTACTTTCTTCGACAGCGTCTTTGGTGGTAGACATAGGAGGTGGAACGACAGATATTGCTCTTATCTCTTTGGGCGGGATAGTTAGATCGCTCAACCTGAAAGTTGCTGGAGACCACTTCAATGCTCGAATTATAGAGTATTTGCGAGATGAATTTAAGCTCCTCATTGGTGAACAAACAGCTGAGCAGGTCAAGATGGCTATTGGTTCAGCGATAGAGACAGACTACGCTGAGATAGAGGTGCGTGGTCGAGATTTGATCACAGGACTTCCTAGAGCGCTTGTAGTTACCGATGGAGACATTAGAGAGGCTTTGGCATATCCGGTTTCTCTTATTGTCGCAGGTATTCGAGAGGTTTTGGAAACTGCTCCTCCAGAGATGCTCGTAGATATCATCTCTAGTGGAGTTATTTTGACAGGTGGTGGAGCACTTCTAAAGGGCTTGCCACAACTACTTGGCCAAGAGTTGAAGCTTCCTATATATATAGCTGAAGATCCTCTCTCGGCTGTAGTGCGAGGTACCGGTATAATACTAGAGTCGTTTGAAGAATATAAAAGCGCACTCCTTTCTATAGAAGACCATGTCACAGTTTCGTAAAAACAAAAGTATAAATTGGAAATTTATCATTTTTTTAATCATCTGTTTTTTTATTTTTTGGTTTTTGTTTTCTTGGATTAGAAAGTTTAGGGGAATAAGCACCCCTGTTTATAGTGATGTAGTTTCTCTTGCTCTCGAGTCCAAACAGTCTTTGGTCAAAAAGGTCACAGCGCTTCAAAGCTCTCTTGATGCCCAAAGTGCCTCTCTTAGTACTCTCTCTAGTTTACAAAAAGAAAATGAAGATTTAAAAAAAGAGCTCGGTAGAGAAGATCATGTCAGTGGAACATTGGCCAGAGTTGTTGTGCCACCAAATCGCTCTATTTATGACACACTCGTTTTAGATGTCGGAGAGAAGCACAATATCACTGTTGGGCAAAAAGTATACGCTTTTGGCGCTATAGCTCTTGGGACTATCTCTGAGGTCTCAGAAAATTCTTCTGTTGTGCTTTTGTATAGTTCTCCAAACAGAGAGACAGTCGGGTCTGTATCGGGAAGTGATTTAAATATTACACTCATCGGCCGAGGCTCTGGTGAATACGAAGTTCGCATGCCTAGAGATATAGCCTTTAGTGAAGGAAGTGTGATCACAGACCAGTCTCTTGCACTGTACCCGATAGCAACTATCCAAAAGATAATCACTGATCCCCGTGATCCATTCCAAAGACTCCTTGCCAAGGCACCAGTAAATTTGCAGACACTTAAGTGGGTAATAATTAAATAAAAACTAAGGTGATATTTTTCCTGCGGATGCCTACGCAGAGTCCTCGGTGCAAATATCACCTTAGTTTTTATAGTTTCAAAATTATGGTAAGTTGTATTTATGAAATTCTCTATTGAGAAAAAGTTAGAAGGTACTCTTGCGCGAGCGGGGATGATAGAAACCAAAAATGGAGTTATACAAACACCAGCTTTTGTGACTGTGGGGACAAAGGCAACAGTCAAGGCTTTGACCGCTGAGCAGATACGAAGCTTGGGAGCTCAGGTGGTGCTTGCCAACACTTATCACCTATATCTTCAGCCTGGCACTGACATTGTCGAAAAGGCTGGAGGCTTTGGTCCTTTTATGGATTGGCATGGTCCGACAATGACTGACTCTGGAGGTTTCCAAGCTTTTTCTCTGGGTGCTGCTTTTGGTACAGCCGTATCCAAGGTGGCTTCCGCTGATGCACCTGTTGAAGATATTTCGCTTACTGCAGGACAGCTTGCAAATGTAACTGATGAAGGTGTGACTTTCAAAAGCCATATTGATGGATCTATGCATCTATTTACACCAGAGAGTTCTATGGAAGCACAATGGTCTCTCGGTGCTGATATGATATTTGCTTTTGATGAATGTACTAGCCCAACTGCTCCTTATGAATATCAAAAGAAATCTTTGGCTCGCACACATGAGTGGGCTAAGCGTTGTCTCTCAAGACACAATGAATTGGATATCGAAAATAAACAAGCATTATTTGGTGTTGTACAAGGTGGAAGACATCAAGATCTCCGTGAAGAAGCGGCAAGAACTATTGGCGCGCTCAATTTTGACGGTTTTGGTATCGGAGGCTCTTTTACCAAGGACGATATTGCGACTGCCGTTTCTTGGGTCAACAAAATATTGCCAGAAGATAAGCCAAGGCATTTGCTAGGAATAGGAGAACCTAGGGATCTTTTTGATGCAGTAGAAGCCGGATGTGATCTCTTTGACTGCATCGCTCCGACTCGTATGGGCAGGCACGGCACACTACACACTCATGATGGTAGGCTCAATATCAGAAATGCAAAGTTTGTCGAAGATTTTTCCACTATAGAAAAAAACTGCACTTGCTATACATGTACTCATCATAGTCGTGCTTATCTAGCTCATCTCTTTCGCGCAGATGAGATGACGGCTGCAACTTTGGCTTCCATTCACAATATTCATTTTATACTTAGACTTGTTGAACAGATGCGAGAGGCTATTTTGGACGGGACATTTCTAGAATTTAAAAAAGAATTTTGCTCTCGATACTATAAAGGAGTATAATATTTATCATATGACACTTAGAAAAACCTTGATTTATTTTTTGATATTTACTTCTATCGCGTCTTTATTTGCTTATAAAATAATAGTTAAAGCTTACGGCAATGATTCTATGTACGATATAGAAAAGCTCAAAAGCTAGCTTCCTAAGATAGTCTTTTGCTATTATACTGACTCTTATGGATAAGTTTGAGCTTATTAGTGATTTTGCCCCCGGTGGAGATCAGCCTACTGCTATCAAGGGCTTACTTTCTGGTCTCAAAAAAGGGCTTAAAATGCAAACCCTTCTCGGAGCTACAGGAACAGGAAAGACTTTTACTATGGCCAATATCATCGCCGAAGTGCAAAAGCCCACTCTTATCATCGCTCACAACAAAACCCTCGCCGCACAGCTCGCTAGTGAGTTCAAAAGCTTTTTTCCAAACAATGCCGTTCATTATTTTGTTTCTTATTATGATTACTACCAACCAGAAGCGTACTTACCAACAACTGATACTTATATAGAAAAAGATGCGCAGATCAACAAAGAGATAGATAGACTTCGCCATGCAACCACACAAAGCCTTTTGACTCGCAAAGATGTGATTATTGTTGCATCAGTATCATGTATTTATGGTCTTGGTTCTCCAATAGAGTATGAACGGGTGAATTTCAAAATAGAAAAAGGTATGACACTTTCTCGTACTGAAGCGATGCAAAGACTCATCGGTATTCACTATGAGCGTACAAATGCTGACCTTTCGCCAGCACAGTTTCGAGCGCTTGGAAATACAGTTGAAATAATGCCTGTTTCTGAGACAGTTCAGTATCGAGTCTTGTTCTCAGGCAACAAAGTAGAAGAAATATTAAAGATAGATCCAGTATCATCTCGCATTTTACAAGAAGAAGACCATGTGTTTATCTTCCCAGCCAAGCACTTCATCACCGCTGAAGATCAAAAAGAAAAAGCAGTCAAAGCTATAGCCGATGAGTTAAAAGTTCAGCTCGCTTATTTTGAAAAAGAAGGCAAGCTCCTCGAAGCTGAACGTCTTAAACGTCGCACTAGTTATGATATGGCGATGATCAAAGAGATGGGGTATTGTTCAGGGATAGAAAACTATTCTAGGTTACTCTCTGGCAAAAAAGCAGGCGAACCACCAGAGACATTGCTTTCATATTTCCCACACTCTAAAAACGGGGAACCAGAATTTCTTTTGTTTATCGATGAGAGTCATGTGACTTTGCCACAACTCGGAGCTATGTACGCCGGAGACGCATCGCGCAAACAAACTCTTGTGGACTTTGGATTTCGCCTTCCTAGCGCCAAAGACAACAGACCACTTAAGTTTGAAGAGTTCAAAGAGCGTATCGGTCAGACTATTTTTGTTTCAGCTACACCAGGGAAAAACGAAGCCGAGCTAAGCGAACAAACAGTAGAGCAAATCATTCGCCCAACAGGACTTGTTGACCCAGAAGTTGTTGTGCGCCCTATTCTTGAAGATGGAGACTACCAAGGGCAAGTTCAAGATTTTATCAACGAATCTGTTGCTGAGATCAAAAAAGGTGGTCGAGTACTAGCGACTACTTTAACCAAAAAAATGGCTGAAGATTTGTCAGCCTATCTTAAGGATAAAGGGGTCAAAGCTGAATACATGCACAGTGATATCAAGACGATAGAGCGCATACAAATCATCACTAAGTTTCGTAAAGGAGCCTTTGATGTGCTTGTTGGGGTCAACTTGCTTCGAGAAGGACTCGATATGCCGGAAGTTTCTCTCATCGGTATACTTGATGCTGACAAAGAAGGCTTTTTGCGTAGTGAAGTCTCTCTTATTCAGACTATCGGTCGTGCTGCACGCAATGCCAATGGCCGAGTGATTCTTTACGCTGATCAGATAACAGGTTCCATGGAGCGAGCTATGGGAGAGACTAAGCGTCGTCGTGATGTGCAACTTGCCTACAACAAAAAACACGGTATCACTCCGATGACTATTTCAAAAGCTATCAATGACATCACTCAAGGCATGGAAAGTGATCACTCAAAAGCTGTGAATGCAGAGCTTGCTCTCGATATGGAAATATTTAAAGCGATTGAACAAGGAAGTAAGAGAAGCTCGCCCCGCAGTAGGCGTGGGAAAAATCCTATTGAGAAATTGATAGCTCTCAAAGAAGCTGAAATGAAAGAGGCAGTAAAAGTCTTAGACTTTGAAACAGCAGCAATATTAAGAGATGAAATCGGAGTACTCAAAGAAAAAACTTATATAAATCCAGAAAAATAAAAACCGAAAATATCGGTTTTTAGGAGGCGATTAGAAGTTTTTCTTCATTTACTTATAAGAGAAAAACTAATAAAAACATAACCGTTTACAATACTGTTTACTTTGTTTTTACATATAACTCTTGTGTGCCGTATTTGCAGAGCTATTAACTGGTTTTTATTTTTAAACTAAGCAAACCAAGATATCTTAGTCATCCCCAAAGATTTACTTTATTTGGAGAACCATAAATTTAAAATTCGCCTCCTTCTGTTAGATTTTATACTACCTTCTTTTTAAAAGATAGTCCAAACTCCAAGGACCGGCGCCGGTGATAAATAGGGCAGAGAGCACGCCAAAGAGTGTGACGTGTGAGTAGACCTCTTCTTTGAAGAAGAAAAATGTAGTCATAAGTACTACAAATGCCACAGCAGTTACAAGACGAGTTTGAAATCCGATAAGGATGAAGAGTCCAACAGCGAGTTCTATCATTCCGACAGCAAAGACCCACATAGCTGCTCCGACTGGGATGATATTGTCGAGTCCGTATTTGACGACAACAAGATCAGAAACATGAGGGTTCAATACTTTTTCATAAAGAGATAAAAAGACAAGAGCGCCTCCGATACCAAGACGAAGTAAGAGTGGGACGTATTTTTTGAATCTATCTGTTTTGATATGTGGCACGCCAAAGAGATCATCAAGTCCAGGACGCATACTTCCTAAAATAAGCAGAGAGATAAGTGCTGAGGCTAGTTCTAGATTGCCAGCGATATAAAAGCTTTGTGAAAGCGCTACCACGTAAAGCACTAAGGCGATTATTGCGCTCGGTACAACCAAAAATCCAGCCAAGAGTGCAAATCCTACTATCAGTTGTATGGCAGAAAATGCTCCAACCTGCAAAACGGGTGAGATAAGTACGTGTGCAACTGATGCACCTATCAAAGCTATTCCCAAAGATAGTCGCAAAATCCAAGGCACGTATTCGTCATATGTATCAAGGCGAGCTCTTAGAGCAATGATACGGTTGCGAATAGGTTTTATTTTCCAAGCTAGAAAATAAAGTACAAACACTCCTACCAAGGTAGCAAGTATCATCAAAATATTGTTTTTATTTGAAAGGGGAGAAAAAAAGTATGAACTATCACGGCCTAGACTTGCACTAAAGTCTGATTGCCCGACTACGTACCCGACATGAGCATAAGCTTTGCTAGTAAAATTACTAAAGATTGAAAGTAACAAAAAAATAATATTCATATGTTTTAGTATATAACGCTTTAGCTTAAATATGCTACAATCGCTTATATTTATGAAGAAAGAGAGCCAAAAAAAAGAAGAAACACAAGGGCTTATTGTAGTTAAAGGGGCTCGGACCCATAACCTCAAAAATGTCTCTGTCGAAATGCCGAGAGGTAAGATGATTGCTATTACTGGACTCTCTGGTAGTGGCAAGAGTTCTTTGGCTTTCGATACTATTTTTGCTGAAGGACAGCGTCGTTATGTGGAGAGCCTATCTTCATATGCAAGGCAATTTTTGAATCAAATGCCCAAGCCTGATGTGGACGAAATCTCTGGTCTTTCACCAGCTATTTCTATCGATCAAAAGTCTCGCTCCAACAACCCTCGATCTACTGTTGCGACCATCACTGAGATGTATGACTACATGCGTGTTCTTTATGCACGTGTCGGCAAGGCGTATTGTCCGGTTTGCGGCACTCTTATCCAAAAACTCTCTCCAGAAGAAATCAACACTTTTATTCTTGGAAAGATTAAAGATTTTTCTAAAAAGAAAAATCCGCCAGCTGGAGGAAAATCTGTTATGGGAGTTTCTTGGAATGACACTCGCATCCAAATCTACGCTCCTATTGTTCGTGGAAGAAAAGGTGAATACTACCAACTCCTTTATGATCTTATCGGTAAAGGCTTTAGTACTGTGCGCATCGATGGCAAGATTCACAAACTTCGAGAGCGTATAGAGCTCAAGAAAAATGATAAGCACACTATCGAAGTCTTGGTAGACGAACTTGCAGTACATGAATTCAAAGACAGCCCTAGAGATGCCGAGCTTCGCCTTTTTGAAGCAACAGAGCGAGCGCTCCTAGAAGCTGATGGCTTGGTACAGGTAGTCTTTGGTGTTTCCGAAGACTTTGATATGCAGACAGAACCTCTTCAAGAGTTTTTGATGTCTTCCAAGTTTTCTTGTCCAAATGATGGATATTCTTTCCCTGAAATAGAGCCAAGACTATTTTCTTTCAACTCTCCTTATGGAGCTTGTCCAGAGTGTAATGGTATCGGAACTAAGTTCTTCGGTGGGACTGAAGCATGTGAAGTCTGTGGTGGCAAAAGACTTCGTCCAGAAGCATTAAATGTATTTCTAGATTCTGGTAAAAAGAAAACCAATATAGTTGATCTGACTTCTTTTTCTGTTGAAGAAGCATTTGAATTTTTTGGATCTCTTAAACTCTCTGCCAAAGACATGGAGGTTGCCAAAGCCGTACTTAAAGAAATAGAAGACCGACTCAACTTTTTATTAAATGTGGGGCTCAACTACTTGGCTTTATCTCGTACCGCCAACACTCTCTCTGGAGGAGAAGCACAACGTATCAGACTAGCCTCACAGCTCGGTTCTCGCCTTGTCGGAGCGATGTATGTACTGGACGAGCCAACTATTGGACTTCATCAAAGAGACAATGAAAGATTGATTCGTACTTTGGAAGATCTGCGTGATGTCGGCAATACTATCTTGGTTGTTGAGCACGATGAAGATACCATTTATGCTTCTGATTATTTGGTAGATATTGGTCCTGGTGCTGGGGTTCATGGTGGGCAAGTTATAGTCTCAGGCTATCTAGACAAACTTCTTTCTGCCAAGAAAAACGAAAGTGGCTCTCGTACACTTGCTTATTTGCGCAAAGAAGAAGAGATAGAGACACCAGAGAAACGTCGTGATGTAGATAAAGGCATGCTCAAGATAGTTGGAGCAAATCTTCACAACATTCACAATCAAAACATCGATGTGCCACTTGGTAAAATGGTTTGTATCACCGGAGTCTCTGGTAGTGGCAAGAGTACATTTCTTTATGAAATTCTTTATAAGAATCTTCAAGCTCGTTTTGAACGCAAGCTTCGTAGTGCCAAAGTTTACAACTGTGCATCTTTTACTGGTACTGAGTATCTCGCTCGCGCTATTATGATAGATCAGTCGCCAATAGGTCGCACTCCGAGAAGCAACATTGCAACTTACACCGGAGCCTTCACTCATATCCGAGATATCTTTGCTCAAACAGAAGAAGCTAGACTACGTGGCTGGAAGGTCAATAGATTTTCTTTTAATGTCAAAGGTGGCAGGTGTGAAGCTTGTGAAGGTAATGGCGAGATAGCTGTAGAGATGCACTTTTTGCCGACCGTGTATGTGACTTGTGATGTTTGTGGTGGAAAACGTTTTGACAAAGAAACTTTGACAGTCAAATACAAACGTAAAAATATTTACGATGTTCTTCAGATGTCTGTTGAAGAAGGTTTGGAGTTTTTTGCTGATATTCCTGCTGTTTACGATAGACTTAAGACTCTCTCTGAAGTAGGGCTCGGTTATGTGAAGCTTGGTCAAAGCGCGACCACTCTCTCAGGTGGAGAAGCACAGCGTGTTAAAATTGCCTCAGAACTTTATCGTCCATATCTCGAAAAGACTATCTACCTACTTGATGAACCAACTGTTGGGCTACACTATGATGATGTTAAAAATCTTATAGGAGTTTTAAACAGGCTTGTCGCCAAAGGCAACACTGTTGTTGTGATCGAACACAACCTCGACCTTATCAAATGTGCTGATCATCTTATAGACTTTGGTCCCGAAGGGGGGATAGCAGGAGGCAAAATAATTGCCAAAGGTACCCCAGAAGAAGTCGCAAACAATAAACACAGTTTTACAGGAGAGTATTTAAAAAAGATTTTATAAATGATTTCAAAAGAAGTTTTATCAAGAGCCAAAGCAATAACCAAGCTTTATGGCCGAGGATTTTATCGGGCTTCTTTTTTGTTTCCCAAAAAGACAAGAGAAGCTACTTGGGTGCTTTATGCTTTTGTGCGCATACCGGACGAGATGGTAGATAGTGAACCTGACAAAAGCGTCGCCAAAGCTAGTTTAGAAAAATGGATGGTAGATTGGGAAAAGGTAGTAAGAGGATCAAAAGAGCAAAGTGTAGATCCTATACTTTTTGCTGCCAAAGAAGTTTTTGATGAATATAAGATAGATATCAAATACAGTTATGATTTTTTCTCATCAATGCATCAAGATTTAGAAACTACTAGATATCATTCTTATAAAGAACTAGAGAGTTATATGTATGGCTCCGCAAGTGTTATCGGCATTATGATGAGCCACATCATCGGTTTTAAACAAGGCGCTTTGCCTTATGCTAAAAGCTTAGGAGAAGCTTTTCAGCTCATCAACTTTTTACGCGACACACAAGATGATTATAGAACTCGTGGAAGAATCTATATACCAAAGGAAGATATGGATAGGTTTGGTGTCTCAGAAGATCATATAAAAAACAGTATTAACGATAGCGCGTGGAAAGCCCTGATGAGTTTTGAGGTTGCTAGAGCAAAAGGTTTACTTGAAGAAGGAAGAAAAGGTATACCACTTTTAAATGGAAGAGGACAAAAGGCTGTATATGCGTCATATCTTATATATAAAAAGCTTTTGGAAGAAATAGAACGCTTGGATTATGACACTTTTTCAAGACGTGTTGTTATTAGTCCGCTTGATAAGACAATGCTATTATTGAAAGCACTATGGAACAAAAGTCTGTAATCATAATAGGAGCAGGTATAGGAGGCTTGGCTTTGGCCGGCATGCTTGGAAAAGCTGGTTACAAAGTTACAATCATAGAAAAAAACGAAATGGTTGGTGGGCGTGCGCGTATATTTTCTGACAAAGGATTTATGTTTGATATGGGTCCAAGCTGGTACATGATGCCGGATGTCTTTGAACACTTTTTTGAAATAATGTCTGAGGATATAAAGAGTCACTATCATTTAGAAAGACTTTCTCCCTCTTATCAGATAACCCTCAAGAGCGATGGGAAGAGTTATAAGTTTTATTCTGATATGACTAAAAACAAAGCTCTTTTTGAAAGCATCGAATCAGGAGCAGGCGAAGTGCTTGAGAAGTTTTTGGCTGAAACAAAATGGCAATACGAACTTTCAAAGAGCGAGTTTATGTACAAAAACTACAACTCTGTTCGTGACTTTATGACTCTTAGGATTATGCGTCAGGGCGCCAAGCTTCCTCTTTTTAAAAAACAAAAACAAATCATCGAAAAGAAATTTAAAAGTGAAATTCTTCGTAAGGCTCTTCAGTATCAAACAGTGCTTCTCGGTACTGCTCCAGGAGATACGCCTGGGATTTATACTCTGATGAACTATGTCGACCTTGTTCTCGGTGAATGGTACCCATCGGGTGGCATCAGAGCTATCCCAAACTCTCTCGAAAAAATTGCCAAAAAGTACGGGGCAGAAATAATACTAAACACACCAGTCAAAGAAATATTGGTTCAAAACAACCTCGCAAAAGGTGTGCTTTTGGAAAATGGCCATACTTTAAACGCAGATATCGTTGTTTCTAATGCAGACATTTGGCATACCGATACAAAGCTTCTTCCTCAAGCATTTCGTACCAAGAGCGACAAATACTGGAACTCACGCGTTTTGGCGCCGAGCGCATTTATTATCTATCTCGGAGTCAAAGGTAAGCTTCCACAAATGGAGCATCACAATCTTCTTTTTACCAAAAATTGGGAAGAGGGCTTTGGTCAAATATTCAAACATCCTGAGTGGCCTCATGACCCTTCTATGTATATCTGTGTTCCAAGTAAAACAGATCTATCTGTCGCTCCTATTGGTGATGAAAATCTTTTTGTGTTAGTTCCTATAGCTTCAGGGCTTGAGTATACAGAAGACTTTGCCAAAGAATACGGAGATAAAGTCCTTGGTGAAATAGCGCAGTATTACAACATCCCCGATCTTAAAGAGCGCATCGTTGTGAGGCACCACTACAGCGTCAAAGACTTTATGGCTGATTACAATGCTTTCAAAGGCACAGCACTCGGGCTTGCGCATACACTCACACAAACCGCTATTTTCCGTCCCAACAATGTCCATCCTAAAATCAAAAATATGTACTATGTCGGAGCGGGAACAAATCCAGGTATTGGTATGCCTATATGTCTCATTTCAGCCGAGCTTGCATATAAGCGTATAGAAAATATTACCCACCCATTTCCGCTTGAGAAAATATAAAAACCCGATCTCTCGGGCTTTTTACACTAGCTGTTTATATGCCAGGTAGCTAGTTCTGCTGGGGTCTTTATACACCGACAATTACTTTTTTTAATACTACTAATTTCTATATAAAAATCAAATTTAAGATCTAGAAAATATTCTTGGCAAAAAGTTCCATTGAGACTAGAGCGCCGATGAGGGTGTTAATGAGTGGGAAGTAGGTATAGAGCTTAAAGAGTGCTTCAGGTGTCTTTGCTCTTTGGCTACGCCACATAAAATATGAAAATGTTATGACGCCTATGATAGAAGCTATAGGTATGATGTCTCGCACGAGATATCCAGCAAATGCATAGAGGAACCAGCACAGAGCAATAGTGCGTCTCTCGCCAATCATGATAGCGATAGTATGTAGCCCTGCTTGTAGGTCTGCTTTGATGTCAGGCACTGCGCTATAGGCATGCATTGCTATAGCCCAACACATTCCAGCAATCACGCCGACAGCAGGGAAGGCTACTCCTCCGGCAAGATAATATCCAAACACACCAGTTGCCACGTAGTGCCCAGCAGAAAATAGTGAGTCTATAACAGGTTTGGCTTTGGCTCGTATCGGACTTGCAGAATAAAACGATGCAAAAAATACAAAGGCAAAAAAAGAAATAAGTAGAGGAGTATAAAGTGAAAAGAATATAAGAAAAAAGAAAAAAGGAATATTGGTCCATATTATCCAACGCCAAAGTGCTCGCTGTCTCTCAGGGGGCACGAGTGCTTCGTAAGCATTGTCACCTTTTTTGGGGTTGAGTTTGTCTGTCTCATAATCAAAGATATCGTTGATACCATATATCAAGATATTTGCTGGGATTAGGAAGTATAGTGCAAATACCCAGTACCTCCAGTCTGAGAAAAAAGACAGTCCTTGTAGTGCCCCTACTGTACCCACAAGTCCAAATGTTGCTGCTTCATAAAGCCAAAAACGTGGTCTAGATATTTTGATAACTTCTTTGAATTTCATAAATAGATATTACCACAAATAAAACCACCCTCATTGGCTTGAGGGGGTAGTTTTGTTTATTTAATATTTTTTACTACTGCAAAACCAGGTTCTGTTTCTACAGTACTCACTTTTTCTACTTTTTCTTTAAAGCTCAGAGGGTACTTTTTGCTTTCCTCTAATGCCTTGAAGGACACAAAGATGACAGAACCTATAATGAGGAGAAGTACTCCTACAAAGCTATAGGTTTTCATGTTGATTGTTTTTATAATTATATAACAAAATAAATACTTTCACTTACTATTTTATCATATAATTAGTGATTTGTCAAGTCAAAAAATACTTGCTATGCTAAACTTGTTTTATGATTCGTCAAGATTTAGACAAATTAAAATTGCCTGAAACTCCGGGTGTATATGTCTGGCGTGATAAGGAGGGCAAGATTTTGTATATAGGTAAGGCTACATCACTTCGCGATCGTGTGCGGAGTTATTTTGCGCCTGACGTGATCAAGGCTCGCGGTGCTCATATCGTTGATATGGTATTTAAGGCCTCTACAGTGACTTATCAAGAAACCATGAATGCTCTTGAAGCCTTGATACTTGAAGCCAACCTTATCAAGCGCTATAAGCCTTATTACAATACCAAAGAAAAAGACGACAAAAGCTTTAACTGTGTGGCTATTACCAAGGAACCATTTCCAAAAGTCATTCTCGTCCGTCAAAAGGATATAGATACCAAAAACAAAACAGTCAAAGTTTTGCGTGATCCAAAACCTATATCTTACGATACTGTTTTTGGCCCATATCCGAAGGGTTCTTCTATCAAAGAGGCCCTCCGAATACTACGCCGGATTTTTCCATTTAGAGATATCGTTTCTTCCAAAAAAGATAACACTGTCTTTTATCGCCAAATCGGTCTTGCTCCAGATACTGCTTCTACAGAAGCAGAGCTCATGTACAAGAAGACTATAAGTCGACTCAAGATGATCTTTGAAGGCAAGTATCAAAAGCTTTTGAGTGCTTTGAAAAAGGATATGATGGTCGCTGCCAAGCGTGAGCAGTTTGAGCTGGCAAATGAGTTAAAGCAAAAAGTCTTTGCCTTGGAACATATCCAAGATATTTCTTTGATCAAGAGAGATTTGTCTTCAAGTATCTCTGGTGAGCAGTTTCGTATCGAGGCTTATGATGTCGCGCATATCTCTGGCAAGCAAATGGTCGGTGTGATGACGGTGGTCACAAATGCTGTAGCTGACAAAAATGAATATCGAAAGTTTGTTATCAAAGGCTTTGAAAAAGCAAATGATGCTGGAGCACTCCGAGAAATCCTAACAAGACGCTTTGCTCATCCAGAGTGGACTTTGCCAAATGCCATAGTAGTAGACGGTAATGCTATCCAAATAAATGTAGCTAAAGAAGTTTTGAAAGAATTAAATCTAAAAATAGAAATCATTGCTGTTACCAAAGATGAACGTCACAGAGCCAAAGCCATAACAGGGAAAAAAGAGATAGTCGAAGCTCGTAAATACGACATTTTGCTAGCCAACTCTGAAGCCCACAGATTTGCTATATCTTTCCACAAGCAAAGACGCAAAAACGCCTTTAAATAAAGGTTTTTTGGAAAGTACTTGACAAAAAAGTATATATAAGCTATGATAATAAAAAAGTTATTTATATGCTAAAAAACGATTTATCATTTTGGGTTTGAAGGGGAAAGCAAAAAGAAACTTTCCAGTCTTCACCTAGTTACTTGGTAACAAAAATACATGTTTCAGAGCCAAAGATACACTAATTTGGGCCAGAATCTGAGCTTATATTTAAAATGGTAAGTAAGTATTATCAATAGTTAGATATGTTTCTAATCAGACTCCTACGAGTACAGAGTCTATGTGTCGTTGGGTCAATTAAAAAGTTCCTCAATGATTAACATGATAGGTCTGGGACCAATTACGCCACCTCGTAAAAAGCGGCGTTATCTGTAGATTACATATCCTCTTTGTTGAAAGTTGCGATCGCAATAAGTAAGCAATGCAGTTTTAAGTAGTAAAACCGAGCTGTGATTCTCTGGATAGAATCGTTATGTGTTAACAAACAGCGCTTTTTGTTTCAAACCACGTTTTGTGGAAATCAAAAAGAGGTTCAAGGACTTATTACCGAAAATACTGAGAAGAGTTTAGTGAACACTACCTGATCAGTACACTAAGCCAAACAAAAGAAACTTAACAAAACCTCGATATTCGGGGTTTTTTATTTACCTCAGGGTTTAAATGTTGTAAAATACAAGTATGAATACATCTAAGAAGATTTGGGTTATTGTTGTTTTTTCTGTAGTTATTTTGACTTCTGGGTTTTTGACTTCTATTTTTTTGACCAGCAAAATAGATAGAGAACAAAGAGAACAGCTTTTGATAGATGCCAAGCAGGCTGCGCTTTTGGTGCCGACTTCTACTCTTAGCACTCTTTCAGCTAGTCCTTCTGATGTTGGCAACCCTCTTTATTCAGAAATGAAAGAAAAGCTAATGATGTTTCGCCAGTACAATCCACAAAACCGCTTCGTCTATGTTTTGGGCTATAAACCAGAAATCAAAAAACAGTTTTTCTTTGTAGACTCAGAACCTGTCTCTTCTAGTGACTATTCAGCTCCAGGTGCCCTTTTTCCAGATACAAGAGAAAAAGATATAGAAAATTATCTCAAAGGTGAAGCTTATACCGATGGACCTTATAGTGATAGTTGGGGTGAATGGGTCTCTGGTTATGCACCTATCAAAGATAATAGTGGAGAAATGATAGGGCTTTTGGGTATAGATACAGCAACTAGCATTTGGCATGAGCAAATAGGTTTTGTGCGCACTGTTGTTTTGCTTATATCAATACTGCTTTGTTTGTTGTTTGGTTTTATAGTCTATGTTTTAAACAAAAAGCAAAGCTCTATCAATACCTTGGTAAAAGAAAACCAAAATCTTTATAACAAAGAAAATAAATTTAAAGAAATGCAGGATTTGGCTCACTTAGGAAGGATCTCTGTTTATTTTCCAGAGCAAACTTTTGTTTTTGATGGCGCGATAACCAAAAGCCTAGCTATATCTGATGGGGAGAGGCTTAGTAAAGAAGATTTTTCAAATTTTATAAAAGATTCTGACAAAGATAAGCTTCAAAGTTTCTTGGACTCTTTTAAGGAGACCAAAGATGTCTATGGATGGCTTGATATAGCGCTTGGAACAAAAGATCGAGGTTATAGAACATTTCATATCTATGGCAACTTACAGAGAGATGAACTACTGGCGCCAAAGAAATTCTCTGGTATCATCCAAGACATTACTGACATAAACAATTAACAATGGCAACTGAAAAAATATATCTATATGGCAAACATGCTCTCTCAGAGGCTCTTTTGGCTCACCCAGAAGTAGTGCAAAAGGTATTTTTGAGTAAGGAAATGGAGTCCGATAGTGAGCTTGGCGGTCTTTTAAAAAAGCACAATATCGCAGTCAGTAGTATGAAAGGGGAAGTCAAAAAGGACGTTGGCAGTGACGCAGTTCACCAAGGAGTTATTGCAGTTATAAATCCTGAGAAGCTCTATAGCACCATGGAGCAAGCTTTAGAAGAAGCTTCAAAAAAACAAAACCCTTGTATCGTACTTCTGGATGAGCTTCACGATCCACACAATGTCGGTGCTATTGTTCGTAGCGCTGTAGCTTTTGGTGCTAGTGCTATTCTTATGCCTAAACACAACCAGTCCCCAATAACTGGTGTGGTGATCAAAACCTCAGTTGGCATGGTTTTTCGCATACCGATAGTTTTGATAGGCAACGTCAACCAGACTATTCGTGATCTCAAAGAAAAGGGATACTGGTCTTATGGACTTGTGATGAATGGTAGCACCAAGCTCTCTGAAGCTAAGTTTGATAGTCCGACGCTTATCATAGTAGGAAACGAATCAGTTGGCATAAGAGAAAAGACACTTGAGCTTTGTGATATCCCTCTTTCTATCCCGATGGACCAAAGGTGCGAGTCACTAAACGCTGCTACTGCTACTTCAGTAGTTTTATATGAATACAGTCGTGCAAATCTCTAGTTTGTACAAAAATTCTGTTATAATATTAAGTAATGCAAAATGATGGTGAACGAATAACATATTTCGGCGAAACAAATTTTCGTAACCAACAAACTCGCTTTGGTATCAAAAGTCGAGATAGAACTCGTCACATGTATGTGGTAGGAAAGAGTGGTGTAGGAAAATCTACGCTTTTAGAGAACATGGCTATACAAGACATTCAAAACGGTGAAGGTGTGGCAGTGCTCGATCCGCACGGAAGCTTTGCTGAGAAAATGCTTGATTATGTTCCAGAGCATCGTATCAAGGATGTAGTTTATTTTGCTCCTTTTGATATAGACAATCCCGTTTCTTTTAACATGCTCGAGGATATCGGCGAAGACAAACGTCACTTTGTGGCGTCAGGTCTGATGAGTACCTTCAAAAAGATTTGGGTAGATGCCTGGAGTGCTCGTATGGAGTACATTCTCAACAATATTCTTTTGGCTCTGCTTGAATATCCAGATGCAACACTTTTGGGGGTAAATCGCATGCTCTCTGATAAGGCTTTTCGAAAAAAGGTTGTTGAAAATATCAAAGACCCTTCTGTTAAAGCTTTTTGGACTGATGAGTTTGAAAAGTATGGTGAGCGCTATATGCAAGAAGCTGGCGCAGCTATTCAAAACAAGATCGGTCAGTTTACTGCCAATCCGCTTGTTAGAAATATTATCGGTCAACCCAAGTCAAGTTTTGATGTTCGAGAAATGATGGACAACAAAAAGATTTTGATAGTCAACTTATCAAAAGGGCGAATAGGAGAGCAAAACACAAGTCTTCTAGGGTCTATGATTATCACCAAGATATATATCGCAGCTATGAGTCGCGCAGACGTTTCGCACACTCGTATGTCCGAGCTTCCGCCATTTTATTTTTATGTCGACGAGTTCCAGTCTTTTGCTAACGAATCTTTTGCCAACATTCTCTCTGAGGCGCGTAAATACAAACTCGCTCTCATCATCGCCCACCAATATATTGCTCAAATGGAAGAATCTGTCCGTGACGCTGTCTTTGGAAACGTAGGGACAAGTGTTTCTTTTCGGGTTGGACCACTTGATTCAGAAATGCTCGAAAAGGTATATGCACCACAGTTTACTGCCAATGACTTGGTAAACCTAGGTTTTGCGCAGATCTACCTTTCTTTGATGATCAATGATATGGGTTCACAACCTTTTTCTGCCAAAACCTTAGCCCCAATACCTCGGCCCGATATTACTTACAAAAACGATGTTATCGAATGGACACGAAGTCGCTATGCTTTACCTAAAGAAAAAGTAGAACAAAATATCAGAGACTGGTTCTCTGCTGGAAATGAAGTACCCCCCAACTCTGAAAAACCATCTTATGAAAAAAAGCCTTATGTTCCAAATGCAGGCAAAGACTCTTTTGCACCAAGATCAAAACCAGCTTATCAAAATACAAGCAACTCTTCACCCAAGAACTTCTCAGAAAATAAAACTGAAAAACCAAAGGTCCACATGCCATTTAAAAAGGTCTTTGATGTTGATTTAAAAACTGAAAAACCAAAAGAAGAGACAGAAATTTCTTCTTTACTTGACTCTTTGGACACTGAGTCATCCAAAATTAATCAGTCCCCACAGCCTAAAATTTTTCCAAAGACCTCAACACCTTTCTCTGGAGAAAAGCCTCTTTCAGAGACTATTGCCCCAGTAAAGGTGGCAGAGAGAGGTCCTAAAGAAGCTAGTCGTAATCTTCTGAAAGAAGCTTTAATGAAAGCCAATTTTCCCATAGAGGATAAAAAAATAGAACAAAAAGATGTTAATATAAAAACAGGAGATAAATCAGCAGATCAAACAGGTGAAATCTCTCACCAAGATTTACAAAAAATATTAGAATAAATTTTTTATGATTCGTAACTTAGCGATATTTTTCGTTATAGTTCTTATAAAAACAAGCAGTTGCTATGCTGATATTTTAGTCACCGAAATAAACTGGATGGGAAGTACTGATAGTCAGTTTGCCGAATGGATAGAACTCTACAACAACTCAGATGAGGAGGTAAATCTTTCAGGTTGGAAGCTTTATGAAGCAGGTGGAGATACTTTGGTTTTTACTTTTACAAAAAAGATAGCAGGCAAATCTTATCTTTTGCTTGAGCGGACAACGACTAGTTCGCCAGACCCAGTACCAAGTGTAAATGATGAATTAGGATCTTTTGGTGGGAGTGGGTTTTCAAACTCGGGTGAGTTTTTGGTTTTGAAAGACAATGCCAATAATACTGTGCAGTCTTTAAACTTTTCTCCAGGCTGGCCAGCAGGAGATAGTGAAAGCAAAAAGACTATGCAGTGGGATGGATCAAAGTGGATAACCTCAAGTCCAACACCAAAGGCAGGACTCACCAGTACTACTATCACCCCAGAAGAGCCAACTACTTCTGGAGGCGGGAGTTTTGTTCCTGAGAAATTTGAACCCAAAGTGACTCTTAGTCTTCCTAAGGTTATCTACACAGATATCGTTTATGAATACAAGGCCGAAACGTATTTGGAATACGGGCTAGTTTATAATGGAGTTTTTGTTTGGAATATGGGAGACGGCACTATATATAAAAGCCAAAATCCGGAAATAGTGAAGCACAGATACAAATACCCTGGATCTTATATGGTATCTTTTGGGTACTATCGAAATCCTTATGAAAAAAAGCCAGTTCTTTTTACCAAAGAAAAAAGATTGGTTGAAAATTCAAAACTAGTCTTTAAAGTACTTCCCGATAAAGGCTTTGAAATCACCAACAATACAAGCGATGACTTTGATGTCTCTCTTTGGATTATAAAGCTCTCTGACAATAACACTCTGACTTTACCAGAGCTTTCTTTGATTGCCCCTAAATCAACAATAATCATACCTTTTTCTAACTTCGGATTATCTTCTTATTTGGGTGAAGCGACTTTGTTGACCCCAGAATGGTTAGCTTTTGGGGCTGATCAGACTGAACCTATAAAATACACTAGCGTAAAGGTTGATAACAAAAAATCTCCTAGTCAAACTGGGGAAGTTTTAGGTGAAAGTGCTTTTGGAGAAAATATTATAAAAGAAGAACTCAAGCAAGAAGGTGAAAAACCGATAAAAAACAACAAAGACTATACCCGTATTATAATCCTCAGTATAGCCTTAGTTATTGTTATTTTTCTTTTTGTTCTTTTAGAGAAGTTTATTGGGTCAAAGGAGGAGTGATTTCTTCTACTACATCAGGCATATCGTCACCAAGCTCTTTTTCTATTTTCTCAAGCTCTTTTGAAACGATTTTATCTTCTTGTTTTGAAACCTTGGCCAAAGTTTCATCTACCGCCTTGAAAGCATCTTCATTTTTTTCATCTCCTTCAGTTGCGTATTTTTTGAGTTCTTCTTTTTGACTTTTTAGACTCTCTTCTAGATCCGCTGTTACCTTCAAAGCCTCTGTTGTATCTGTTTTTGCAAGTTCTTCAGAAAGATTTTCTATATGAGTGTCGAGTGCCCGTTGAGCTGTTTCTTGTTTGGCTTTGGTCAGTGTTTTGGTTGCGGCGAGTGTTTTTATTTCTCCTAGACGATTGTCTATGCGAGATTTTTGCCAAGAGATTTTATCACTTGGATTTTTGATAAATGCACCTTTAACTTCTTCATTGACATTAACCTTGAAAGAGTAAAGTGCGTCTCCTGGAAGAGAGTTGTCAGCCACTACAGAAACACTACCACCGACAAAGATTATAAATATAAAAGTAGAAAGTCCGATACGCAGTCCGTGTTGTAGACCTGTATAAAATATAGAAACACGAGGTTTTGATTCGAGTGTCTGGATACTACGAGCAACTGAAGCACGCAAAACAGACCTCTCTTTTTCCGTTAGAGAGATACTCTTTAGCATCTTTAGTTGTTCTAGTTTTTTATCAATCATAATGTGTTTCGTTGTAAAATGTTTTGAGTTTTTGAATAATTCTATGAATTCTAACTGTCATAGCATTGGTTGTTTTGTTGAACAATGTCGCTATCTCTTCTATAGGCTTTTCTTCGGTATAGCGTAAAAAGATTATTTGCCTACTTTCTTCATCAAGTTCTTCGAGGAGTCCTTGAACCATTTTGATGTCGTCATTTTTTAGTATTTCTTCGCTATGGTTGTTGGTCTGTGGTTCAAAGCCAGAATCAAGCAGATCTTCAAGTGAAGAGCTTTTACTTTTTTTGTAGTAGTCGATAACCGCATTTTTGGCAATTCGATACACAAAAGCTTGCTCGTGCTCTATAGCACCGCCCTTTGCTATATAACCCCAAAGTCTGACAAAAGTGTCCTGGGTGATGTCTAGGGCTGTTTGCCTACCTCCTACACGAAAAAAAACAAAACGAAATATCGCATCTTGGTACTCTTCAAAAAGCTTGTGAAATAAGGCTTGTTTTTGGTTTTCGGAATTCATAGAACCATTTACTCTTAGTGACGACAAAACGCCACAAATATTACATTATTATAGCCTAAAATACCGATTTTGGGCATATCTGGTATAATCTTTATATTATGGACAAACAGTCTCCCAAAAAAGTCGTTATTATCGGAGGTGGTTTTGGTGGGATTGCAGTAGCCAAAAAGCTTGCTAAGCAGAAAAACCTTGAAATAACCCTCATTACTAAAAACCCTCTTTTTGAGTATTACCCAGCGCTCTATAAGCTTGTCACCGGTGCTTTGGCTATCGAAGTCTGTGTCCCTTATAACAAGATTTTCAAAGCTTCTAGCAATACAACGGTTTTGGAAGGTTTTTACGAATCATACGATAAGGACTCCAAAATAGTCACACTCCTTGATGGTAGGACATTTTCTTATGATTATCTAGTTTTGGCGATGGGAAGTCAGACCAACTATTTCAACATTCCAGGGATAGAGGAGTTTGCCTTTGCTTTCAAGTCTTCTTTTGAAGCACTCAAGCTCAAACAACATTTTCTAGATCTCTTGCGTGTATCTCAAGATATATCTAAGGAAGAGCTGGTTGAAAGATACCACGTAACAGTTGTCGGAGGTGGTCCATCAGGGGTTGAGCTTGCTGGAGATATCACTACTTATCTACGCAAAATGACTAAGCGCTATCATGTAGACCCTAGCTTTGTTACTGTGGATCTCATCGAATCCAATCCTAGGGTTTTGGCAATGCTTCCTGAGAGTGTTTCTCGAAAAGCTGAAGCTAGACTGCGAAAACTAAAGGTCAATATCTATACCAACAGAACTTTGCAAGCCCAAGACTTAGACAATGTCACCGCTAGTGGTATGACTATGCGTTCGGGGACAGTAGTTTGGACTGCTGGCACAAAGATTAACGACTCATTTTCTTCTTTTGATTTAGATGCAAAAAAAAGAGTTAAGGTCACAGGAGATTTTTCACTAGAGAATGATCCAAATGTTTTTGTGATTGGTGACGGCGCTGGTGCTCCAGGAGCAGGGTTGGCTCAAGGCGCTATTGTTCATGGTAAATACGTAGGCGAGCTTATTGTCTCAAAAATTAAAAATAAAAAACTTAAACCTTTCAAACTCAAAACTATCGGATATCTTGTGCCTATCGGACACTCTTGGGCTGTGCTTAGTTACAAAAACATAACAATTTCAGGATTTATTCCTTGGATTATGAGAAGTTTTGTAGATTTTAAATACTTTACAAGTATTGTCCCGTTTTCTTATGTTTTGGAAGTCTTTAGACAAGGTAAAAAATATAGAAAAGGACAATGTTAAAAACAGACTGGGACAATATATCATCATGGTACGAAGACTATCTAGGAGGAGAAGATACCTACCAAGCCAAAGTTATTGCGCCCAACCTTTTGCGTATGCTCGAGATCAAGAAAGGCGAAAGTGTCTTGGATCTTGCTTGTGGGGAAGGGTTTTTTGCTCGGTTGGTAAGAGCTAGTGGGGCAGTAGTCTCTGGAGTAGATCTCTCAAAAGAGCTCATCTTAAAAGCTCAAAATAAATCAAAAGACATTGGTTATCTCAATTCTCCAGCTCATAATACTAAGATAGAAAAAGAGTCTTTTGATAAAGCTTTTACCGTTTTGGCATTTGAAAATATAAAAAACATAGATGAAGTAGTTTTGGAAATCAAGAGAGTGCTCAAACCAGGAGGGAAGTTTTTGTTGGTTATGCTCCATAATGCTTTTCGTATACCCAAGCATAGTGACTGGGCTTTTGACTCCAAGAAAGATTTGCAATATAGAAGAGTAGACAAATACCTCTCAGAAATAAAGATAGAGATAGAACTCAACCCTCACAAAGGAAGCAAAAAAACTAGCTCAATCACTTTTCACCGACCTCTTCAGTGGTATATGAAGATTTTCAAAAAGCATGGTTTTGTTATGACAGGCTTAGAAGAATGGATTTCTCACAAGAAAAGCGGTGCAGGTCCTAGACAAAAAGCAGAGGATTTAGCCCGCAAAGAGTTTCCGATGTTTCTTGCTCTTGAACTCAAAAAGCTTTAGATAAATTGACTTTTGTATTTTTTGTCTTATACTGAAAAAAATTAACAACTATGAAAAATAAAATAAGTCGAATTGGATGGTGGACAACCTTAACCATTGTCGGACTGGTGATTGCCATAGTGATCCAACTATTTACCAGATATTGGATTTGGTGGGAGTGGATTATCTATGCAGTTATTTTCATCGTAGTATGCCTTTTAGTTTTTTTAGGTTGTTTTCTTTGGATTTTTAAAGATGTAAATATAGAAGATGACCAATAAAGATTTTTATCAAAGGCGTTATTCATTGTAAAAGAGCTTACTATTTTGTAAGCTCTTCTTGTTTTCATTAATACTTTTTACCACCAAAGTTATTTTTTGTTGTTCCTGCGTATTGCGGTCCCCCTTTTTCATCGTAGACTGAAGATATCTCAGAGTGTTTTGTTTTAAAAAACTTTTCTTCGATTCCGTCGTCTTCATCTTCAAACTTCTCGCTATCTTTAGTAGGTGGTATAAGCTCATTGGTTAGGTACAGTGTTTTTATGCTTTTTATATCTAACATAACTAACGTTTTGTATACTGTATCATAATGTTTATTTTTCCTCAATTTTCTTTAATATTAAGAGTATTTTTTTGAAGTCTTTAATCAATACTTCTCTCATACTGCCATTATATAAAGCGGCGGCAGGGTGATATAGAGGTAAGAAATGTTCGGTATCTATGCCAGGAATATTTTGGACGATGAGTTTGCCATGTGCTTCAGAGATTTTTAATTCTGGAAAAAAGTGATTCATAGAATGTCGTCCCAAAAACACTATGAGCTTGGGTGCGATAGTATTGAGCTCTTCATGTAGCCACTCTTTGCAAGCTTCTTTTTCGCTTGGTAGTGGATCACGATTATTAGGTGGTCGGTATTTTACAATATTGGTTATATAGATATCAGAGCGAGACATTTTGATACTTGCAAGCATCTCGCTTAGAAATTTTCCTGCAGCTCCGACAAATGGCACGCCTGTCTCGTCTTCTTTTTTGCCAGGTGCCTCACCGATAAATACCACTTGTGCTTTTGAGTTCCCATCGCCAAAAACTGCTCTAGTGGCAGTATTTTTGAGCTCACAAGTGCAGTTTTCCTGCCAAAAAGTATTTATTTCTTCTAAGCTTTTTTGGCTAGATTTAGGCATGGTTTTATGATACCATGAAGGCATGTTTGGACTAAAAAAGATGCTCACCAACAAACTGTTGGAGCGACAATTAAAAGCTTTGCCAGAAGCACAAAGACAAATGATTATGGAGGCGGTGAACGCCAACCCTGATTTTTTCAACAAGCTTGCCAAAGAAATAGAGGCTGAAAAAAAGGCCGGCAAAAGCGAGATGGCAGCTTCTATGGAAGTTATGCGTAAGCACCAAGGCGAATTACAAAAACTAATGATGGGTAAGTAGTTTCTGAGCCTCTCTTTTGGTATCGTGTTGATGTAGTACAAAATGACAAGGGAACAAAACCGATACTGTTTCAGTCTGGAATCAAATTCTTTTATCACAAATGTCATTTGTCAATAAATAAAAACCTCTCGATTGAGAGAGGTTTGGTGTCTTAAACACAAATTTCTTTTTTGCAAAGATCGATATATTTTCGTGTAAGGCGGTACCTTTGAGGATCTGTTGCTATTGGGTAATCAAAGCAGTCTTTGATGCCAAAATTATAAAAGGCATGCATAAGTTTTTTCCATCGAACAACACCAACGCCGTGGGAGACGTTGTAATCCCTTGTCCACATTTCTAAAAGGTCACCTACACAGGTTGCTTTTTGAAGGTGCGTGTTAAAAGGACGTTTGATGATACCTTTCCAGTCTTTAAGGTTTGTGAAAGTAAAAAAGTGTTCCAGGGGCGTCTTTAAGAGCCAAGTTTTCTGATCTATTTTTTTGAACTCCATTTTATAACGTTTTCTCTACCTTACGACATTTTATTGACTTTGTAAAGTAGGTAGGCTAGAATACAAAAAATAAAAATTGTTACTTATGGAAAATGCATTAAGCAGATTCATTAAAAATCGTAATATTTCCCCTGAAATCCTTCAAAGAAAAGCTGTTTTAAAAGTTAGAAACGGTGCATCGTTTCCGTTAAACTATCTTCGAACTTTGCTCAAAAATGAAAATGCGGGTATTTCCCTTTCAAACATCGACCGACTTGATAAGGCATACAATCTTACCAAAGAAGAAAAAGAAGATTTGCAAAGAATGGTTAAAAAAAGCGTTGGGGGCAAGGGGAGGCCTAAGTTTTCAGAAGGAGAATCAGAAGAAAGAAAGAGGGAGAAACAGGTCTTTAGGGCTGTTCGTGAACATCAATATACTCTTTCACAGTGTAAAGATGTGAGAAGGTTAATTGCTGAACTTAGACAAAAAGCTATTGAGTTTAAACTACTTCTCTGTGTTAACTGGAAACAACATGCGGAGGTCAATAAGCTTTCAAACCATGAAACACTCCATGCTTTCATTAAGGCCCACCAAAAAAACCGCACAGAAGCAGCAAACATCCAGCTTAACCTTCTGGGAATCCTTTGTAAGCTCATGATTTTTGTCGAAGAAGGTTTAAAGAATGAGATTGAAATTTTTGGAAGTATTCCTTCTGTATTTATGACCCTTGATGCTGATGGAATTAGAAAACAGACACAGGAGGTAGTAAGACATGGTGAGGAGAAACTTTTCTCACTAATGAACAAAGACGTCTCAGCCGCCCAACAGCACTACATGCAATGGATCAATGTGGAAGCAAAGAATAATAGTGGAATTGTTGATATAACGAAGTATCAACCACCCACAGATATTCTTAGATTTAATGCATGGCTTGGGTGTTTAACTTTTGAAGACCTTGCGTATTGTAAAACAGATATGTCTTTCTTTGGGGGAGGGGGTATGGCCAAGGAAACCTTAGCTTTTTATGGTGTCGAGGAAGTTATTACGATTATCGAAAAATCTGTAAACAAAAGGATTGCTGACCTTACTTCAGTAAAAAAAGCCTTATTTATATAAGGCTTTTTTCTTTTCTTCATTTTTCTGCTACTATAGAGCTCTATGTCACTATCTATCGGTATCGTCGGGCTCCCTAATGTCGGCAAATCTACGCTTTTTAATGCACTCACCAAAAAAGGGGTTCCAGCAGAGAACTATCCTTTTTGTACTATCGATCCGTCTGTCGGTATTGTTCCTGTGCCAGATGAGAGACTCTATAAGCTTGCAGAATTTTCCAAAACTCAAAGTACTATCCCAGCTGTTATCGAGTTTGTAGACATCGCTGGTCTTGTCGCTGGAGCAAGCAAGGGTGAAGGTTTGGGCAATAAATTCCTCTCCAACATTCGTGAGACTGATGCCATACTTCATATGGTGCGAGTATTTGAAGACAAGGATGTCATTCACGTGGCCAACAAAGTCGACCCGCTCTTTGATATCAGTGTCATCAACATGGAGCTTATCCTCTCTGATCTTGAAACAGTTAACAAAAGATTGGAGACAAATGCCAAAGACCAAAAGCGTGGAGTCAAAGAAGCTATCATTTTGCACGAGGCACTAGAGAAGATAAAGAGGGCACTAGAAAATGAAGTCATGGCTTCAAGTGTTGTCCTAGAAGACGCAGAGAAGCCATTAGTCGCACAGCTGAACCTTCTGACTATGAAGCCTATGCTTTATGCTCTCAACACTTCGTCAGCCACAGAGAATAAGGTTGCTGGAGTAGTTAGCGAGCTTCCAGGACCATATATAGAGATAGATCCTGTTTTTGAAACTGGCTTTGATGACATGATCCGGGCTTGTTACAAACTTCTAAACCTTGAGACTTATTTTACAACTGGAGAAAAAGAAACCCGTGCCTGGACTATCAAGGCTGGAAGTACTGCCCCTGTCGCCGGAACTGCTATTCACACCGACTTCAAAGACAAATTCATCCGTGCTGAGGTTGTATTTTGGAAAGATCTACTTGATACTGGTAGCTACGCCGAAGCCCGCTCCAAAGGCCTTGTACGGATAGAAGGGAAGGAATACATAGTAAAAGACGGCGACGTTATTGAATTCAGAATATAACCTCTAAGTATAAAAAGGAGATGCCTGCCCCGTTGGAAGCGATTAGCTTTCCTGCGGGGTTATAGAATTTAGAATATAGACTTGACTTTTTAGGTAAAAGGTGCTATACTTAATTACGAACTAAATCAATACATATGAAAAAGAAGACCATATTTTTCTGGATGTTTTATACTCTGGTGGTAATGGCTCTGATTTATCTAACAAAAGGCTTCTCCTTTCCTTCGGGCGGTGATACTGCACAAGGAGGATTCCAGCTTATTTGTTGGACTGCAACTTTTTCTCCTGTGATTTTAAAATTGTTTATTAGTCCAATTGCCAAGTTTTTGGCACAAAGGAATCAAAAAAGAGTATAAAATAAAAATCCCCGCCAACTTGTGGCGGGGATTGTTTTTTTATTTTTTTAACTGTTCTATCTCTTTTTGAAGTTGAGTCAGGATGGTTTGGATAGCAGCGATAGCGTTGGCTTCTTTGGTCTCTACTTTCAAGTCTTGATCGCTATCTTCTTCAATCTCCTCAATGTCTTCTTGGATCTCATCCACATCCTTTTGGATCTCATCGACGTCTTTTTCGATCTCTTCCACACCTTCTTCAATCTCCTCAATATCTTCTTGGATTTCCTCCACGTCTTCCTGAATGATTTCGATGTCTTTGGTGTTTTTGTTGACTGACATTTGAATGAAGATAGCTAGGTATATAGCCTCGAGAGATAGTAGGGTAGTCAAGACAAGTAAAACTCTCTCAAGACTTATACCAAAGAGTGGCAGACTAAAAGCTCCCAGAAACAAAATAGTGTGAACTATCAGACTACGAGTAGAGCCTATCCAGCGTGTAGCTTTGTCAGCAGTTTTTTCTAGTTTTATTTTGTTGCGCTTAAATTGCTCCTCCATGTCCTTGTTGTACCACAAAAATTATATTTTAAGCAAGAAAAAACCCCCATAAAGATACTTATTTTAAAATAAGTATCTTTATGGGGTATGTTAATTAACCCATCTTTTCTTTTAGTTTTTGAAGAGCAGATAGATTTCCGAGTGTTGCAGGTGTGGAATCATCGATATATCTAACAGCGACATCCGTACCTTTGCGCCTTTTTAAGTCGTAAAGAGTAGTTTTGGTTTTACGTCTCCACACTTCATCAAATCCGTAATAGGGATCTTTGTAAACCTCTTCCGCGATTTGGACTGCTTTTTGAAGTTCATCCTCAGAAAGAGGAACTTCCTCAAGTTTCCATTCACGGCGCATACGCCAGAATTCTCTTTGATCAAGGAGCAGGTCAGGATTTTTTTCTGTTCCTTTCCAGGTTCGATGGTTCATTTCTTTGTCTGTGAAAAAGACCACAGGCGGTTCTTCAGCAAGCATTACTTTTACGCAGTAACCATTATTGGTCACAAGCATAGACACTGATTTGATTTCCATATTTAATGAGCATTTTGGTTAAGAAAAATACAATTCTCAGACTACGAGGGAGCTAAGCGCTGTATTTTTCTTAACCTTTTATTTATTATAGCATTTATAAGTATAAAAGTCAAGGTTTATATAACTTGCTCAAAATGGGCCTCTCTGGTATAGTATTCGGACCTATGGCACAAGATAACCTAGTAAAACTCGTAAATAAAGAAACAGGAGAGACTTATTGGTCTACCAAAAACCGCAAAAAGCTCGCGGGTATTAAGCTTGAATTCAAGAAATACTCTCGTAAACTTCGAAAGGTTGTATCTTTCAAGGAGTCAAAGAAATAAAATAAAAAAAGTAGCAAATAGCTACTTTTTTTGTTATAGTTTTCTAGTTCTAGGGCGATTAGTTTAGTGGTAGAACGAAGGTCTCCAAAACCTTTGGTGTGGGTCCGATTCCTACATCGCCCGCAGTTTATTTCGCATATTTTTTAAACCAAGTTCTTTGGCGTTTGACGTATTGCCAGCTATCTTTTTGTATATTTTCTATCATTATCTCTTTTGAAATTTTGTTTTGTAAAAATAGAGCAAGGTATTTATATTCAAGTCCAAGTGACTCGAGTCGTTCCCAAGACACTCCTTCCGTGTGTAGTCTTTCTACTTCTTCTACCATACCCATATCTAATCTTTTTATTAGTCTGTCATGAATACGTTTTTTTAGTACATCATCTGGTAGGTCTAAATAATGCCAGTCTATATCATACTCAGGATTTTTTGTTAGTTCCGGTACAGTTCCAAGTTCTGTGGCTATTTCTATAGCACGGATAAGACGAACTTTGTTTTTTTTATCAACGAGATCAAAGCGTCGTGGATCGAGAGTTTCTAATCTTTGTTGTAAATCCTCCAAAGAAAGTTCTTGAAGTTCTGTACGAAGTTTAGGGTTTGGTGGAACGGCAGGGAAGATGGTACCGCAAACAACAGCGTCTATATATAGTCCTGTACCACCACAAATGATCGGTGTATGCCCTCGAGCAATAATCTCATCAATAGTCTTGGTCGCAAGGCTTTGGTACTGTGTGACCGATAAGACGTCTTTTGGATCAGCTACATTGAGTAAATGGTGGGGGATGCCATGCATTTCTTCGGTAGTGATTTTGCCACTTCCTATATCAAGACCTTTGTATACTTGTCGCGAGTCAGCAGAAATAACTTCGCCTAAAACTTCTCTTTGAGAAGTTCGGCCGACCACGCTGTTTGCGTGGTTTAGGTCACCAAGATTCTTGGCAAGTTCTACGGCATAATCACTTTTGCCTGTAGCAGTCGGCCCACAAACGACTATTATTTTTTGCTTTTTCATTTTGTGCCCGAGGAGAGACTTGAACTCTCACCCCTTACGAGACTCGATTTTGAGTCGAGCGCGTCTACCATTCCGCCACTCGGGCTTTTAACCCGCCTTGGGCGGGAATTTCTTTATTTTACATGGTTTCTCAGGGAAGTAAATATAAGAAATAAATACTTACTTGACAATATTTGTCAAAGGTGTATACTAAGAGTAAGAATAAATAAGTTCTTACTTCGTAGTGAATATGTAGCTACGGAATATACAAATCAAAAAAACAAAGAAGATGAAAAAACAACGATCTGCGGAATCTCCGCCTGGCTCAACAGCCAACATCTTTTCCGGCCACAGCGCCAAAAATATTAATTTTTATTTTCCTGTTTCCGGAATGAACCCGGTAATTTCCTGCTGATCCGCCAGCTGGCCCGGGGCTACAAATCCAACATAGGAATGTAGACCTCGGGGCCGAAGCCGGAATATTTCAAGAATCGAGCCGTATATTTACCCTGCTCAATAAGTTAGAGGGTGGCTCAAAAAAATCTGCCCATGTCGTGGCAGGCAAGATTGTGCCGGACTATCCGGTAAAAAGAGAAAGCCCCAACAAATGTTGGGGCTTATTTTATTTTTTATACAAAAAAGTTTTTATGTTATCATATGTTCATGTCAAACCTTTATTCAAATTCTATTTTCTTTATCGATACGGACAAGATTTTTCCCAACCCATATCAACCTCGTCGAGAATTTGAAGAAGGTCCACTTAAAGATTTGTCAGAGTCTATTCGTCAATACGGAGTGTTACAACCTTTGACAGTCTCTCGTGTAGAAAAAGAAACTCCAGAGGGAGGACTCAAGACAGAATACGAACTCATTGCCGGAGAGCGACGATTGCGCGCTGCCAAGTTGGCAGGTATACCACAAGTGCCGGTGATTATCCGTGTCGGAGATGATCCGATGATGAAGCTTGAGCTGGCGATCATCGAAAACGTTCAGCGCGAAGATCTCAATCCTGTAGAGCGAGCCAGAAGCTTTGCGCGTTTGGTAGAGGAGTTCAAGCTTACTCACACCCAGATAGGTCAAAAGGTAGGTAAGAGTCGTGAATATGTTTCAAACTCTTTGCGTATCTTGGCGATGCCGGCAGAGCTACTCGATGCTCTTTCAGCTGGCAAGATAAATGAAGGTCACACCAGACCACTTCTCATGCTCTCTAGTCGCCCAGAAGAGCAGATGACGCTTTTCAAGGAGATAGTTTATCGCAAGATTTCAGTGCGTGAGGCGGAACGTATAGCTCGCAGAATAGCTGTAGAGAAGTCTCGCAAAAAGGAACTCCTGCCGACACCTGAGCTGATGGAGATAGAAAAGCAGTTGGCTGAGAAGCTCGGTACTCGCGTACATATCCAAAAGAGTGAAGTCGGAGGCAAAATCACGATAGATTATTTCTCTGATGAAGATTTAGGTGTGATAGTCGATGTTCTTGGCAAGGCTGAGGCTGGTAGAAGTAGTGCTGAGTCTTTCCAATCCATGATAGCGAGCAAGGAAGGAGGCGAGACTGTAGCTAGAGACGACCTAGCAGATAAAAACGAAGACAAGGTAGCTGAAGAAAAGCTTGAAGTAGAAATGCTCGACGATAGAGACCCACAAGAGAAAAAAGAATCAGAACAAGACGTAGACGATCTCTACAATATCAAAAACTTCTCTCTCTAAAATTTTTCTTGGTTTTCTAGGAAGCCTCTGATCTTTCTTTTGGCGAAGCTACTTTTGGCATGATCCAACCATTTGCTAGTTGGATGAGAGTTTTTGCTAGTTGTTACCTCTACAATGTCGCCATTTTTGAGCTTGGTATCTATGCTAACCATTTTTTTGTTGACCTTGGCTGCGCTTAGATGTCCGCCAATGTCTGAGTGGATAGCATAAGCAAAATCTATAGGACTTGAGTCTTCTGGTAAGTCTACGACATCACCTTTTGGTGTGAAGACAAATATCCGGTGGGTAAAAAAGTCGAGTTTGAGCTCGTTCATATCGTCAATACTTTTTACCATACTTGAGAGCTCTTTGAGCTGGCTCAGCCAAGACTGTTGTTCACTTGGTTTTAACTTTTTTTCTGCGGAATTTTGTTTATAAACTAAGTGTGAGGCGATACCCAACTCAGCATCATCGTGCATTTCTTTGGTTCTTATTTGAATTTCGACTATACCGTCATTTGTAATAACTGTCGTGTGAAGAGATCTATAGCCATTTGGTTTAGGAACAGCTATCCAGTCTTTGATGCGACCTTGTACAGGTTTCCATTCCATATGCATCAAACCAAGCACTTGGTAACAATCAGGGATATTTTCAACCAATATTCTAAGAGCGACGATGTCATGAATCTTTTCTCTATTCATTTCATACTTAACAAGTTTTCTATACAAACTATAGGTGTGTTTAACTCTTGCTTCAACAGAGCCTTTGATACCAAAAGAATCAAGTATTTCTACAACTTGGTTTTTTACTTTTGTAACAACCTTGGTTGCCTCGGGCACCATTTGATTCATTAGCTCTATCGTTTCTTCGCACTCTTTTGGATAAGCGAAAGGGAAGGCATAGTCTTCGAGAAGGCCTTTGAGTTTACCCATACCGAGACGTCCTGCAAGAGGTGCATAGACTTCTATGGTCTCTATAGCGATGCGTTTTTGTTTGTCCTCTCTCACATGTTCTAGGGTTTGAACATTGTGAAGTCTGTCAGCTAGTTTGATGATCAGTACGCGCACGTCTTCTGCTAGTGCGATAAAAAACTTACGCATACTTTCTACGTGGCGCTCTACGCCTTGATATTTTAGAGTTCCTAATTTTGTTACTCCTTCAACCAAAAACACTACGTCATCTCCAAATATTTCTCTGATTTCTTCTGCGCTAGCTTCTGTGTCTTCTAAGGTATCGTGAAGCAAGGCTCCAGCGATAGTAACAGCGTCAGCACCCAAGTTAGCGCAGTTTTTGGCAACTTCTACAGCGTGGTAAAAGTAGGGTTCGCCACTATTTCGCTTTTGCCCATCGTGAGCATTTTGGGCAAAGTTGTAAGCTTCTTCTATCAAAGCCCTTTCGCTATCAGAGAGCTCTTGTTGTGAGCTTTGGTATATTTCTTCTAGAGAGGCTTTACTTTCCATGTTGTCCATTATACAGTACCATTAGTTGTAACTAAGTTAAGCGGTGAAAATAATGTCCTCAACGTCCACACCGTTTAGCAAACCCTCCTGGTTCTCCAGGCGGGTTTTATTTTACTTTCTTTTGAAAGTCTCTGGGTTTTTTCTCTTGTGCCAGAAGCTCAAGTGCTTGGTTAAGGGTAATAGTATAAACGTCCAGTGGTGCCTTGATAGAGCGGAAGTTGCCATCATGAGCCACATAAGGACCAAAGCGACCATTGTTAGCGGTAACATCCTTACCACTTTCTGAGTGTGTTCCAAGGGTTCTAGGAAGAGATAAATACTTTAGCGCCATCTCTAGTGTCACAGTGCTTGGGTCAACAGTCTTTGGGATAGAAGCCATTTTTGGTTTTGGCAGGGAAGATTTTTTACCCTTTACTTTCTCTGGCATTTCTCCAAGCTGGACATAAGGGCCAAAGCGTCCGACTTTTGTAAAGATAGGTAGGGAAGTCTCCGGATCGATTCCGATAGGTTCATCAGCTTTTATCTCTGTTCCGTCTAGCATCAAAGCGCCGTTACATTCTGGATACCTGTCACAAGAGAGAAACTTACCGCCACGACCGAGTTTGACTACCATGCCACTACCACAAACTGGACACTTGAACTTGGCGTCCGCTACTTCAAGGGTTGTAGCTTTGTCGAGCTTTTCTTTTTCTTTTACTTCTTTTTTAAAAGGAGTATAAAAGTCTTTGAGTGTTTTGGTATAGTCTCGGTCACCATTTGCGATATCGTCGAGCTCATTTTCCATTTCTGCGGTGAAGGTGTCAGAAATATAGTTCATAAAGTTTTGTTCCAAAAATGTCGAAACAACTTCACCTGTATCAGTGGGCTTGAGTGAGCGATTGATCTTTTCGATATAACCCCTGATTTCAAGAGTACTAATGATAGCTGCATAAGTAGACGGACGACCTATGCCTCGAGCTTCGAGCTCTTTGACGAGTCCTGCCTCAGAGTATCTGTTGGGTGGTTCTGTTTGTTTTTCGAGATCAGTTATCTCTACTAGATCGAGAGTGTCACCTTCTTTGACTTTTGGTAGTTCTACATCTTCACCACGAGCGTCAGAGTCGACAGAGAGCCATCCAGCGGAGAGCAGTCTTGAGCCGTTGGCAGAAAAGTCGGGGATAGAGTCACCTTTTACATTGGCAAGGATGCGAGTCTTGAGGAGTTTGGCATCTACCATTTGTGAAGAAACAGTACGCTCCCAAATAAGTGCATAGAGACGCTTTTGTTCTTCATTGTTTCCGGCAGAGAGTTTTTCTATGTGTGTAGGGCGGATAGCTTCGTGAGCTTCTTGGGCATTTTTGGATTTGGTTTTGTAGGTTCTCTTCTCTAACATGTCTTTGCCGTACTTTTTTTCGATAAGTTTGGAAATAGAATCAACTGCTTGAACAGAGAGGTTTGTAGAGTCAGTACGCATATAAGATATGTGTCCAGCTTCGTAAAGCTTTTGTGCTACTTGCATAGTGCGACTAGGAGAAAATCCCAATCGTGAAGAAGCAGTTTGCTGAAGTGTGGAGGTGGTAAATGGCGCACGCGGAGAACGCTTTTGTTCTGATTCTTTGACCTCTTTGATGTACCAAGAGCCTGACTTTGCCTTAGACAAAATACTTTCTACTTCACTTTTTTGTTTAGGTTCTTCTACACAACCAAAGACCACTTCTTCTTTTTTGCCTGTTTTTAGTTTGGCTGAGATATTCCAATACGTCTCTGGGATAAAGGCTTTGATTTCTCGTTCACGCTCTACAAGTATACGTAGTGCTGGAGACTGCACTCTTCCTGCTGATAGTCCGTAGCGCACCTTTTGCCAGATGATACCTGAAAGGTCGTAACCAACAAGACGGTCTAGTACTCGGCGAGCTTCTTGAGCTTTGCGTAAGTTTGTATCTATATCTCTAGGGTGTTTAAGGGCTTCTGTTACAGCTTCTTTGGTGATTTCGTTAAATGTGACTCGTGAGATAGGTGCTTTGACGCGCTTGTCAGCTTTCAGTATTTCTTCCAAGTGCCAAGCAATAGCTTCTCCTTCTCGGTCCGGGTCAGTTGCTAGCACGATACTTTTTGCTTTTTCAGCTAGCTCTTGGAGTTCGTGAACGACTTTGTCTTTGCCTTTGCTTATCTCATAATGTGGCACAAAACCAGCTTCGATATCGATAGCTTTTTTGTTGGACTTTGGTAAGTCGCGCACATGTCCAACAGAAGCGCGCACTGTATATGCCCCATCTAGATACTTTTCAATAGTTTTTGCTTTTGAGGGTGACTCAACGATAAGTAAATTCATATTTGTTCATGAAGTAGTACCATGATAATAAAAAAAGGGCAAATTTAAAAATACGAAAGCCGTCTCATAGGACGGCTTTATTTTATGTTTTGGTAATGATTTTTTGATGTCTTGGCTTATAGAAAGCCACTTTTGTACAGAGTCTGATTTTTGATTTCCAGTTGAAGAATAATTTTATTTTTCTCATTCAATGATATTTTTTATAATCCTACAACTTTTTTTATTTTTAGGCAATTCGCTCTATAAGCCCATAGCTTTCTTTTATTAACCCCTTGATCTCAAGAGTAGAAAATATCACGTTGGCTTCGCTAGTGCTAAGCCCCAACTCTTCGATGATGGTGTCTTTAGTTTTGGGTTCGTTTAGTGCGTCGAGTACTCTGCCTTCAGCTTCATTTACCACCAAAGCAGACAGTGGCATATCCTTTTTCTCAAGGCCAAGTTCTTTGAGAATGTCTTCGCTTGAAGTTATTGGTACAGCGCCGAGGCGAAGTAGCCAGTTGGTACCAGATGAAGAAGAACTAAAGATGCTTCCTGGTACAGCGCCGACTATCTTGTTGTACTCAGTACCAAGTCTGGCAGTGATGAGAGCGCCAGACTTTCCTTGGGCTTCTACTATGATGACTATGTCAGCGATGCCGGCAACTATTCTGTTTCGCCTCGGAAATGTCCAGATAGCTCCGCGTGTTTCTTCTGGATATTCAGAAAAAAGCGCACCGCCTTTTTTGAGGATTTCTTTTGCCAAATCCCTGTTGATTGCTGGATGAATGTATTTCCAGCCGAGACCAGATCCCGGAAAAGAGATAGTAGTAAGACCAGCATCCAAAGAAGCCTTGTGCGCTACTGTATCTATGCCCATGGCAAGCCCCGAAACTATAGCAACATTGTACCCACGCAAGCCTTCTATAAGTGCTCGACAAGCATTCATCCCATAACTAGTACAAGCCCGAGAGCCAACAAAAGCCACAATCTTTTTGTGTTTGATATTTTCAAGTGTTCCTCTCATGTAGAGTTGCTTGGGCTTTTGTGGTATTTCAGAAAGAGAAGGGAAAACTTCAAAATGGTTTATTTCTTTGATGGGAAATTCCTCGCTACTATCCATAGTATTGAATAATTGTAGCATTTTGGTACTATGAGAGATATGTTAGATATTAAATTTATCAGGGAAAACCCTGACCTTATCAAAGACGCAGTGCGCAAAAAGCACCTATCCTTTGATGTTGACACTCTTCTTGCTGTCGAAGAAAAAAGAAAACAAACTCTTTCTCACTTTGAATCTCTAAGAGCAAAGCAAAACGAACTCTCAGATGAGATACCAAAGGCAAGTGACCAAAGCAAAAGAGCGGAGCTTATAGAAGCCCTCAAACCTATCAAAGAAGAAGTTCAAAAGGCTGAAGAGTCTGTGCGTGAAGTAACCAAAGAGTGGCAACAACTCATGCTCCAAGTACCAAACGTGCCAGATGTTTCTGTACCAGAAGGAGAGGACGATAGTGGTAACGTAGAGACTTCAGTCTGGGGAGAAAAACCAAAGTTTGATTTTGAAGTTAAAAATCATATAGAGCTTATGGAGAGTTTGGATATGGCGGATTTTGAAAAAGGCGCTGAGGTTTCTGGTTTTAGAGGATACTTTTTGAAAGGTGATGGAGCATTGCTTGAGTTTGCTTTGTGGCAATTTGTGACAGAATTTTTTCGAACCAAAAAGCCAGACTATGAGTTTATGATTGTACCTTCTTTGGTTAGGCGTGAGACTCTTTTGGGGACTGGGTACTTACCACAAGGCGAAGACGATCTTTATAAAACACAAGATGATGACTATCTTTCTGGAACTGCTGAAGTAGCGGTTATGAGTTATTTTTCAGACAAAGTTTTAAGCGCGTCAGATTTTCCTATCAAAAAGATAGCGTTCTCTACAGCTTTTCGAAGAGAGGCGGGTAGCCACAGCAAAGATACCAAAGGACTTTTTAGAGTGCATGAATTTCACAAGTTTGAACAAGTCATCCTCTGTGAAGCCAACCACGAAACTTCAGTCGCGCATCATGAAGAGCTTTTGAAAAATGCTGAGGAGTTGCTCCAAGCTCTTGGTCTTCATTACCACGTTGTACTTAACTGTGGCGGAGATTTAGGACTAGGACAAGTCAAAAAGTATGACATAGAAGCTTGGGTACCATCCCAAAATACTTTCCGAGAAACACACTCATGTTCTTATTTTCATGATTTCCAATCTAGAAGATTGAATTTGAAATATAAAGATGCTGAAGGTAAGACTCATTTTGTCCACTCGCTCAACAACACAGCACTCGCTACACCGCGAATCTTGCAACACATCGTCGAAAACTATCAAAATGCTGATGGCTCTATCACTGTGCCAGAAGTCTTGAGGCCTTATATGGGCAAGAGTGTTATAGGGAAATAATATTTTCCATTTTTATGTATGAGCGCAACTATCACAAAGAGGTATTGAAACAAAAAGATACCGAAAAAGAGAAGACCTCAAAAAAGTTTTCTTGGAAGAAGTTTTTGATAATACTTTTGATAGTCGGTGCTCTGGTGGGGATGTTTTTGCTTTTGCGAGCTCCAAGTTTACAAGTTGCCAAGATAGATGTTGTTGGAGCTGAGGTCTTGGATAGTGAAGATATAAGGATAAATCTTCAAAAAAGTTTGGAAGGTAAGTGGCTTTGGGTTTTTCCTAGGACTAGTACGTTTTTGGTAGATACTGACAAGCTAGAAAATAGCTTGAAAAAATCTTTTTCTCGGATAGAAACTGTGTCTGTCGAAAGAAAGGGCTTGAGTGGTTTGAATATTTTTCTCAAAGAGTATAGTGCGACCTATCTATGGTGTACACAAAATGAGGAGTGTTATTTTATGGACAAAAATGGTGTTGTTTACAATAGTGCGCCAGTTTTCTCTGGTAGTGCTTATACCAAGATAGTTTCGCATTTTCCTATAGAGTCTCTACCGTTTCAAGCCATCTCTACTAAGGAGATTTCTCGAATAAACGAATTTCATGATGGCCTCTTGGGTATAAATATTGACCCACTGTCATTTGTACTTGTAAATGATAAAAAAGTAGAAATAGATTTTTTGCATAACAAAGCAGTTGCAAAAATAATAGTAGACCCTTCTATACAACCTGAAACTTCTCTGGGATATCTTTTCTCTGCTCTTAGAACTCCAGACTTTTCAAATCTTTTTACAAATGAAAACAAAAAGCTTCTATATATCGACCTTAGATTTTCCAACAAAGTAATATATAAATTTGAATAAAAATACAATGACCTTTTGGCAAAAATTACAACAAAATAACAAACCTTTTTTTTGTTTGGCGCCTATGGCTGACGTTACTGATCCAGCTTTTAGAATCTTGATAGCCAAATACGGTAAACCTGATGTTATGTGGACAGAGTTTGTCTCTGCAAATGGTTTAAACAGTAAGGGTCGTGAGGCTTTGAAAAGAGATTTGGAATACTCGGAAGCAGAGCGTCCTATAGTAGCTCAGCTTTTCTCAGCTGATCCACAAAACATGGAAGCCTCATGCAAGCTTTGTGCGGAGCTTGGATTTGACGGTATAGATATCAACATGGGTTGTCCAGATAAGACTATCGAAAAACAAGGTTCAGGTGCGGGTATGATCAAGACTCCGGAAGTAGCTAGAGAGATCATTATCTCTGCCAAGCATGGTATCAAAGCCTCAGGTAGAGACATTCCTCTATCTGTAAAAACTCGTGTTGGCTACAACTATCCCGATATTACAAATTGGATTGGCATGCTTTTGAGTCAAGACATCCAAGCTTTGACAGTTCATGCTCGTACTCGCAAGGATTTGTCCAAGGTTCCCGCAAATTGGGATTATATAAAAGAAGTAGTCGCTCTCAGAGACAAGATAGCTCCCAACACTGTCATCATAGGAAATGGTGACGTAGTCTCTTTGGAAGATGGTAAAGAAAAAGCCAGGTATAGTGGTGCTGATGGTGTGATGGTGGGTAGAGCACTCTTTGGTAATCCTTGGTTTTTTGATTCCAATAGAGCTGTAGTTGCCACACTTCCAAAGCGTGCTCCATGGATACTTCGCAAACTACCATTTATCAAAAAGTTTTTTGATACTCGTCGTGGCGCTCCGGTTTCAAACATAAAACCTATAACTATAAAAGAGAGACTTTCTGTAATGGTAGAGCATTGTGAAATCTTTGAACAAAAACTAGGTGATATCAAGAGCTTCAATATCATCAAAAAACACATGAAAGCTTATGTGACCGGATTTGCTGGAGCAAAAGAATTGCGAGTTGCTCTTATGGAAAAAGTTAACAATACAAATGATGTAAAAAAGATAGTAAAAGAGTTTTTGACAAAATAGCTTTTTGGTATAGAGTTATAATAAAATTTATAACATATGTTAACAGCACAAAACCCCTTACTCTCTGGAGCCAATGCAGAAATGGCCGCATTACAGCAATCCTTGAACGATTTAAAAAATGCTCAAGGTACTTTGGATAAAAGACGTATGAGCATTGTAAATCATGTTTACAATAAACTTTTAAAATCAGTAACTGAACCTGATTTTGTGGAACTACTGAAAACAGAATCTCAAAATTCTAAAAGTATTTTAAGTCAGCTCAGTGAGATTTTGGTTGACAAAGATGGGAAACTTTTGAAAAATGCCAGATTTTGTTGCTCAGGTTTTTGTTTAAAAGATAAAGAATCTGTCATCAAAAGGATCACTGATCTCAATGGGAGTATTTTCAAAGGTTACAATTATGTGATCAAGGTAGACAAAAATGACAAAGGATATTGCTTCCAGCTTTTTACCCCTTAGTAAGGTACCCCGCTTTTTAAAAAAGCGGGGTTTTTTATTTTTTGGTATAATCAATTCACAAATGAAAGATCAAGTCTTATATCGTAAATATCGTCCAGCTGATTGGGCAGAGGTGGTAGGGCAGGAGCATATCGTCTCTGTTCTTACTCAGAGTATAGAAAACAACTCCTTTGCTCATGCCTATCTTTTCACTGGAAGCCGTGGTACTGGCAAGACATCGGTCGCGCGTATATTTGCCAAGGCGCTTGGCACTAGTCCTGAGGACATCTCTGAGATAGATGCCGCCTCAAATCGCGGTATAGACGATATCAGGGCACTTCGAGAGGCTGTTCATACCTTCCCGTTTTCTTCTCCTTATAAAGTCTATATCATTGACGAGGTCCATATGCTCTCCAAGGATGCTTTCAACGCACTCCTTAAGACTCTCGAAGAGCCACCAAGCCATGTCGTCTTTGTCTTGGCGACTACTGAGCTCGACAAGGTCCCAGAGACAATACTGTCTCGTTGCCAAGTCTTTTCATTTCGCAAACCAACAGAGAAGATTTTGACTGCTTTGGTAGAAGACATCGCCAAGAGAGAAAAAGTCAGCATAGATAACGAATCTGCTTCTCTCATTGCCTTTCTCGGAGACGGATCATTTCGTGATACTTATGGACTACTTCAAAAAGTCTTGTCTGCTTCTAAAGATAGGTCTATCAATCGCGAACTTGTCGAAAAGGTGACAGGCGCTCCATCGCTGCGTGTCATACACGATCTCTATGATGCCCTCATAGGCAAAGACATCGCCAAGGCTTATGAAGTTTTGTCCAATAGCAACGACCACCACACTGACATGGTGCTCCTAGCTCAGCTCTTGCTCGAAACTATGCGACACTCTCTCATGTATCGCTATGCTCCCAAGATGCGTGAGCAGATAGAAGGAGAGCATAACGAAAGCTATATAGAAATCATCAAAAAGGGTGCTGTTGAAGGGGCTGAAGTAGTCACTAGTGCTAGTGTCCTAGCGCTTATAAAGGCCATCGAGCGCATAGCTTATGCTTCTGTACCTGTCTTGCCCCTTGAGCTGGCGTTTATAGAAATGGTTGGGGCTGAACAAAAAGTCTAAGTTGAAATCGCCCTGATTTTATGTTATAAAATCAGGGCACTAAACTAAATATTGCCCGATCGTCTAATGGTAGGACACATGGTTTTGGTCCATGGTATTGAGGTTCGAGTCCTTGTCGGGCAGCAAAGCAAAAAACTGGTATACTTTACGTGTATCAGTTTTTTGCTTATGACTGACACCAGAAAAAGTCGAGGGAGAGAAACGAAGTGGTCCTTGTCGGACAGCTTGTAAATCCCTGGTATAATCAGTACGTGAATACTCAAGGCAAAATAATTGCAATTACTGGTGGACCTAGGAGTGGTAAAAGCACTCTTGTTAAATTGCTCGCCACTCATTTAAATGCAGTGCCTTTTTTAGAAGGAGAAGAAAAGGATATCCCCAAAAGGATTATTGATGACATTAAAAATAGTGATAAACCACTTGAACTGATGCTATGGTTTCGTAATCATGCAGTAAAACAATACTTAGAGGCGCTAGAAGTAAAAGAAAAAGGAGGCACCGCAATACTAGATTGTTTTTGGCTCACTAACCAACCATATATCGATAGCTGGACAAGCGACCAGTTTGAAAAAGGTCTTCTAACGGAAGTTTCTAGTATTGATACGAAAACATTTCCTTGGCCAGATAGGGTCATTGTACTAATACAAAATAAAGAGGGAATAAAAGAATTTTCAATACGCGGAGGAAGAGCATTTGAGATGAGTGATGATTACTTAAATAAACAACTTGCTATTCATCAGAAACATGATGCGTTTTTTCAAGGCATTAAAGATAAATACCCAAACATCACATTCTTTGACAGGAGCGGGGTTGATTTTATAGAAAATAAACAAGATTTTAATAATTTAATTAAATTACTCGATTAAATACTTTACCTTAATAGATTTTATAGCCATACAGTTTACAACATCAACCCAAACTCCCAACTTTAAGCATAAATTTAGTCAACGTAAAGTATTTCGTTTATTATTGAACAATACTTGAATTCAAAAAGTTCTTTTAAGGGTAAAAAATAAAATAGTCGCATCAAATGATACGACTATAAGCTACTTTTGTTACTGATAATGTTGAAATAGATATACAATTATCCCCAAACAAATCGCAATCCATATTCTTAAGAATAGGATTTTAATCGGAGTGTCGCTGACTTCAAGTGGTCCAAAAAACCAGCCTAAAGGGTAAACAGTTCTTTTGATTAGATTTTTTTCTACAGGAGAATAAATAATTATCCATTCTGCTGTAAAGACATCTTTACCTTTCTGGTTTGTTCCCTTGATATGCCATTTACATTCAGCATATTTTTTCTCTTCTGAGACTCTTTTGTGCAAGAGGGTATAAGTATAGATTATCTTATCTCCCATATTTACGGGACACAGATAACGAATGTTGTTATATCCTTTTGCAATAGTCTCAGTTGGTTCTTTGAACTTGAATATCTTGAAGATAAAGCTCTCAGCCTGGGCCAATGTGCTTATGCCATGTCGTGCTAATCCACCAAGTCTCGACTTGAAGTTTGTTGTAGTAAACGGATTAACATGAATTGGGTTCAAATCACCAGTTAGAAATCCAAACAAGAGAGTCCAAAGATATTTTGCCCTTCTTTTCGGGGAAGTGTATGTATATTTTTCAGGAACAGTAGCAATGTCGTGGTAAGAGTTTAGGTACAACATGCTAAATGAATTTCTTACACAATACTTTATTTCTAATGTTTGTCAATAAGCTTGGTTCCAACATCACTTCTACAGACTCAATGTGAACTCTTCCAGCCATTCACCATTTATAAAAAACCTTTCTGAAGTAAGTTATCAAAAATTTTAAATCTGAGGATGCTAGCTAGGTTTTTAAAAATAAAAAAACCAGTGCTAAGTAAGCACTGGTAAGAATAATCAACTCATTCTAGTAAAAGAAGCTGTATTGAGCACTTTCCTTGTACACGTTTTCCCAAACCACGTTTCTTATCGCCAGGATATTCAGGATTTTCTGTCCAATCAAGGAAGTTCAGCTCTATTTTTACATACGGAGCCAACAGACCATTATCCTTTTTAGGGTTTGACCGGCGTAGTTTAAATCCTTTCTTTTTAACAGCATCGGAAATTTCTTCCAGTAAAAAGTGTTTCCTGAAATTAGTCTCTCTTGCGTCAAGAATGCTTCTTCTTATGTAAGAGTATCCCACTGCTTCTTCAAAAAGAACTTCGAAGTCAAATACAACAAACATATTATTTTTGTCAGAATCATTTATTTTTAAATCTGACCATGTGATGTTGTATGTTGCCTGACCAGTGTACCAGCTTTGATATAAGGATTTGTGATTCTTTGAATCAGCGGGGATATACACTACAGGGGAAGCGCCAACCAGATAGCTGATTATTTGAGCCGCTTTTTGATTACCGTTCCTATGCATAAGTAGTAAAGAATCAACTGCTCCGGCTTTAGTTTTTAAATAGCCGAAAAATTCCGGAATAAAAGCATTAATAAGCTCAAGAGATTCAGGGCTTGAGTCTAGTGTAGGGAATTGAGTATTTTCCATATTATATTTTTAATTTTTTATTATCCTACACTAAGAATAAGAATTGTCAATGTAGAGCAAGGTTCCAACATTGACCCAAACTTCTAGCTAATAAGGTATACTTCAAATTATGAAAGAAACATTATCTCTGGAAATATTCGCGATTTATTTCTCCGGATATAGCGCTCATGCTATAGAAAAAGATGGGGTAGTGTACCCCACACTCGAACATGCATATCATTGTATGCGCTACGTAGATCAAAATATTATCGAAGAAATAAAAAATGCAAGAAGCCCAATGCTTGCCTGGGAAGTGTCTCAAAGATACAAGAAGTTCCAAGTTGAAGGATTTGGTGAGAAAAAGCTTGATGTTATGAAAGATTTAATACAGCTCAAGATACAGCAACATGATGATGTTAGAAAAGCGTTACTGGAGTCAGGAGAAATAAAAATTGTTAAACACATAACTACTGGTCCTTTGGCAGATGGATTTTGGGATGACGGGGAAGATGGAAAAGGTTTAAATCATGTGGGTAAAATATGGATGCAGTTTAGGGCTCAGTTGGGTGTTAAATAAGTTCTAACATCACCTCTATAGGCTCAGTGTGAACTCTCCATATACGGACAGCAATTAAAAAACCTCCGTATTTTAATACGGAGGATATTTCTTTCTATATGAAGCATTAACCGGAACATTTTTCATCACTGATACAATCATTGGAAGTTTTGATTGAAATTCTTCTATGGTCATAAATACACCCTCATATTCAGTCGCTTTTTCTCCTGATGGTCTAAGACCGTTTGGATAAAGCCATACCCATCTTTCTTCTTTTTCTACGTATTGAAGTAGACAAAACGATATTCTTCCATTAGAGATAATAGTGCAGTCCAGTCTCCAGTCTCTCTCAGTGTTTCCAGTAGTAAAATTAAAGCCATGTTTGAGAGAGCTTGGGTCTATCAGTTGTATTGATAATGAGTCTGGGGCTGGATTCAACTCTGGTGGTAGTCGTACCTTAAATACACTGTATAAAAGTAAAAATATCATGTGACGTAATACACAGACACTGTCGTAGAGAGTAGACTTGTTTCTTTGGTTCTCCTCATCATAATTAAATACTGAAGGGAGGGGAGTTTCTTTTGCCATTATTTCAGTTTTTTGGTGATAAAATTTTTAAAGATTTATGTACACAATACGCTATATATTTATTTTGTCAATAAGCTTGGTTCCAACACCACTTAGGCAGGCTCAGTGTGGACTCTTGCCATACGTATAGCTCCGAAGGTTAAAGAAAAAACCCACAAAGTGGGTTTTGGTAAATAAACGCAAATTACCTTCCTGAGATTTTTTCTATCTTACGCAGAATTGATTCGGGGGTTTCTCTTGCTTCGAGAATATATACACTTTTTTGATCGATAAGTAGTTCTGGAGCAATCTCTTTCTGCCACTTATTCTCCATAAATATAATGGAAAACTTACCTGAAAGAATTTCTTTTAATCGTTCTTTCATTTTAGGGGTATTGTCAGTCAGTCCCCATGAGGCAAAGGTAATTGTGTGATCTCGAGCTAAAAGCCATCCTGTAATTTCATCCAAATCAGAGAAAAGGGTAGTTATGTCTGATCCTTGAGTTAAAAAAAGTATTCTTTGTTTGCGTACCATTGGATTATTTTTAATGTTTATTTCATATTACATTGTCTTTATATTTTGTCAAGCATCAATGTCCTAACATCACCTCGACAGGCTCAGTATAAACTTTTTTCATATGAGAACTCAGTATTTTGAAAATAAAAAGTCCAACTAGTTGTTGGACTTAGATCCCAATTTAATTAATAGCAATTTTGTTAATGAAATCGATAGTGCCTACGTGATCCATGACCGTCGTACATAGAAACCTCTTGTATTGGCCACGGAGGCTTAACCCATGAATCCAAAACTTCCAGTGAATAGGGTTCAAACATTTTTTTCCAAAGGTAGCTTACAACATCTTTGTTGTTTTGAGCAAAACTTTTGATTTGTTCGTAATCAATATTCCTGGCCTTTCCCAAGTTTAAGTATTCATGCATAAACCACATTTGATTCAATATAACGAGGACTGCATCGGATGCTTCGCACTCCGAGAACTCAGTGGGGTCTAAAAGTTCTTTAACAAGAGGTTTACCCTTTTCGTAAAATTCTGACGGAACCCTGTCTAAGGTGACATTGGTTTTAAGATATTTATTTTCCATTTTTTATTATTTTCCTCATCTTACATTATTTTTATGGTTTATCAAGGTTCCAGCATCACCTCTATAGGCTCAGTGTAAACTTTCGATATGTGACTAGCCAGTATTTTGAAAATAAAAAAAGAACCAAATACAAAGATTTGGTTCTTTTATAAGTATTATCTAACTACTTACTTAACAAACTCTTTTTCTTCACTAAGTAAAAATAGGTTAATGTCGGGACCACTATTGCTATTACATCTAAGACAATAAAGTTAAATAGTGATCCAGTTGTACCGGCGGTCACCCAGTCCCATAGTTGGATACTACTAAGTGCAAACATAATTGCGGAAAACAATAAATGGCTCCTGTCATTTTTCCAGAAAAAAACAAAAAAAGATGACATAAGGGGCATAGTTAAGCCACATGCAAAGCTCATACAAGCACCTGCTGGGCCTATCCTTACCCACTCAGCAATATAGATGGCGATGGAGCCAGAAAGGGTAGATAAAAGTATAAAATCCAAAAGTGAGGCAGTCTTTAACCTGTTAGATATTATTTTTTTCATAAACAAAGTTTTTCTTAATACTACAGCCTACTCACTTTTTGTCAAACGATAAGCTTCAAGATTGTCTCACACGGACAACTTGTATTTGGAAACAAAAAAGAGACTCCACTAGGAATCTCTTAGACAAATTTCATTTGTAGGTTCAACAAAAATTAGTCAAGTTGCTTTACTATTTGCCCCCAAGCCACCTCCCAATCAGTTGTTATTCCGGTACTTTTTGCTCCTTCGCGTTGATTCCAATAGATAGAAAGACGATTTTCATTCCAGTAGGAATCAAATCTTTCAGCAAACTCCTTCCATTTTTTTCTGGTATCACCTTTTGTTAGGGCAAGCAATTCGTCTGATGGTTGCGATGCTTTTTTTGGAATGGTCAGCATATCCAGTTTTTTGAATGTACCGTACTCACCGATCATAAGATTTGGGATGTTCCTTGTTTTTACTTGAAGCATCAGTGTCCATCCATTTAGACTAGTAGCCGCTGCGTATGCTTCTTCTTCTGTAAGAGGCAGAAAATCGCTTTCATCAACACCTCTATTTATCAATTCAAAATAACGAGGGTACTCACCAATAGAATCGTTTGGTGAATAGGGGATATTCGCATCGGTAATTAGGATATCGGTGGATTCAAGTACTGCTTCCGCATCCAATCGGTTGCTATGAAAAGCAAATTCGTACCCTGGTATACTTGAAAAATACTGTTTTGCATTATCTAGGTCTACTTTTTTGCTACATACGATTAGTACCTTTTTCATGTTTTAAATTTTCTTGAATATTATAACTTATTTACTATTTTGTCAATAGTTTGGTTCCAACATCACTTAGACAGTCTCAGCTTGTAAAATATAATACTTCAGGATGTGTTATTATCGATATATGAATTTAGAAAATACAGATACACCTGAAAAAGAACCTCAAATCCACACAAAAGAAGAAGTGCTTAGTTTTATAGCTAATTATGTAGAAAATCCTATTGTTGTTAGAGAATTATCTGATGAAAAGGGTCTGTATTTACTCGAAGTAAAGATTGAAGGAAAAGAGCCTGGAGAAGTTATAGAATATGAATATATGAGAAAAGGAAGAGTGCTTAATCAAAGTATTGCTCTTGAAACAGCCATGCATGTAAATTATTATCAAGATGATGTTCCTATTGGCGGAGAAAAAATTGCTGTTTACAATGAAGAATTAGGAGAATGGGAGAAGAGGTCAAAATAAGCTCCAACATAGACAATTAAAAAAGCTCCATCGCTGGAGCTAGTTGTTCAAACACAGTTTTTAATAGTAGTAATGACTAAGAGATTCAATCTTTTCTAAACCAAACTGCTTGTGCTTTTCGGTATTCTCTTCTGAGTACAGTATCTTTATCATCTCCTCATACAACTTTTCAGGAAAATTCTTTTCCTTGAACTTAATAAGGTAAGGGTTTTTAAGTTCAAGATTTAAATACCGAATACCAAATACGGGACGGAAACCATATTTACCGTCGTGTACATACAGTGTCAAATAAGAGAAACGATTCACTGCTTTTAGTAAAAAGTCAGCAAATAGCTCAAAGATCGTTTTTTCTCCATACATATCAAATGTACGCATGCTATAGGTGACAGTGCGGTTTCGGCTCATGTTGGGTATAGGATTTCGCATTCTTTTTTGTTCCTGCCACCAATACTTCTCACCGTCATTTATACCAGTGATTATCGCTACAATTTCTTCCTCGGTAGATTTATCGAGGATTCTTTGTATATCATCAAGGGTGCTCATAGATTTGAACAACCTAACAACTTCTGTTGTTTCCGGCATTGCGCCATCTTTTGCCATATTGTTTTGTTTAAGGGTGATTTAATTGTTTTTCTTGATACTACAACCTAAGACTATAAAGTCAAGTTTGCAACAGAGGTCTAAACTTTAAGGTTTAGGATTGGAAACAAAAAAGTTCCGCATTTGATGCGGAACTAGGTACTTTGAATGTAGTCTTTATTTGGTTTTACCAGATACAATCTTCCAAATTTTGTCGTTGTTGAGTTTTTCTGCATAAGAAATAGCTTGTACCATTGATACATCTTCTCTGAGCAAAGCACCTTTCCATGCTTCTATAGTATTTTCCTCCTGCGCCATACTTATGGCTTCTTCTTTAGAAAAATCAGATCGCACAAAAAGACATTCCCATACTTTATAATAGTCTACCTCTTTGGCAAGTGCGATAACCTCTTCTTTTGAACGTGTTTTAGAACAAATAATATGATGGATATATAAACCAATACCATATCCCTCAGGCTTATTATTAACTGTTGCCTCTTTATACAGAAGGACAATCTCTTTGAATGGAAGGTCTTTTCTTTCATCAAAAATGAAACCCCATACTCGCCAATAATTAACTTTTGCTAAATAGGGTAGTAGTTCATCAAGAGGCATTTCGAGAAGATGCTTTCTGACATCATCTCTCTTGAAAAGAGTGTACTCCCACAATTTGTTATCATACGGAGCACTGATTCCTAGCCCTATAGCTTCAGGCGGAGTAAGGTCTGATCTTGTGAGAAAAATAGCCCAAATGTCTATATTGGAGAATTTTTTTGCACAAGACAGTGCTTTATCTAGCGGGATGGTTGTAAGATATGTTTTTACATCTTCTCTTTCTTTGACCACCCTCCATATCCAATCACAGTGAGACCTTATGCCGTAAATGATGGCTTTAATAGGAGAAAGTGTTTCCAGTAAAAATTTTTTTGTATCCTCTCTACCCATAACGACATTTGATACCTCGTCGTACCATACACAGCGGTTTTCTATTCGCTGCGCAAGCTTGATAGCTTCGTCGACAGATAAATCTTTGCGGATAAGTTTTTGAAAATCCCTCCTTCCAAATATTGCCATCCAGACATGGCGCCCTCCGTAAGGATCAAGCTTTTTTTCTGCGTACTCAAGAGCTTCTTCAATAGTACAAAAACTATCTAAGCAGATAACCTTATCTGCATGAAAAGAAGAAAGATTACTCATTTTTGCATTCATAGTGTGTGTTTTTTAAATGAACCTAAAATTGTTTTGTTTTTCTTGATACTACAACCTAAGCGTTTTTTGTCAATTAAAGGGAAATTTATAGACTACTCTACTTGTTTGGGTTTGCCAAAAAGTGACATAGGTAGTTTAATTGAGAAAATGATAAATTTTATGAGTAAGTTTAAAACACTTAAGACCTCATCAGTAAAAATGTTTAAAGCTAAAGATGTCTCTCTCAAGAGTTCCGAATCGCTAAAACGTCATAAAGAAATAAAAAAGGTCAACAAAATGCTACAAACAACGCCCCGGATTGACCCAGAGAAATTGAATCTTACTTTTAACGTTTAGTAGTGGTGAAAAAATCCCAAACAGTATCAGGGATTTTTTATTTTTTCTAAAGAGGTAGTTTGAAAATATCAAATAAAAAAGCTCCATCGCTGGAGCTGGGTTTTTAGCTATGTTTTTAGTACTCATTGATCAATGAAAGGTTTAATTTTTTTAACCTAAAATCAGAGTGCTTTCTGGTATTGTTTTTAGAGCACAGAATTTTTAGCATTTTAGGATAGAGAATTTTTGGAAAACCACCTTTCTTGAATTTAATAAGGTAGGGGTTTTTGCGATCGCCAGTTAACCGTTGAATAGTAAAAACAGGATCGAACCTACCTTGATGCGCATGTAGTGTTAGATAAGGAAGATTATTTACAGCTTTCAATAAAAAATCCGCAAACGATTCAGAGATTCTCTCTTTACTGAAGACATCAAAAGTACATGTTGTGGAGTCGATATAGCGCATCTTGGTTGTAGTTGTACCTGGTGTAAGGTAACGTATCCATCTTTTCTCTTGTGACCAGTATTTTTCGTTTTTATTAATACCGGTTATTATTGCTACAATCTGCTTTTCTGTAGCCTCCTCAATGATTTGTTGGATCTCAAGGGCACTTATTGATTTAAAAGACTTAATAATATCTTTTGTTTTTATCAAAGTATTACTTTTTGCCATGCTTCTTGTTTTAAGGTAATGAAATTGTTTTTTTCTTTGATACTACAACCTACTCAATTTTTGTCAAACAAAAAAGGAGAGCGATTAATCGTCTCCTTTGTACTTAGTTTTTCTGTTTAGACCTTATCTCCACCGGCTTCTTCTAGTTCTTTTTCGGCCTTTTTGACACTTTTCCAAAAAGAAGAGATTATTACAAAAGCCAATATACCCAGAAGAACAAAAACTACAATCATCCACTTAGGAATCATTTCTACCCATTGGCTTTTATCAGCATCTTCGTTTTCCTCTGATGAAAGTACCGATAAGATCATCACAAGTATAATTGCCACGTACAAACCAAACACAAAAAAAGTTGCTACTCTAGCATTTTCTTCACTGATTTTTACCAGGCAATAGAGCTGGTCGGATCTTTCTTTTTTTTCCATGAGCTTTGTTTTTCTGGATAGTACAAATTTAAATAATTTTTGTCAATAAAAATAAATCTTAAAACCCTCACACATAGTGAGGGTTTTAAGATTTATTTTGCTTTCTTTACTGCTTTTTTCTTTTTTGAAGATTTCTTTTTGGCTACTTTGGCTTCAAGCATTGTTTTCTTGATAGCAAGTCTCTTGGCTGTTTTGTGTGAACGTTTTGATTTTACTTTTGCGCCGAGTGCTGTGGCTCTTTTTCCCATAGGTTTATTTTGTTATGTTGATAGAGCTTTATTATAAAGCATATCTAACAAAATCTCTAGATAGCTGATACAATATAAGTATTATGCAATACAACATCCACCCAATCATTGTTCACTTTCCTATAGCGCTTCTTTTTGTTTATTCTGTTATGAAAGTTTTGCCACTAGAGAAATGGCTACCATCTATAGCTTGGCGACAAATCCAAAATACATTTCTTTTCTTCGGCGTGGTCTCAGCTTTTGTAGCTACTTCTACTGGTGAACTAGCACAAGAGTTGACCAACCCTCTGAGGGATTTAGTAGAAATGCACGAAACATTTGCGAGTATGACAGTTTGGTTTTTCTCACTCATCCTTTTGGGAGAAGTTTTGAAAGCCCTCGAAAACAAAGTCATTGTTAGGATAAATATATCTTGGCTCAGAGGCCTACTTTTAAATCTTGCCAAGCTCCTTACCAACAAAACTTTTGTAATAGTTTTAGCAATCTTTGGTCTTGTGTCTGTCGCTGTTACCGGACTTTTAGGAGGAGTGATGGTTTACGGCTTATCTGCTGATCCGTTGGCGCCGATAGTTTTGAAAATCTTGGGTATACAGTTCTAAAATGAAAGTTCGAGTCAGTGACAAAATGCAAAAGGGTTATAGTTATGAGACTGGTGCTCGCATGGGCAAAGACTTTGCTCCTGACTTTAAGCCTGACCTTACTCCCAAGCAAATGCTTGCCCTCGGAGTCTTTGGTGGCAAGTACATGACTGATTGTCAGAAAGAGTTTCCAAAAGACTGGTTTACTCGTGCTAAGCTCTCACCGCTGAAGAAAAATCCAAAGCTCAACTATTTTGGAGTAGATGCTAGCCAGTCTCTGAAAGTTTGGCGAGAAAAAGGTTGGATATATCATGAAGATCCAAGAGGTTGGTTTCAGTGGTACTGCAGGTACTATATGGGGCGACGCATTCCTACAGAAGACGCACGACAAATCAATCGCTGGAAAAAAATGACTCGCCATATCAGGTGGCTCCAAAATGCTTGTCGTCGAGAAGATATTTTTTGCCGGCCACGACAACGCCAAGCTCTCCTTCACTGGGCCTATGATAGTCGCAAACTCTAGTATGTATCATGTATATATCCTCAAGTGTCACGATGGCACTCTCTATGCTGGCTCTACCAATGACTTACAAAAGCGAATAGAGACTCACAATCTTGGCAAAGGCGCCAAATACACTCGTGGGCGCTTACCAGTTAAACTCGTCTATAGCGAATCTTTCACCACAAAAGGTGAGGCACTCAAGAGGGAAATGTCCCTTAAACGCTTATCCAGAAAGGAGAAATTACTATTGACCCGGAAGTAGATCCAGTCCTGGGCTCACTACCAGGTTGACTAAATAACTTATTTGTGCTATACTTTAAATACAGTTCTTTGAATGGTTTTTAGATGTTTCCAGAGCTTCTTTATAGAGGTTGTGGTAACGTCTAAAACTAAAAAATGAAAAAAATAGTAAATTATCTTCTTTTAATGTTAACAATGAAGTTTCGTCTGTATCTTAAAAAAGACGAACTTAAAAATATTTCAAAAGAAGAGGCTCTAAAAATCTTAAATGAGCTTGAAAAAAAATCTCAACCAATTCAATTTCTTCACGCTTACAACAGCGAGCCTTACAGTAAGTCAAAAATCAGATTTACTGGCGTACATGAAAAAGAAGCTTTCTTGTACGGGGGTTATAATGAAAAGGTTGTAGAAAAAATTTCTTGTTTAAGGTATGGACTACGTAATATGATACTGCCGTTAGGTGTCGTAGTAAACCAATTGATGGTACTACGAACAAATGACGAAGGAGTTTCTTATGAAGTGTATGGGGTTGAATTTTTAGAGTGGTAAATATTTAAGGCCTTTCAGTAAAATGAGAGGCTTTTTTGTCTCTGGTATAATACTTCCACTTATGACCCAAGCGCAGGCGCTCGATATTTTGAAGACGGGA
>CAZDGL010000003.1:86167-100276 GCA_964505155.1 uncultured Candidatus Saccharibacteria bacterium
TATAATACTTCCACTTATGACCCAAGCGCAGGCGCTCGATATTTTGAAGACGGGAGCAAATGTATTTCTTACTGGTGAGCCAGGAAGTGGTAAGACACATGTCACTCGCACTTTTATTTCTTACTTGCGTGAACACGGTATAGAGCCAGCTATCACCGCTTCGACAGGTATCGCAGCGACACATCTTCATGGCATGACGATACATGCTTGGAGTGGACTTGGGGTCAAAGATACGCTTAACGCTTATGACCTCGACGCACTCTCTACCAAAGAATATTTGGTGCGTCGCATCAACAATGCCAAAGTTTTGATCATTGATGAGATTTCGATGCTAAGCGCGCAAACTCTTTCAATGGTAGATGTAGTGTGTCGGACTCTTCGTGGGCACCCTGAGCCTTTTGGTGGACTCCAGGTGATACTGGTCGGAGACTTTTTTCAACTTCCGCCTATTTCAAAGTTTGGCAGTCAGGCACAATTTGCCTATCAAAGCCCTTCATGGAAAAACTTGAAGCTCATCACTTGCTATCTGACAGAACAACACCGTCAAGAAGACTCAGCGCTCCTGTCTATCCTTTCGGCTATTAGAGAAAATTCTTTGGAAGATTTTCATCATGAAGAACTGCAATCTCGCACCAAAAACAACAAAAAAGTCGGAGACTCAACCACCCAGCTTTTCACCAAAAATATCGCCGTTGATAAGCTAAATGATGAAAAGCTTCGAGAGCTTGTTGGCAGAGAAGAAGTTTTTACTATGGATAGTAAAGGGAGCAAGGCTTTGATAGAAGGACTCAAAAAGGGTTGTCTTTCTCCAGAAGAGCTCAGACTAAAAGTAGGTGCAGTGGTGATGTGTACCAAAAACAATCCGCAAGCAGGCTTTGCCAATGGCACCTTAGGCAAGGTTTTGGGTTTTGAAGCGGTTACTCGCTATCCAATCATCGAAACAAATGATGGCAGAAAAATAACAATTGTTCCTATGGATTGGGTAGTAGAAGAAGATGGCAAGGTCAGAGCGCGTATATCTCAGATACCGCTTCGGTTGGCTTGGGCTATCACAGTACACAAAAGCCAAGGTATGAGTCTCGATAGTGCTCGTATGGATCTCTCTGATGTCTTTGAATATGGTCAGGGCTATGTAGCGCTTTCGCGTGTGCGGACTTTTGCTGGCATCACTCTTGTCGGCTACAACCAAAGAGCGCTCGAAGTGCACCCTGAAGTTTTAACAACAGATAGAGTCTTTCGAGATGCGTCTTTACAAGCAGAAGGAGCCTTTGAAGCGCTAGATAGAAAAGACTTGGAAGTAATGCAACACAACATGCTCAAAGCCTTTGGTGGTTCATTAACAAAACAAAGATCGGAGAAGCTCAGTACCACAGAAAAAACCCTCGCTCTTATCACAGAGGGGCTGAGTCTCTCTGAAATAGCCAAAGCACGCGACATCACAGAAAGTACTGTCATAGATCATCTCGTCTCTTTGCAAGCCAAAGATATGCTCTCTTATGACCAAGCTTATGGACTTTGTAGTCAAAAGGTTTTGAATGGACTACCAGAGATAATCAAAGCCTTTGATAAAAAGGGAAGTGACAAACTCTCGCCAGCTTGGAAAGCCCTTGGAGAGAAGTATAGCTTTGATGAGCTCAAACTTGCCAAAGTGCTACTACTACTTTCATAGCTTTATTTCTCAATAGGTATAGAATGCCTATATGAACAAATATACAAAAATACTTCTTATTGTAGGTGTTGTAGTAATATCTTACTTTCTTTTTAAAAAAAATAACTCTATACCAAAAAACATTCCAGATTCACTAACAAAAAGTTTTGTAAATACAAAAGAAAACTTTAGTTTTTATTATCCCAAAAACCTAACCATCTCTGATCAAACGATTTTGGATACAAATTTATGGCGAAACAACAACCAAACTCTTGGAGAGCTTTTGGTTAGTGTTTCCGCGCCAAAGTCTTTACAGCCAAATACAAATTTTAGTAGTGCGAAATTCAATGTTGGAATGAGTCCTGATGCTAAAGCAGTACAAAACTGTCTGGTCGCTGAAAACGGTGAAGTATTTGTAGAAGAAAAAACTATAAACAATGTTATATACAAAAAAAGCACACTCTCAGATGCTGGGGCAGGGAATTTTTATGAAACTACAAGCTATAGAACTATTCGTAACAACAAGTGTTATGCCGTTGAATATATAATTCACTATACAAATATTGGAGCTTACTCTCCAGATCAAGGCATCAAAGAGTTTGATAAAGATTTGATCAAAAATATGATGGAAGAGATAGCGCAGAGTTTTAAATTCATAGATTAGGCTTTATTGAATATCTGTGTTATAAAACAATAAGTCTTTTATTTTGTCAATATCTAATGTATAATAACTTTGTTGACAAGATTTCTAATATTTTGCCAAGTCCACAAAATCGTCTATCGCGAGAAGCAACAGATGTAATTGGCATAAGGCACCTCTACTTCTTCTTTAATAATTAAATAGAAAAATAAATTTATGAAAAACACACAAAATTCAATTTTTGCAAAACTAGGGATAGTTTTGGGAGCTATGGCTTTCATCATTATTCCAACAGTAGCTTCTGCAGACTTCACTACTACTATGAGATTTGGATCAAGAAGTTCTGATGTAAAAGACCTTCAAGCATTTCTAGGGGTTGGTTCTGATGGTATCTTTGGTAACATAACAAAAGGAGCGGTTATGAGATATCAAACTGCCCACAGTCTCTCAGCTGATGGTATTGTTGGCCCAATGACTCGTGCTGAGCTTAATGGTGATGGCGGACAACAGACTAACAACGGCAATGCACCTACTATTTCTGGAGTATACGTAAGTTCTTCTAGAAATAATGCCAATGTAATCTGGAATACAAATACTCCAGCCCAAGGCAAGGTCTTCTATAGTTCTTCACCACTAACTACATATGAGTATGAAAACTCAGTAGATGTCAGTGGCCAAGTAGCTATGACTGATCTCAATGCTCGAACTTCACAAAATGTTTCTTTGAGCAGTTTGCAAGCAGGTACAACTTACTACTATCTAGTTTATACAACTGGTCAAAATGGTAATGTCAGCGTGACATGGCCTGCGACTTTTATGACAGCAAACTAACAAATAACCTTGTTTCAAAAAGCTCCAAATATTTGGAGCTTTTTGGTTTGAAAGATTTTTGGAGTATTAACGTATAATATATAAGAGAATATATGGAAAAAGAGTATGAAGCCTTAACTGACAAAGAGCTTGTGGGTGTTGTTCTTTCCAACAAGAATGCTTTTTCCTCTGTCATTTATAGATATGAAGCACCACTTTTGCGGTACATAAGAAGGCTCGGTGTGTCAGACCAAAGAGATGCTGAAGATATACTTCAAAACAGTTTTGTAAAGGTTTATAGATACCTTCGAAGTTTTGATAGTAGTTATGCTTTTTCTTCGTGGATTTATCGTATCGTTCACAACGAAACTTACGACTTTTTTAGAAGCAAAAAACGGCGACCCGAAATAACGCTCGAAGAAAAAGAAGAAAGTTTGTTTTTAAGTATCCCTCTAGAGGTAGAAAATCCAGAAGAAGTCTTTGATAAAGCTTTAGAAAGTCAAAAGATAAAAGATGCTATAAAAGCTTTGGACAAAAAGTATCGAGACGTTATCATTTTGAGGTTTATAGAAGAGAAGGATTATGGTGAGATTTCTGATATTTTACAAATACCTGAGGGCACGGTCGCAACTCTGATTCATCGAGCCAAAAAAGAACTAAAAAAGTTGATAGAAAAAAAATAACATGGAACAAGACAACAAAACAATAGCAAATAAAATAATAGATAAGATAGATAGCGAAAATCTAACTCCTATTTCAAGGTGGCATTTTGTACTTAAAAATACTAGCTTTTGGACACTCTGGGGGGCTTCAGTGCTTCTCGGTGCTTGTGCTATCGCTGGAGCGATATTTAGCTTCTCTCATTTTGGTTGGCAGTACCGATATATCACTCACGAAAGCTCTTTTGGATTTCTCTTTGATGCTTTACCTTTGTTTTGGCTGATTTCTTTTGTTGGCATGATAGCTTTTGGTTACTACAATCTGCGCCATACAACTAGAGGCTATCGGTTTTCTTTTGCGCTAATACTTTTGGTTAGTTTGTTTTTGAGTTTTGTTTTTGGAACACTTCTTTTTGCTATTGGTTTTGGCAAGAAACTCGACAACCTCAAAAAGCCACTACCTTTTGCTCCTCCTATCGTTGTTTGGGAAGAAAAAGTCTGGTCAAATGACAAAAAAGGGCTTCTTTCTGGCTTTATAAAATCTTTTGATAAACAAAGAGGTCAACTCATTGTCTTTTTGCCTATCTCTGGACAAGAAAAAGTTGTTTTGACAAGCGAGCTCGATGAGCGAGTGTTGGCAAGCTTTTTACCAGGAGATCATATAAGAATAATAGGAACAGTAGAAGGTGAAGACTTTGTCGCTTGCGCTATGTTGCCAATAGATAGAAAGCATGGCATTTTGCCATCACCGAGAGATTTAGCTGAAAGAAAATTTGTGAGTGAGCGTAGTAATGTATGTAAGGACGTACGGCCTTATCAACAGTACCAAAAGATATTCATTACAAATTAATACGTTGATTAAATAAAGTTATGAAAAAAATAATTGGAGCGCTTGCTATCGCAGCGATTGTTGGTGGTGGAGTCTATAGTGCTTCAGCCGCTAGTGGGACAACAGAAAAAACTTCTATGCGCGCACAGCTCACTGACGCGCAAAAACAAATCCTTTCTCAAATCAAAGCTCTTCGTGACTCTGGCAAAGACACAGAAGCCGAAGCTCTGGCCAAGGCAAATGGCTTAGAAAGAGGTTTTAAAAATAGACCCAAACCCACGGAGGCTCAGATCGCCTCCATGAAGGCTATAAAAACTTCTATAGAAGCCAATGACTACAATGCCTTTGTAACAGCTATAGCTGGGACACCAGTAGTAGGTAAAGTAGATCAGGCGACATTTGCAGAACTTGTTAACATTCACACTCTTAGGAAACAAGCTCAAAGTGCTGAAAAGTCTTTTGTCGACAAACATCAAGACCTTCTAATGCTTGTCGGACCTGGAGCTGATCGTCATGGACCTATGCACAACTAAATATAGAAAACTCGTAATACCTTTCTCAATTCTCAAAAATCACCCTCATTCATAGGGGTGATTTTGTATTGTTGCAAAAATATCTTTTTGTATTAGAATGTTTACTGTGGTAGTAGAAGCCTTTAAGGCTCAATAAGTTTAAATTAAGTTAATCAAATAAGGGCCCTTAGCTCAGCTGGTAGAGCAGTACTTTTGCAAAGTAAAGGTCAGGAGTTCAAATCTCCTAGGGTCCACAGTGAAAAAAACTTTTACAGAAAAGGTTAAGGCTATAGTCTCTAAAATTCCAAAAGGTAGCGTTATGACTTATGGCGCAGTGGCTAGGCTAGCAGGCTCTCCAGGAGCAGGTAGAGCGGTAGGGAGTATTATGGCGAGCAATTATGATCCCAAGGTGCCATGCCACCGAGTGATAAGAAGTGATGGCAAGATAGGTGCTTATAATCGTGGCGGAGAAAAAGCCAAAAGGGCGTTACTTATAAAAGAGGGTGCTATAAGAGCTTAGTAGCTTGCCCCGCTGTGGCGGGGTATAATAAAGATATGGAAAATCAAACAAATCACACATCTCGTTTTGTAAAATGGTCGCTGATAGTCGGCATCGTTATAGTTATCAATATGTTTTTTAACTACGCTATTTCGCTAGTTTATAAAGCACCAGAATACCCAGTAAATAATTCTCCAGTAATAGACTCATTGTATACAAAAGAGAGTTGTCTAGAAATAGGAGGGCAGTGGACAGAAAATTCCCCTGAAGTTAAGTCTGCTGATCCAGAAGGAAAGTATTATAAAGGTTCTTGCGATCCTGAATACACAAAGAGGATGGGGTATGAAAAAGGTTATAAATTTTATGAGAGAACAGTCTTTATCATTTTGATTGCTTTGGGAGCTTTGATTTTGATTCTGGGAACTATTTTGAAGCAAGAAGTCTTGGCTATATCTCTATCTTGGGGTGGAGTGCTTTCTCTTATCATCGCTTCGATGCGTTACTGGTCAGATGCCAACAATGGACTAAAAGTAGGAATACTTGCTATCGCCCTGTTTACTCTTATGTATTTAGCTGTCAAAAGATTTAATAAATAAAAGAAAACTAGAAAAAAACCGCTTTTTACAGTAAAATACTAGTCATATGAGTGACTCGCTAAACAAGCGTCTTTATGACCACAAGTCCATAGAAAGTAAATGGCAAAGGCAGTGGGAAGACAAAGGGGTTTATAAAACAGAAGATTTTTCTTCTAAGCCTAAGCAATACATCTTGGACATGTTTCCTTATCCTTCTGGTGAAGGTTTGCATGTAGGACATCCACGAGGCTATATAGCTACAGATGTTTATAGTCGTAAAAAAAGAATGGAAGGCTTCAATGTGCTTCACCCAATGGGTTGGGATGCTTTCGGTCTTCCGGCAGAGAACTTTGCAATCAAAAACAAAGTTCATCCTTCTGTAGCAGTCAATCAAAATGTCGCTCGCTTTAAAGAGCAACTCTCTATCATCGGACTTGACTATGATTGGTCTCGAGAAATAAATACAACCGATCCAGAGTTTTATAAGTGGACGCAGTGGGTATTTTTACAACTTTACAAAAAAGGTTTGGCATATGAATCAAACGAACCAGTAAACTGGTGCCCGACAGACAAAACAGTTTTGGCTAACGAAGACGTGGAGCCTGATGGCACATGTGAGCGCTGTGGAACAAAAGTAGAAAAGAAACCACTTAGACAATGGGTACTAAAGATCACTGATTATGCGGATCGAATGCTTGCAGATTTGGACAAGCTACCGAAATGGCCAGAAGGAGTAAAAGAAGCTCAAAGAAACTGGATAGGAAAAAATGAAGGGAGTGAAATAGATTTTCCTATAGAAGGACAACCACAGCATCCGATAAAAGTCTTTACAACTCGTGCTGATACACTTTTTGGTGTTACTTTTATTGGCGTATCTGCGGGACTTGCAAAAAAATGGTTAGAAATGGGTTGGAAGCCTACAGAGGATGTAAAAGACTATATATCAAAGACTCTTGAAGAAGATACTGCTCGAGATTTTAAAGAAAAAGAAAAAACAGGTATTTATGCTGGCTTTGATGCGATCAATCCTGCTAATAAAGAAAAAGTGCCTGTTTGGATTACAAACTACGTAATGAATGATGTCGGCACTGGAGCTATTATGGGTGTACCTGCACACGATGAGAGGGATTTTGATTTTGCGAAGAAGTATAAGCTTCCCATTAGAGAGGTGGTTATCGAAATTACAACACCAAAAAATAATCAAGAAATTGTACAAAGTAATAAAGGTGCTTTGGCGGTTATAAAGAGAAAAGAAGATTCAAAAATATTGTTACAATTTGAAAAAAAATGGAATCAGTGGAGACTTCCTGGTGGTTCAATTGAAGAAAATGAAACCCCTGCGCAAGGAGTTGCTAGAGAGGTTTTAGAAGAAACAGGTTATAAGTCAACTATTATTAAATCATTAGGAAGTACTTATGTTTGTTATCAAAGATTTACAGATAACAATAGAATTTGGGAAAGACGAGCATATGGCTTTGTCGTAGAGATTGATGAATCAAAAAAGATTGACCTAGTACTTACTAGTGATGAAGAAGATGCTGGGCTTACTTATGAATGGGTTGAACCAAAAAAAGCTATTGAATTGATGCTTAGTAATATATCTCCAATGGGTGAAGCTGAGCTTGTTAGGCGTTATATACAAAATGAAGAAGTATTTGATAAACCAGGAATTCTTGTCGATTCAAATCAATTTAATGGTCTTACTTCAGAAGAAGCAAAACAAAAAATTACCGAATTTGTCGGAGGAAAAATTAAAAGCACTTATCGAATAAAAGATTGGGTTTTTTCTCGTCAGAGATATTGGGGTGAGCCTATTCCAGTTGTTCATTGTGAAAGCTGTGGTGTTGTTCCAGTACCAGAGAAAGATTTGCCAGTGCTTTTGCCAGAAGTTGATAACTATGAACCTACTGGGACAGGAGAAAGCCCGCTTGCAAACATTGAAGAATGGGTAAATACAACATGTCCAAAATGTGGAGGTCATGCAAAAAGAGAAACAAACACTATGCCACAGTGGGCAGGTTCTTCTTGGTATTATTTGCGCTATGTAGATTCAGAGAACAAAAAAGCGCTCATTGATCCAAAAAAGGAAAAAGATTGGTTACCAGTAGATGTTTATGTGGGAGGAGATCATGCGACACGGCACCTCATCTATGCTCGTTTTTGGCATAAGTTTCTTTTTGATATTGGTATTGTTTCGACAGAAGAGCCATTTCCTCGGCTTGAATTCTTGGGATTTATTCTTGCAGAAGACGGGCGTAAAATGTCAAAGCGATGGGGAAACATCATCAATCCTGATGATGTTGTAAAGCAGTTTGGTGCTGATGCGTTTCGTCTGTATGAAATGTTTATTGGGCCTTTTGAAAGTACTGTTCCATGGAGTACTAACGGACTTGTCGGGACATATCGATTTATAGAGAAAGTTTGGTCACTATCTCAAAAACTATCACCACAAACAAAAACAGAAAATCTATCTTTGCTTCACAAAACAATTAAAAAAGTTTCAGAAGATATAGAGAACTTCAAATTCAATACCGCTGTTTCTAGCTTAATGATATTTGCTAATGAAGTATCAAAAGAAGGTATCTCTCAGGAAGACTACAAAACATTTCTCAAGCTCCTTGCCCCATTTGCGCCCCATATCACTGAAGAGCTTTGGTATGAGCTAGGGGAGACAGAAAGCATTCATCTTGCACCTTGGCCGAAGTATGACGAGAGCAAGGTAGTTGAGAGTGAGATAACTATCGGTGTTCAAATCAACGGCAAAGTGCGCACAGAGATCACGCTTACTAAAGATATGGAAAAAGATGAAATAGAAAAGCTAGTCATGGAGCTTCAAAAAGTCAAAGACTACACAGAAGGCAAAACTATAGAAAAAATAGTGATAGTTCCAAACAGGATTATCAACATTGTTATTAAGGATTAAAAAGAGTTATAATACAGACATTATGTATCAAAAAATAGTAGCCAAATTCAACAACCTTTCATTTATTATTATTGCAACTTTATGTGCTGTTTTACCACTTATTTTCCTCTCCACCTCAGCAGGTGGCAACTCGATGGTAAAAGGATTTCTCCTTTACTTAGGTGTCTTTTTGGCAACATCTCTTTGGCTTATCGGGCAGTTTGTAGAAGGGTCTTTGAGGATTCCCAAGTCTCCAGCGCTTTTAGCTTTCTTGTCTTGGGTTGCGCTGTCTCTAGTTAGTGCCTTGGCTTCTGTTAACCCAAAGGTTTCTTTGTGGGGCAAGGGATTTGTTTTTGATTCTTTTGCGACAACTTTGGTGTTATCTTTGTTTGTTTTTTTGGTTGCTACTTTTGCTAGAGAACAAAAAAAGTTAGTCAAACTCTTTCTTGTGACATTTTCAGGTTCAGCTCTAACTATTTTGTTGCAAATAATTTTGTTTGCAACAAAAAAGGTTCCTTTTGTTTCAAACTATCTTTCACATGTTTCAAGCCAAGGGACTTTGGTTGGTTCATGGGTTGATTTCTCTTATTTTGCAACTTTTGTCTTTTTGTTGGCTTTGCTTATGTACGAGGTTTTGATGCCTAAGGGGATTTTCCGAAAGATTTCTTTTGCTACTGCTATATTGAGCCTTGCAACTTTGGTATTTTTGAACTTTAAAACAGCTTGGATCATAGCCATAGCTTCTTCTTTGGTTGTATTTGTCTATAAAACTTCTGTTGAAAGATCTCTAAGGACTAGATTTGCTCTTTCTCCTGAAAATGAAAATACCCAAAATCCTGAAAAATCTTACTTCCCAATGATGTCACTGGTTTCTTTGTTGGTTGGATTGTTTTTCTTCCTTAGTTCTTCTTCTGTGGGAGCCTTCCTCTCTAGAACAGTCGGTGTTTCTTTCTCAGATATTCGACCATCTTTCCAGAGCACTACATCAGTTATGAGAAGCGCTCTTTATAAAGACCCTATTTTGGGAAGTGGCGCTGGTCGCTATAGTGATCTTTGGAACCTGTATCATCCAACAGCTATCAATCAGACTATTTTTTGGAATACTCCATTTGATATTGGTTTCAACCTTATACAATCCATAGCTACTACAAACGGACTACTACCAACTATTGCATTTTTGGCTATTTTGGTCCTAGCACTTATTCATGGTTTCAAGTTGTTTAATTATCAGTTTGCGGATAGGTTCACTAGGTTTATAGCTGTCACATCCTTAATCATGACTTTGGCACTCTTCCTTCTTTGTCTCTTTGCTGCTACAGGTTTAGTTTTGGTTTTCTTTGGTTTTATATATATAGGACTTCTCTTTGGTGTATCATCTATCGTAGGGAAAACAAAAGTCGTATCTATAAATTATCTTAAAGATCCTAGACTTAGTTTCTTTGCAATACTCTTACTAGTAGTTGCTAGTATGCTTGGTTTCTCAGCGGTTTATTTTACTAGTAACAAGTTTGCAAGTATTGTTTTTTACAACAAAGCTCTTACTGCAAAAGACTTAGATAGTGCAAAAAGAAACATAGATAAAGCCCTAAGTCTTTCACAAAACGATATATATTTTAGAGCCCGAACAGCTATACTTGTTAATCAGTTCAACACTCTTTCACAAAAAGAAAATCCAGATAAAGCTGAACTTCAGTCTATGTTTACTCAAGCAGAACAAAGTGCTCAAGCTTCTATTGCCCTAGACAGAGAGAGTTCTCAAAACTGGATAATTCTAAGCCAGGTATACCAACTGATAGCTGATGGAAAAAATGAGCAAATCATGCAAAACGTATCAGCCTCTGCTTTTGAGGCTCAAAAAAGAAACCCAAAAAATCCTTTCTTTGCTTTAAATAACGCTCGTATTGCTATCATAAAAGAAGATAGAAACTTGGCTCTTGAAGAGATTGCTAAAGCACTAGATTTAAAACGAGATTATCTAGAAGCCTTTATTTTGAAGGGTCAAATAGAAGCTTCTCAAGGTGATTCACAAGCTATAAAAAATGAACTTATAAAATACACAGGCATTGCTCCTGCTGATCCTCAAGGTTTTGCTTTGTTGGGAAATATCTATCTAGATGCCAAAAATTATTCTCTAGCACTAGATGCTTTCTCTAGATTAAAAGTGTTGGCTCCCAATGATCCCAATAGTTATCTTGTCTATATCAAAACACTAGAATTAGCTGGTAGAAAATCTGAAGCGATAGAAGAGCTTAAGGCATTCCAAAATAAATTTCCTAGGATAACAGGTGTAGAAGATCAAATAAAAAGGATCCAAGAAGGTTCTGCGGAAGTTAAGACTGAAGAGGTAAAAACTAAGGCAAACTAAACACATGGTCTCCAAGCTCTTAAAGCTTCTAAACAAGGATATAACTAGTATGAACCAGGCAGCTCTGGTTCTTGCTGTTTTTTCTGTTTTATCACAGCTTCTAGGTCTTTTTAGAGATAGATTCTTGGCTTCTGTTGTTGGTCCGTCCGCTCCACTTGATGTTTACTACGCCTCTTTTAGAGCGCCAGATTTTATTTATAACGCCATTGCTTCACTCTTTTCTGTTACTGTTTTAATACCTTTTATAACTAGTCATATAAAAAAGGGTGACGAAACAAAAATGAAAAGGTTTTCGGACTCTTTGCTGAGCGTTTACTTTTTGGGCATGATAACTGTTTCTTTGATTGCTTTTGTTCTCATGCCTTATATATCAAAAGTTATCTCTCCAGGGTTTTCTGCTAGTCAGCACTTGGATTTGGTCATGTATACACGCATCATGCTTCTTTCACCAATACTTTTTGGGCTTTCTAGTTTGTTTAGTGCTTTTACTCAGGTAAAGCAAAAGTTTCTCTCTTTTGCTTTAGCACCACTTCTTTATAATGTGGGTATAGTTATAGGTATAGTATTTTTCTACCCATACTTTGGAATATTGGGAGTAATATTTGGAGTGATCTTGGGAGCTCTTTTGCATGTTTGTATTCAGATACCCTCTCTACTTTCAGTATCTCGTTTCCCAAGGTTTACAAGAAACATTGACTGGAAAATGATCAAAGAAGTAACAAGACAGTCTTTGCCTAGAACTCTGGGACTTTCTATAACAAATATCACATTCATCGCCATGAGTGCTGTCGCATCTCTTTTGGTGGTAGGATCTATTTCTGTTTTTCAGCTTTCGTACAACATCCAAACAACACCAATGATGATTATCGGAATATCTTATGCTGTAGCCGCTTTTCCAGCACTCACCAAGCTTTTTGAAGAAGAAAAAAAAGAAGAATTTGTATCCTTGATCCACAGAGCAACAAGAAATATATTGTTTTTCTCTATACCATTTGCTTTGTTTTTTATCGTTTTGAGAGCTCAAATAGTAAGACTGCTTCTTGGTAGCGGAGTGTTTTCTTGGAACGACACACGTCTTGTAGCTGGAGCACTAGCTTTGTTTTCTATTTCTATAACAGCACAAAGCCTGATCTTGATCTTAGTTAGAGGATTTTATGCTAAAGGCAACACCAAAACTCCTTTGAAGATAAACCTTATAGGACTTTTTGTGACAGTTATCTCTACTGCGCTACTACTTTTGGCTTTCAAAAATAGTTTAGTCTTTGAAAACTTTATTACATCTCTTTTGAGAGTTGACGGAGTCTCAGGTACAGCAGTTTTGCTTTTACCACTTGGATTTTCTATAGGGCAAATCACAAATGCAGTTTTGCTTTGGATTTATTTCCACAAAGAAACTAAAGTAGCAAATAAAGAGCACGATATAAAAAAGACGCTTCTGCACACTCTAGGAGCAGGGATTATTTCTTCGACCGGTATCTATATCGCTCTAACTCTTTTGGGGGTTGGGGTAGATCAGGCTACTTTTGTAGGGGTGCTTTTGCAAGGATTTTTGGCTGGAGTTTTTGGAATAGCTATTTATGTCGGAGTTTTGATACTGCTAAAAAACGAAGACATATATTTGTTTACAGAAACCCTAAAATCCAAATTTTGGCGCGCTAAACCCATTGTCCCAGAACAGTCTGATTTATAAGCAAAAACAGCTTTTTTATGCTATATTTGCTGAATAATTATGGATTTAAAACACATACGCAACTTTTCTATTATTGCTCATATTGACCACGGCAAAAGCACCTTGGCAGACCGAATGCTAGAAATCACAGGCACTATAGAGGCGCGTAAAATGAAAGATCAAGTACTCGACTCTATGGAGCTTGAAAGAGAGCGTGGTATCACTATCAAAATGCAACCAGTCCGAATGATGCATAAGCTTGAAGGTCAAGAATACATGCTTAACCTCATTGATACTCCTGGGCATATAGACTTCTCTTACGAGGTCTCTAGAGCCTTAAAAGCGGTCGAGGGCTCACTTCTTCTTGTTGACTCTACTCAAGGAGTCCAAGCTCAAACTCTCACCACTTTAAGTATGGCCAAAGATTCTGGGCTAGTTATTATCCCTGTTTTAACCAAGGTTGACTCACCGCTTTCAAGAGTCGAAGAAACTACACTTGAGATTTGTTCACTGCTAGATTGTGAAGAGTATGACGTCATGAAAGTCTCAGGTAGAACAGGTGAAGGTGTTTTGGAATTATTGAACAAAATAATACAAAAAGTTCCAGCTCCAAAAGAAGAAATACAAAAAGACCCCCAGGCTTTGATTTTTGATTTTAATTATTCAAATCATAAAGGTGTGATAGTCTTTGTGCGAATGTTCTCCGGAGCTATCAAGCGCGGTGATACCCTTTCTTTTGCTGCTGCTAAGCAAAACTTCCAAGTCCTTGATGTTGGAGTATTTAAACCAGCTGAAACCACAACCCCTATTTTGGAAGCTGGACAGATAGGCTTTATAGTTACTGGTATCAAACAGCCAGGTATTGCCTCTGTCGGAGACACAATAATTGACCCTAAAAAACAAACCAAGGTTTTGATAGGATATGAGCAACCAAGCCCTGTGGTAGTGGCATCTGTTTATCCAGAGAGTCAGGATGACTTTGATGAACTCCGAATGGCTTT
>CAZDGL010000004.1:0-68335 GCA_964505155.1 uncultured Candidatus Saccharibacteria bacterium
GGTGATAACACTTCTTTAAAAAGTCTATTGTTTTCATTTTTTGAATACCACGCAAGAGTACCCATTTCACTTGTTGTTGGGCCTATGTCGCCAGGAAAGAATTTTTTATGTTCTACATTTATTTCGATTGGTCCAACCCAGTCGCTTCCATTGAAATACCTTCCAACACCAACTTCGATACCGTATATCCTTTCTTGCAAAGTAACTCTTTCTTTTTTCAGTTTTGGATTAGTCAAATAACTTTTTAGAACAGCGATAGTATCTTTTCCATCTTTGAAGTGACCAACATAATTCATAGCTTTTGGCGCATGATCATTTTGTTTAATAACCCAAGCTTTTGGATTATTTTCGATATATAAAATAGCTTCTTCAATAGTGTTAAAATCTTTAGTCTCTTTTGTCTTTAGTCCATATTTTTTGAAAATATCTTGAGTATATTCTCGACTAAACTCTAACTCATCTCCTTTTTGTGATCCGCCAAAAACTGTATAACCATTTTTTCTTAGATAAGTTTGTTCTTTCCCCCAACCAGTATCATCAAAAACAATAAGACCATCTTTTCCCACCCAGCTAAGTTCTTTTTTCCAGTTTTCTGTTTTAGGAACTATATTTTCAAGATTCTCTCTTCTGGCCTTTTCGTGTATGTATATTTTTACTTCATGACCTTCTTTTACTAGTAGTTTTGCAAGATTTCCAGCGATGAGGTCGTTTGATATGAACAGTATTTTCATGTATAATTATGATTATAATGCAAATTAGGAATAATACAATATTGGTTATTTTCCTCTCTATTTTTATGATTTTTTCTATTGGTTTTACAGCATATAAAACTCTTGTTAAGCAGGATTATGAAATTTTAAAAATATAACTTTTATTTATGGTTGAATCTATTATTTCAAATCTATGTGCAGATGCGACACCTAAATTTCTCGGTCTTTTTGATCTCTCTATTGCTCCAGTGCTTCTATACTACGCATATATACCAGTAGTTATAATATCTCTACTTCTTGGTATTTTTATTTTTATAAAAGATAAAAAATCATTAGTCGGTAAGCTTTTCCTTGGTATTAGCACTTTTTTTTCTTTGTGGGTCTTTTCTATTTTAGTGGCCTGGGTTGCTGCCCCAAACCCTTTAATCCATCTATCGTGGCAACTTTTAGCTACTTTTGAGACCCCTATATTTTTACTGTCAGTTTACTTTATTGATGTTTTTGTTAACCAGAGAGATATTTCTTTCAAGAAAAAGATAGCTTTATCTTTGTTGTATATCCCAGTTCTTGTTTTAACTCCTACTATTTTAAATATAACCTCTTATGATTCAGAAAACTGCCAGGGGGTTGTTGGTCATTTGTGGTACTACGTTTATGCACTTGAACTATTTTGTATAATTTGGATAGGCTATATAGGTAGATCTTTATTAAGAAAAAGTAGTTTTAGTTTGGAAATAAAAAAGAGGACAACACTCATTACTACAGGGATGATACTGTTTCTTTTTATTTTTTCAGCTTCAAATGTTTATGGTGAGTTATTTAAAAACTATGAAATAAATCTCATAGGTCCTATAGGTATGCTTTTATTTGTTGGTTTTGTGGGGTACATGATTACCAAATATAAAACCTTCAATGCTCATGTTGTCTCTGGGCAACTCCTTGTATGGGCTTTGTGGTCATTAATATTCTCATTGTTATTTATAAATAACTTAACAATTATTCATTATGTTGTTATTGTCACATTTATTCTATCCATTGCTTTTGGTATTTTATTAATAAAAAGCATTGGTAGAGAAGTTTCTCAAAGAGAACATCTTGAAGAGCTTAGTTATAAGCTTGAAAAATCAAACCTTTCTCTTGCCGAAGCTAACGACAAACTTAAGGGGCTCGATAAGCTTAAGACTGAGTTTTTATCCCTCGCCTCACACCAACTCCGTTCTCCGCTAACTGCTATCAAAGGTTATGCCTCGATGCTCTCTGAAGGGGCTTTTGGAAGCCTAGACTCAAAGCAAGACGAAGCAGTCAAGCGTATATACACTTCAGCTCAGGGGCTGACAAATATAGTTGAGGATTTGTTAAATGTTTCCAAGATAGAGCAGGGAGGTATGAAGTACGAATTTAGCCCAACTAGCTTAGCGACAATAGTTGCAACACTCTATAACGAAATGAAAGTTCCAGCAGAAAGCAAGAGTTTGGACTTTAGTTTGGATATGGATAAGCATGACAACTTTATCGTTAGTGCTGATGCGACCAAGATCAAGCAGGTATTTCTGAACCTCGTAGACAACAGTATCAAATACACCATGAAAGGTTTTGTAAAAGTTTCTCTTACTCGAGAGGGTAGCAACATAGTCTTTGCTGTCTCAGATAGTGGTATGGGTATCTCGCCGGAGACCAAAGCTAAGCTGTTTGAAAAGTTTAGTCGTGGAGAAGGTGGCAAAACCAACACTGGTGGTTCTGGACTTGGTCTTTATCTAGCACAACAAATAGCTCGAGCACACAAAGGTGATGTGACCATAGAATCTCCCGGCCTAGACAAAGGTTCTACATTTATAGTTACTATCCCAGCTAGTGGAGCTTATCCTAACTAAGTATTGTTCCGTTTGGACTATCAGAGACTTCGTAACCCATTTCTTCTAGTTTTGCTCTAAGAGTATCAGAAGTAGTAAAGTCTTTGTTTGCTCTAGCTTCATCTCTTTGCAAGACTATTTGTTTGGCTTCTTCTGTTACAACAAACTTAGGAACATTTGCCAAATCTAAACCAAGCACTTGGTCAAAAGATAAAAGTGTCGCCCACTTATCAGAGTTTTGAAGATTTGTATCATTTAGCAACTCCCAAACTGTAGCTAGTGCTTTTGCGCTATTTAGGTCGTCACCAAGGGCTTGTTTGAAGTTGTCATTATAATCAGAAACTATTTCTCCCACTTCGTTTTGTTTTGAGGCAAAATTTTTTAGTTTTTTCAGAAGTTCGTTGGAAGAGGATAGTGACTCCCAAGTAAAGTTTAGTGGCTTGCGGTAACTTGTTTGCATACACAAAAGTCTCATAGCGAGCGGATCAACATTGTGAGCTTCCATGTCAGAGAGAGTATAAAAGTTGTGTTTACTCTTACTCATTTTTTCTCCGTCGACATTCAAAAACGCATAGTGAACCCAGTACCTGACAAAATCGTGTCCTGTCGCGCACTCACTTTGTGCTATTTCATTTTCATGGTGCACCGGTATATGGTCTATCCCACCAGTGTGGATATCAATAGTTTCTCCGAGATACTCCATACTCATAGCGGAGCATTCTATATGCCAACCAGGGAAGCCATCTCCCTCTATGCCTTTGGGGCTTGGCCAGTACATACTGTGGTTTGCAAATTTGCCCACTCTTTTAAACCAAAGAGCAAAGTCACCAGGATTTCTTTTTTCAGGATCAGTTGTCACATCATCTCTGGCACCTATTATTTTTTCAGATAAATTTTGTCCAGAGAGAGATCCGTAGTCGCTATATTTTGAAGTATCAAAATAAAGAGCTTGGTCTGTCTCATAAGCAAAGCCTTTTGACATCAACTCTTCAATCAACTTTTTCATACCATCTATATGTTCAGTTGCTTTGGGCTCTATGGTAGGAGGCAATACATGCACAGCTTCCATGCTTTTATGAAAAATATCAGTATAAAATTTAGCTATTTCCCAAACAGTTTTTCCTTCTAGTTTTGCTTTATTTTCAAACTTATCGTCTCCTTCATCACTGTCGTTAGTGAGATGTCCTACGTCAGTAATATTCATCACATGTTTGACTTCATATCCGAGATACATCAAGGTGCGCTTCAAAATATCATCACCGATATATTTGCGCATGTGTCCTATATGAGTACTGTCATAAACAGTTGGTCCACAAGCATACATAGTTACTACACCTTCTTTTAGAGGCTTGAATTCTTCTATTTGCCGAGATTTTGTATTGTAGAGGTTTAGAGCCATTTTCGTATCTTAAAAAATAAAAACATCACCAAACCTGTAACTATCATCGCCCCCAAGACAAAGAAAAAGTCTGTTTTGTTTTGTATAAAAGTGAGACCTTCTCCAGTGTTCATTCCAAAGATACCTGTAATAAGCATGAGAGGTGTAAGAACAAAAGTCAGTATGGTAAAAGTCCGCATGGTGTCGTTGGTTTTGGTAGAAAGGAGAGAGTCGTTGGTTCTTTGTAGTTCCACCAAGGCATCACGATTGCTCTCTAGGAGAGAGTTTAGTTTGTTGAATTCTGAAGTGATAATCTCAGCGTAGTATCTATAATCTTCACCAAAGAGCTTGCTACTAGCATTTTCATAGGATCTCAAAATGTCTTGATGAAAACGAAGTGCTTGTTTGAAGTCTAGAAGCTTTTTGCCAGTGCTGGATATTTTCTTGACCATCATTTCTTCGTGGTTATTAAAGATATAGTACTCTATCTCTTTGACTACTTTTGTTATTTCATCTAGTTTATGGAGTGAGTGTTGGTAAAAGCTTTTCATCATTTCTATAAACAAAAATCCGCCATGACTTATCTTGCTCTCTAGTCCAAAGCTATTGTTTTTTTCAAAGTTTTTAGCAAATTGTTCTATCGGATATATAGACTCATAGTGTGTTGTTATCAAAAAGTTTTTTCCAATGATAAAGTCTATCTCTTGCTCTGTGCCATTAACTCCGTCACGATGTGATGGTGGAAAGTGAAGTATCATATAGATAAGAGCATCATAAAGTTCTACTTTTGCGTGTAGGGTACTAGTCATTGCTTCTTCTGTTACCAGGGGCGGTATAGAAAACTCCTCCATAATATGGACCATTTCTTCTTTACTAGGGTTTTGCATGTCCACCCAGGTTATATTGTGGTATGTATAGCGAGAAATCATCTTCTTTATTGTACCATTTATAGGGGAGTTGCAAAATATCTAGTCTTAGGTATAATAGTCCGACAACAAAAACTAATATGGCAACAGCAAAAAAAACAACCAAAAAAGCCCCTTCTAGCGAATTCGCAGTTATCAAAACTGGGGGTAAGCAATACCGCGTAGCAGTGGGAGAGTCTATCAAGATTGAGAAGCTAAAAGGCGAGTTCAAAAAGGGCGACAAAGTAACCTTTTCTGAAGTTCTCCTTACTGACGATGGCAAAAACACAGTTATCGGTACTCCTTTTATCGATGGATCAAAAGTAGAAGCTGAGATAGAAATGATAGGCCGAGCTCAAAAGGTGATAGTCCTCAAATACAAACAAAAGTCTCGCTACATGAAGAAAAATGGTCACCGACAGCCATACTTCAAAGTTAAAATAACTTCTATAAAATAAAACAAAAAATCCCTCAAATTATTTTCAAATGAGGGATTTTTTATGGATTTGAGTAACAACCAACTCCAGTCCAGTAGGGTGTTTGACTAGGAGTCTTGTCAGACATTCCGCTTGATCCAATACAAAGAAACTGTCCATTGGGCAGACTAGCTACTATAGAATATTTACTATCTAAATCAAATGCATTACCAGAATAAAATCTCCATCCATCTCCCCAAATACTCGGTGCACTGTTGGCCACTATGACTTTACATATTTCTCTTGCTTTTTGCGCATAGTTTCCTGAAAAAGAAGAGTCGCAAGGAGTATTTGGTATCCAAGCATAAAAAGGGCTTGGTCCTGAGTACTGGAGATTTCTGTAGCTTCCAGTATCAGAGAATTCAAACTCAAGTAGTTTTTGAAACTCTTTCATTGAAGATGTTATGGCTGATATTTGAGCTTTTTTTCTAGCTTCGCTTATCCCGGCGATAACAACGCCTACTATAGCTCCTATTAGGGTTACAACAACCATAAGTTCTATTAGGGTAAAGCCAGATTTTTTATTTTTTGTCATTGCTTTTATTGTATCATTCCCGTTTCTTTAGTGAAGCCTCAAGAGAAGCTGGGTCTGCGTATTCGAGTTCGGTGCCAGTTGAGAGTCCGCGCCCTAGGCTATTTACTTCCACAGTGTATGGGGCTAGGAGTTCACGAATTACAGAGTCCGTGTGATCTCCGTTTGGAGTGATAGGGAAGCCGAGAATTATTTCGCTTATATTCTTTTCATTTTTCACCCTTTCTATCAAGAGCTTGGCATTTGTCCCATCGATTATATCTTTCTTTGTTATCGGGATAAGAGAGCCTAGAACAAAAAACACTCCAGAGTAATCTGTCTTCATAAAGGCTTCTATGTCAGAGCCTTTTTCTACGACTATGATTTTATCTTGGTCACGTTTTTCATTAGAGCAAATATCACAAATCCCTGCACTTCCTTCGTATATCCTCAAACATTTTGTACAAGTTTGCGCTGAAGCTTTAGCGGTGAGCAAACTTGCTGAAAGACTTTTGACGTAACTATCTTGTTGGCTCATTATAAAATAAGCAAATCTTTTTGCTTGCCGAGCTCCGATGCCAGGGAATTTGAGAAAAAGTCTTGTAAGTTGTTCTATATGATCTTGCACAATTTTAATATTTTACACTAAAAATCATCAAGTGATTTAGCTTTTGGTGCCGGCATGTGACTTTTGTCTATAGATAGAAGTGTTGTAGTTTTGGCATCAAAGAGTAGATCAACTTTGCCCACAGCACCGTTACGGTGTTTTTCTATAAGGACTTCGATGATATTGTCTTTTTCCGCAGCGTCTTTGTACCTATCTTCTCGGTGAAGAAACATCACAACATCAGCATCTTGCTCGATAGATCCTGAATCACGCAAGTCTGAGAGACGAGGTTTGCCACCACGAGCTTCCACGGCACGAGAGAGCTGAGAGAGGGCAAGCACAGGGACGTCGAGTTCACGAGCGAGTTGTTTGAGTGCGCGAGAGATCTCAGTGATTTGATTGACCATGTTGTCATAGTTTTTACTTGCATGAATGAGTTGCAAATAGTCGATGACAATGAGCGCAAGACCGTGCTCACTCTTTAGTCTTCTTGCGACTGCTCGCATTTTTACAATACTATTGCCTGCTTGATCATCGATATATATAGGAGCTTTTTGTAGTCTACTCGCTGCATCTTGAAGGGTAGCAAAGTGAGTAGAGGAGAGTCCGTGACCAGTTCTTATAGACCAAGCATCGACACGACTCTCGGCAGAGAGCATTCTTTGGACGAGTTGGTTGGCAGACATTTCTAGAGAAAATATCCCGACAGCACGCCCAGAGAGAGCCACATTTCTGGCAATGTCGAGTGCAAATGTTGTCTTACCGATACTTGGTCTCGCCGCCAATATCACCAAGTCAGATTTTTGTAGTCCCGCCAAGATATTGTCGAGATCTGGGAAACCAGTCGGTACTCCGCGTACTTCATCTTTGTTTTCTCTGAGGTATTCTATTTGTTCGACTGTTTCCATAAGGCCTTGCTTGATAGAGACAAAGCCATTTTTAACATTCATATTTGATGATACTCGGAAAATGCTTTTTTCGGCGCTATCCAAAATATCAGAGACATCTTGATCGGCTTCAGCATAGGCTTGGCTAGCTATTTGCTCTGATGCATCTATCAAGCTTCTGAGGATGTATTTTTTGTAAACAATATCAGCATAGTGTCTGATATTTACAGTCGAAGGTACGCTTGCCATGATTTCATTTAGATAACTATTGCCACCGACTTCATTTATTTGCTTTTTTTCTTTGAGCTTGGAAGCGACAGAGAGTACATCTATTGGCTCACTCTTGGCAGAGAGCTCAAGCATAGTTTGAAAAATAGTTGCATGTTTGCGAGCATAAAACATTTCCGGCAAAATCAAATCAGTAATCTCATGTATTGCAGAAGGGCGAAGCATGAGGGCACCAAGTACTGCTTGCTCACTTTCGAGGGAGTGGGGTGGTATACGTAGATCCGATAGATTTGCTTTTGCTGACATGTGTTAATCTTAGCATCTTTGCCAAGTTTCAAAAATCCACGATTTTTGGTACTATATGCACATGATATCCACTAATTCTGGCTCAAAAAAACGTTTACTCTCAGGTGTAAAACCAACAGGTCGACCTCACATTGGCAACTATTTTGGGGCTATGAAGCAGTTTGTGGATTTGCAAGAAGAGTACGACACTTTTGTGATGGTTGCTGATTTGCATGCTCTGAACTTTATTCAAAATAAAGAAGAAATGAAATCTTTGACTTATGAGCTGATACTAGACTACTTGGCCATCGGTCTTGATCCAAAAAAGATTACACTTTTTAAACAATCCGCTGTTACTGCTCACACTAGCCTTACTTGGATTTTTGATACTTTGGTGACAGTACCTTTTATGATGAGAGCACATGCTTATAAAGATGCTATCGCAAAGGGGGTAGAGCCAAGTATGGGACTTTTCAACTATCCAGTTCTTATGGCAAGCGACATACTTCTTTATGATCCAGAAATTGTTCCTGTCGGCAAGGACCAAAAGCAACACATAGAATATGCGCGAGATATTGCTCTTAAATTCAACAATCAATATCAAGAGATATTTAAACTACCAGAAGAATTGATAGTAGAAGATGTCGAAACAGTTCCAGGTACTGACGGACAAAAGATGAGTAAGAGTTATGGCAACACTATCCCACTTTTTGGAACAGATAATGAAATAGAAAAAGCAGTTATGAGTATCGCAACTGACTCTCGAGGCAAAGATGAAGAGAAAAATCCAGATGACATGGTGCTCTACCAAATCCACAAACTCTTCAACCATTCGGCAGAATTAAAAGCACAGTATACAAAAGGCTTAGGATATGGAGACGCCAAGAAAATGCTGATCGCTGATATTATCTCTTTTATCACTCCAATGCGAGAGAGAAGAAAGCGCTATGAAGACGATCCAAAGCTCGTCGAAGAAATACTCCTTCAAGGTGCGATCAAAGCCAACGAAGTAGCAATGAAGAAATTACAAGAAGTTTATGAAGCAGTAGGGTTAACAAACTAAAACTATGGAAGAAAAAGAAACAAGAGATTCATTGAAGAGCATTTTCCAAACCTCAAAGAGAGCGTTTCTTTTTGGTTTTAAAAAAGAACCAGGTTTGATGACTATCAACCTAGTGTTAAATATACTTTTAGCTGCACTCGTTTATGTACAGTTGTCGTCTTTCTCTAAGGTTGTTGATGAAATTATTTTTATAAAAGCTAATGGAGGAGTTTTAACAAAAGCCCTCCTTTATAATTCAATTATTCTTGGATTATCATTTTTAATTCCATCAGTATTACAAAATCTGCATAATAGATTTGCAGAAAATTTACGTATGAAGTATGGGACACATGCTCAGTTACTCAGAGTAGATTCAATTTCAAAATTAGATGTAGGTACTATAGAAAGTACAGAATTTCAAACAAAAATAGAGAGAGCAGAACAGTGGGGTGTTGGCTGTCTCAACAACCTTACAATGCTTACTTTTAGTGTTATAAGAAATATAGCTTCAGTTATTACCTCCGCTGTTATTCTGTATGTTATCAACCCTTGGCTTGTTTTACTGGCAGCTATTAGTGGTTTGCCTTTTTACTTCATACAAAAAAAATACGGTTTTCAGATTTATCGTTTGTATCATGATAGAACAGACGAGTCTAGAATTATGAGAGATAGAAACTCTTTTTTTAATGATAAGAAAAAAATAGTAGAAGTTATATTATTTAGCCTTGGTTTAAGATTTAGAAATGATATAGAACAAGCGAATGTATCGTTCGACAATAAAATACTCAATGTATTTCGTAAAAGATCAAATGTAACTTTTTTCTATGACTTTATAAGTGTTGCGTGTTTGTTGTTTGCTATCGCTCTTGTTACATTACAAACAATAAAAGGAGATATTTTGGTTGGTTCGCTTTTGCTTGCCTTCACTACCTATAGGAGTTTTACTGCTGTTGTACAGGATTTTTATGCAAACATAACTCGTATGGAAGATCAATCTCGTTACTCTAAGAGATGGTTTGATGTCTTCGATACAAATCCTAAAATTTTAAATAGCAAAAATGCTATAAAACCAAATTGGCAGACTCCTCCAGTTATAGAATTTAAAAATGTTTCTTTTGCATACCCTGAAACAGAAAAACAGGTTTTAAAAAATATTTCTTTCACTTTAAATACCGGAGAAAAACTCGCTGTTGTAGGAGAAAATGGCGCTGGAAAAACAACACTTATAAAACTTTTATGCAGAGTATATGACCCAACAGAAGGAGAAATATTGATAGATGGTGTAAATCTTAAAGAAATAGATCTTGACCATTGGAGAAATTATTTAGGTGTTTTGTTTCAAGATTTTTCTAGTTTCCAAATGACAGTAAAAGAAGCTATTGCGATCTCTCGTCCAAATGAAAGGTTAGATGAAGAAAAAGTTAGATATGCGGCTGAAATGTCTGGAGCGGTAGACTTTATAGAAAATTTTCCTAAAAAATACGATCAACTTATTTGGAAAGGATTTCAAGATGGAGTAGAGCTTTCAAAAGGTCAGCACCAAAGAATGGCGGTGGCGCGTATCTTTTATCGTGATGCATTTATCTCTATACTCGACGAACCAACTTCTGCTATAGATGCAGTAGCAGAAGAGAAAATATTTGAAGTCCTTGAAAAGAAAATGGAAGGCAAAACAGTGATACTTATCTCGCACCGATTTAGTACAGTGAAAAATGCTGATCAAATAGCAGTCATAGAGCATGGAGAACTCAAAGAACTCGGTAGTCACAAGGATTTGATGGCAAAGAAGGGAAGATATGCAGAGCTCTATACTATGCAGGCGAGTAGGTATTTGGAGAGTGAATAGTACTTGCTTTTATACAAATTTATTGTACATTGTATTTGAAAATAAACTGTAAACAACAAAAAACTAAATAATGAAAAAACAAGCTATTTCGCCTGCCTTTTTAAGGCAGAAACGCTCAGAGATTGAAACTCTTGATTTTACACAATTGAAATCAAAGCTCATGGATAAAGAAGAGGGTAAAGGCTGGACTGCCAAGATGTGCGATGCTGTAGAAGTGTTGTACAAGCAATTTTTACTCATCATTCTCAAATATCCTGACAGAGACATTGTGCCTACGAAACAGGTTGATGACTTCTGGCATGCTCATATTCTGGATACCAGGAGATACCACAGTGACTGCAAAAAGATTTTTGGTCACTATATTCATCACTATCCATATTTTGGATTAAGAGGCGAAGAAGATGCACAAAACTTGAAGGATACTTTTTCTAAAACGAAAAAAATCTGGAAAGAGGAATTTGGTATAATGCCTACCATCAAAGGAGCTGTTTGTGGTGCTGGTGGAGGGAAATGTAAATCCTCTGTTTGTGGTTCTACTTGCGCAGGGCGGTGTCGTTCTAAAAGGATTAAATCATCATTTTGTTCTGCTGGCGGTGGAAACTGTGTTAGTTCTTGTGCGCAACAAGGTAATTGCGTTAGTTCCTGTAAAAGAGAAAAGCCTATTAAAAAAGCTGCTTAGTGACTATAAGGCCCTGTAGTTAATACAGGGCTTTTCTTATACTTGCTTTTATTTACAAAATATGTTATAATATAAAAAATAACAAAATTGTAAAACTTTAAAAACAAAATAAATGAAAAGAGTCTATTCGCTTGCTGATTTTGGTGTCAAAAAACATCAGATGGTACTTAAAAATGGTCTGAAAGTTATCTTTATTGAAAAGCCTTTTGCGCCTATATATGCCAAGATAGTTATGGCTGCTGGTTCTCTCTGGAATCCTTCCGATAACGGATTAGCTCATATGACAGAGCACTTACTCATGAACGGTTCTAAAAATATTTCAAAAGAAAACTTTTATGGAATTATGGAGTCCATTGGTGGACTTCGTAATGCTTTTACTGCAAAAGACTGGATGTCGGTGAATACAGAAGTTGCTATTGTGGAGCATTTGCCAAAAGTACGAGAGTTTTTTACTCATGCACTTGAAAGTATTTATGTCACCGAAGAAATGCTTCAAAAAGAAAAAGAAGTGATTTTTTCTGAGCTTCAAAAAGCTCGTTCAAATCCACACTATGATTCTGGGGAGCAAATGAGAAAAATATTGGCACAAGACACCCCTTATAGTTATTCAAATCTAGGAAAAATTGAAGGCATTAATGCTATTAGTGTTTCTGAAGTTGAAAAGTTTTTTGAAACTTATTGTGTTGTAGAAAACATGGTGCTAGTAATTGCTGGAGGTTGTACACTTTCCGATATTGAAAATACATTCTCTGATATTTCCTTTTTAAGAGGGGAAAAAGCAGTGTTACCTCAAAGTCCATTACCGGTCACCACTCCACAAAGATTTTTTTGTGAATTAGATTTACCACAAACAGATATTCTCGCTGGTTTTAATGGTCCACTTCCCGGAAGTCGAGATTCGTATGTATTAGGATTTGCTATGAATATTCTTCATAACGGTATGAATTCTCATTTCTATAGAAAAATACGAAATGAAAAAGCGCTCGCCTATAGTATTAGTAATATCGCATTTCAGTATAATGAAATGAAATATATCGGTACTGAGATTGGTGTACCGCAACAAAAAGTAGACGAGGCAACAGATGTACTTATTGATACGTACAGAGAGTTGCTTGTTATGGGTATATCGCAAGAAGAACTTTCTAATAAAGCAGCAGCCTGGGGGTTCTCAGCAAAAAGAGTAGTTGAAAGATCTATCGATTGGGTAGAAAAATTTGATGACTGTTTGTTTGAAGAAATAGATCCTGTTGTTGGGGACTTTCCTGATATTCACAATTTTCGTCAAACAGTTACTGAAGAAGAGGTGAGAACGGTTTTTGATAAGTATATCCAGCTCGGCAATTTTCATTTATGTGTTTTTGGAAAACATGCACCTAAACAGTACTTTTGATTTAGAAGCCCCCGCGCAGTGCGGGGCTTTTTTTTGTGGGAGGTTTTGGGTGTCCCGTTAGAGATGTATTTCTTGAGAAAAGTTGTTAATTGCGCTACAATCACAATGTAAATATTGATTAATTTATTAAATAATTTGGATACGGACATCTTAGGATGTCCTATCTCTAACGGGATGGATAGAACTTACATTGGAGATTTAGGAACAAAAGCAGGCGAGAGCGTTCTTATAAAAGGCTGGGTGGATGTGCGTCGTGATCAGGGCAAAATGGTGTTTTTCGATTTTCGGGATATGACTGGCACTATCCAAGGTGTAGTTCTGCCAAACCGTGCTGAAGTGATAGAGATAGCCAAGACTTGCCGACCAGAGAGCGTGCTAGAAGTACAAGGCATCGTCAACAAGCGCCCAGAGCGCAATGTCGTCGCTGACAAAGTAAACGGTGATATTGAGCTTGAAGTGACTGCTATCACTATCCTCAACAACGCAGAACCACTTCCATTTGAAGTGAACATAGATACCAAAGATGTGGGTGAAGAGACTCGTCTCAAGTATCGCTATCTCGATCTTCGTAGCGCTCGTATGCAACGCAACATCCGCACTCGTGATGCGGTGATTCACCATGTGCGAAGTTATCTTCATGATCAAAAGTTTATAGAAGTAGAAACTCCTATCCTTACGAAAAGTACTCCTGAAGGAGCGCGTGACTATGTGGTGCCATCTCGTTTGTATCCAGGACACTTCTATGCACTTCCGCAATCTCCGCAACAATACAAACAACTCCTTATGTCAGGTGGTATTGAAAGATATTTTCAAATAGCAAAATGTATGCGCGATGAAGATGGGCGAGGAGACAGACAGCCAGAGTTTACTCAGCTCGATATGGAAATGTCTTTTGTAAAGCGTGATGATGTGATGGCACTCAACGAAGCTCTTCTTATAGATATAGTCACCAAGCTTTTCCCAGAAAAACGCATTCAGCAAATTCCATTTCCTCGTATTTCATACAAAGAATCAATGGAAAAATACGGCAATGACCGACCAGATATTCGCACTGACAAGGAAGATCCAAACCTTTTGGCTTTTTGCTGGATCGTAGACTTTCCATTTTTTGAGCGCACCGACAAAAGCGACAACCCACAAGCAGAAGGCGAGTGGACATTTACTCACAACCCATTTTCTCGCCCTATCGAAGAGCACATGAGCGCTCTGATGGAAAAGAAAGACTTGGCAGATATTTTGACGACACAGTACGACATTTGTCTCAACGGTTATGAGATAGGTGGCGGATCTATCCGTAACCACACATATGAAGCTCTGGCAAAAGTATTTGAAATCCTTGGACACAAACAAGAAGATATAGAAAACAACTTCGGTCACATGCTTCACGCTTTCAAAACTGGTACTCCGCCACACGGAGGCATCGCTTGGGGTCTCGATAGATTTCTCATGCTACTTCTAAACGAACCAAACATTCGTGAAGTTATGGCATTTCCAAAGACTGGAGAAGGCAAGGATCCGATGATGCAAGCACCTTCTATGATAGCTGACAAACAACTCGATGAGCTTCATTTAGTGCTTAAGAAAATAGATAAGAAATAGATCTATGTCAGAGTATTTTCCAGGAGTAAATCAAAAGATACAGGAATACGCGCTAAGAATTTTAAACGGTGAAAATCCAGATGATGTCCTTGAGGGAGCAGATGTATTTCGCCCTGCGGTAGAAGCAGCGGTGGCTGAGTACAGAGAGAAACAAAAACAAAATCTTGAATCACTAAACAATGAAGGCAAAGAACTCTCCATGGAGAATCCAGTAATTTCTGAAGAAATAGTCGAACAAAGAGAAAAGGATGAGGAAGAAAAAATAGAAGCCTTAAGATCCGATTTGCAAAAAGAACTTAGTGCAGAACAAACAGATCCTTTTGCTCATCAACAGGCATATGAAGGTGCGGGTGAGGACTATAAACAAGGCGTCCAAATATATAACACTTTTATGAATATAGGAAAAGGGATTAGTGAAGGATTAAAAGAGTCTTTTGATCCAAAGGTACAGCAGTACGTAAATGAAATACGTTCAGGAAAATCAAAAGAGTATGTTCTTGGTGGTGCCCCAAAGAGTATAGTTGATGCTGTAGAAAAAGAGTTAGCGAAAGATGTTATAAAAAACAGCACAGAAGAGAAAAAAGCATACATAGAAAATTTAGAAGAGTTAAATAATAAGTTATCAGATTTATCTAAAGATTATTATTTTCTTACACACCAGACCTACGTTGATTTCGCTGAAAAAATAAATAAAGAAGATTTTTTGTTTCAAGGTGGAGGTCTTAATACTACTACTCTTGCGCAAGGTCCAGATGGTATTACACTTTCTTTAAAAAAGATGGAAGAAGGTGAGTCACATCGAAACTCTGACAGTATGGTAATTTTTGCCATTCCTAAAGAAGAATTTAAGAAGTATTCTGGAGATAGACGATTTGGTCCTGATGAATTTGCTGAAATGTTAATAGACACAAAGTTAGAAGAGATTAATAAAACAGGGAAACTACGTATACCTCATGAATATGTTCTTGGCGTGTATGAAAAAGGTAAGGGTTTTTTGTTGAATTAAGTAGGTAGATTCCGGACAGTTTTCTTTCGAAAACTGCATAGAAAAACCCCGCAAGGTGCGGGGCTGGTTTAATTGGTTGAGTAAAATGAAAGGTGAGCTTCTTTAAGATAGCTTACTGCTTCTTCCAAACTATTCCCTTTGTAATTCTGAAATGGACTCTCTACTCTCAAAAGAGTTTTTTCTTCTGTTGTTTTTTCGCAAGAACCTTGGAAAAAAGTAGTTCCTTCAGATGAGTTATTCCGATCTTTGAAGCAGAGCTCTTCTGTTGCCACATTTTCTTTATACTCAATACCAAGTTCATCACAGGCTTTTTTAAAACCTGTAAAAATTTCTGAATGTCTCATATTGTTTTTTTGTGATTCTAGCACAGCCATAAAAAGGTTGCCATAACCTCGAAAAAAGCTTAGAAATCAGCTATAATTACAGAACAAATGGAAACTGAAAGCTTACAATTTCAAGTGAAGCACGAAGTATTTGAAGGACCGATAGAGGTCCTCCTTGAGCTCATCGAAAAGCGTAAACTTTTTGTCAACGACATTTCTCTCGCTAGTGTTACTGATGACTTTATCTCTTATATCCAAAATCGTGGGATGCATCCAGAATATGTCGCGTCATTCTTATCTGTGGCAGCAACACTACTTCTTATCAAAGCTCGTTCACTTCTACCAAACCTCGAGCTTACAACCGAAGAGAGTGAGTCTATCACCGAACTCGAGCGTCGTGTTGCTCTGTACCAAATAGTCTCTGAAGCTTCCAAGTGGCTCTCAGCAAAATACGGCAAAAAAATATGCTTCGAAGGATCTCCTAGACTCTCTGGTGTAGTTTTTGCGCCAGATGCAAAGCTTTTGGCAAGTGATTTACCAGGACTTATCTTTGATGTGGCTCTCAAGGTTCCACCACCAAAACCCAAACAAGTAGAAGCGCGGGTTTACAAAACTATCTCTATTTCTGAAGTTATCAATACTTTGCATGAGAGGATAGAGAGGGCGCTCAGTGTAAACTTTAGCGACATCGCTCTCCAAGCCGAAGGTACAGATCAAAAAGAAAAAAAGGTCTATGTCATAGTGTCTTTTCTTGGTATGCTAGAGCTAGTTCGTAGAGGATTTGTCGAGGCCGAGCAGGAGGGAAGTTTCCAAAACATTCGCCTCCAAAAACAAGAACAAAAGCCCTCAGAGAATCTTGAAAAAATAGAGGAGTCATATGAATAATAAATTATCACAACAAATAGAAAGCTTACTTTTTGCGACTGCCGAAGCTCAGAGTTACAAGAGCTTGGCAGAGAGACTAAATGTCACTTTGGAGGAGGTCAAAAGCGCACTAGAGGAATTGGAAAAGTCTTTGGAAGGGCATGCTATGGCTCTCGTGCGTGATGGCGAAAGTGTGTCTATGGTCACGCGCAGTGAACACAGTGCTCTTATAGAAGCTATCCAAAAAGATGCTTTGTCCAAAGAGCTTTCCAAGGCCAGTGCTGAAACTCTCTCTATCATTTCTTACCAAGCTGGCATTTCCAAAGCGCAGATAGAGTTCATCCGCGGGGTCAATGTCTCTTACTCACTTAGAGCACTCTCTATGAGAGGGCTTATCGAGGCCCGTGGCTCTGGTAGGTCTGTCGGATATTATCCAACTCTTCAAATGCTTGAGCACTTTGGGGTCAGCAAGGTAGAGGAGTTGCCACAGTTCACTGAAACCTCAGAAAAAATCAAAAAATTATTAACACAAGAGTCACAAGAAGAATAATATGCAAAGCATCCAAATCCTAAACGTTGTCAAAATTTTCTTACCTACTGCACTAACTTTTGCTATAGGTATTTTGCTTACGCCTAGACTTACTGCTTTGATGTACAAACATAAGCTTTGGAGAAAAAAGAAAAGAACTGAAGATTCTGAAATAACAAACAAAGACTTTGCAAAAGTAAATGACGGTATCGCTGAGACTTCTACTCCGCGGGTGGGAGGGGTAATCATTTGGCTTGCTGTTACTCTCTCTATATTTATAATGTGGTTTATTTCCAAAGCTTTTCCTTCAGATCTCTCTAGTAAGTTAGACTTTTTGAGTCGTGGACAAACTTTGGTACCGTTAGCTTCTTTGCTCCTTGGCGCTTTTGTTGGTCTAGTAGATGATTGGGCTCAGATTCGCGGAGTTGTAGAGAGTTTGAATCATCGCAGGGTTAAGATTTTGGTAGTTATGGTCATCGGAGCTTTGATAGGCGCTTGGTTTTATTTTAAGCTCGGTATCACTTCAGTAGCTATACCTTTTGCTGGTCATATCGCACTTGGCTGGTTATTTATACCGTTTTTTGTTGTTGTTATGGTGGCGGTTTTCTCAGGTAGTGTCATAGACGGTATGGATGGTTTAGCTGGTGGGGTGCTAGCTATTATCTTTGCTTCTTATGCAGCGATAGCCTATGGCAAGAATTTGGTCGATATCGCTGCTCTTTGCGGAGTGATTTCTGGAGGGATACTAGCTTTTCTTTGGTTCAACATTCCACCAGCTCGGTTTTATATGGGGGAGACGGGGATACTTGGGCTTTTGGTTGTTTTGACTGTCGTGGCATTCCTCACTGATACTGTTTTTGTTTTGCCGATTATCGCTTTTCCTTTGGTGGCTACAACTGCTTCAAATATTATTCAAATCACAAGTTATAAATACTTTGGAAAGCGTCGAGTTTTCAAGATTGCACCACTGCACCATCATTTTCATGCTCTTGGTTGGCCTCGAGAAAAGGTTGTGATGAGATACTGGGTGGTTTCTGTTGTTTGCGCTGTTTTGGGCATAGTAGTAGCTCTTATTGGTTAAGCTGTTATGAATATATTTAAAAATTCAATACAAAAACAAGAACCTTTTGATAAATACTTTTTTTGGATAGTTATGCTGATCTCGGGTCTTGGGCTTTTATCTTTTGTCTCGGCTTCTTTGGGGATACTCGCCAAAAGTGAAAGCAAGTTTTATGGAGTGCTCTTTAACCAAATAGTTTTAGGATTTATTTTGGGGTTTTTGGTTTTGTGGGTCTTTGCGCGGATACCATATACTTTTTGGCGTAAGTATTCTTTTTATATTTTTTTGGGAGCTGTCATTCTCACTCTTTGTGTTTTTGTCCCTGGACTTGGTTTTGAGCACGGTGGAGCAAGGCGCTGGATATCTATAGGTCCTATATCTTTTCAACCAGCAGAAGCACTCAAAATAGCTTTTGTGATTTATTTTTCTGCTTGGCTAGCTTGGACTCGGAAGCGCCAAGAAGATATAAAGTTTCGCATTATTCCTCTTTTTGTAATACTAGCAGTTGTAGCTTCTTCGCTTTTGTTTCAGCCGGATACCAAAAGTCTTATCCTCATCACCATCTCTGCTTGTGGCATGCTCTTTACTTCTGGAGTTTCTTGGAAAAAAATAATAATCATCGGAGTTATTGGTTTTGGGGCGATCACTGTGCTTGCCTTTGTCCGGCCTTATGTTATGGAACGTATCAAAACCTTCATCAATCCCGCTAGTGATCCTAGAGGCTCTTCCTATCAACTCCAACAATCTTTGATAGCTATTGGCTCCGGCGGAGCCTTTGGCCGAGGATTGGGACAAAGTGTACAAAAATTCAACTATCTACCAGAGCCTCAAGGAGACTCTATCTTTGCGGTGATAGGAGAGGAGTTTGGGTTTTTGGGAACAACCCTTTTGCTCACCTTGTATGTATTTTTTGCAATTCGAGGATTTAAGATTGCTTTGCGAGCGCCTGATACATTTTCTCGTTATTTGGTAGTAGGGCTGGTCACTCTTTTGACTGCGCAATCATTTCTAAACATCACTTCATTAGTTGGGCTTTTCCCGCTCACTGGTGTACCTCTGGTCTTTATAAGTCACGGCGGGACTGCTTTGATGGTCGCTTTGGGGGCAGTAGGAATCATTTTAAACGTGTCTCGATACAACAAAAAGACTGTAGTATAATGAAAGAACGATGAAAATTTTACTTACAGGAGGCGGAACTGGCGGGCACATATATCCACTTTTTGCTATTGCAGAGGAGATCAACCGTATTGCTGACCAAGAGAGACTGCTCAATCTCAAGCTATATTTTGCTTCAGATGGCATTTATGACAAAGATGAACTCGAAAGACAGTTCATAAAGTTTGTTCCTATCACCGCTGGTAAGCTCAGAGTCAAACCTTCCCTTAGAACTATTTGGGATATGTCTAAGATGGGCTTTGGAGTTATTAGAGCTTTATTTACAATTTTTAGGATTTATCCTGATGTTGTGATCAGTAAGGGGGGCTATGTTAGTTTTCCAGTGCTATTTGCTGCGAGACTTTTGCGCATCCCAGTGATAATCCATGAGTCAGATACTGTTCCAGGTAGAGTAAATATCTGGTCTGGTAAATTTGCCAAAAAGGTCGCTCTCTCTTTTTCTGAAGCTGCTAGCTACTTTGATCCAGCCAAAGTCTCAGTCACAGGTCAACCAGTGCGCAGATCCATCATCTCCGCTTCCAAAGAAAGTGGTGATCAGTTTTTTGACCTCGATCCCGAGCTACCAACTATCGGCATCTTTGCTGGTAGCCAAGGTGCCAAGGTGATAAATGATGTTATCTTGAGGATCTTGCCAGATCTTTTACAAAAATATCAAGTACTTCACCAAACAGGCCCCAAAAACTTTGAAGAAGTCAAAACTGATGTTGGGGTGATCATGGGTGATGACATTCGCCGAGCCCGCTACAAACCTTTTGCCTTTTTAAGTGATGTTCAAACCAAGATGTTTGGTGGGTCAGCAGATATTATCATTGGTCGCTCTGGAAGCTCTCTCTTTGAGATTTCGGCTTGGGGCAAACCTTCTATCTTGGTTCCTTATGCGCTAGCTCATGGCGATCACCAAAGGAAAAATGCTTATCACTATGCTAGAAGCGGTGCTTGTATCGTAGTAGAAGAGGCCAACCTGACTCCTAGTGTCTTGACTCATGAAATAGAAAATCTTTTGGGCAATCCAGAAAAGTACAGCACTATGTCTAGTCGTGCCAAAGCTTTCTTCAAGCCTGATGCTGCCAGAGAAATAGCCATAGAAGCTATCAAGATAGGACTAGAGCACGAAAAATAAAAAAAGACTCGACACATTTTGATTTTATAGTGTCGAGGCTTTTGAGTTACGCTTTTCTTTTAAATATCCATATTTTTTTGCCTGGAGTCATATAGCTTATAACCCACACAGTTAAAGGTATAAAAATTTTATACCCTCCAAATATTAAACTCATTCTTTTAGCAGTTTTAAAGTCAGCTAAAAATGATAGTCCTATAAAAAATAAAACAATAAGACCTATCCCTGAAGCAAAACTCCAATAACGATCTTTCGCACGCTCTGTTTGAATATTAGGGCATGCTTTATATGTAGCGTATTGATCAGCGTGCTGAGCTATAAAAAGAAGGTTTATAATTGCAAATAATATACTAATTACGGCAAAGATTATAGATAAATATGTACTTATCATAATACAAAAGATTTCTTTAACTTTATACTTTTTTCTGTTTTTGTCAAAAAAGCCTTTATTTGCTAAAGTGTTTGTATGGAAAACACTCAAAAAGTTGTCACTCGCTTTGCCCCAAGTCCGACAGGCCACATGCATGCAGGGAGCTATCGAACTGCCTTTTTTGCTTATCTTTTTGCTAAGCGTCATGGGGGCAAGTTTATTTTGCGTATTGAAGACACTGACAAGGAACGCTCAAAGGATGAATATACACAAGAGATATTTAGTGTTTTTGAAAAGATCGGCATCTCTTACGATGAAAAATATATTCAGTCTGAAAATCTAAATCGCCACAAAGAAGTCCTTCAAAAGCTTATCGCCGAAGACAAAGCCTACATTTCGCGTGAAGAAGCCAAAGACGGAAGTGGCACAATCAAAGATATTATTCGTTTTCGCAACCCAGGAAAGGTTGTGACTTTTAATGATTTGATACGCGGACCTATATCTACCGACACTACCGATCTTGGAGATTTTGTTATCGCTAAAAACATAGATGAACCACTTTTTCATTTAGCTGTGGTAGTAGATGATCACGATGAAGGTGTCAATCATGTCATAAGAGCTGAAGAGCACATTGCCAACACTCCAAGACAGATATTGATTCATGAAGCGCTAGGGTTTGAGATTCCAAAGTACGCTCATTTGCCTCTTGTTTTGGCACCTGACAAAACAAAAATGTCCAAAAGAAAAGGAGCAATACCTGTTGTTGAATACTTACAAATGGGTTATTTACCGGAAGCTCTTTTAAACGCTATTTGTTTGTGTGGATGGAATCCTGGAACTGAGCAAGAAATATTTTCTCGAGAAGAATTAGAAAAGATATTTGACTTAGACAAGGTTCAAAAGTCCGGAGCAGTCTTTGGTGAAGATAAACTCGCTTGGTTCAATAGGGAATACATCAAGAAGCTCTCCCAAGAAGAGTTTTGGTCTTATGCTCACCATGGGCTCTTTGGAAGTATCATTCAAAACGAACCATCGCATCATGAGATTTTGAAAAAAATAGAACCTCTCATTCGTGATCGCATGGTCAAGTTCTCTGATATGCAAACATTTTTTGGGCGTGCTGATGGTAGCACTGTTGGAGAATTTGATTATTTCTTCAAAGCGCCAAAAGTAGACGAGAAGATAGTGGCTTGGAAAGATTCAAGTTTGGAAAAAGCTCGTGAGTATTTGAAAGCGATAAAGTCACTCTTGGAACCTCTGGAAGCGTGGGATTATGAAAGTATAAAAAATGCAGTTTGGTCTTATGCCGATCAAGAGGGTAGAGGTGCGGTCTTGTGGCCTATGCGGGTCGCTCTCTCCGGACGAGAAAAGTCTCCAGACCCATTTGAGATAGCAAGTATCTTGGGCAAAGAAGAGACATTGAAAAGATTATAAAAATAAATAACCCCCAACACTTTATGTTGGGGGCCTTTGATAGCTTTCAAATTGGCTCCATAGGGGGCCGAAAATTCCACCTTTTAGCAAACCACTTTTTCTTGGTTGCTTTTGTGGATTTGTTATACACAATGTAGTCATGGTCTAACTCCATACCCTGATTAGCAGGAATAGTTTTCGTGCTGTTGGCGGGGGTTATTGCGACCATAGAAAGTGGGGCAGATTCGCCCTTTATCACCGGTATATCTTTTTCCAAGGCTACCAAAAATAATTTTGCAAAAATAAATAAGATTACTGTTTGCATAATTTTTGGTTTGAGGGTTAAACAACTGTTCTAAGTACAGTGTAGCATATAGCTAGTATTTTGTCAATAGCTGTTATTTTAGCTAATCTTTTGCTAGTATACGGACGATATTTCGTATTGTTCATTATTAAATTTTAAGAGATGCCGGAAGGATATATCTTCAACCAGGATGATTTTGATCGGTTCACAAAAGTAATGCTTGCCATCGGCTTTACTCCTATCAAGTATAAAAAGGGTATGCAGGAAGGCTTTGAGTATTTCAACAATGGTCTGAGAATCAAGGTTTGGACTACTTTTGATCGTGATCAAGGACGAACCAGAGAAAAAGGTACTGGTAAAGTTATCACTTTTGAAAGCAATAGGTTTGTATATATGGGGACTTGTAAAAAAAGAACAAAGTTCTTTTTCGAAAACCTCTTTATATATGCTCTGGCAGCTAAACAAAGAGTCGACAATAGGCCTACTTCAAAATGTGGTAAGCTGATGAACATTTATCAGGGGGAAGTAAAGCAGAAAGAAGGTAGCGAGGAGAAAAACACTTCCAAGCGCCGTTGTTTCTGGATTTGTCCTATCAAGACCCATCGTCACAAAGATGGCTGTCCAGCAAAACCATGGTCTCTGGGTCTCTCCAATGAAGTTCTCTCTATCATGGTCAAGAAATGGGATAAAGCTGAAGCTTATTACAACAAGCTTCGCGCAGAAGACAAAGAAGTCAATGTCTTTTTGAAGATCCGCAGGTCTTGGCAAGAGAAGTATGGAGAGTTTGAAAAAGCTGCGTAAGTCATAAGCCCGTTATCACGGGCTTTTTTATTTGGTTTTTAGGATTTATGGTGAGCTTGCCAAACTATTGACTTTTCAAGACGTTGGTGCTATAATATAAGTCGAAATAACCCATTTTGTTCAAAATCCTTTAAAAATTAGGTATGAAAAATATTGCTTCTTTAAACCTTGGTTTTTTGCAAAAACTTGCGATATACCAGGTATTGTTCGGAATCTCTGAGGCAACAAGAGTTGATGTTTATCTCAACAACTCTTCTATTGAGGAAGTGAAAAGCTTTTTTCACAAATCCGGCCTCTTTTTCCGTGAACTTCGTAAAAGTCGTTCTAAAAATCATGTCGCAGGTTTTGTAATATCTTTCTCTCCAAATGCCATAGAGTCTTTTGTTGAGGCTTTGGTAAGGAAAGATCATCAAAAACTGCTGAGGTTGATTGGTCCGCAGTTTACAACTGACCTGGGCTTTGAATTTCTTAAGAAGGTTCGGGATATGCATAGAAATGCTCCTGCACTTTTTGCAGAAATACAGCTTGTAAGTATTGCTGCATAAAATAAAGCGGTTTTGGTCATAGCCAAAACCGCTTTTTTGTTTTTGAGGATATAAGATCAGCTATTGACTTTTTATATAAAGCCTGACACAATAAATCCAAACTTAAAACCCATTTTTATGTTAACTACCAAAACCATTATTTTGGCTGCCACAGTTACAGCCAAAGGCTTCAATGCGCACCTCACAGAAAAAAGGCTTGTCGAGATCAAAACCACAGAAATGATTTTCAACAATGGAAAGACCATTCCGCAAAGTCCTGAAGGTGTTAATCTGAGAAAGCCTAACCGTAACCAGGTACTGTACGGGAAACAGACCAGGTAAAACATTTTTGCAGGTATGTCACAGCTTTGTGTCATACCTGTTTTGTTTTTTGGATTTTTTCTCTTGATTTGAGAATGCTAAGTGATTGTAAAAAGTTTGTAGTTATGGCAGTATAGATACATATGACACACGAACAATCATTCCAAAACGAACATTCACCAGCTTTTGAAGAAGCTCTAGCTGCTATCTCAGCTGTTAACGCAGAACTTATCAGTTTCCAAGCTAGCGAGCAGGCTTTTGGTGAACTTGGCGCCCTCAAAGATCGTCTAGAAGCAGGCGAGTCAGCACAAATCATAATGAAAGAGGCAGAAGACCTTCGCGATCTGGCACAGCAAGCCCACGAGTCCAAAGACAGTCTAGATATAGCTGCGTAAAATAAAACAACGCCGGATAATCCGGCGTTTTTGTTTGTAAAAACCCTCAAAATGTGGGATTATCTTTTTATGGAACAAGACCCATCAAAACCAAAGATTGAAGTAACAGAAATACAAGAAGAGATGAAAAGTGCTGATAAAACAATCTCTGATATAGAGAAACAATTAAATTCTCTGATGGACGATCTAGAACACAATGCCAATCTCTTGGAAACAAAGATATTATTTGCTGAAATTGAGGATTCAAATAAAGATTTTCAAGATGTTGGGGCTAGCTATTCACCAGAAAAAGCTGAAGAATTGAAACAAGATATTATTAAGTCTTTGGCTACTATACATATTTTGCAAGAACAAATAATGAAATTACATAGTGACAGGGAAGATGTGGAAAATATCAAATTACGCCTCCAAACTCTACAAGAAGACTACAAAAAACAGCTAGTTAGTATATCCGAAGGACAGCAAAATTAGAGCCCAAAACCATCTTTAAAATAGTTTGTAAAAACCCTCAAAATGTGGGATAGTTGTGTTGTATGAAGGACTCAGAGAGGTTTGAATCTCTTGTAGCTCGAATAAAAAAATTTTCTGATGACCGAGATTGGTCTCAATTTCATGATCCTAAAAATCTTGCTATTTCTCTAAATCTTGAAGCAACTGAAGTTCTAGAGCTTTATCAGTGGACAAAAGATAATCAACTTAAACCGGAACGGGCTGGGAAAATAAATGAAGAGCTTGCCGATGTGTTTTATTGGCTCATCCTCCTTTCAAATTATTACAGTATTGATATTGTTGAAGCTCTTGATAAAAAAATGGATCAAAATGAAGAAAAATATCCAGTAGAAAAAGCAAAAGGAAAATCAGATAAATATAATGAACTCTAAATGTCTGACATAAAAACATTTCCATTTAAAAAAGACTCTTTTGACCAAATAAAGAAATATAAATTTGGTAAAAATTGGCCAGTTGTTTATGTTCTTGAAGATAAGAAGGAGATTTATATTGGTCAAACAGTCAATGTGCATGCTAGAAGTAAACAGCACTATGAAAACCCAGAACGAGCAAAACTAAAACAAATTCATATTATTACAGATGAAGAGTTTAATATTTCAGCTGCTTTTGACATTGAAGCATGGTTAATACAGTATATTTCAGCTGATGAAAAATTTGTTTTACAAAATAGTAATGGTGGTTTAAAAAATCATAACTATTACGACAAAGCAAAATACAAAGCAAAATTTGAAATTGCTTGGGATAACTTGCGACAAATGGGTATTGTAAAAAACACCTTAGAAGACCTTAAAAATAGTGACTTATTTAAGTATTCTCCTTATAAGTCTTTAACAGAAGACCAATTCACAATATCTAGGCAAATCTTCAAAGATATAAAGAGAAATGAAGTTAATACTTTTATAGTAAATGGTAAACCAGGTACAGGAAAGACAATCTTAGCCACATATCTTTTTAAGTACTTGAAAGAGCAAGACGAAACAAAAAATATGAATATTGGCCTTGTTGTACCAATGGCGTCACTTCGAAAAACAATAGCTAGAGTCTTTTCAAAAATAAAAGGCTTAAAATCAAACATGGTTATTGGGCCAAATGATGTTGTAAAAGACACATATGATTTGCTGATAGTTGATGAATCCCATAGATTGCAAAGACGAAAGGGTATTATGGGTTATGGTGCATATGACAATGTAAATCGTGGGCTTGGCTTAGGTAATGAAGGCACACAACTTGATTGGATTATGAAGTCATCTAAGCACCAAATATTTTTCTATGATGAAAATCAAAGTGTAAAACCTGCCGACATTAGGCCTGAGGATTTTAAAAAACTTAATTCTAAAAAATACGAATTAGTTTCGCAAATGCGCGTTGAGGCTGGTGAAGAATATATTAAATTCATCGAAGATTTTTTTGATTTAAAAACTCTAAAAAATACAAATTTTTCAAATTATGATTTTAAAATATTTGATAATGCTAAAAAAATGGTAAACGAAATTAAAGAAAAAGATAAAAAGCACAAACTTGCTCGTGTGGTTGCTGGATATGCTTGGCCTTGGCATACAGCACATGGTACCCGTGACTATGATATAGAAATAGGCGATTTAAAACTTGTTTGGAACTCTACAGCCCAAGATTGGGTAAATTCGCCAAATGCTATAAATGAAGTTGGTTGTATTCACACTGTGCAGGGTTATGATTTGAATTATGTTGGTGTAATTATTGGTCCCGAATTTTCATATGATATAGAAAATAGAAAATTCAAAGTTGATAAGGAAAAATATTTTGACACAAATGGCCGTAATGGTATTACTGATCCAAATGAATTAGAAAGATACATAATAAACATTTATAAAACACTACTCACTCGAGGGATAAAAGGCACTTATGTTTATGTTGTCGATGAAAATTTAAGAAATTATTTAAACCAAGTTGTAAATAAAACCCTGATCTCAGTTCAAAAAGAAAACACACCAAAAAGTATAAACTCGCCATATATTGGCGAAATGATAGGTATTCCACTCGTTGGATCAGCACCATGTGGAGAGCCACTTTTGGGAGAAAGTAATATTGAGGAAATAATACAAGTCGAAAAAAATAAAATTAAACCCGGGACAAAATATTTTATTGTTAGAGCTAGTGGAGATTCCATGAATAAAGCCGGGATAGATGACGGTGACCTTGTTCTTTGTCGGTATGCTGAAAAAGGGGAAACTGGTGACAGAGTTGTTGCACTGCTTGGTGGTGAAAATGTAACAATAAAATATTATGACAAAAAAGATGGGCGTAGAATTTTGTTACCTAAAAGTACTAATCCTAATCACCAACCAATCACTCCAGAAGAAGGAGACGTGGTTCAAGGTATTGTCCAAGAGGTAATAAAAATATCAGAAAATTAATTTATTAAACAAAAAAGAACTTTACAGTTCTCTTTCCACTTTTATTTTTCTTTACGAACTCCTTTGAAAGGTTTGCCGTCTTCTTTTACGTCCATAAAACGACCGCCCGGTCCTCGTTTGACCCATTCGTCTGTTTTAGGATTAAAAACTTGCGTTCTGTCTTTTACTGCTCCTATGCGTCCGGAGCCCTTAGGGGGATTTTTTGCCATAGTTTTTAATAAATTATTTTATCGCTTCGACTAAGTCGATACTCTGAGTGTATTCCTGAAAATAAGTAGTGTCAAATTATCCACACACTAGATGTTGCATTATTAGAACACTCGTTTTATAATAGAGGCATGATTAATGATTATGTCAAATTTATCAAGACCCTTCGAGAAAAGAAGGGTATTTCACAGCTTCAGATCGCAAAACAGCTAGGCATTTCTCGTGCTTCGTATATTGCTATAGAGCAAGGGAAGCGAGAAATAACACTAGGGGAGCTAGAAAGGCTAGCAGAAATTCTCGGTGTTTCTATTCAAGACATCAAGCATGGCGAGATTCCAAAATATACAAAATACAAGCAGATGATCCATGCTTTTTTGCGGTTAAATACTAGCTTGCCAAAAACAAAGCTCGCAAAGCTACTCTATTTCGCTGACTTTGCTTGGTATTACAAACACCTCGAGAGTATGAGTGGTATGCAGTATCGCAAAATTCAGTATGGACCAGTGGCTGATACGTATTTTCGTTTGATTGATGAAATGTTTGACGGCGGAGAGATCGTCATAGAAAAGAAGTCTACCCAAACAGGAAATGAAGCAATGCTTATCTCAGAGACTCGTGCAGGAGCAAAGGGGGGCTTGTCAGATTTATCAAAAAGTGAGCTTTCTTTGATTCAAGATATAAACAAAAAATGGAAAGATAAGCCGACTAAAGATATTGTAAGTTTTACTCACAAGCAAATGCCTTATATCTTTGCAGAAGACAATGATATTGTCTCGTATGAGGTATTTGGTCAAGAAAATCCAGAAGATATTTATTAAACTATGAAGTACTCGGTTATATTTGAGCCGTTTACAGATCGGCATTATATAAAAGGATTTGAAAAGAAATATAAAAATGCTTGGGACAAGACCCTCAAGTCATTGTACATAGAGTTTACTTTTGCAGAGTTACTTTTTGAAAAGAGCATTGCTGAGACAATATCTAGATCAAGTGATAATACTGTAAGGATTTGTAAGACTGAATTTAAAATATTGGGGACTGAAAAATCTCGTCATTCTTCAGGAAATAGATGCATTATTGCCATAGATCAAAATATTGGGGTAGTACGGGTGCTTCTTGTTTATGCAAAAACAGATGTATCTACCTCAGGGAATGAAACCGAGTGGTGGAAAAAAGTTGTAAAGGAAAATTATCCAGAGTATAAAGAAATCTTATAAAATTTAATTTTATGACCCAAGACGAAATATTTAAAAAGGAAATGGCGATAGCTGAGGAAATATTAGATAAAAAATAAACCCCTGTAGAAACAGGGGTCGTTGTTGTATTCTAATCGTGAAAAAAGTGACTTTATGCGGGCGATCCTTGTCTCACTCTATCGTAGATAGTCACGTAGTTTTCAGGTAAGGCCCTCGAAGATACTGTGAGTTCATTGAAATCAATGGCAATCTCTTTTGGTGTGCTCAGGATATGAGAGTAGTCAAAGTGCTCTCTGATAAAGATCTCTTTGAGCCATTTTGGTGGGTGTTGGTCGAGCCGCAAATGAAACGAGGTTCTTTTTTTGAAGCCGTCACTTTGCTCGATATGTTGGCTGATGCCAGAGATGACACCTTCCAAAATATCTTGCTGGGCTTTGTTTTCAAACCATTTACTAAGCTGTTGTTCAGCTACTTCCAGCATTTTAGCCAGCACTTCAGTTCTTTTACTTTTTCTTGTGAGGAACATAGGTTTTGATTTTGTTTTGCCATGATAATAACCTAGTATTCATATTTTGTCAAAGTTAAGTGGCTTTGATCAGGTAGTAAGTATTTGAGCTTCTGTTATACTGAGCATTCATGAAAACAAAGATTTTGCTCCTCACTACTATCTTTATAGACGTCATTGGTCTTGGGATTATCATCCCAGTACTGCCTTTTTATGTCCAAGGCTTTGGGGTCTCTGATACCGTGGTGACTATACTTTTTGCTATATACGCACTGCTTTCGTTTCTTTCGGCACCACTTCTCGGATCGCTCTCTGATCGCATCGGTCGGCGTCCGATACTTGTGATCAGTATTGCTAGTAGTGCCATAGGCTGGCTCGTCTTTGCTTCAGCTAAAAGCATCGGTTTGCTTTTTCTTGGGAGGATCATCGATGGACTTGCTGCGGGGAATATCACCAGTGCCCAAAGCGCGCTCGCTGATATCGCCAAGACTGATAAAGAGCGCACGGTCAATATGGGTCTCTTTGGAGCGCTCTTTGGTATAGGATTTATCGTGGGTCCAGCGATAGGTGGAGCGCTCTCGCATATTAGTACCACCGCACCGTTTTATTTTGTTGGGATATTGGCGACACTGAACGCTATCTTTGCATTCTTTTTCCTTCCAGAAACACACAAAACAAAACAAGCTGACAAAAAGATTTCATACAATCCTTTTATTCCTATCCGTGATGGATTGGCTCTTCCTGAGATGCGCAAAATATTTGCGACATGGTTTATCTTTGGTATTGCGCTTTCACTTCAACAAAGTAGCTTCTCGCTTTATCTTGCAAATGCTTTTGGTATGAATGCTTCTACTATCGGCTTGATGTTTGGAGGTATAGGAATCCTGATCTTGATCAACCAGCTTGTTTTGCTTAGAAAAGTTTGGTTTAAGCTTGGTACTCCTAGGGCTATTGGTCAGATCATGTTTGTTGTCTTTGGTGTAGGGATGATACTTCAGGCTGTACCTTTTGGCTTGGCTTTGATTGTCGGACTTGTCGCTACGACTCTTAGTCAAGGAACTCTCAGGGCTATTTATGGCGGACTGATAGCTAGTGCTTCTCCAGAAAAGCGGGGAGAGTATATCGGGATTTCTTCTTCACTTATGTCTCTTTCGATGGTGTTGGGGCCAATGATTGCTACATTTTTTGTAGCGCGTCATCCAGGACTTTCTTTTGTGATTGCGGGAATACTCGGTTTTGTTGCTTACTCGATCAACATCAACTGGAAGAAATATTGCACATAAATATAGCTTACTCTTTGGTGCTATACTTCTACTATGAACAATTACACCAACTATAGTGAACTCGTCAAACCATCATGGGCACCACCATCATGGATCTTTGGTCCAGTCTGGAGTGTACTTTATCTACTGATCGCTATATCTTTTGGATCAGTTGTCAAAATGTTTTTTGAAAAGAAAGTGCCTTTTGTAGTTTTGTTGCCATTTTTGCTCAACATTGTTTTCAATGCTCTCTTTACTTGGATACAGTTTGGGCTCAAAAACCTTCCTTTGGCTAGCATCGATATATTGCTTGTCCTCGGGACACTTATTTGGGCGATGATTGCGATATACCCTTATGCCAAGTGGATAACATGGATGCAGATTCCTTATGTTTTGTGGGTCTCATTTGCGACAGTAGTGCAAATAACTATTACATATTTAAATACTAAATAATGTTGATAAAAGTAAAAGTATTTCCTGAGAGCGGGGAAGATAGGATAGAAAAGATAGATGATGAAAACTATCGAGTGTTTGTAAAGGCTAGTGCTCAAAACGGCCATGCCAACAAAGTCGTGACTTACTTACTTTCAAAGTATTTTGGCAAAAGTGTAAAAATGGCTTCCGGAGGTACTCGCCCCAACAAGATATTTGAAGTGTTATAATCATTTCTATGAATCCGTTTAAAATATTGAAAATTAGAAAAACCATAAAAGAAGCTAGGGAAAACCCAAGTGCTTTGGCTGGGGAGGAGATAAGAGGTGTGCTTTGGGGGCTTTTTGTTATTCCGATAATTATCGGCGCTCTGGTAGTCGTGCTGTTTTTCTTGATAGGCTATACGGATGTGCTGGGCTTTACTTGGGGATTTTTCAAGATACTGTTTTGGATCTCTTTGTTTGTTAGTTTGGCGATATTTTCTGTAGTCAAAAAGATAATCAAAGCAGTAGGCAAAGGTGCAACCGTGGCTACTAAAAAAGTAGTGGATGTTGTGGGACAAGAAGTAAACAATGAAAAAGGAGTTTAAAATAAAGGCAAAGGTCTGGCTTTATCCTGGTCTTGGGGGTTGGCATTTTGTGACACTAGAGAAAAGTCTCTCTGAAAAAATAAAAAAAGACTTTCCCAAAGGCTTTGTAAAAATACAAGCAAAACTAGGTAAAACAATTTGGAATACTTCTTTGTTTCCACATAAACTCTCCAAAAGCTATCTTCTTTGTATAAAAAATAATGTTCGTAAAGCAGAGGCAGTTATGGAAGGAGATGATATCAGTGTTTCTATAAAGATACTTTAGATAGTAAAATAAAGTCATGTTAAGTTTCAATAAAAAAGAAATAGCTTTGCTCAAAAAGCTAAACACCCCTCTGAAGTTGCAAGACTTTATAAATAGCATTCCTTTTAATCACGAAATAAATGGTCCGACAGCCAAAAGTCCGATACGAGTTTTGAGAGAAAATAGCGCGCATTGTTTGGAAGGAGCTATCTTGGCGGCCTATGTACTTTCTCTACACGGTTACAAACCATTTATTCTTCATCTGCAAACTACTCCAAATGACTTTGAGCATGTTATTGCTCCATTTAAAAAAGGAGAGTTTTGGGGAGCAATATCCAAGACCAACCACAGTGTTCTGAGATACAGAGATCCGGTGTATCAAAGTCTAAGAGAGCTAGTGATGTCGTATTTCCACGAATACACTACAAATGACGGACAAAAGACTTTGAGGAAGTATTCTGAGGTTTTGGACCTGAGCAAGTTTGGTCAGGGTTGGGAGCTTGAGAAGCAGGATTTGTGGGGTATCGACCAAGAGCTTGGCAAAATAAAGCACTTCGATATTGTGCCAAAAGGGGTAAGGCTTAGAAAATCTGACCAGATAGAGCGCCTGGCGGGAGAGGTTGTAGAATGGCCTATTTTAAAGGCTAAAAGTAAGACTCTTGCCAAAAAATATAAATCTGTGGTATAATAGAGAGATACTAGTAATAATTTAAGTACTCAAACAAAAATATGCCAGAAATAAAAGCTCTATGTATGAAATGTCGCGATGCAAATAACAAGCCAACAATGCAAGTTATGAAGGATATCGTGGTAGAAGAAAAGAACAATCGTTACTCAGCAAAAGGAAAGTGTTCTAATTGTGGAGGTAACATGTTCAAGTTCATGAACAAAGAGACTGCTGACAGTCTAAAATAATAAGACAAGAAGGTGCTCGCTATCATGGCGGGCATTTTCTTTTGTGGTAGTATCAAGATATGGAAATAAAATCTGCTGTTTTCAAAAAAGGAAGCCCAAGTATAAGTGGGGTTTTTGACGACGGACTACCGCACGTGGCTTTTATCGGTCGCTCAAATGTTGGTAAAAGTAGTACCATAAATGCTCTAACAAAATCCAAAAACTTAGCCAAAACAAGTAGTGCTCCAGGGGCGACAAAGCATATCAACATGTTTTTGATTAACAACAAGTTTTATATTGTGGATTTGCCGGGTTATGGTTTTGTCCGAGGATCAGTAGGAAAGCGTGATACTTTGCATAGTCTTATAGAGAGCTATCTATCTTATCCTTATGACAAAGAGCAAAAGATAGTTTTGATACTCGATGCCAAGGTAGGACCAACAAAAGATGATCTCGACATCCTATCTTCACTTGAAAGACTGGGCAAAGATATAGTCGTAGCTATTAACAAAGTAGATCGCCTCAAAAACTCTGAAATCAAATCAGTGCAACAAAAAATCCTCTCTCTAGTTGGACCACACAAAATAGTTTTTTATTCTGCGGAAAAAGGTGAAAGCGTCAAAGAGCTTTGGTTAAAAATAAATAGTTAGTTTTGCACAGTTTTATTTTTGTAACAGGAGTATAATATAAGAGGTCGTATTAATTTAAATAAAATATTTCATATGAAAGGTTTACACAAACTTACTTGGATCCTAGTAATCATCGGTGGACTTAACTGGCTACTTGTTGGTCTTTTTGGTTGGGATGTTGGTGCTATCTTCGGAGGCATGTCAGCACCTATCTCAAAGATCATCTATGTACTAGTTGGTCTATCTGCTCTTGTGGAACTCTTCTCTCACAAGAAGAACTGCAAAGCTTGTTCTACTGGCTCTATGCCTAGTTCTACACCAAACATGTAACTTTGACAGGGCGCATGTTTTGCAAAAAAGCCTCAGAAGTTTCTGAGGCTTTTTTGATTAGTTTTTCTTTAGTATTTCTATCTCTTTAGCGCTAATCCTTTTGACAAATCCTGGTTTCATGGATCCTATCTTTAGTTGTCCTATACGTATACGAATCAAGCTCTCGATAGTCAGGTGACAAGCATCACACATCCGACGGATTTGGTGTTTGCGTCCCTCGGTCAGCACGATAGTAAAAGAGTTTTTGGAAACTTTTTTGGTTTTGGCTGGCTTGGTCTTTATCTTGTCGAGTACTATACCTTGTTCCATTTTTTGGAGAGCGCTTGGTTCTACTTGCTCTCTAACAAAAACCAAATACTCTTTTTCGATAGTTGAATTTTCTTTGGTCAGACTTCTCGCTAGAGAACCGTCATTTGATAGGATTATCAAACCTTCTGAATCTTTATCAAGTCTGCCGATAGGCGCTAAGTGAGATAGGGTAGGTAAGCGATCATGAATGTCTTTGTTCTCTGGGGAGGTTTTGGTAGTTTCGATACCACGAGGTTTGTACACTAGTATAGCTTCTTTGTTTACAATGTTTTTGTCAGAAAGAGTTATGACATCTTTTTGTGGATCTATACCAAAACCTGTTTCTCTGACTGTTTTGCCGTTTACTTTGACTTCACCAGAGGAGATCAGTGTCTTGGCTTCGCGACGAGAGGCAAGTCCCATATGGGCGATAGCACGCTCAAGACGCTCTAGTCCGGGAGCTAGAGTTGAGACGTCTTTGGGCTTTTGTTTGGATAGAGGTTTTGGCCCTTTTGGGGTTTTGTAAAATCTCTTTTTTGCAAATTTTGCCATAATAAATCCACTATAACATATATCTTTAAAAAGATTTTGTTGGTACAATTGTAAGCGTAAAAGAATTAATAAAAACATTTTATGGCCAAAGGAAACGAAAGTAGAAAAAAAGAAACAAAGAAACCAAAAAAGGTAAAAGTAAAATAAACTAAAAGCCCCTAGAGTAGGGGCTTTTAGTTGGTATTGCTTTTGTCAGTAAGTGTAGTATAATAGGAAGTGTATACTGTTTTATAGTAATCAGGTGTGCACACAAAGAGTACTACCATGACACTATCAAATATCATTCTTATCTTGCTTAGGTCCGAAAAAGGCAGAGTCAGTGTTACTAAACTATTTTATTTGGTTGGCAGTTATTATAAAAACTACACCAAAGAACGTTCACCAAGTCAGCCACAGATTCTTCATGCTGTAGATTTGATGGCAGAGGATGGCTTTGTCATCAAGACAATCACTGGGAATTTGGTTGAATTTCAAATCTCAAACAAGGGCTATGGCAAACTCCGATCTTGGTACGCTCCAAAGAAAATGCTCTCAATCATAAGTAATGACTTTGCAAAAATGCTCTCAATAGTAGCCACAGCGCTTTCTATACTCGCTACATTTCTAAGTATTAAGGCTCGTTACTAGATTGTTTGCTAAAGTAGGAGTACACTATAACCATAGTAGAATAAATTTATTTTTTATGAATAAAACAATCACTGCTCTTTTGCGTATTTCACTTGGGTTTATCTTTCTTTGGGCTTTTGCTGACAAAACATTTGGACTTGGTTTTGCAACGACATCAGCCAACGCTTGGATAAATGGCGGTTCGCCAACTTATGGATTTTTGACTTTTGCTACCAAGGGACCTTTTGCTGACTTCTTTAAATCTTTAGCCGGAAATAATTTTGTCGACATTGTCTTTATGGTTGGACTTTTGTTTGTGGGACTTTCAATGCTTTTCAATAAATTTGTAAAATGGGGAAGTGCTGCTGGGTTTTTGATGGTGGTGCTTATGTATCTAGCGGTTTTACCTCCAGAAAATAACCCTGTACTTGATGACCATATAGTTTATGCGCTTGTATTTCTAGGAATATTTAGTCTCTATAGAAGAAACAAGGAGCTGGTTTAAATCATGCAAACTATATATTTAGCCGGAGGATGCTTTTGGTGTACTGAGGCAGTTTTCAAGAGCCTTCGGGGTGTTTCGGAGGTCATACCTGGATATATCGGAGGTACTGTGGTGAACCCTAGTTATGAACAAATATGCACCGGTGAGACAGGACATGCTGAAGCTGTGAAAGTAGTTTATGACGAAAGAGTTTTGTCTTTGACAGATTTACTTGAGATATTTTTTGCGACTCACAATCCGACAACTTTAAATAGACAGGGTAACGATGTCGGGACTCAATACCGAAGTGCTATTTTCTTTACAAACAGTCAACAAGAGATTGCTTCCCACGAAGCTTTCAAAGAAGCCCAGAAAAAGTTTTCTGACAAAATAGTTACCGAAGTTGTAAGAGCGACTGCGTTTTATCCGGCAGAAGAATATCATCGGGATTATTATTTTGCCCACTCCAATCAGCCTTATTGTATGTTAGTTATTGATCCTAAACTTGAGAAGCTCCAAAAGGATTTTGGTGATAAACTGGTTTCATAATGACCTATAAGGATATCCAAAAAGAGCTTCGTCGTTTGGCGAGCAAAGAAAGAGCAAAAACTAATGCTTGGTTTTTTAAGACTGGTAAAGGGCAGTATGGTGAGGGGGATAAGTTCATTGGCGTCAGTAACCCGGATGCTAGAGAAGTAGCTCTTAAATACAAAGATTTGGATTTTAAAGAAGTTAAAAGTTTACTTGATTCAAAGATTCATGAAGAACGTTTTGTAGCTCTCGAAATACTGGTAGCCAAATATGAAAAAGGCGATGTTAATCAAAAGAAAAAAGTAGCAAACTTTTATCTCAAAAACAAAAAACAAATAAACAACTGGGACTTGGTCGATACTAGCGCCTCATATATATTGGGGGATTATCTTTTTGATAAAAATAGAAGCATTCTGTATAAGCTCGTCAAAAGCAAAAGTCTTTGGGATAGGAGGATAGCAGTTATCGCTACTCACTATTTTATAAAACAAAAGGATTTCCAAGACATTTTTGTATTTGCTGAGATGTTGATAGGTGACAAAGAGGATTTGATGCACAAGGCTGTGGGTTGGATGCTTCGTGAGGTGGGTAAAAAAGATGAAAAAGCTCTGACCAAGTTTCTAGATAGATTTGCTACAAAGCTACCACGCACAACTTTGCGTTATGCCATAGAGCGACTCTCGTCTGTACAGAAACAAAACTATATGAAAAAATAAGCTTTATGAAACAAGACAAAGAACTCGTACTGTATCAAATATTTTTTATCTTTATTTTGCCAGTAGCGCTTTTGGTTTTTGGAATTGTGCCGGTAGCTTGGCGGATGATTGCTTTGTGTGTGTCCATGCTCTTTATGTATGGAGTTATCCAAAACGAAAAGATTTCCGACGAAACTATGGGCTTGCGCAACAACTCTTTCAAACGCTCTCTGATACCGTATCTACTCTTTACTTTGGTCGGAGCATTTGTGTTCGTTAGACTCTCTGATGTTTTGGCGATAAATCCAAACATCGTTTGGTGGCAACATGCACACTTCTTATTTCTTTTTTTGCCAGTATCACTCCTTCAAGAGATAGCTTATCGAGGTTTTCTTTTTCCAAAGCTTCGAGAGTTGTCTCAAAAGTGGTGGGTAGTGATAGGGGCCAATGCTGTTTTGTTTACGATACTCCATGCTATTTATCCTATGGCACAGCTCATGCTTCCAGTGGCATTTTTCTCAGGTCTTGCTTTGGCTATCATGTATCGATACTTTCCAAACTTACTACTTATTTCTCTCGCGCATGCAGTTTTAAACTTCATCGCAGTCTTGCACGGTTTCTTTTATTTTCACGAGTAGTTTTTTGTTGTAGTAGCTTTGACAAATTAGGAGTATACTAAGTGTATGGAACAAAAACATCATCCACTCATAATACTAGGCTTTATTTTAGGAGGTAGCTTTTTGGTAGCTTCACTCGTTGGAGCGTTTACTGTATTTCGCTTAAGGTCTTTAAATGACGTCGTCTCTGTCACCGGTTCTGCTAAGGTGGAAGTCACTGCCGATCAAGGTAAATGGGTAAGTCAGATCAGTAGGACTGTTAGACAAAACTCTCTAAAATCCGGCTATGATCAAATGTCAAAAGATTTGGTAGTCGTAAAAGATTTTTTAAAACAAAATGCAGTAGAGGAGACAAGTATAACTGTAGCGCCGGTTTTTATGATGGAGGTTTACAACCAAAACGTAGAGGCTGAAAAACAATATACCCTAACTCAAAGTATAGAGGTTCAATCTGCTGATGTTTACAAACTACAAAGCTTATCTCAAAAAGCTGGAGAACTTATAAATAAAGGCGTTTTGTACTCTAGTACTTCTCTAGAATTTTATTATTCAAAACTACCAGAGACTCGCATAGCGCTTCTCTCTGATGCTATTGCTGATGCAAAAGCTAGAGCTGGAGAGTTGGCAAAGAACTCTGGCAAGAAGGTGGGTTCCCTCAAATCAGCAACAAGTGGAGTAGTGCAAGTCCAGTCTCGCAACTCAACAGACGTTTCTGATTATGGTTTTTATGATACTTCTAAAATAGAAAAACAGGTGACAGTAACAGTTAAGGCCTCATTTACTCTAAAATAATTTTATGAAAAGGTTTTTGTTTTTGATATTTATTTTAACAATCTTTGATCTTACTAAAATATCAGCACAAGAGAAGGTAGCGGTAGAGACTGAAATAGAAGTTAAACAAAATGCTTTAGATAAAGGAGAAGCCAAGCTCAAAGAAATATTTGTCCCTATATACAAAAGCATCGAAGAGTTTCGGATAAAACAAGCTCAAATATTTGTTGCAACCAGAGATAGCTTAAAGGTAAAGCTCGGAATAGTCTTGACCCAAGAAGCAACTGACAAACTCAAAGACTTCCTCGCTCCACCTCAAGCCCCAAACCCTATACCTCAAAATGAACCTCAAGCATCGGAGGCAAAAAAGCTAGATAATCCTGCTGATTATGCAAAGCTCATATTATTTATCGGCTTGGCAACACTTTTTTTGAGTGTTTGGATGTTTTATACAGTTTTGATTTTGCTTCTTTTGGCTATTTTGAGGTTGATTTTTAGGTCATTTTTATAGGGCATTACTGTGCTAAAATACCTCTGATGATCCGTAGCTTAGGCTTTGTCGCTATTATATTTGTTTCAGCACTATTTTTACCTTTTTGGGTACAAGGTATTTTGTATATTTGGGCTATTTTGACAATCCAGCACAAGCCTTTGGTTTTGTTGCCAGCTATCTTCTCTGACATTTGGTATGCTCCATCTGAAAATTTTAACTTGGGAAATCTAAAGACTACACTTTTGGTTTTGGTAGGACTCGTAGTTTATTTTCTGATTATTAAAAATACTAGGTTGTTACAAAATAATGGTTTGGCGAAGAAATAAAAAAATAAAAGTAGATGAACTCAATCCAGATGAAATAATCATGGATGTCCACAACTTGCCGTCTTTTGATCGACAACAGTTTGAAGGTCAGATAGAAAAACCAATAAGCAAAAAGGCACTGTCAGCTCTTTCTGTTACTATCTTTGTAGTAGCTATTGCTTTTGCATTTCGACTCTCTTATATACAAATTATAAAGTCTGATTTTTATACTCAAAAAAGTGAACAAAATAGTTTTGACGCTCTACCTTTGTTTGCTGACCGAGGGGTTATCTATGATAGATATGGAACAGAGCTTGTTTGGAATCGTAGAGATGAGCAAAATCAAATAACCAGACGTTCTTATACTGATGCTCATGGTTTTGCCTCTCTTTTGGGTTATGTTTCTTATCCAGCCAAAGATGAGAAAGGTAAGTTTTGGCAAGAAAAAACTATTGGTAAAGATGGTGTAGAGAAAGAGTTTGATCTTATGCTCTCAGGGAAAAACGGTAAAAAACTTGTCGAGAGTGATGTCGCTGGCAATATTGTTTCTGAAGGAGCTGTAGAGTTTCCTGTTAGAGGAGAGAACTTATACCTCTCTATAGATAGTCGTATTCAAGAAGCTCTTTATAGCGGTATAAAGAGCTTGGCTGAGCGCTCTGGTTATGTCGGTGGTACTGGTATCGTTATAGACATATATACTGGGGAGCTTTATGCTATGACTAGTTATCCAGAATACAACGGAGAGATTATCTCTGAAGGAGTAGATAAGGCAACTATAAACAATTATCTGAAAAGCTCCTCAAAACCACTTCTTAATCGAGCAATAGAAGGAGTTTATACTCCTGGGTCTATCGTCAAACCATTTTTTGCTCTTGGTGCTTTGCAAGAGGAGATAATTTCCCCAAACAAAGTTATTTATACAAATGGAAAACTTGAAATCCCAAACCCTTACAACCCTAAACTAAAAACCATCTTTCGAGACAATGCCAACCACGGAGCGGTGGATATGAGAAAGGCCTTAGCTGTTTCTTCTAACGTTTACTTTTACCAGATAGGTGGAGGTTTTGGAGATCAAAAAGGTCTCGGTATCGCCAACTTAGAAAAGTATTCCAAGATGTTTGGTTTGGGGCAAAAAACAGGTATCAATCTAAGCGGTGAGAGAGAAGGTAATATCCCAAGTATAGAATGGAAAGCCAAAAGGTTTCCAGGGGACCCTTGGCGAGTAGGAGATACTTACAACACCTCTATCGGTCAGTATGGATTCCAAGTGACGCCTATCCAAATGGCTAGAGCGGTAGGAGCTGTCGCTTCTCGTGGACTACTCCAAACTCCAACTATTTTAAAAAGTCAGAACAAAAAAGATGAAGTCGCTCTCAGTATCAAAGATAGCGCCTTTGATGTTGTTCATGAGGGTATGAGGCGCGCTGTTTTGGAAGGGATCGCTACTGCGCTTAAGAGTGATGTGCTACATGTAGCTGCCAAGTCCGGTACTGCGCAGATAAGGAACAATACTAGAGTCAACTCCTGGATAGAAGGATTTTTCCCTTTTGAAGAGCCTAGATTTGCTTTTGTGGTTTTGATGGATGACGGCCCCAAGGTTTCCTCTGGAGCAGTGCATGCTTTTCGTCCGGTTATTGATTTGTTTGTAAATGATCCTAGTCTTTTGACGCAAAATTAAAAAAGCGCTATAGTACAAAATCAAATATATGAAAGAACTAATCACACAAGAAAACAAAGAAGCTCTCGAAGCAGAACTCAAGGAACTCTCTGGTCCAAAGCGTCAAGAGATTATTTCGGCTGTAGAGTATGCCAAGAGTTTGGGGGATTTATCTGAAAATGCTGAGTATCATGCTGCTAGAGATGCTCAAGGAAGGCTAGAAGATAGAATCAAACAGATAGAATACGTCCTAAAGCATGCGGAGGTGGTAGAGAAACCAAGCGATGGCAGCGTAGCTGTCGGATCTACTGTCGTTATCAAAAAAGAAGGCGAAACAAATACTCGCACTTTTGTAATTGTTGGCTCAGAAGATACAGATATGCTCTCAGGTAAGATTTCTTATAAGAGTCCTATCGGACAAGCACTCCATGGTAAAAAGAAAGGCGACAAGGTGAGTGTCTCAACTCCAAAAGGAGATATAGAGTATGAGATAGTTTCAGTTTCTTAGAGTTGTAAACAAAAAACCCTCGACAAGAGGGTTTTTTGTTTTGTTGTGTTTAAAAGTATTGTTATCCACACCCCGACGATTTGCTAATAGGGAGCATAGTGGAGTAAAATGGTATCAAGTGGTAAGAAGTGGTAAAAAGGAAAGTGAGTTAAAAAATGTTAATCGGTGAATACAAACATACAATAGACGAAAAAAATCGAATGTCTTTTCCTATAAAGTTTCGCAAGGAAATGGGTAAAAGCGTTATCGTTACCCCGGGACTAGATAAGTGTTTGTTTATATTTACGACAAAAGAGTGGGCACGCATTTCTAGTAAGCTTGCGGAGAGTTCTATGCTCTCTGCTGACAACCGTAGTTTCAATAGATATCTCTTGGGAGGAGCGACAGAGGTCGGTGTAGATCCACAAGGGCGCATCCTTATACCAGACTTTCTTAAAGACAGGGCAGGTTTGGGGGGTAAGGTCGCCATTGTGGGTGTACACACTCGAGTCGAACTCTGGGACGAAAAGTCTTGGGATATTTATAAGAAAGGAGTTGAAGCCAAAGCTGATGAGCTAGCTGAAAAACTCGGAAATGTAGGTGTACTCTAATGGAACAAAAAAACTCACATGTCCCTGTACTTTTACATGAATCAATAACTGCGCTTGATCTGCACGAAGGTGAAGTGGTAGTGGACGGAACATTTGGTGGTGGAGGACACTCCAGAGCTATTTGGGAAGGCTTTAAGAGCAAAGGCACTCTTGTTTGTGTAGATTTAGATGAACAAGCCAAAGAAAGGTTTGAAAAATCTTTCTCCGACACCTCGGCTATCTTTGTACAAGACAACTACAAAAATGCCAAAGCAATCTTACAAAAAGCTGGTGTACAAAAAGTCGACAAAGTTTTACTTGATATCGGGACTAGTTCCTTTCAACTCGATGGCGACACTAGAGGATTTTCATTTCTAAGTGATGCGCCACTTCGGATGACTCTTTCTGAGGCTGGTTCTCACACAGGTTTCAATGCTTATGACATAGTCAACCAGTGGAGCGAGTCTTCTATAGCTGACATTATTTTTTATTATGGAGAGGAACCTTTTGCTCGAAAGATAGCCAAAGAAATAGTCGCAAGAAGAGAGATTGCTCCTATAAAAACATCCAAAGAACTAGGGGAGATTATCGCTTCAAAGATAAAAAGGAAAGGAAGACTCCATCCAGCCACCAAAACCTTTCAAGCTCTTCGTATAGCAGTTAATGATGAACTCAATGTTTTAAAAGAAGCCCTTGGCGCATGGTGGCAAGAACTCTCGCCCCAAGGTCGTCTGGCAGTTATATCCTTCCATAGTTTGGAAGACAGGATCGTTAAAAAGTGGATGAACGATTTGGAAGATACAAAACGCGTTATCACCAAAAAACCTATCGTACCCACAGAAGAAGAAACAAAATCAAACCCTCGCTCTAGAAGTGCCAAACTAAGAATTATAGAAAAACCATGATAAACAAAATGAAAAATAAAATAGCTTCAATAGGAGAATACAAAAGCCTACTCCAAAGGTCTACAAAATACTGTTTTTTGGCAAGCGGAGTACTTTTTGTTGGATATTTGTATGTTGTCGGAGCTATAACTTTTTCTGTTGTTGAGCGTAAGGGTTTAGAAGAATCTACCAAAACCTTGCTCTCAGATATAAGTAGAGAAGAGTTGAAATATCTTTCAAAAGAGAAAGAGCTAACAAAGGATTTGGCTTTTCAAGAAGGGTTTATACCAGCTTCTTCTATAGCTTTTACCTTTGCTAAAAGAGCAGTTGCTTGGAATGCAGGACGCTAAAATACATCGCAGAAGAATAAGAGTAATGATGGGGCTTATAATTTTTCTAGGCCTTTTTGTTGTTGGGAGGCTGTTTGTTTTGCAAATCGTAAACCAAAAATCTTTCAAAGAAAGAGCCGAGAGGCAGTACCTAACTCCTGTTAGCGAAAGCTTTGATAGAGGAACTATTTATTTTAGTAAAAAAGACGGTACCACTATGGCAGCTGCCACTGTCTCTAGTGGATTTAAGGTGGCGATAGAACCAGATAAGTTAAAAGACATAGAGCAAACTTATTTGGCGATAAACTCTATAGCACCTATAGAAAAAGAATCTTTTGTAGCTAAAGCCAACAAAAAATCCGACCCTTATGAAGAAGTCGCCCTCAAACTAACCCAAGATCAGGCTGACCAAATAATAAAAGAAAAGTTACCCGGTGTAAGTCTATATCGACAAAAATGGAGATTTTATCCAGGGGGAGAGCTGGCTTCAAAGGCTATCGGCTTTGTTTCTTATAAAGAAAATGAGCTTCTGGGTCGTTACGGCCTAGAGCGTTACTACAATGATGTTTTATCGCGCGGAGAAAATAACTTTTATATAAACTTTTTTGCTGAGATTTTCACCAACATCCAGTCAACTCTTTTTAAAAACAAAACAGCTACGGGCGATATCGTTACTACCATAGAGCCAACAGTACAGTTACAGCTTGAAAATTTGATTTCTAAAATCGATCAAAAATGGGGTAGTGATGCTGTCGGTGGGCTCATCATGGACCCCAATACTGGGGAAATAATAGCGATGGCGCACGTGCCTACGTTTGACCTCAACGAATTTGGAAAAGAAACAAATGTCTCTGTTTATGGCAACCCATTTTCTCAAGACGTTTATGAGATGGGATCTATCGTTAAGCCTTTGGTCATGGCTGGTGCTCTTGATGCCGATGTTGTAAAACCAGAAACAACCTATGTAGACAATGCTGGTTTTGTAAAAGTTCAAGATAGAACGTTTTATAACTTTGACAAGAAGGGTCGCGGTAAGGCTACAATGCAAGATGTTCTCAATCAGTCTTTAAACACAGGGATGGTTTTTGTACAACAAAAAATGGGCAAGGGAACATTTAGAAACTATCTACTTGACCGCTATAAGCTAGGCGAAAAAACAGGAGTAGACCTCCCCGGAGAAGCCAGCGGTCTTGTCGGCGGGCTTAAAACTCCAAACGATGTGAACTATGCCGCAGCTTCTTTTGGTCAGGGTATAGCCACTTCACCTCTTGCTATTGTTCGGGCTTATGGCGCTCTTGCCAACGGTGGACATCTCGTGACTCCACACTTAGCCAAAGAAATAAAACAAGAAAATGGTCTTACAAAAACTCTCAAGTTCCCAGTAGGAGAGCCTATACTTTCGACAGAATCAACCAAGACTATTACAAATATGCTTGTGACTGTAGTAGACAAAGGCTACCAAAGAGGCTTGCCACACTATAGTGTCGCTGCCAAAACAGGTACTGCTCAAATGGCTAGACCAGATGGCTCAGGGTACTATGACGATCGCAACTTCCACTCTTTGATAGGCTATTTCCCAGCTTATGAGCCTAGATTTGTGCTTTATTTGTTCAACAATTTCCCTAAAGGAGCATCTTTCTCATCTCAAACCCTTGCTGATCCCTTTTTCGAAATGGTACAATTCCTAACGAGTTATTATGAATTAACGCCGGATCGTTAGACCCCTGGCAAATTATTGTTAAATATTATGGAATTTACATTTTCGATTAGAAAAACATTACGAGAGTCTTGGGAGCTTTTTAAAAAACATGCTTGGTTTTTTGTTGGGCTTGCTGCTGTTAACGTGATTTTGAATTTTAGTGGTAACGGCAAACACACTCCGCTTGTTATTTCTATCATCTTGTTGATAGCTACTTTGATTTGGTCAATAGTTATGATGAAGATTTCTCTTTTTGCCGCTGATGGTAGAGAGGATATGTTTCATTTTTCCAAAATCCAAAGCATGCTCCCTTCTTGGCGACAGGCTGTTGGTATTGTCGGCGTAGGTATACTCTCTGGACTGCTATTTTTAGGAGGTCTTATACTTTTGATTATTCCAGGTATCTGGATTGCCTTTCGTTTGAGCATATCAAACCTAGCTTACCTTGATAAAGGTGAGGGAGTTCGAAAATCTCTCAGAACTTCTTGGGAGCTAACCAAAGGCAATTCTTTTTGGACTGTTGTTTTGGTAGCTATTGTTAGTATGCTACTTTATTTGGTGGGTATTATTCTCTTTGGTGTTGGTATCTTGGTAACTTATCCACTGGCTATGATATTTATGGCTAAGTTTTATCGAGCATTGACTCTTCACCATGCTGGCCTTGCTCCGGTAACTCCTCCCGCTGTTCAACCAGCTGAAATCCCAGCTCACACAGAGCCATCACCTGAACATCATCACGAAAGTTAGATTTTGAACCATTAAATAAAAGTCAAAACCCTCTATTTTGAGAGGGTTTTGACTTTTACTATATTTTATTGTAATGTTTCAAAAAACATTTAACAATGAAATATAAAAACTTAATTAAAAGCCTTGCCAGGAGAAATCCTGTTGTAATTCTTATTGGTCAATCTGGTGGTGGTAAGAACACACTAGCTAAACCATTAATTGATAGTAAGTTATTTTTTTATTCAGAAACAGGAGGATTGTTTAGAGAGAACATTCCAAATCTTACTGAAAAAAATAAAGGTATTTTAAAAAAGATTAATGATTCTGGTTCCAGACAGTCTTGGACAATCGCAACAGCTCTATGGGTCAAAAATTTTTTGTTTTCCTATGAGAGTGGGCCTATATTAATTGATGGCTCTCCTCGTAGCAAAGGAGAAGCAAGAGCAATTATTGATTTCTTTGGAGATGGCTACCTCAAAAGGGAGATTATCTTATTTCATTTAGTTGTAAGCGATGCTGTAGCTGAACAAAGAATGATAAATAGAAACAAGGAAATTAAGAAAGCCGGCGGTACTTTAAGAAAGGATACAGCAACAAAAAAATCACGTCTGAAAAAACTCGCTTTTTTTCATACTGATGTTTTGCCGTCCATCAAGTATATGAAAAATAAAGGTGTGCCGGTATACAACATAAACTGTGAGGCTTCTATAGAACAGGTCAGGGAACAATTCTTTTTGTTTGTACAAAAGCACTTAGAAAAGTAGTAGTAAATCCGCTATAATGGCGGATTTTTTCTTGAAATTTATTTAAAATATATGTATAGTAGTATCTCTAAATGGCCCTATCGTCTATCGGTTAGGACACATCCTTCTCAAGGATGGAAGCGGAGTTCGATTCTCCGTAGGGTCACCGCAACAAAAAAGACTGAACTGCTTCAGTCTTTTTTGCATTGCGGTGAAGCCGCAGGTCATGTCTTTAGGCAGACCGAGGCGGGGTCGCGAACACTTAGCAGAATGTGAGTCTTGCGAAACATTATGCTTAGTGATTTGTGACCACAAAAACAAAAAACCTCTCACAAAAAGTGAAAGGTTTAAAAAAGTTTTTAGCTCAATTAATTTACTTAATAAGCATATGATGAAATCTGTTTTTGTCTTGCAGGCGTAGTGCAATCTCAACTTCTTCGTCTTCTTTTTCAATAAGATTCCAAACTTCAGTAATTTTTTTGATGTCGTCAGGGAATTCATCTTCCCATCTCTTCCAAAGGCTGTTAGAGATAGATATTATCTCTTTCACCGCTTTGATTTCGATGTTGTTTAGGATAAATTTCCCCCATGCATCACGAATCTGGTATCCTGTCTCTATTTCTTTAAATTCCCAGGGGAGTTTATGGACTTGGATCATAGCTGCGATGACAACAACTAAGTATTGAGATAGTTCTGAGGACTGTTTTGTGCTTAACGAGGCAATAACAGTATGTTTTTCTTTATTCATATTTTAAATTTTTCTTTACTCTACCACCTCATGAATATTAGTCAATATAGGGTTCCAAAAATCACAACAAAGGATTAAAAAAGGCTTCGTTACTGTTCATAACGAAGCCTAAAATTAGATCAATTCAATTTTCTTAAAAACAATATTCCTCTTACTAAAAAGTATGTAATTAAGATTGCCGGGAAAATATATACAATAAAGAAATACCATTCATATCTAGGCCAGATATCTTTATTCAAATAAGAAATTAAGAAAGGCTTAGTTGTGGACATTGTTGCAAAAATACTTATGGCAATAGTTCCTAACATTGAGGAAACTAGCAACACCATCCCGACATCTTCACCTACTTTTTCACTTATATCCTTTAGGAGAATGCCTGGATAATTGGAGCACCACCAAATACATGATATAAAAAATGATATTCCAGCAAAGGCAATTGAAAACACGGAGCTATTTAGTAGAAAAGAAATTATTGAAAAGATCAGAGATAATCCAATCATGCGAAACTGATAAGTTTTCATATTTTAAATTTTTCTTTACTCTACCACCTCATGAGCATTAGTCAACAAAACCACACAAAGCTCTTTGGTGCTATACTTCATCTATATGAAAAAACGATATTTGGTTATTTTCGCTCTTGTAGCATTTGCTCTTATATTTTGGGGACTGACCCGTGGCATTTCCAAGGCTCCAGTTTTGGAAAATCCAAACACTGACTCACTAGCCCCAGAGGTTTTGCCAGCTCAAAAAGAAGGCAAGATAGTGGTTTCTTCGCCACTGCCAGAGTCGACAGTCTCTGCTTCTCCAATAGTTATAAAAGGTAAGGCAGTAGGCAACTGGTTTTTTGAAGCGACAGCGCCGGTAGATGTGGTCAATTGGGACGGGCTTATTATAGGGCAGGGTTATATCAAGGTAAATGACGGCTATGACTGGATGACGACAGAGATGGTGCCTTTTACTGGAACTATTTCTTATGATGCTAGTCAGTTGGGGCCTTATAAATACGGCTGGATAATAATGCGCAAAGACAATCCAAGCGGGGAGCCACAGTTTGACGATGCGTTAGAGTTTAAGATACTATTTCCTTAATACTATGACCAAAAAACAAATCACTATTTTTATAATCTCGCTTTTGATACTTGGAGTCTTTGTTGCTATTGGTTTTAAAAAAAGTGAACAAGCACCAGCTCTTCCACTAGAGCCAAGAAACCAAATAGACAACCCAGCTATAGAGGTAGACAGTGTTTCTATCTCTGACAAAAATCAGTACTACGAAATCTCAGCCAAATATCCTAAAGTCAAAAGTGAATCTATCTCACAATACTTCAAAAGCTACGTAGAAGACCAGATAGTGCAGTTCAAAGAAGATACTAAATGGGTAGAGGAGCTAGGTGGATCACCAAACGGAGCTTCTGTAACTCTCAGTATTGATTACAAAAATGTTTCTTCACAAAAGATCCAAAACTATATCTTCCAATCCTATTCATATACTGGTGGAGCACATGGAATGGCTGTTCGTAAAACTTACAACTTCAACAATCAAGGTCAACTCCTAACCATTTCAAATCTTTTTGAAAATGGGCTAGATGGACTGGGTGCTTTTGCCAAGCTAGTGCAAGCTGAGCTTTTGAAAAGAGAAAATGCTCAAGCAGACTGGATAACAGATGGTGCTGGACCAAAACAAGAAAACTACCAAGCTTTTGTGGTGACTGATACTGGTGTGATAGTACTCTTTGATCAATACCAAGTCGCGCCATACTCAGACGGACAGATAGATATCACTATACCTTTTGAAGCTTTCAAAACTTTTGCCAACAAAGATATTGTTAATCAATAGACTTCTCGATAGTGCTTTCTATAAGTAGTGGATCGATACCAGCACTTTCTCCTGAGATGCGCATTACATCCTTGTCTACCTTTTTGAGCTCTTTACCAGAGGCGTTGTAGTGGTTGGCGACTGTCTGAAGGGAAGTGCCGAGTTTGTTGTGATATTCCTCATAAGCTTTCAAGTGTTTGCCGAGCTCTTCGACACGCTTGATGATGTCTTTGGCGCTTTCTTCTATTTGCATAGCTCGTAGTCCTTGTAAGACAGTTTGAAGATATGCCAAGAAAGATGTCGGAGAGACAATGATAACCTTTTTTTCAAAAGCATATTGTACCAAGTCTTGAGTATTAACTTTGATACTACCAACTTCGGCAACTAGTAGATCATAATAAATGGATTCATGTGGTATGAACATAAAGGCGAAGTCGAGAGTTTCTTCTGCTGGCTTGATATATTTAGATGTTTCGTCGATACGCTTTTTGATATCTTTTTTAAACTCGGCGATAAAAGGCTCAGGATCATTGCCACCTTTGTGTGCATCGATGATGCGGTTGTAGTTTTCTAGAGAAAACTTGGAATCTATAGGGATGATCTTCTTGCCTACAAAGACAACAGCATCAGCAGTGTCACCGTTTTTAAATTGATACTGTACTTGAAATGTTTTTGGAGGCAATACTTTTGACAGTATAGTTTCCAAATAATATTCACCCAAGATAGTGCCACGTTGTTTTGGATTTTTCAAAATGTCTTGGAGCTGGGCCAAACTCTCAGTAAAGCCGAGGACTTGTTTGTTGCCTTCATCGAGGCGAGTGAGGCGCTCAGTGATGTCGGAAATGATTTTATTGCTCTGGGTGCTTTGAAACTGCAAGCTCTCGCGCATGCTTTTTTCGTTTTCGCCGAGTTTGTGATCGACAGTCTTTTGGAGCTCGCTCATTTGCTGGAGTAGGAGAGTGAGGCTGGTACTTTGGTCAGTATTAGAAGAATCCTTTTTTTTGGCTAGTAAAATATAAGCCACAAAAGCCCCGATAGCTACTCCAATGATGCTGTAAGTAAATTGCATATTTATTATTGTAACATGAGCTTATTTGGTGAGATATTTCTGCAAAGTAAAAATCCAGTCTTCTTCACCTATAGGGTTTTTGAGTTTTTCAGAAAGTAGCCATGAGAGGTATCCAGGGTCTATTTTGGCGACTTCTTCGACACGCATGCCTTTGTGCTTGCCAAAAGAGAACTCTCGCATAAAAGCCGGCTCTTTGGTTACGTTCATCATTTCTTCGAGGGCTTCGTCTTCATTTTTACCAGTAGATTTTATTTTCTCAAGTAAGTATTCAAATAGTTTTTCTAGGACTATCACATCTGCCATAGCATCATGCGCGCCGACGTCGAGCTCCATATCGAGAGCATAGCGGAGGTATTGGAGTTTGTAGTTGGTAAATTGTGTTTCAACATCTATGTGACGCACTGTTTTGTAAGTACAGATGACGTTGGTCGGATGGATACCTTCAGCAGTAAGCATAGTGACATCAAAGGCGCTATTGTGAGCCACAACTATAGTCTCAGGATTTTCAAATAGAGCTTTTATTTCCAAATACTTCGGATGCTCTTGAAAAGCGGGCTTGTTGGCAACCATATGATTGGATATATGATGAACGGCACTAGACTCAAAAGGGATAGGGAAAGGAGGTTTGAAAAGTTCGTTGATAAGGGGAGTAGGGTTGCCACGCTCTTTTATAGCAAGCTGAACTATGCGGTCATCGTGAGTGTTGCCGGTGGTTTCTGTGTCGAAAAATAGTATTCTCATAACTACAAGTATAGCATTTACTTAGAGGTTGGCATTTATAGATATTGACATTTAGCAAAGTAAGATGTATTTTATAAAAAATCTTTCACAATAAAAAAGGAGGTAAAAATGAAATATTTACTAGTTCCATTACTGATAATTAGCTTGATAAAAGTTGATTTTTCAGTCATCCCCGCGTGGGAGCCATGGAGTATGCAACGGGTAGAATACGATCCGCAGAAAAACGTATTTGTTGATTACAACAAGGTATGGGATAACTGGATGTTTTCCTTAAATCTTGAAGAACGGAAGAAGCTCATGGAGCCGACCGAAATCCCTGCTAAGAAAAAGACGAAGTTCTGCTTCAGGCAGGATTTATTTACCGATGACAAACGTTATCTCACTGCCAGTGCATTTGCTACTGGATTTGCAAAGAAAGATCAACGTCGTCGCTTTGTGCTGATTAACGTTGAGGAAACAATTCTCGACAAAACAAAAGAAGGTGACCGTCAGTATCGTGCATGGCCACATCTTGGAATTCTTTTTGTCGGTACTGCCGCACATGAAGAAGAATGGGATGTAGTACTCTGGGACGAATTAGTACAGGGTCATGTTGACCTTGAAAAACTTGTTCAACCTGGAGACGTTGTTGGCTTCAGTTTGGTTGTTACAGGTATTGAGCGTGGTGTAGGGCTGGCTCGCAAAGCAAAAACACTTGGAGCTCAATATGTAATTACTGGGAACGATTCTGCGATTTTTCGTGTGAATCAACTTCTCGCATTACCTGGTAAACCAATTGATGCTGTATTTACAACAAACAGTGTTATGGCGGTTCGGTCATTCTTTCGGCAAATTAGTAATGTGCCTATCGAATCAATTCGTATTCCTGGATTCGAAACAAACGCAGGAGTATATCAACGTTCAAATGAACGAGACTGGCTGATAGCTGAAATGTCAGAACGTAAGAAAGGATTTGATGCAGATGATGTGTTTATCGTGCCAAAGCTCGATCTGTATCCGCAATCCTATTGGGATGAGGTATGGGGTAATTATCGCAATCAATTTGGGCATAAACATCCAAATCCTGAGACGGTAAAGAACGCATTGGCACTATTTGCTCAAGGGTGCACACGTACCCAGGGACATGATGTTTGTAGCTACTGCACCATTGCAGGAGTCGCAGATATCCGTATCCCGTCCCGTGAGTACATCGTAAAAACCGCCGAGTTGTACAAAAACTTCGGCATTGACATGGTGTTTAATGTAACCGATTCGGTGTTTGAAATGACACCAGTGGTGCATGCATTGCGGGAAGAGAACATTCACTTCAATGCAATGACCATTTACGGTCGTGCTCAAGGCCTTACAAAAATGCCCCAACAAATTGAAAAATGGTTGTCTGTTGTAAAAGACAGATTACTCATTAATGTTGGAATGGATTCGGGAGATGACAATTCGCTTAAACAAGGGGTTGTGAAGTCTTCTATCACACAAGGTTCACGAGTTAGTGAAAACAGAACTGCCGTTGAGAATATTAAGAAAACGGGAGCACACCTTCATTACTCGCTAATCTTCGGTTCACCTGGAGAATCCAAAGAATCATGTGACAGGAGCATTGAGTTCCTGGAGTGGACGATTCAAACGTTAGGTAGTCAGCTTGATATCTGCGAAACGGACATCTTCTGGTTGAACTTTGGCTCACCAGCAGGAAGAATATTTCATGATTATCCGCACGCAGTGTACCTCTCAAGTTTAGCTGGGAAGTTCATTACCCCTGAAGAGTGGAAGAAACATTTTGTCGCTTTCAAAGACAACCTATTTGTTCCATTGGAAGTTGAACAATCCTGGTATCAGTATTTTACAAATATAGATCTTGATACTGCTCAGGAGTACAACAAGAAGTGTACTGAACTTATGGCAAAGCACACAGGCAGTATCCGTGGTAGAGCATTCAAGCCTTCTTTAGATAGTTAGTACATTGTGTATTTTAAAAGCCCTTCAATTGAAGGGCTTTTTATTGTAATAATAAACAATGCTATAATTTGGTATATGACACTTCAAACCCAAATACGAGAAAAGCTAAAGGTAGCAATGAAAGAAAAGGACCAAGTTGGTCTTGATACTTTGCGTGCAGTTTTGGCAGGATGTACCAACGAGCTAGTGGCTTCTGGAAAGACTCCACAAGACGATCTAGATGATGCCGGTGTTATCAAGGTCATCACTCGACTTATCAAGCAACGCAAAGATTCTATGGAGCAGTTTACTACAGCAGGGCGTGCTGATTTGGTAGCAGGAGAGCAGGCTCAGCTTTGGGTACTAGAGCAGTTTATGCCTGAGCAGATGAGTGAAGAAAAAGTGCGAGCTATAACAGTAGCCAAGCAAACAGAGCTCGGACACACTGACAAAAGCAAGATGGGTATTCTCATCGGAGCTGTGATGAAAGAGGTGGGCTCACAAGCAGATGGCGCACTGGTCAAAAAGGTTGTTGAATCTTTATTCTAAATATATAATTTAAAAATGATATTACTCAGGTGGTTTATAACAGTTCTCGCAATATTTGCTTTGCCATATTTTGTGGCAGGCATAGGAGTCAATAGTATCTTGACTGCTATCGTGGTCGCAGCTTGTTTGGTATTTCTAAACATGGTTATCAAGCCATTTGTTACTATGCTGACCTTACCACTAAATATCCTGACTCTGGGACTATTTTCTCTTGTCATCAACGGCGCATTCTTTTGGTTTGTGGGACAAATCATCCAAGGTTTTTCAGTAAGCTCTTTTCAAGCAGCTATTATCGGCGCTTTTGTCATCTCGGTCATCAACTGGATTATTGGTAAGTTTGTAAAGCATGATGAGTAAAGTTTATACAATAGTTACTCATGACAACCTTTTTCACTTAGATGATCTTTTTGCCTGTACAATAATTCAAATCTATTTAGATAGTATCAATCAAGAATATAAAATTATCAGAACTAGAGAAAAGGAAATTATTGCAAGTGGTGATTACGTTGTTGATGTGGGTGATATATATGATAATTCAACAAAAAGATTTGATCATCACCAAAAAGGAGGGGCAGGTATTCGATCAAACAACATCCCTTATGCTTCTGCTGGTTTGGTTTGGAAAGAGTATGGTGAAATAATTTCTGGATCAAAAATAGTTTCTAATATTTTAGATGAAAAACTGTTTCAAGTTCTAGACGCTGATGATAATGGCATTGAGTATTATAAAAATATTTTAACTGATTTAGATACTGTTACTATTCATAAGTTTTTTTATACTTTTCGCCCTACATGGAAAGAGGATCCAGAAAACTTTAATTTTGTTTTTGAAGATTTGTTGCCATTTGTTAAAAAGTATATTTTAAGAAAAATTAAGGTAGAGCAAGATAAACTCGAAGCTTTAGAAAAAGTAGAAGAAGCTTACAACAATTCAAAAGATAAAAGAGTTGTTTTCATGGACAAGCCATACCCAGGAGATGAGTTTCTTATGTCAAAAAAAGAAGTTCTTTACAAAATAAGTCCAAATGCAAATGGAACAGCCTGGGGAGTTAAGACAATAAAAGATTCAGATGAGTCTTTTGAAAACAGGAAAGATCTACCAAAAGAGTGGGCAGGTCTTCGTGATGAAGAGATTCAAAGAGTTACAGGAGTTAAGGATGCAATTTTTTGTCACAATGCATTATTTTTAGCAACAGCGAAATCCAAAGAAGGCGCTTTGGAATTGGCGAGAATTGCTGTAGAGTATTAGAACTATGGCATTTCTTGATGAAATCACAATACATGCAAAGGCGGGCAAGGGAGGCAACGGAGTTGTCTCTTGGCGTCGTGAGAAATTTATCGCCAAGGGTGGACCAAATGGGGGAGATGGAGGTCAGGGTGGCGATGTCTTTATAAAGGCTATACGAAGTTTGCGAGTACTTGATCAATACAGAAGCAAAAAGGAGTTTTTGGCTCCAAATGGTGTACATGGTGGATCCCGCTCTTTCAAAGGTGCTAACGGTGAAGATCTTTATATAGAGTTTCCAATAGGATCAAAGATTACAAAAGTCGCAACTGGAGAAGTTTTTGAACTTTCTCATGAAGGTCAAGAAATCAGAATACTTCGTGGTGGAGCAGGGGGGCATGGCAATGAGCATTTCAAAAGTTCTACAAATCAGGCGCCAAAAGAAGCTACTCCCGGCAAAGACGGTGAAGAGTCTGATTTGCATATAGAAGTCTCTTTGATTGCTGACGTCGGACTAGTCGGTTTTCCAAATGCAGGAAAAAGTAGTTTGTTGAACGCTCTCACAAATGCCACAGCCAAAGTCGGAGAATATCCTTTTACCACCATTGACCCAAACCTTGGAGATTTGTACGGATATATCATCGCTGACATCCCAGGACTTATCGAAGGTGCTAGTAGTGGCAAGGGGCTTGGATTTACTTTTCTTCGCCATATCACCAAGACCAAGATAATTCTTCATCTTGTTTCTTTGGAGCAATCAGACTGTATGAAAGCCTATGAGACTATTCGAGGGGAGCTGGAGAAGTTTGGACAAGGCCTAACAGAAAAAGAAGAAGTCATACTCTTGACCAAGACAGATGTCACAACTCCAGATGTGGTAGAAAAAACAAAAAAAGAGTTTGAATCCTTAAATAAAAAAGTTTTTGCTGTTACTCTTTTTGATGACGAAAATGTCAAAGCCTTTCAAGATGAATTTGTCCACTATCTCAAAACAAAAACTTCCTCTGTTTAGGAGGAAGGCTTGAGGACAGTCTTTGGGTAGTTGTTTTATTTCTGACCACTTTTTTGTTTTGAGGACAAAGATTAAGATCTTTGTTTTATCAAAACTTTGCAAAATAATGTCTTCTGTTGTTTTACAAATAACATTGAAACGAATACTGCTTTGAGGAAGCGCAACGATAAAGCGCTCCTCGCTGGTCCGGACTCGTAGTGAGTCGTTGCCGTTTTTTGAGTATTTTATGGAAGCCCCAATGTTTTTGCTGGAACCTCCACTGAAATGATATTTATCTGTAGAACCAAACTTTATATTGCAAGAGACCAGAGCCAGAAAAAGTACAATAGGTAAGATTTTCATTTGGTAAGCATTTTTATAAGTCTACACGTTATCTACAAAAAGAAAAGCCCCGCGATTGCGGGGCAGTTTTTTGGTTAAGCACTTGGTTCCAAGTTTTCATAGTGTTGTCTGTAGAATCCTTCGTGTGGATTCTGTTCATTTTCATTTAAAATACTACTGGTGCCGTTGAGGTGGGTAAGATCTCCAGAAGGGATAGTTTTTAACCTTTTTACTGGTTTTCGATCAGCGACCCTTTGATTTCTGGATTTTTGGCACATAGTTATTAATTGCTTACATAGTGACCCAAATCTTCTCAGTGGATCTACTTGGTTTTGATTTTCTCCAGACATAACAACTAGATTTTGAGGGTTAAAGAAAGTTCTATTGCAGTATACAACTATTGTATTTATTGTCAAAGAGTTAGCCTTTGAGGTATACTCCACAAATGGAAAAAACCTACTACATTACTATCGGGCTTGAAATACACGCCGAACTCTCTACAGAGAGTAAGATGTTTTGTGCTTGCAAAAACGATCCAAATGAAGAGCGACAAAATACAAATATTTGTCCTATCTGTATGGGGCATCCTGGAACTTTGCCAGTACCCAACAAAAAGGCGATAGAGAGTGTCATCAAAGTAGGTCTGGCACTTGGATCAAATATTGCAGGCTTCACTGAGTTTGATAGAAAAAACTATTTTTACCCCGACATTCCAAAGGGTTACCAGATTTCTCAATACAAATATCCTATAGTTACAGGAGGAGAGCTAAATGGCAAGGCTATTACTCGTATTCATCTGGAAGAAGACACAGGTCTTTCAAAACACGACAGAGGAGATTTCACTCTTGTAGATTTCAATCGTGCTGGAGTGCCACTGATGGAGTTAGTAACAGAACCTGTCATTCACAGCGCCAAAGAAGCTGGAGACTTTGCTCGTGAACTTCAGTTGCTTTTGCGGACTCTGGGAGTATCAGAAGCTAACATGGAAAAAGGTGAGATGCGTGTCGAACCCAACATTTCTCTCTCTCCAAACCCTGATAAATTTGGAACAAAAGTAGAGGTCAAAAACTTAAACTCTTTTAAAGCAGTGGAAAAAGCTATCGAATACGAACTTGCTCGTATGCAGGCCCTATATGAAGCTGGAAGGGAAGATGAAATAGTCCAAGAGACACGTGGTTGGGATGAAAACAAACAGACTACATTTTCACAACGCTCCAAAGAAAATGCCAACGACTACCGATATTTTCCAGACCCTGACATTCCAAAGTTTATGCTCAGCGAGCTCTTTGATATGGATGCACTCAAGCTCTCTCTGCCAGAGCTTCCTTGGCAAAAGCGAGATAGATACAAAAAAGACTTTGGTCTTGGCGAAGAGTCCGAGACTTTTGTGATAGATACTGAGCTTGCAAAGTATTTTGAAACTGTTGCTCGAAATTTACAAAATACTGACCAGATAAAAACAGCTTCAAACTATATACTCTCTGATATGCTCGGAAATTTGAAAAAGGATAGTAGTTTGCAAATGCCTTCACCGGAGAATTTTGTAAATCTTGTTCTTATGATTTCTGGCAGTGAAATAACTTCTCGCGGAGCCAAGGATATACTCTTAGCGATGATGAAGGTAGATCAAGACCCAAAAGCTTTAGCTGAAAAAGAAGGGTTACTACAACAAAATGATGAAGAGTCTCTCAGAACAATGGTTCAGAAAATAATTTCTGAAAATGAAAATTTGGTTGCTCAGTTCAAATCTGGTAAGGAATCCATACTCCAAGCGCTCGTTGGTCTCATGATGAAAGAAACCAAAGGTAGTGCCAATCCACAAATAGCCATGAAGCTTTTGAAAGAAGAGCTTTCCAGATAGCGTATACTATAGATATGGAAACAAATAAAAATAATTCAAAGTTAGTAATTGTTGGAGTAGTTGCTTTAGTTTTGGGCTATCTTGTTTATCCTCAAATAAACAAGCAAAAGGTACCTATTGGTATGCACCAAATGCCAGATGGCTCTATGATGATGGATGTAAACAACCAAATGCACACCAGCATGACTATGGACTCGATGATGGAGGCTATGACTGCAAGTCTTAAAGATAAAACAGGGCAAGAGTTTGACAGTGCTTTTCTAGAAGAAATGATCCCTCACCACCAGGGAGCTATCGAGATGGCTCAGATGGTACTCAAAACTTCCAAAAAGCCTGAACTTATCAAGCTTGCCAACGATATTATCTCAGCTCAACAAAAAGAGATAAACATGATGAGAGACTGGCAGAGGCAGTGGTTTGGTATACAACCAGAATAAAGACACAAAATAACAAAAATCCATATCATATGGATTTTTGTTTTGCCTGCCTGCGCAGACAGGGTATAATATATCAATGAGTAAAATAAAAGTAGCAATAAATGGTTTTGGTCGTATAGGAAGAGCATTTCTAAAGGTAGCTTGGGAGCGACCTGAGATAGAGGTAGTGGCAGTGAATGATCTCGGTTCTATCGAGTCTCTCGCGTACTTACTACGTCATGATACTGTTTATAGAGCGTGGGGCAAAGATGTAAAGATAGACGGAGCAAACTTGGTAATAGATGCAAAGACAATTAAGTTTATTTCTGAGAAAGATACTACCAAGCTTCCATGGGGAGACCTTGGCGTAGATGTAGTTGTGGAGTCTACTGGACTTTTTACTTCTTTTGAAAAAGCTAAGTTTCATCTCGACTGTGGTGCAAAGAAGGTTGTGATCTCAGCACCAAGTAAGGGCGACGGGTCTTTCCCTGGAGAAACTATCCTTCTCGGAGTAAATGAAGAAAAGTTTGGCACATGCGACATCACATCGAACGCTTCATGTACTACCAATGCTTCTAGTCCTCTCATTGCTATCTTAGATGAAGTGCTCGGTATTGAAAAGGCTATTTTAAACACTGTTCATGGGTACACTGCTTCGCAAGCGCTCGTAGACGGTCCAAGCAAAAAGGATTTGAGAGAGGGAAGAGCGGCCGCACAAAACATAGTACCAAGCTCGACCGGTGCAGCTATCGCCGTCACCAAAGCATTTCCAGCTCTCGAAGGTCTCTTTGATGGCATCTCTATCCGCGTGCCAGTACCAGCAGGATCGATAGTAGACATTACGTTTATTGCCAAGCGAGATACAACTAGAGAGGAGGTAAATGAAATACTTATAAAGGCATCCAAAGATTCACGCTGGGCAAATATCTTTGCTGTTACTGATGAACCTCTTGTTTCAAGTGATATCCTTGGCAACAGTCATGCTTCTATTGCTGACCTTGAAATGACTCGAGTAGTCGGTGGCAACTTGGTAAAAGTCCTTGGTTGGTACGACAATGAAATGGGGTATACCTACACACTTGTGGACCATGTTATTAAGACAGGGAAGACAATAAAATAAGAAAACATGATTACTTACTTTCAAATTTTAAAGGCGATAATTACTGCATTAATCTTCCCAGCTTTATTGATTTTTGGTTTGGCGGTTGTTTCTAAACCGATGAGCTCTATTAATACAAGAAATAAAGTTGTGTTGCACTTATATCTTAATTTAGCTCTATGCATAATAGGATTTTCAGGCATTATTTTAATACTTTTTAATCCATCTATTGCTATTTTTTCTTTTGGGCTAGCTCCTTTGTTCGCTATAATCTTTGTATTGGTTTCTTTGTCTAAGTTTAGGAAGCTAATAAATTATATACTTGATAAAAAAGATTTATTATGAAAATTCATTTAGCTACAGATCATGCAGGGTTTGAACACAAAGAAGTTTTGAAGTCTCATCTTTTAGAAAAAGGGTACGAGGTTGTTGATCATGGACCAGACAAGCTCGATGAGAACGACGATTATCCAGACTTTATCACTCCGTGTGCGCAGGCTATAGCCTCTTTGCCAAGCGACAAGGCTATTATCTTTGGTGGGTCAGGAGAAGGGGAGGCTATGTGCGCCAACCGTATCAAAGGAGTGAGAGCTGTGGTCTACTACGGTGGCAACACTGACATAATCACCTTTTCTCGTGATCACAATGATGCCAACATCCTTTCTATCGGAGCACGTTTTATGACTGAAGAAGAAGTCACACCTATTGTACAAATGTGGCTCGACACACCGTTTTCTGGTAACGAAAGACATGTTAGAAGATTAGCGAAGTTTTAAAATGATATCTATTACTTTCGATGATGGCTGGAAAAATCAATTCACAAGAGCTTTGCCTGTACTTGAAAAGTATGATTTGAAAGGTACTTTTTATATTATTTCTAGGATGCCAAACTACATGCTTCATGAAGGTGAGGGTAGAATGTCTCAAGAAGAAATACTTGATCTGCAAAACAGGGGGCACGAGATAGGTGCTCATTCTCAAACACATCCACACCTGCAGATATCTATGCCATGGAAAGTTCGTAAAGAAGTTAGGGGCTCAAAGAAAGATTTGGAAAATAGAGGATTAAAAATAGAAACATTTTGCTATCCTTATGGTAGAAGAAACTGGTTTGTTGATAGGGTAGTAGCGAGTTCAGGATTTGCGGGAGCTAGACTGGCGGATGGAAAGTACAATACAAAGGCAACTGATAGATTTCATTTGGAAGCTAAATGCCTAAGAGATTTTACAACATTTGAAGAAGCAAAAATGTGGATAGACAATACTTACAATAAATGGCTGATTTTAGTATTTCACCAGATTGAGCCAAATCCAGGAGGTTGGGGTACGGAACCTGTTTTGTTTGAAAAGATTTGTGCTTATATAAAAGAGAAAAATTTAGAAGTTGTAACAGTTAGAGAAGGTTTAAAAAAGATATTATGATAGAAATAATCCCAGCGGTTTTACCAAAAAGTTTTAGAGATATAGAAGAAGCAGTCGAAAAGGTGCGCTCTATTGCACCGACTATTCAGATAGATTTTTGCGATGGCAAGTTTGTGGAGAACAAGTCTTGGTGGTGGACAGGCAAAGAGCTTGCGCGCAAGGAGTCCATAATAGCTGAAGAAGAAGGTTTGCCATACTGGGACAGCGTAAACTATGAGTTTGATTTGATGGTCACAGACCCACTCTCGCACATGGATACTTTCATTGCGCTTGGTCCGTCAAAAATAATTTTCCACAAAAAAAGTGTCAGTGTTGAAGACTTGCTTAAATACTTTGAAAATTTACCAGAAGTTACTAGACAAATCATTTCTTTTGGTATCGCTCTTGAGCTCGATGATGATCCTACAGAGATAGCGCCTCTTGTCCCATATCTACGCCGTGTACAGTGTATGGGCATAGAGCACATAGGTGTACAAGGAGAACCTTTTGCTGATAAATGTGTAGACTTGGTAAAGAGAGTATATGATCTTTATGGAGACAAGATTCGCATCAGTGTAGATGGTGGAGTAAATGCAAATCATATCCCAGCACTAGTAAAAGCTGGAGCTCGTAGACTAGTCGTGGGTTCAGCAGTATTTCAAAGTATCGATCCGCACGGTACAATAGAAGAGTTACAAAACATTGCCAACTCATAAACGATGAAAAATAAAATCGGCACTTATACAACTAGAGAGCTCGCTATCAAAGCCAATGAAATCCGTGAGAGCATCATAGAAATGCTTTTGGAAGCTGGTTCAGGGCATACTGCGGGACCTCTCGGAATGGCAGATGTTTTCACTGCACTTTATTTTGATTTGCTTCGCCATGATCCAGAGCGTCCAGATTGGGCAGAGCGCGATAGACTAGTGCTTTCAAATGGACATATCAACCCTGTGCTTTACGCTACTATGGCGCACGTCGGTTATTTTCCTATAGAAGAACTCAAAACTCTTCGCAAATTTGGAACACGACTTCAAGGGCACCCTCATCGAGAGTTTTTGCCATATCTTGAAAACTCTTCTGGACCTCTCGGTTCGGGTCTTTCGCAGGCAGTCGGTATGGCGCTTGCAGATAGGATAGATAATGGAGTCACAACACAGAAATACTTTTATTGTTTACTTGGAGACGGAGAGCTCAATGAAGGCAACAACTGGGAAGCTGTCATGCTCGCTGGCAAAGAAAAACTGCGCAACCTCATAGCGATAGTAGATAGAAACAACATTCAGATAGACGGTTATACTGAAGATGTGATGCCACTAGACTCTCTGACTTCCAAATGGGAAGCGTTCAACTGGCATGTACAAGAAATAGACGGTCACAATATTGAAGCTATAATCGATGCGGTTCACAAAGCCAAAGCCGTGTTTGAAAAGCCTTCTGTCATCATCGCCCGCACTATTCCTGGCAAAGGCGTTCGAGAGTTTGAACGTAAGTTTGAATGGCACGGCAAGGCTCCAAACAAAGAAGAAGCAAATATGGCGCTTCAGGAACTGAGAACATTGGGAGGTAAAATTAAGAGTGAGCATAACTAAACATGACTAAAATAATATTTGCTTTTATAATTGGGCTACTTCTCATATTTTTTGGTTATCGTACATATAGCATGTCTTATACTAGTAAATTTTTTACGTCTTTTACTAAAAAATTTCTTAGCGTAGTAATGTTTTTTGTAGGGTTATTAATTCTTGTGGTGATTTACTATGGATATAAATTATTAAGCGGATTTGCATAATTAGTATGAAAAATATAGATTGGGCAAAAACAATAGGTAGATTAGTAATAGTAGTGTTTGGACTAGCCACCATCTTTTTTGGCGTAGGAATCTATGCCTTTGGTGTTACTTTTGGGAGTGTAAGTAATTTAAAAATTTTTCTTACTCTAGTCCCACTATTCTTATCTGGCTGTGTAATGATCTTTTTAAATAATATCTCTAAAGGAAAGAATTGGATTTGGGTAACAATAAGTTTTTTTGTTTTATTAGCATATTTTATTATGTTTAATAATTAATATATGAGAAATAGACCTAGCATTTTCTTCTTAACTGTCACAGCTATTAGTCTTTTTGTATATATTAAATATTTATCAGCCTCTTTTTCTTTTCCTGCTCGTGCAGTTGGATTTTTAGGATTTTTTGGCTTACCCGCATCCTTTTTTTGGTTGGGAATAAGTTTATTTATACAAGGTAAGAAGATGCAAAACCGTAAAAATCAGTCTATTGGGGTAGGACTAATTGTTATTGGGCTAATCACTTCAATGATTGTAGTCGGATGGACAATTCTTGCTTTTAGTGATTGGCAGTAATAAATATATGTTAAATCCTAATTTAAAACTAAATAACAAAATTTTCTCAGACGATTGCGAATTAATAGTATTAGGAGGTAAAATTAAGAGTGAACATAATTAGTATGAAATATTTAAAGATATCTTTACAAATAGTTCTTGGGTTAGCAATTGTTATTTTTTCTGTAAAAGAAAGCGCTTATACAATGAAAGCTTTTTCTCTTATTTGGGGTACTCAACATACTGGGTTTTTTATTATATATCTAGTCCTCATTCCTATTTATTGGATAATCGGTTTATTTCTTATTAATCTTGGTATGAGAAATTTATCTAAAATAAAAAAACAAAATGCTTAATCCTAATTTAAAACTAAATAACAAAATTTTCTCAGACGACTGCGAACAAGCACCGATCCGCAAAGGCTTTGGTGAGGGCTTGGTGGAAGCGGGGGAAAGTAATAAAGACATCGTTGCTCTTTCGGCAGATCTGACAGAAAGTACGCAAATGCATTTATTCAAAAATCGTTTTCCAGAGAGGTTTGTCGAGATCGGTGTAGCAGAACAAAATCTTGCAACAGTTGCGAGCGGTATGAGTGCTATGGGTAAGTATCCATTTTTCTCTTCCTATGCGATGTTCTCTCCAGGTCGCAACTGGGAGCAAATCCGCACCACTCTTGCATACAACGATAGAAAGGCAGTTATCGTGGGCTCTCATGCTGGTGTATCTGTAGGACCAGATGGCGGTACACACCAAGCCATAGAAGACATCGCTCTTATGAGGGTTATCCCGCGCATGATGGTACTTTCACCTTGCGATAGCCTACAAGCCAAGAAAATGACCCTAGCACTTGCGCAGGCTCCAGAGCTGGCATATCTACGACTCGCTAGAGAAAAGACGCCTATCATCACCAGTTATGATACCCCTCTTGAACTCGGAAAGGGGCAAGTTCTCTACAGACCAGAAGGTGTGGCACATGTGGCTATCATTGCTACTGGTGCATTGGTAGCCAATGCTCTTCGCGTTGCCAAAGACTTGGAAAAGAAACATATCAAGGTAGTGGTAGTAAATATTCACACCATTAAACCACTAGATGAAGAGCTCATCATCAAAGTTGCCAAAGAAACAAAAGCAGTCGTAACTGTAGAGGAACATCAAGTAGTGGGTGGACTTGGAGGAGCAGTAGCTGAATGTTTGGCAAAAAGTTGTCCAACACCGATAGAGTTTGTAGGAGTTCAAGACCTCTTTGGTCAGTCTGGTACACCACGTGAACTCATTGAGCATTATGGAATGGGACGAGATGGGATTGAGAAGGCGATTTTAAAAGTTATAGATAGAAAGTAGATAGATAAAATAAAAAATACACATATCATTTTAAAGTCGCGTATTCGCCTGATGGCGAATCGCTGATACTCAGACCAGTCGTCTTGCGTAACACCCTAAAATGATATGTGTATTTTTTTTATTACCTTTTAAAAAAGAGGTTTTGGTTCGTAGTCTTTTGGCGCTTCAGACAGATGCTTTTCTAGTTGCGCCATAGTGAGAAGTCCTTTTTGTGCGCCGACAAATTGCACAACACTCATAGAGTTTACTGGTCCCCATTTGAGGGCTTCTTTGATATCTTTACCAAGGAGGAGCGCCACAGATACGGTCGAAGCAAATGCATCTCCTGCGCCTGTTCTCTCGTATGGCTCATGAGGATATATCGGCATGAAGTAGCTTTCAGTGCCATCAGAAGCATAAGCGCCTTTGATACCATCAGTGATAAATATTATCTTGGGCCCCAAAGCATGTAGTCCAGCAAAAAGGTCTTGGATTTTATCACTTTGTGTTTTTAGTATTCTTTGTGCTTCTTCTACGTTACAGAAAAAAGCATAAGTGTGGGTGTAGATGTCTTTGAGTGCTTCCAGCCCCATTTTCATTTGAAAAGTTCCAGGTTGAAAAATGAGCTTGGTTTCTGGATGAGAGATAACATATTTTGCAATCTGTGCGTGGTACTCCTCTGTACCTTCTCCGAGAGAAGAAAGATAAATCATTTTTGGCGCTGACATATCAGAAGGGAAAGATGTAGGGAAGTGAGCATGTTTTACAAGTATTGTGCGATCGACATCATACCAAAGGACATAGTGATAGTTGGTAGGGATGTCTTCGTGGACGCCAACGTATTTTGTGGAGACATTGTTTTTGATAAGTTCGTCTAGACAGTTTTGTCCGTGAGCGTCTTTACCAACATGAGCTATAAGAGCACTAGAGACACCAAGTCTTGAAGCAGAGACAGCGGCATTGGCACTGTTACCAACAGCTCTTATTTCCTCTACGGATTCATATGGGACTTTGTCTCCAAATCTTAGAGAAATCTTGCAGTTGTGTTCGTCTATATCACAAGACACTTGTGCGTCTTTGATCTTGATAAAAGCATCGGTCACGAGATCTCCGATAGCCAAAAAGTCTATTTGTTCATTTTGCATATTTACATTATAGCTAGTTTCTCCTTATGGTACAATTGTTTTATGAAAACTCTCCGAGCCTATATAGCAGAAGCCAAAAGAGACAAAAAAGCGATAGGGCATTTTAATTTTTCAAACATCGAAGGGCTTTGGGCTATAGCACACGGCGCGCAAAAAGTTGGATTGCCAGTTATCGTCGGAGTCTCAGAAGGAGAAGAGCGAGCCATAGGTATACATGAAGCTGTGGCATTGGTTAAGAGCATCAGAAGCAACCTCAAGATCCCTATTTTTCTAAATGCTGATCATCACTATAGTGTCGAGGCAGTTAAGGCTTGCATTGATGCAGGTTACGATAGTGTGATATTTGACGGGGCCAAGCTTTCTATGGAGGAGAACATTGCACAGGCCAAAGAGTGTGTAGAATATGCTCGCAAAAGTATGCACGATGTAGTAGTAGAGGTAGAGCTTGGTTATATCGGACAGTCTTCAAAGGTGCTCGATGGTGTGCCAGAAGGAGTTTCGCTCGAGAACCTCACTAAAGTAGAAGATGCGCAAAGACTGATGAAAGAGTCAGGCGCCGATATGCTTGCTCCAGCAGTTGGCAACATTCACGGCATGTTTAAAGGCGGGGTAGATCCAAGACTTGATATCGCTCGCATCAAAGAAATCTCAAAAGCCACAAATGCTCCACTTGTTCTTCACGGTGGCTCAGGCAATGATGCTGATTTTGAAGAGGCGATACTCTCTGGCATAACCGTAGTCCATATCAACACCGAACTTCGCAAAGCTTATACAGAGGGAGTCAAAAAATACATGGAGGAGTATCCAGATGATGTTGCTCCATACAAATACGGCGAAGCCGGCAAATTGGCTATGCAAAAGGTAGTAGAGGAAAAGTTAAAAGTTTTTAGTAGAATAAAATAATATGAATTTAGAATTACTCAAAAAGTCTTTTAGGGGAGATGTAGAAGGGGATGAGAAGACGCTTGAAAAGTACAGTCACGATGCTTCGCTTTTTGAGGTGGTGCCAGAAGTAGTTGTTTTTCCCAAGGATGCTAGTGACGTTGAGGCTCTTGTGAAGTTTGTATCTGAGAACAAAAAGTCTGACCCCAAGCTTTCTCTAACAGCGCGCAGTGCTGGGACATGTATGTCTGGCGGACCGCTTAACGAATCTATCATTTTAGATACTACAAGATATTTAAATAAAATCATTTCTGTAGATAAGGAAAAGGCGGTAGCAGAGCCAGGAGTGTATTATCGAGATTTTGAAAAAGAAACTTTGAAGCTCGACTGCATCATGCCTACTTATACTGCTTCCAAAGATCTCTGTGCTATAGGAGGGATGGTGAACAACAATTGCGCCGGAGAAAAGACTATCAAATACGGCAAGATTGAGCGCTATGTCAGAAAACAAAACATTGTGTTCTCTGACGGCAAAAGTTATGAAGTCAAACCACTATCCAAGACAGAGCTTTTGGCCAAGATTGCTCGAGAAGACTTTGAAGGTAGGATTTACAAACAAGTTTTTGATCTTGTCGAAAACAACTATGAAGCTTTGCAAAATGCCAAACCAAAGGTGAGTAAAAACAGCGCCGGCTACTATCTCTGGAATGTTTGGAATAGAGAGACGGGTATCTTTGACCTCAACAAGCTCCTTGTAGGCTCTCAAGGGACACTCGGAGTAACAACACAAGTAGAGCTTGGTCTTGTGCCAGTACCGAAGTATTCAAAAATGGTAGTTATCTATATGCCAAAGATCGATCGCCTCGGTGAAGTAGTAGATACTGTGATGCGTTATGAGCCCGAGAGCTTTGAATCATTTGATGATTACAGTATGAAGCTGGCTATTAGGTTTATTTGGGACTTTTTCAAGAGACTTGGATTTTGGGGTGCTATCAAGCTTGGACTTCAGTTCATACCAGATATGTTTTTGGTACTTCGTGGTGGTGTACCAAAGATGATACTGATGGCAGAAGTCACAGGGGATGATGAGGAGGCGTTAGAAGCGAGAGCTAGAGAAATCCTCGAAGCCGTCAAGCCATTTGGTTTTGAAACTAAGATAGCAAGATCAAAAGGAGAGATAGAAAAGTATTGGAAAATTCGCCGAGAGAGTTTTGCTCTGCTTCGCAACCATGCAGGTGGCAAGCGTACTGCGCCATTTATCGATGACATCATCGTTAGTCCTCATGATATGCCAAAGTTTTTACCAGAACTCCAAGGGATACTTTCTCATTACAAACTCGACTATACTATTGCGGGACATGCGGGGAACGGTAACTTCCACATCATTCCTCTTATGGATCTCGACAACCCATTTTCTTCAGATATTATTTTGGATTTGTCACAAAAAGTTTATACACTTGTCACCAAATACGGAGGTTCTATCACTGCTGAGCACAACGATGGTATCATCCGCACACCATACCTCTCTTATATGTACAAACCAGAGATTTTGGAATTGTTCAAAAAGGTCAAAGAAATATTTGATCCACTCTATATCTTCAACCCCGGCAAAAAGGTAGGAGGATCGTTCAAATACATCACTGATCATCTCATCAGGAAACATGACCAAAAACATAGCTCATAATTTGCATTTTTAGGCTTTTCCCGTATAATAAAGCCCTATGTTAATACTAAAAGCAACAAAAAGACAAAGTGAGAAACCAGAAGACCTTAGAAGAGGAGACCAAATCCCAGCTGTGTTTTATGGTTTTGGCAAGGAATCAACAGCTATTTCTGTTCCAAAGGTAGACTTTATCAAGCTCTTTAGAGAGGCTGGAGAGACTACTGCTATCACACTTGATATGGGTGGAGAGAAGATTTCTGCTTTGGTTCACGATATCCAAAGAGACCCAGTACGAGGAGAGCCAACACATGTGGACTTTCTAGTTATCGATATGAACAAAGAGGCAGAAGTTGCTGTGCCTATCGAGTTCACAGGTCTGGCTGAAGCTGAAAAGAGTGGTATCGGTATGGTTGTTAAAGTTATGCACGAAGTAGAAGTGCGCGCTTTGCCTGCTGATTTGCCACACTCTATCACTGTAGACCTTACTCCTCTTGCTACTCTTAGTGATGCTATTCATGCAAAAGACCTGAGTTTGCCAAAAGGTGTATCTT
>CAZDGL010000005.1:0-59311 GCA_964505155.1 uncultured Candidatus Saccharibacteria bacterium
CCCCAGTACAGGGGGATTATTTATTTTTTATAAAGTAAGACTAATCAACAATATCGATACCAGCGCTTCGAGCAGATCCAGCGACGATCTTCATCGCAGCTTCTACATCATTAGCATTTAGGTCAGGCATCTTGCGCTCTGCTATTTGCTTGAGCTGTGCCTTTGTTATCTTGCCAGCCTTTGAAGTGCGAGGCTTTCCAGAGCCTTTCTGGATACCAGCCGCTTTGAATAGTAAGTCAGCTTCTGGTGGAGTAGTCACTACGAAGTCGTATGAACGATCCTCATAAACAGTGATCTTTACTCCCAGCTTTTCACCTTTTTGGTCTTGGGTAGCAGCGTTAAACTTCTGAACGAAATCAGAGATATTTACCCCCGCTTGTCCAAGAGCCGGCCCTAGTGGCGGAGCTGGTGTAGCTGCACCTCCCATAGCCTGAACCTTTATTTTTTTAGTTATATTTTTAGCCATATTTTAAGAGTGTTATTACTAAAGTAGAAGCAATAGCGTAACGAAAGCATTCTACCAGAAACTAGATATTTGTAAATTAAAGCTTTTTGACTTGGAGGAAGTCTAGTTCTACCGGTGTTTCTCGTCCGAAGAGCGATACCATGACCTTGACTTTACCGCGCTCTTGATCAACTTCACTGACTGTTCCTTCGAGTTCTTTGAACGGTCCATCGTTGATAATGATAGTTTCGCCCAAAGCGAGGTCGATGTTGTGTTTAGCAACATTTTCATCATTCATTTGTCCGAGTAGGTAGTCTATTTCTTTTTGAGTAAGAGGTACTGGGGTAACACCTGCGCCAACAAAACCTGTAACACGAGGAGTGTTGCGCACTACATACCATGAGTCATCATCCACTATCATATCCACGAGTACGTACCCAGGGTAAACTTTTTCTTCTACTTCTACACGCTTACCACCTTTGACCTTTATCTTCTTTTCTGTTGGGACAACTACGTTAAAGATTTTGTCTCCAATACCCAAGCTTTCAATACGTTGCTTGAGATTACGAAGCACTGCATTTTCATAACCTGAATAAGTGTGTATAGCGTACCAGTGACGAGTACCTGTTTGTTCTTGTTTTGACATAATTATTGAATAAGACTTCGAAGACCTGCTTGGAAAAGAGTATCAAATGCTCCAAGAAGGTAGCCGAGGGCTAATGAAAAAATAATAACGACCAAAGTATAGATTACTAAGCGTCGGCGACTTGGCCAAGACACTTGTTTCATTTCTACTTTTGTTTCTTTTAAAAATTGTGTGATTTTCATGGTGATAAAAACTCGGTTATTAAAAAACGCCCCGCAAGGCATTACTTTTACATAATACCCTACCAGGCGTTTTTAGTCAACCACGTCAGGCGTGGCCAAACTACTATCTTATTTCGTAAACAATAGTTACGTTTGATGTTACTTTTTGTTCCCCTACTGGGATTTGTGGAGTACTCTGAGCCATATCCATAGCTACACCTCCGAGCTCTGCCTTAGCATACATCGGCATAGGGTATCCTCCACCATTTTCTGAGAAAGAAACAATGCGCACCAGTCTCACACCGAGACTTTTAGCAAGCTTTTCTGCCTCCCCCTTAGCATCAGCAATAGCCAAATCGCGTGCTTCGAGAGAAACCATCTTGTCATCTTCAAAGCCAAAGTTAGGACCACTCATATCTGAGACATTGTTTGTTGCAAGTATACCTAAGACGGACTCTACTTTTTCTAAATCCTTAACATTGATGGTGATAGCGTGGCTAACTTCATAACCTCGAAGTGTTGGTGTAGAAGGTGGGCAGTAAGCACTATAACAACGAGCTTGGTTGTAGTCGTACTGCGGATAAGAAGTATAACTATCAGTCTTGATGTATTTTTCTTCTAGCCCCTTAGCTATCAAATCCGCTTTGATCTTGCCAATCTTGGTACTGACTTCATCTTGCGCTTCCTTTAGTACCTTTTTTTCAGCACGCACTGAAAAACTAACCTTGGCTGTATCAGGAGATTTGTTGACCTCTCCTTTTCCAGAAACCATGATGGTGTTTGTGGCGTTTAGTCCAGAGCCGACTAGCTTGCTCTCACGCAAGGTCTTGATAGTGCTAGCGAGCAAAAATAATCCGAGTAAAATACTGATAACGAGAACAAGTTTTTGGTTTTTTTCTATGAATGTTTGCATGGGTATATTATACCCTATGTTAAAAAAGCAAGCTTTTTTAACTTTATATTTTTTTAATGTCAAACTAAGAAAAGCGAAAAATAAAATCCGCGACGGCTTATCGCGGATTTTTTATATAAATATTAACTTTGAGATTCTATTTCTTTCATCAAATCCTTCATTTGTTGAAGTAGATTTTCTTGTTTAAAATTGCTAGCTTTATCCACAGAATCATTCAAAACATTCCAAGCTTCTTCGAAAAGCCCTGCTTCTTTTAAGAGGGTTGCATACTCTATGTCAAACAAAATACTAGCCTCCCCTGATTCCTCTGGAGAAACAATTGCTTCTACCTTTTCAAGGTTTTGCTGGTACCAAGCTTTTAGTAATTCTAAATTTTCTGGATTTTCCTTCAAGGTCTTAACTACTTCTTCTTTTTCTATATTTGGTTTTGGTGCTTGTTCATACATATGATTGTAAATTTATTTATTCATCTCATCACTTACCACCTTGCCATCACGAAGTTCGATGATACGGTGAGCAAGCGCTGAGTATTCTGGTTCGTGAGTCACCATAACAATGGTTTGACCTTCACGGTTTAACTCAAGAAAGGCATCAAGTACAGTCTTGGAAGTTTCGGAGTCGAGGTTGGCAGTTGGTTCATCGGCAAAAATAATCTTTGGATCATGCCCGATCGCGCGTGCGATAGAGACACGCTGTTGTTGACCACCAGAGAGCTGGCTCGGCAAGTTGTTCATTCTATCGGCAAGTCCGACACGAGTGAGAGCTCTGATAGACTTTTCTTTGGCATCACGCTCTTCTAGCCCTTGCATAAGTAGAGGCACCATGACATTTTCAAGAGCTGTTAGAGACGGCAAGATAGCATAGTCTTGGAAGATATATCCAAGAGCATGAAGTCGCATGCGAGTTTGATCGTTATCAGAAAGCTCAGTGGCATTTAAGTTGTCGATAAATATCTCGCCGTGTGTGGGCCTATCGAGAAGTCCAAGCTGATACAAAAGTGTACTCTTACCACTTCCCGATCTTCCAGTGATAGCGACAAACTGTCCTTCGGGTATAGAAAAAGAAACATCGTCCACTGCGCGTATTTCTGCGTCACCACTTTTAAATATTTTTGATAAGTTATTTATTTTAATCATAAGTTTATCTACCCAAAATAGCACTAAGGGTGTTTTGCTTTATAACAATTCTAGCAGGGATATAACCAGCGATGACAGTCGCCAAGAGAAGTATCGCCACCCGAACACTAGTACCGCTGACTGTGGCGACCAGTATGCCATCAGAAAATGGAAAGTTTATCGGGTTAGCGTCAAAGAAAGGTTTGAGAAATGCAAAAACAAGTATTGAGCCAACTATAGCGCCGATAAGTGCGTAAAGTAATGATTGTAAAATATAAGAAACGACAATAGCTCTCGGAGCAATACCGATACCTTTCAAAATACCGATATAGCGCCTACGAGTGATAGCGTTAACAAAGATAACGATAAATATAGTGATGGCCGCTACCACTAGTCCGATAGCTGAGATGGCGTTACCCAAAAGACTAAAAGTGGTTTTGATTTGATCCAAAAACTGAGGGATAGCTTCTTCTGAAGTTTGTACCCGACCATTTTCATCTACCCCCGAGGCAACAAGAGCAGACTTGGCGACCTTGGCATCTGTTCCTGGCAAAAGAGCTATGGCTATTTGGTTGAGGTTGTAATCACTGCGCCCAGCGAGCTTTCGAAATTCACTATCGAGGATAAACATTCCCCCATCAACTTCGTTGACCTTTGATTTCAAAATACCTTTGAGGGTATATTCTTTGCTTTGCCCGTTGATAGTAAGAAGTAGCCTTGAGCCCAGACCAACATCTTCACTAAAGGTTGTGAGTCCTGGAAATTCATTTTTGTTGTACTTACGAAACCAAAAGCTTCCAACAACAATACTTTCTGTATCGGTCGGCTCCAAATAAGAGCCTTCAACTATCAAACTTGATAAGTTGGTAACTCCGTCTTCTTTTATCGGATCAATGCCAGAGACTTGCCCAGCCACAGAGTTGGGCTTTTCATCTTTGAGCAAAACATCACGGTAACCAGCCTGAAGCGATCCACCAGCAGTGTAGCGAGCACTATATGCCCGAAGCCCCGGCAAGTTCTCGACTATCTTTATTACTTCTTGACTGTTGTCTATCTTGTCTCTGTTTAAAAACGAAGACACTATCACGTCCCCTGAGCTAAACTTTTTGTTTTGGTCAAGGGAACCTTGAATAAGTCCAACCAAAATACCACTAACTACCACAAGGTTTAGAAAAGTTAAAAGCATAACAAAAACTATTAGGCTTGTGGTCCATTTGTTGGCTCTTTGAAGCTCTCTCTTGGCCAAGAAAAATCCAACTCGCAAATCTATTTTTAACTTTTCAAAAATTCCTTGCTTTTTTGGCATAGTTATTTTGTCGCAGGAGTCCAGAGTACTCTGTCTCCTTCTTTTAATCCGCTTTTGATCTCTATGATATCTCCGTCACCTTTTACTCCGGTAGTAACAGAAACTTTTTGAGTTTTGTATTTACCTCTTTTTTCTTTTGTTATGAGGTTTACAAATTGTCCTTCTGGTGTTTTCTCTACAGTTCTTGCTGGAACAACCAATACATCAGGAATCTCGGCTGTCACAATAGACATATTGGCTGTCATGCCAGGGCGAATGTTTTCTATATCAGTTATCAGAGTTTTGATTTTATAATTTATAACCGTACCAGACTCTGTTGCAGATGGATCAATAGAAGAAACAGTGGAAGTGAAGCTTTGGTTTGGAAGAGCGTCATAAGAGACCGAGACGTTTTGACCAAGAGCAATGGTTGTGATGTTGCCTTCGCCAATGTTGGCTTCAAGATAAAGATTTTCGACGTCTTCAAGTACTATGACTTCCTTTTGTGGGGTACTGACCTCGCCTATCTTTATATCTACTTTTGTAATAGTTCCATCAGCTGGAGCACGCAGGATTTTCTTTTCTAGTCTAGCGCTTGCACTCTCTACTCCAGCTTGAGCAGTGATCACATCAGCGAGTGCGCTATCGATATCTGGCTGGCGAGCAGTAGCACGCTTGAGATTGAGCTCAGCTTCTCTTTGGGCAACCAAAGCCTCAGCAGTTGAGATAGCACTTTCTTTGGTATCGAGTGCTTGGTTGTAGGCGTTTAGATTGGCCACGTAGTTTGCTCCACTAGTGTTTGGTATTTTAACTTCCCAAGATCCCATTTGACCAGAGAGAGAGCCTGAAGGAAAAACAATAGAGAGGCCCTTGGTACCAAAAGTTTGGGCTGAAGTAGTACTAAACTTGGCAGCGCCACTTTCAACTCCAGAGAAGTTTACATAGTCACCACCTCCAGAGGAAATATTAACTATATAGGAGCCTTCTGTCCCAACATATGTACCAGATATGGTTGGAGTGTTTGATAAATAAGAAGAGTTAACCGGTGTTGCTATAAGGTTGTCGGAGAGGAGTTTTCTATATGCATTTTTTACCAAAGTTTCTTGTGTCTTTTTTGTAGTTTCCAAATCCTTTTTGGCATTGTCTAGATTTACTTGAGCAAGCGCTATCTCTTCGTTACTTGAACCGTCGAGAACCTTTTTGTATCTTGCTTCAGCGCTAAGGAGCGAACCTCGAGCACTACTAAGTGCGGCTCTCTCTTCACCACTATTTAGAGTCGCGATGATTCTACCTTTTTTGACCTTATCTCCTACTTGTACTTCTATAGAGCGCACGGTATCTGCCACTTCAAATCCTAAAGACAAGTCAGTAGAGCTCACCACCTTACCACTGGCAACAACAGTGCGAGTGAGGGTCTGCTTTTTGACTATTTCAACCACAGAACCATCAGAGGCCTTACCTTTAAGAACAATCAACAAAATTATAACCAATATCACTATAGAAAATATCTTTCTGCGTAGTGACCAAGCTTTCCATTTATTCCAAGAGTTTTTTAGCGCATTTTTAATCTTTTCTTTCATAGTTATCTATTTATAACATAAAACAGCGTTTTTGCCGAAGGCAAAAACGCTGTTTCCAAAAAAATTATTTATTTTATTCCCAAAAGTTCTACTTCAAAAACAAGAGTAGCATTTGGTGGTATCACCCCTCCTGCTCCACGTTCACCATATCCAAGATCGCTTGGGATAGTCAGTATTCTTTTTTCTCCGACTTTCATACCGAGCACTCCGAGATCCCAACCCTTGATAACCATACCAGCGCCAAGCGGAAATTCAAATGGAGTACCACGGTCCACACTACTATCAAACTTTGTTCCATCAGTGAGCTTACCAGTGTAATGCACTACTGCTGTTTGACCATTTTTTATCTCTACTCCCGCTCCCTCTTTTGTTGTTTCTATTTTCATACCTTGTATTGTTGTTACTTTGTTAATCTTCTCTTCTTTTTTTGGCTCGGTTGGTTCTACCGGCTTTTCTTCGTTTACTTGTTCATTAGTGACAGGAACTAACTGCTCTTGTTTTGGGGCCTTTTTGACCCAAAACCCAACAACAAGCCCGATAAAAATAATAACTATTGCAATTGATACGTATTTCATGAAAAAGATTATACCGCTTTCTATGCTAAACTCAAGCTATGTTAGAAGAAAATACAATCGCGCCAAACTTTACTCTCAAAAACCAAGACGGGAAAGACGTTTCTTTGTCAGACTATGCTGGTAAATGGACTCTTATCTACTTTTATCCTAAGGACGATACTCCTGGTTGCACCAAGGAAGCTTGCGCTCTCAGAGACAACTTCCCTTTCTATGAAGATACTGGCATAGAGATCCTAGGTATCAGCAAAGACTCTCCGGCAAGTCATACAAAATTTATCCAAAAATACTCTCTACCTTTTACGCTCCTTTCAGACTCTGAAGGCTCAGTCGCCAAGACATATGGGGCTGACGGCATGCTCGGCACCAAGCGTATCTCCTACCTAGTATCTCCCAACGGTACTATCGCCAAAGCGTATCCAAAAGTTTCCCCGGCAACCCACGCACAAGAAGTGTTGGAAGATTTGAAGAAACTAAAATAAAAAAGCTATCACAATAGTAATAGCTTAGTAAGGTAATTCAAATGCCCATTTAATTTGTGAATCCCAAACCATTTGATCTGGAAGAGCAAAGGAAGCAGAAAGTCTTTTGTTCCAGTGAGTAAAAACCATAGGGTCACCATCGGTTAGCCTTATCGGTTCCATGCCTGACATGATACGATCATCAATTTTTATTCCAGAACAGCCAAGAATAAGCGAGCTTTCAGCGGTAATTATTTTCATACCAGAAGATAACGCTTTCTTGTAAATATCAGTGTTTAAACCTTTATCTACAAAACCTAATTCTCTACCAGAAATAATCTTTATTCTTTTACTCTCTGAAATATCATCTATATGAACTTTTTGGATTAAATCCTCTGCCCACCAAGAAATCTCTATCCCTTGGCTTTGATGTGCTTCACAAATATCAGCAATTGAACTAAACGTACGAGTAATTATCTCTACAATCATATAGTTTTTTCGTTACTCTACCTGTCTAAGCTATTAAAGTCAAAGTTCTAAATCTGATATTATATACACATGAAAATAGCCATTATTACAGGTGGAGAAACTGGTGAAAGGGATGTATCTATTAAATCAGCTCAAAATGTAGCTAATTTGATAGATTTTGCGGAAACTGAGACTTTTGTATTTCCAGAAGAAAAAGATCTTTTCTTAAACTCGACTAAGAGTTTTGATGTTGCAATCCCTATGATTCACGGAGCCGGTGGAGAAGACGGGACACTACAAAAACTTTTAGAGAGTCTAAATATCCCTTATATCTTCTCTAGAATAGAAACTCATAAAATAGGGATAGATAAAATCAAAACAAAAGAAATAGTTAGTACTATAGGCATAACCTCTCCAAAAGAAACTTCTGACTTCCCTACTTTTGTGAAGCCACGGTTTGGCGGATCTTCTGTTGCCTCTAAACTCTGTGCCTCACAAGAAGAACTTGATAATCTTATAAAAGAGAATCCTAAAATTGAACTTATAAGAGAGGAACCTATAAAAGGTCGTGAGTTTACTGTTGGTATTGTTGAACGAGATGGAAAAACATTCCCGCTTCCTGTTGTTGAGATTATTCCCAAAGGAGCATTTTTTGATTTTGAAAATAAATATAATCCTGAAAAACTAGCTACAGAAATATGCCCTGCTAAAATCACTGAAGATCTTACAAAAGAACTACAGCGACAAGCACTTGAAGTTCACAAACTTTTAAAAGCACGCCACGTATCTCGATCCGACCTTATTGTCACCCAAGAAGAAAAAATATACTTCCTCGAGATTAACACTATCCCAGGTATGACAGATACCTCCTTAATACCGAAAATGATGAGGCAAGAAAATATTTTATTTAGAGATCTCTTAAAGACATGGTGTTCGTATTTTAAAAAATAAAAAGAGTTAGCCAGTACCGCTAACTCTTTGATCATAAAAAATCTAATTCTTCAATGGTTTTACAATTGTATTTCTCTGCTTTATCACGAAACGTTATAAAACCAAAAACAAGAGTATGTCCCACAACCCTGCTTTCCAAAAATTGTTTTAAAATAAAAGGCATATCTGTACCAGAAATAATATATTCTTCTACTTCTTTTTGAGTAACCTTTTCTCGGATATAATCAGGGAGGACAATGTAAAGAGATTCTACTTTTTTCGAGGGCATATTTTTTTATTTAGAATAACACGTACAAAACACAGCAACAAATCCTGCTTTTTAACGTATCTCAAACCCTTTCTTGTCTTTTATTTTATTTACCAATTCACCAAACCACTTTTCTACCTCCTCTTCTGTAAGAGTCTTTTCATATGACTGAAATACAAATCTATAAGCTACAGATGTTCTGCCGTCTTTTTCAAATCTATCAAAGAGTACCGGCTCTCGCACACAATACTGACTTGCAAAAGCACTCACTATTTCTTCTAGCTTTGCCTGACTTTCAGGACTATCGCACCATACCGCTATGTCGCGAGTGACAAATGGATACAGAGACCACATCTTGAAAGGGTTGATAGAAAGTAGAGGGTAGTTAGTAGAAGCAACAGCAAGATCTACTTTGTATTTTTCTATAAAATCTTTAAGTGATAGTTCTTCAAAGGTTCCCTTATCACAAGTAGCAACATTTATTTGTTCGCTATCTTTACCAAAGACGGTACCTATCTCAAATATTCTTATACTATCGAGTCCGAGAAGTGGGGCATTCAATCTATTTTTTTCATAACTTTCTTTTAGAGCCTCCGAAAGATTGCTTCGAAGAGCACTCTTGTCTTTGGAGCCATAAGATATATAAACTTCTCCTTTTTTTACAAAACTATAATTTTGCACTTCTCGAAAACCATTTTGTGCCAGCCAATACTTCACTCTTGTGATGTTGTGATATTCACTTTCTTTGTTCACCGTAGGGGTAAAAGGTAAAGGTGAAGTCGGAATTATGTCGTAACCAACAAGTCTACCTATATCTTCAGCGATATCGTGAGCGCCAGTTAGATCAAGACGATCTGTGGGTACAGTGATGTTGTATTTATTTCCATCTTTTTTGGAAACAATGTTATATCGACTGATCCACATATCGATTTGCGCTTCATTTATAGTTTTTCCAAGAAGCTTAGTGATGTCAGAGAGTTCAAAAGATATACTACGAGCCTCTACCGGCTTTGGATAATAGTCATATACTCCGACGACTTCCCCACCAGATATGTCTTTGATAACTGCTACTACATGCTCTGCTGAAGATTTAACCAACTCGGGAGTGACTTCATTTTCAAATCTTTTTGATGCGTCAGTGATAAGAGAGAGCCTACGAGAAGTTTTGCGTACAGAGACCGGATCAAAGTTTCCTATTTCGATAATAATATTTGTTGTCTCATTTGCTATCTCTGCGCTTTTGCCCCCCTTCACTCCGGCAATAGCTAGTGGCCCCAAATAGTCGGCAATCACAAGATCGCTTGTTTTGAGCTCTTTTGTTTCATCAGATAGTGTTGTGATATTTTCTCCCTCATGAGCCATGCGTACTACTATCCCACCGTCTATTTTGTCTTTATCAAATGCGTGTACTGGTTGCCCATCATCGAGAAGTACTAGATTTGTCGCGTCCACAATGTTGTTGATAGATCGAGCGCCTACACTCTCCAGGGCATCAACCAACCACTTCGGCGAAGGTCCAACTTTTACACCTGTCATTTCTATCGCCATATATCGAAGTACTAAATCACTTTGGATTTCTACTTTTGTATCAAGCGGAGTATTTGGTAGGTCAGGTAGAGAAAATGTTTTCAAAGTTAAACCAAGCAACCCTGCTATTTCCTTGGTAATACCTCTGTGGCTGAGACAATCATGTGCTCTGTCAGGCAAAACCTTGATATCAAAGATGGTGTCATCACCCTTTTTTTCTTTAGATTCGACTTCAAATGCATGAAAAATAATAGTCTCTTTTAAGGACTCCGGAGCCGGAAGCTTTTCTTCTATATGATTTTGTAACCAGTTGTAACTTATTTTCATATTGCGGAGTTCTTATAAGTAAGGTTCTTTTCTTTTAAAATTGTATCTATTTCTCTTTTTCCAATAGCAGTAAGTCCTGGAATATTTATTGGCGTAAAGAAATTTTCTTCTTTTTCTACTATCTGGCCAAGAGTTTTAATATTACTATTTTTCAAAGCAATATAGAGCCGGACGCTAATCTCAAGTTCATCAATTGATAAAAGTGTTGGGTCTTTTTTTATTTCATTATTAAAATATTTTTCAGTCATATATTTAAAATTGATTGAATCGCAAATCTCCTTGATATGCGAGGCGGATATCAGGGAAACCGAACTTTACATTTGCCAAACGATCGAGACCCATACCAAAAGCAAAGCCGGTGACTTTTTCACTATCATAACCAACGGATTTGAAAACATTTGGATGCACCATACCAGCACCACAGACTTCAAGCCACTTCTCTCCTACTTTCACATCGACTTCAAAACCCGGTTCAACGAATGGAAAGAAGCTTGGGCGAAGACGTATTTCAGTTTCTGTTCCAAATAATTCTTTGAAGAATCCTAAAAGTGTTCCTTTTAAATGCTCTACTGTTATACCTTCTCCCACCACAAGACCTTCTATTTGATGAAATTGCATTTCATGTGTTGCGTCTGTTGATTCATTTCTGAAAACTTTTCCTGGCACAATGATTGCAAATGGCGCAGTGTGGTTTTCCATATATCGTATCTGTACAGGAGAAGTGTGAGTGCGTAGGACAAAACCAGGACGGTCCTTGATGAAAAATGTATCTTGCATGTCTCGAGCTGGGTGATCCTTGGGCACATTCAAAGCATCAAAGTTGTGATACTCATCCTCAAGCTCTGGACCTGTCGCCACCGAAAAACCTTGTTTTTCGAAAATACCCACAATCTCGCTTGTGACCAAGGTAAGAGGGTGAAGAGTGCCTGCCAGCCCTCGCGAGTATTGCTCGGGAGCAGGCTGGCCTTTTTGAATACTAGATGATTCCATTAACAAACTATAGCGAAAATATGAGTTTTTTACAATTTTAGAAAATGCTCTTTATTTTATTCCAAATCTTTCCTATCAGAGACTTGTGTTCTCTTTTACAACCCTTCACACAATGAGTATGACCTCTCTTTTCTGTCTGCTTTTTCTCACAAGCATCACAAAGTATGAACTGTCCATTGCAACCAAACTCTCTGCAGTCAACAATGTTTTCTGATGGAGCATCGCAAGAGGTACACTTACCTATGATTTTGTGTTTTGGATCATCAGTATAGAATCCCATCGCTACTCTCCCATCAAAGACATAGAGCTTGCCTTCGAAATCTTCATTCGGATATTTCTCCATGTATGAGACGATACCGCCATCGAGTTGATACACATCTTTGAAACCTTGGGTGATAAGATAGCCTGATGCTTTTTCACAACGCACACCACCAGTACATACAGTAAGAACTGTTTTGTCTTTCAGATGCGCTATAGTTTTCAAAAGTTTTGGAAGATCACGGAAATTTTCCATGGGAGGGCATATTGATCCGGCAAACTTTCCAATCATATGCTCATAAGCATTGCGCATGTCGACTATGTAGAACTCACGCCCTTCTGCAATCCATTGATGAAGTTCTTCTGGTTTTAGGTGTATACCAGTAGTAACATTTGGATCAACATCGCAAGTGCCAAGGTGAAGAGAAACTATTTCTGGACGTACCTTTACTGAGAGCTTTGGGAAAGCATTGCCTGTTCCCTCACTACGCTTCATATGAATATTTAGAAAACGAGAGTCCTTCTCCATTTCTTTGATAAAATCCTCTGTATCTTGTGTCTTGCCTTCAAGAGTAATATTTAGCCCTTCTGTTGCAACAATCAGTCGTCCTTTCAGTCCAAACTTTTGGCATAGTTCACGAAGCCAATCCCTAACCTCTTCTGGGTTTGAGATGTGGACGTATTTGTAGAAAAGTAGAATTTGATAATCTTTCATATTTTTTAGATTAGCAGAAAAATTGGGATTGGTCACGGTATTATCGGGACCGCTACGCTTATCTCCCTCGACTCAAAGCTTTTCAGTCAAAAGCTTTGGTCTGGGCACCAGCTCAGCCATTTTGTCTGATGACAAAATATGCTTCCGCTGTTCGATTCCCGAACGCGAGACAAGCAGTTGTCTCGCTTAGTCCCCCAATATAAAAAACCTGGAATTCCAGGTTTTTTATATTGGGGGACTATCGGGAATCGAACCCGAATCGAAGGTTCCACAAACCTCAGTGTTAACCGTTACACCATAATCCCCATGCTTGCCCCGCGAAACCTTAGTGAAGTGGGGTGTGCACCTTGTTATACCAGAAAATCTTTATGAAATCTAGAGCACAGAGCTCTCTGTTTCAGAATTAAACTTTTTTGTAACTACTCTTTCAAAAATTTGTGAACCAATGATAACAAAGGCTAGGAGGGTTAGATAAGCCCAAAGAGATGTTTGGAAATCAAGATTTATCTTGCGAAGCGAGCCAAGCAAAAATGCCAAATACCAAGAAGTAAGCGACACACCTCCGAGAGCAAAAGCGAGTCTTCGGAAACGGCGCGCCGGCACAGTTCCTTCAAAAGAGAGCCGGCGCATATACGGAGCGACAAACATATTTAAAAGTATGCCGTTTATTATAATAACGCCAACCACAAAGACTTTGAGTAAGAACTTTGCTGAAGCCAAAAGTCTAGCTTGCTCTGGTACAAAAAGAGCAAAGCCTGTGACAACTAGTATAGCTAGTGCTATCCAGATGACATTGGTAAGAGTATCCATAGTTTGCTTTTCTTCCAAAGAGATAACTTTGTCTTTCAAAAATCTAAAGAAAAATATATCAGTAATAGTCGCAGACCCTACTCCGAGGATAAATCCAAGGTTGTGCAATATCACCCAAAAGACTTTTTGTTTTGCCAAGATTGGTGCAAAGATCTCTGTAGGGATACTTATAAGGCTGATGATGAGAAGGATGTTGGTAAAAGCTATTGCCAAACACCATGCGCACCAACTCTTGATAACGAAGGCTTGAAGCCCCAAAAGGTAGAGAGAAAATAGTCCACCTAAAATCATAAGGAAAAACATGGCATATAAAACCATTGAAGGAGCGAACCCGAGTAGAGGGAGAAAGATTAGGACGAGCATAAAGCCAAAATAAACTATTCCCAAAAGTTCGTTCGGCAAACCAAAGGTCTTGGCAAACTTGCTATGAAGTACAGTATCGCAAGGATGCTCCCTTGGACAAGCAAGTTTTTTGTGAGAAATTTTTCTAAAGAGCATAAAAGCCGAGAGAAAAATCCCGACAAGAGACAGGGCTATAGGTATAAAAGTTTGCATGGAAATATTATAACAGAATCTCTTGGTGACTGAGAGGGCTTTCCTTCGCCTATCGCTTTTAAAAACTTGGTTACTCGGTTACAAAGACTTGTAGTTACGCTGCTATTCCACAAAGAACGGTACAAACTTGGATAGAAAATGACGAGACTCTTCGCTTGAAAATCAACTCTTGGCAAAATGAGATCAATCGCATAGCGAGACAAAATTTAATAAAGGTTATTAAAAGTGGTAAACCAGAAGCCTACCAAGTCTCTTTATTTTGGCTTAAGACACGTGAAAGAGAAGATTTTGGATATACCACTCTTACAGCGAAATATAATTGCCTTCCAAGACAAGTAAGAACGTGAGGCTGACAAGATAGAGGCAGAGAGAAATAGAATTTATAAAAAAGAGTTATACGATATCATAAAAAGGCAAGGCTCTATTTAAAACTAAGCGGGTTAAAGTTGGTCCCAACGTCAAAAGTATCTAAACCTTCTTTTGCTTTTAAAGTTCTTATTACTTTACGAGTTATCGGTAACGCTAATACCTCCCAAGTTGTACAGAAAATCACGGTACTAATGATCAGTGGGATCACTTGCTCAGCGGTAAACCAGCCAGCAAATAAAAATATACCAGTAATAGCGATGGAGTTATCAACTATTTGACCAAAAAGTGTAGATAGAACGAGTCTAAAATTTAGATATTTTCCAGTCGTAAATATTTTCATTTTTGCTACCACAAAAGAATTGGTTAACTCACCACAGAAAAATGCAAGTATTACAAAGAAAGCAACAAGTGGAGATGACTGGAAAATCAAATTGTATGCTTGGCTATCAGCAAAGTTTGGGCTTGGCACAAGAGTATAAACATAGGCTATTATTGAAGATAAAGCCATGCAAAAGAAGCCGGTCCAAACAATCTTTCTCGTTACCCTATATCCGTACACTTCAGTAAAAATATCAGCAAAAATGTAAACAAATGGATAGGTCAATATTACGACTGCAAAAACAAAGCCACCAATTTCAAAAGTTTTTAGTGCTGTAAAAAGATTGATTATTAGAAAAGTCACCCATAACATACCCAATATGCCTAGATACTTATGATTAGCACGTGCAGACAATTTTGGATCAGTAATAAGTTGTGTATTTTGCATATACTCAATTATACCTTTTTCACAAAAAACATAACACTTTGTACACCAGTTTCTCCAAAAAACGTAGTAACTGCAAGACTACAACCGTTGTTTGAAACTTTTCACTGGAAAAGTCTTTACTAGTGCGCGAGAGAGGACTTGAACCTCCATCCCATTGCTGGGGCTACCACCTCAAGGTAGTGCGTCTACCAGTTTCGCCACCCGCGCAAATATGTTTTTTAAAGCACGTAGCAACTATAAACAAAATTTTCTGTATAAGCAAGAAAATCCGCATTGGCGGATTTTCTTTTGTATTATTCGTTTGAACTTTCTTCTTGTGTCTCCTCTTCTACTTGAGCTTTTCCTGTTAGGATTTGCTTCATTTTGCGTCTTATCTCTTTTACCGCTTTGTCTCTGATGTAGTAGAGCTTACTTCGGCGAGTTTTTGTTTTCTTTGTGACTTCAATCTTATCGATCATTGGAGAAAATAGAGGAAAAACACGCTCTACTCCTACGCCATTACTTACCTTACGCACAGTGAAAGTTGCAGTTGGACTAGTGCCGTGTTTACGCGCCAAAACAATACCTTCAAAGGCCTGGAGACGGTATTTACCTTTATCTTCAATCTTTGACCAAACGCGAATATTGTCTCCTGAAGAGAAATCAAGCTTTTTTCTTGCTTCTACATCAACTGGAGTAAATGAGAATACTTCTTGTGTGGCTGTTGTTGCTTCTTCCATATAGGACGAAACTTTATCATAAAATGCCGTACTTCGCAACTGCCCTGGCAAAATCAGACGGATATGGAGCTACAGCTTCTACCTTGTGCCCTTCTAGGTCCAAAAAGCTTATTTTCCTAGCATGAAGAGCTACCCTTGAAAAACCAAGTGCGTCTTGCTTACTGGGCGCATAAAGACTGTCAGAAACTATCGGTCTTTGGATAAATTTCATATGAACACGCAATTGGTGTGTTCGGCCAGTTTTGGGAAAAAGCCTAACAAAAGAAAACTTTTGATCATTTTCGTCTACAAACTCGCTTTCTACTTGCCACTTTGTGATGGCCTCTTTGGTTTCACCTCGCAAACCTCGTCCAGCATGTCTGCGACGAAAATCGTTTTTGTTGCGCCCGATAGGTTCGTTAATGATCCCCTCTTTTTCTTTAAAATGATCCCAGAGAAATGCGTGGTATTCCTTTTCTATGATTCTATCCATAAATTGCTTTTTAAAATGAGCAAAAGCTTCTTTGGTCTTGGTGACGATCAAAACCCCAGAAGTCTCTTCGTCGAGTCTATGAACTATACCAGGGCGATCTATCTCTTCATCATTAAAAGTAACACTTTCTCCTACTCCTTTCATTTCTGGATACTTTGAAATAATCCAATCTGTAAGAGTCGGGACATCTTTTTTGCCATCTGGATGAACCATTAAGCCAGAGGGTTTGTTGAGGACCAAAAAGTCTTTTGTTTCGAGCAATACTACAGGCTCCATAATAAAAACATACTAACATAAAAACACCAATTGCTTGGTGTTTTTATGTTTTGTGCGCCCTGAGGGATTTGAACCCCCGACCTTCGCTGTGTAAAAGCGCTGCTCTACCACTGAGCTAAGAGCGCATAAAGCACTAAGGAGAGCATAACAAAAAATAGACATTTTGCAAATTTGAAGTATTAATATAAGATAAAAATACTTAGACATTGCCCTTGTAGTTAAATGGATATAACTGCGGACTTCTAAGCCGTTATTCTAGGTTCGATTCCTAGCGAGGGCACAAATTTAAACTATTTTGTTCTTGTATTTATAGCTCCTTCTATAGAGTCTATGAGCTTTTCTAGTTTATTTATTTGAAGACTATTTGTGTCTAGTTTTGGAACAACCTGCTCATCTAGCTTTTTGGTTGAAACAGTAAAAAAGTAGGTAAAATATACAATCTCTAGGGTCAAAATGATTATAAAAATAGTTATCAAAATAAGCCAAAAACGATGAGGGTTTATTGTGCCATCTTTTTTATATCTTATTGATTTTTGTTTTTTGAAATTTATTTTCATATATTATTCGACACTCAATATCTCAATTGTAACAACCGCCTGCCATTTTGGCTCTTTGGGTGGCTGGGTGGTTTTTTTGACAGAAGAGGGTGCTTTAAAATCCTGAGAGTCACCAGAGCTAGTTTGCTCAGAAAATAAATAGATATTTTTTATATTCACCAAAAAGCTTTGGTGTCTTAATAAGTCTAAAAAGGTTAAAATTTCTTTGTAGGTAGCAATAGATTTTGTCTCAACAACAAGTTTGGCAACTTCTTCATCCTTTATATTTTGAACACTTGTAATCTCAAAAGAGATATTGTTTTGTTGGGCCAAAGTCTCTAGGCTAGATAAAAGCTCAGGAACTGATTCTTGTTTGATAATGTTTTTCTGAAGACTAGCTACTCTGGATTCTAAATCTTTGATCTTTTGAGCCTCTTCGTTAAAAGCTTTTTTGTTTATTTGATAAGAAACCAACCTCTCCTTTAATCCCAATACACTGTTTGTTTTTTTGTTTATTTTTGAAAGAGTAATAACAATAATAAAAATTATAACTAGACACAAGATTATCGAGATAAATATGGCTACAATATGTTTTGCAAATGTCTTTTTCATATATTTATTTTATCGATATTATAAGCTTAAAAGTTCCATTTTTACTCTTGATAAAGTTTGAAACAGGGCTATCTACCATTGAGAACTCAGGCTGACTAGTTAGTGTAGCTATAAAACTCTTCAGAGACTCCCTTTTATCAAAAGATCCAAAAACCTCTAGTATTTTTGGGTCTTCAGAAGAAAATCTTTCTATTTTTATACCAAAAGGTGTTTGTTTCTCTACTAAAGAAATAGTGTCTATGATAGAGGCATCATTTTGTGCTACTAAAAGAGGTTTTATTTTTTGTGCTTTTTCATACAAAAAAACAAGGTTAATATCGCTTGATATCATTCCTTTTTTTTCTAAAGAGATTATTTCTTCCGAATAAATGTTAAAACGAGAATTTACAGTAAAAACTGTGGGTAGTATAAGTAGGAGCAGAGAAGTTATTAAAAAGAACACTGCACCGATAATAGAGTTCAACACTCTTAAAAGTCGAATCTTACCTATGATCTTTTTTTCTTTGTATGGCAAAAGGTTAATCATATATATAATCAGCTAAAGCAAGACCTATGGCCGTAACATAGCTCATAGAGGCTTCTTTGTTTATCTCTGGGATAAAGTTTTCTGTCGAGAAACAGTTTTTCCACGGGTTTACTTGTACTACTTTTAACTTAAGAGCACTGCTTAGATAATCGTCTAGCCCCAAAAGGTTGCTATGTCCCCCGCAGAGATAGATAGTGTCTATTGTTGGGAAGGTTCCGAGTTGATTTTTCTTTTCATACCAATAAGTATAACGGCGATTGATTTCGTCTTTTAGTACAGAGATACTGTTTACCAAAACAGAAAAAGTATCTTTATCAGAATTGTTTTTTATCAAGCCATTTTCTCTTTTTATTTTTTCTGCTTCTTCTATAGAAATAGAAAACTCCTTGGCAAGGTTTTGGGTCAACAACTTACCACCAAAGTCGAGTGTGGCAGTAATCATAGCTGTTTTGTTGGTAACGATAGTGATACCAGTTCTGTTGGCTCCAAAATCAACAATCATACAAGATCCTTTATCACTTGGATCAAGAACCGCTCTTGCTATAGCTTGACCCTCCAGCTCAAAACTTACAGGTATTATATCTGCTGAAAAAAAGGCGTTAAAATAGTTGGTTGTTACAGTTTCAGAGAGAGCCACAACTTGCACTATTATCCCAGACTCACTTACACCCAAAACATGGTAGTCAAATACAGTCTCTATAGCCTTTAGAGGGATATTGTCTTCTATCAAAAGCTCGATAGCTGAACGAATATCTCCGCTAGCGCTCGGATCCAGAGATAAGGTGAAAGAATAAACCTGAGACTCTGGAATAGAAACTCGAACGTATTTGAGTTTGTATTTTTTTTGGACTTCTTTTAGAAAAGAAATAAACTTTTCATTATCAACTATTCTACCTCCTTTCATACAACCTTCTGGGATGCTCATCTCAGCAAATCTCTTGGGCACCAAACCGTCCACTGTGATACCAAGAGCAACAAAACGCATAGTAGCGTCAGAAAAATCCAAGCCTACTGTTGGAATAGCAACAAATGATGGTGTTGGAAATAATCTATTAAAAAGATTCATCCCGCTTAGAAACAGGTCGCGGTCACCGCAGACACTGTTAAGTTTATTTGTTTAATACTTTTTTCAACCATTTTTTTAATTCCCTCCGCGATCGCGGTTTCTAACGGGATTCATCCTAAATATTATACGAGATTGTGAGAGATATTACTATCTAACTTTTGCGCCCGGTGCAACTGCTTTTTCTGGAACCAAAAAAACTGGCTCACCATCTAGTCCGTCCACTGCCATAAGCATACCTTGAGACTCTAGTCCCATCATCTCTCTTGGTGCTAGATTGATTACAAAAAGCATTTTTTTTCCCACCAAAGTACTTGGTTCATACCAAGCCTTGATGCCCGAGAGTATTTGCCTAGGCTTTTCTTCTCCAAAATCAAGCATAAGCTTGATGAGCTTGTCTGATCCTGGTACCTCTTCAGCAGAAATAACCTCTCCGATACGGGCTTCTAGTTTTTTAAATTCGTCTATTGTTAAATATTCCATCCTATTATTCTACTTTATAAAAAATAAAATAAAAACTGCTCCCGTTTATTGGCGGGAGCAGAGTTAGTTTGTTGCGATTAAGAATTATACAAAGAACTAAAAGAAATAAAAGGTTTCTTAATCAGGAGGCCAGTTTACAACAAACAGCTAAAGCAATAAGGGCGTGTCTGGATGATTTCCTCAGCCACCATAGCTAAGTTACACCTACAAGCTCGTGCCTTTTGCGTAATCGCCTATTTACTATTTTCCAACAGTTTAGACGCGAAACTTTGAATGAAAGGCCATTCAAAAATCATCTTATACTATTTCCTATTTTTATCAAGAAATCTCTGAAGTATTATTGCGGCGGCACTATCATCCCTATCCCCTCTGTCTGTTTGATATCTATGTGCCTCTACTGAAGAAAATCCTTCTCTTTCAAAAAAGACCTCTAAACAGGTTTGTTCTTTGAGTTTTTCAGCAAAAGCTTTTGAGGCTTCTAAGATAATATTGCTCTCCCCACTATTTGCCAGCGACTCTCCTATGACAATAGCACTGATGTTTTCTTCTTTAGCTAAAACCTTAATGAAATCTAAGGCTTCCCCTAAAGGAACTATTTTTTTTGGAAAGGCAAAAGAAGCTTCTTCATCAGAAATAGCAATCCCTACCTTTTTTGTTCCAAAATCTACCCCTAGATATCTCATAGAGATTAGATTATCACAAAGATTGAAAAAAAGCGCTTGTTGTGGTAAATTCATGCTGTTCCAACAAACACATACACGGAGGTGTCGCATAGTGGTTTAGTGCACCTGTCTTGAAAACAGGAGTACCGCAAGGTACCGGGAGTTCGAATCCCCCCACCTCCGCTAGTAATTTTATAAATTAAACAAAAAATTGTTTAGGTGCTAAAAAGAAATTCAGACTTATATGATTTTATTAAAAGGATTATTACTTGGATTTCTAATCGCTGCTCCTATTGGTCCAATCGGGGTTCTTTGTATTCAGCGTACTTTAAATAAGGGAAGGTTTTCAGGTTTTGTATCTGGTTTGGGTGCCGCAACCGCAGATGCATTTTACGGAGCAGTAGCTGCTTTTGGATTATCTATAATTTCTAATTTTCTTATTGAGCAACAACTTATTCTTCGCCTCGTTGGTGGAGCATTTTTGTTATATTTTGGCGTTAAATCTTTTTACTCAAAAACAAAAGAGTTTAATATAAACATGAATACTAACACAAAATTAGCTAGTGATTATCTTTCTACTGTTTTTCTAACAATGACAAATCCTATGACTATTATTTCTTTTATTGCCGTGTTTACAGGAACTGGCTTTTTAACAGGGAGCCTTAGATCAGCATCTCTTTTGGTGGTCGGAGTCTTTTTAGGCTCAGCTCTATGGTGGCTAACTTTAAGTTTAGGTGTTGGATGGATCAAATCAAAAATAAATAATTTCTCTCTAAATACATTAAATAAGGTTTCGGGAATAGTTATTATTATCTTTGCTTTGTTAATTTTATTTGAGATATTCAAATAATCATACATAAACCTTCAGATAAATTCGACCAATTATAATTAACTTTGCTATACTAAAACCATAATAATAATTAATTTTGTATTTATGAATCAGAAATTGAAGGGTTTTATGGATTTTATTAGAGAACAAGGCGTAGTCGGGCTTGCTGTTGGTTTCATCCTTGGAGGTGCAGTTGCCAAGATAGTTTCTTCTTTGGTAGAGAACGTCATCAACCCTCTAGTGGGCCTTGCTCTTGGCAAGGTTGATCTCGCTGACAAAGCTGTAACTATGGGTGGCACAACACTTAAGTATGGCGCCTTTATCTCTACTCTTGTGGACTTTGTAATCATCGCAGCTGTTGTTTATTTTGGGGTCAAAGCTCTCGGACTAGACAAGCTTGATAAAAAATCAGAATAACTTTTGATAAAAGCCTCGCGTCAAATGCGAGGCTTTTATGTTACAATTTAAAAATGAAACCAGTATCTTGGAAAACGCTAGAATTTCAAAAAAAGAACAGGCATCCTGATTGGGTTTGGGGAGTAGGACTCATATCTGCCCTATCTGCTATAGTCTCGTTTTTCTATGGCAACATTTTCTTTGGTATTTTTCTAATAGTTGCAGGTGTAGTGACTATTATCTATGCCTTCAAAGATCCAAAAGAGTTAGAAATAACTATCTCCGAAAAAGGCATCTCTATCAATGGTGAAGACATAGAATACAAAAACATAAATGCTTTTTGGCTTGACGAAACTGGGAAAGAAGCTAAGCTATTACTGCTCGTCAAAGGATCTTTTCTCCCAACTCTTTCCTTTCCTCTCTTTGGGGTCAGTGCTACTGAGGTTCGGGAAGCTTTGGCGCCAAATGTAAAAGAGCAAGAAATGCGTGAATCAAGGAGCATAGCACTGTTTGACCGCCTCGGATTCTAAATATTCCTCTCGTCGTTCAATGGATAGGACGCAACTTTGCGGAAGTTGTGATGTAGGTTCGATTCCTACCGAGAGGACAATGTAAATGGCCCCCACTTGGGGGCTTTTTACATTGTCCTCGAGAATGAGCAAACTGCTTTGCTCATGTGTAGGAATCGAACGACGGAGTCATATTTTCTCATCAGAGAAAATAGACGAGTCGGTGCCCAGACCTTTTGCGAGAGCAAAAGAGTCGAGGGAGATAAACGAAGTGGTCCTACCGAGAGGACAAGTGAGTCTCAAAGAAAGCTTGCTTTCGTTTGAGCGAACGCGGACTCTCGAAAAACTCTACTAAGATGCTTCGTATAAATCTACCGAATAAGACCCGCACCAATTCAAAGAATTGTTGAAATAAAAGGTATAATTCTTAACCCCGCAAGACAATGGGTTGTTTGATGCTTCAAACTTTGTTGTTAGATCGTATTGTGAAGGATAAACATAGCGCCCAACATTACCATAAGTATAAGTAAATTCATTTACTGTCCAAGGGTGTGTCCCTACATTTTTTGGATCAATAGGAAGAGATGCTATATAAGGACTGAGGTAAGATGCAAAGGTTGTTGACCACTCGGGTGTATTGCTTGAGAAGTATCCATTACAATCATAACCACAAGGTCCTGGAGGATAATAACCATTTTCACTATAGTAAAGTTCGAGTGCGATTCTTATTTGATGTAAAGCATTAATTCTCTGTGAATCTCTAGCCTTTGCTCGAGAAGTATTGATCGAGACCAAAACAACACTAGCAATGAGACCGATTATTGCGAAGACGGTTAGTAACTCAAGTAGCGTAAACCCTTTAGAGAGATTTTTTTTCATAGTAATCACTTCAAGTATTATAACCCCTTTTTTATGCCGTACACAACAAAAAATTTGAGTATTGCTACAGTTCGACACCTTTGGCAAACTCAGGGCAAGCCCACTCCTTCAGTTCCTGATATTTGACTTCCCCACAAAGCCATTTCTTGGTCTCGGTATCATAGTAAAAAGGTAGGCCCCCACAAGCATCGTCTGTGTCCCACTCTTTAACCATCGCCATATTGTCTTTGTTATGCCAAACTTCTTTGCGAATGATTTTGACATTGGGAAACTCCTTCATTAGTTTTTCAGTGAGCTTGAGCATCTTTTGACAATGCGGACACTCTTCTCCATAAAATTCGTATAACATAAGTGGGTTTTAGTTTATAGTTGCTAGTTTGTAGATTATAACAGAAAAACACCTCACGGTGTTTTTCTGTTATTTCTAAGCGAGGGGGGTCGTAATATTGTTTTTGCACCGAGAACTCGATTTTTCAAAAGCGAGTACAAAAATACTACAATATAAAATCTGTGTTTCGCAGGGCGACTGGCCCGAGAAGCAGCAATCCGCCACCAGGCGGATATGCGACAGATTTTATATTGTAGTATTTTTTACGAGCGACTATTTCTCTTTCGCTGTCTTAGACAATAGCGCCTTCTTGCGAGCAGCGGTGTTTTTCTTTATAACACCCTTTTTGACGGCCTTATCGATAGCACTATAACCTTCAGAGATAGAAGCTTTAGCATCTTTCCATTTTTTGGCTACTGCAAGCTTTTGAGTGTTTTTGATAGCTTCTTTAAAGTTCTTTTTGACACGGTCGTTTACCGCTTTCTTTTTAAGCGAACTTCTTAGGGCTTTTTTTGCATTTCTGGTGATTGGCATATGTGACGAAGACTATATCAACAAAACGCCAAAATAGCAATAGTTGCTACCCCAAAGCCCCCTTGTTTGGTATTATGTCAGTATAATGATCGCTCAAATCTCTGGAAAAATCATAGAACAGAAAGATAAGGAAATAGTCCTCGATGTTGGAGGTATTGGTTACTGTGTTTTTACAAACTATACAAATCTTGATACTAGTGAAAAAATCACTCTTTACACACACCTTGTTATCAAAGATGATGCTCACGAACTTTATGGATTTCAAAACAAAGAAGAGCGAGATTTGTTTCGAGTACTCATAAGTGTAAGTGGTGTCGGACCCAAGACTGCTCTCCAAATGCTCACTTTATACTCTCTCCCCGACTTGGTGCGCATCATAAAAAGCGGAGATGCCAAAGCAATCGCTCTTGTACCTGGTATCGGCAAAAAAACCTCTGAAAAGGTGGTTATAGATCTTAAAGACAAAGTAGATGCTTTTTCAAGCTCAAGCGCAAAAGCAAGTACTGACCTTGTCGAAGCGCTCCTGTCTCTTGGCTACAAAGATATTCAAATAAGAAACGTGCTTCCTTTAGTGGATGAAAAACTAGCCATAGAAAAACAAATAACTGAAGCACTTAGATTGATCCAAAAGTAATATGCCTGAACTTCCTGAAGTCCAAACAACAGTCAACGGAATCAACCAAAAAGCCAAAAATCAAAGGATTGTTGATGTTTGGACTGATTTGGCCGTACCTAACCCTATAAAACAATTCATTGGAACAATAAAAGATGAGGGTTTCTTTAAATCTTTTAAAAAGATTGTTAAAAATACAAAAATACTAAAAGCTGAGAGAAGGGCAAAAAATATACTCATTCATTTAAATAATGGTTACACAATACTAGTCCACATGAAAATGACCGGGCATATGATGTATGGGAGATATGATTTTGATAAAAATCAAAAAAAATGGGCACCTCACAAAGGCGAAAAAAATGAGGCTCTTCGAGATCCCTACAATAGATTCATTCACTTTGTTTTGTCTTTTGAAAATGATAAAAACTTAGTCTTATCTGACGTTAGAAAATTTGCCAAAGTAGCCTTGATAAAAACTCCAGAGGTTTTTGACTCTATCCACCTAAAACACCATGGACCTGAGCCCTTAAGTGAAAATTTTAGCCTGGAAGATTTCCAAAAAAGAATTTCCAAAAAACCAAATGGCTTTATCAAGCAAGTCTTACTTGATCCCAAAATAGTCTCAGGTATAGGCAATATATACGGCGATGAACTTCTTTGGGAAGCAGGAGTTCATCCGCTACGCAAAGTAAAAGATGTAAATAAAAAGGAATTTGCCTTGATGTACAAAGCTATGAAAAATGTACTTCAAAAAGGTATAGATTTTGGTGGAGACTCTATGAGTGACTACCGAGATATAGACGGCAAAAGAGGGGCCTTTCAAAATGACCACAACGCTTATAGGCTCACAGGAAAACCTTGTAAAAAAAGAGGTTGTAAAGGAAAAATAGAAAGAATCTTGGTAGGTGCTCGCAGTGCGCACTTTTGTAGTATTCATCAGAAATAACTAAGAAAACACAGTGCATACAAAAATATAACTTGCGCAGGCTGACTGAGCCGAGCAGGAACAAAAATCTACCAAGATTTTATGTGTTTATATTTTTGTATGCACTGTGTTTTCGGTGTTACAATATAATCATGGATGAACTAAAATGGTTTTTATATGCTTTCTTTGGTCTTTGGATTTTATGGCTAATAACTGGCGGACCAGGCCGTTTTGAAAACAGAAACAGAGAGCTCCTCGAGCAACCTTCCCCTATTGAAGGCGGTAGACCTTACACAATAAAAGAACTACGAAATAAGTAAGTTTTTATTTATTTAATATCCTAAACATAGCTACAGGACCTGCAACAGAAACATTTAGTGATTCTTTTTCTCCAGCCATTGGTATTTCTACGACAACATCTACGTTTTCCAAAACTTCTTTTGATAAACCTTCTACTTCATTACCTAAAACAAAAGCTGTTTTTTGTGAAGCTGAAAAACTTTTATAATCAACAGAATTTTCAGATTGTTCAATAGCAACAATCTGGTATCCTTGCAATTTCAATGTTTCAAAAAGATCAAATATATCTTGATATTGCTCCCAGGGTATATTTTTTTCAGCCCCAAGAGCTGTCTTGGCGATATCGCTCCTATCTCTACCAAATCTATCAAGAGGAGCAGGAGTGATAGCGCTCAAAAATATCTTGGAAATCCCAAGAGCATCACAGGAACGAAAAAGAGAGCCTACGTTTTGGGCACTTCTAATATTGTGAAGTATTAGAATATAAGGGATTGCTTGCATATGCCCTTCATGGTATAGTTTTTTTGCATTTTTGCAATTATGCGCTTTTAGCTAAGCTGTAGCGGCTCCACGTGCAACAAACCATATACAGCAAAAATGATTGAAATAAAATATGCGCTTATAGCTCAGCTGGTAGAGCAGCTCCCTTTTAAGGAGACGGTCGCAGGTTCGAATCCTGCTAAGCGCACAAAATACAAAAGACACCAACTGCTTGGTGTCTTTTGTATTTTGTGCGAGCCGGAACGATGCTTTTGTTTTTGCGAAGCAAAAGGCAAAAGCCGTGAGGCGGGGTCGCAAGTACTTATGAGCCTGAGTTTATCGAAGGCGAATTAGTAACTTGTGACCTAATCCTGCCTTTACTTGTGACCACAAGGGGCGCTTAGCTAAAATGAAATATGTTATAATTTACACATATGAATAAATTTTTTCCTTGGATAGTTGGATTATTGGTTTTGGGCGGACTTACTGCTCTTTTGGTAGTACAAGCAAATAAGCCTGGAAAATATGACAATTTAGCACAATGTATCAACAACAGTGGTGCCAAGTTTTATGGCGCATTCTGGTGTCCTCACTGCCAAGCAACAAAGGCAATGTTTGGTAAATCAGCTAAGCTCCTTCCTTACGTTGAATGTTCTACTCCTGACGGAAAAGGTCAGCTCTCTATTTGTACAGAAAAAGATATCAAAGGATACCCTACCTGGATATTTAGTGATGGATCCCAACTTCAAGGAGAACAAACAATACAAGTATTAGCAGATAAGACATCTTGTCCTCTTAACTAACCTTATGTTCTCTACCATAGTTGCCCTTGGTATTATTGCTTTACAGATTGGAATCGTTATTTTTATCGCTCTTTGGATTAGTAAATCAAACCTGCTTTTAAAAATCCAAGAAAAATCACACATCATCCTGGCGACAACTTTTATTGGTTCAGCTCTTGGAAGTCTTTTATATGAATACTCTCTTGGTTTTGAACCGTGTTTGCTTTGTTGGTATCAAAGAATAGCTATATTTGGTATTGCAATTCTTTCCCTAACTGCCGATATAAGGAAAAGTGACACTCTCAAAAAACAAGTTTTTCTATTTTCTATCCTTGGCTTAGGTGTAGCAATTCTTCATAACTATATAGACCTAGTACCAAGCGGTCTTGATATTTGTGGTGCTGGACCAAGTTGTCTCAAACGCTATGTTTCTGAATTTGGTTATATCACTATACCAATGATGAGCTTTACTGTTTTATTGTCAGGAGCACTTCTCTCTGGGTCACTTTTGAAAAAACAAAAAGTAGATTCTACCCTTCCAAGATAACCTTCTCTATAGCCAAATCTAGTGGTAACCCCTTTTGCCAAGAGTCTTTGTGTGCTGTCATAAAAGCCATATAAAGCTTCTTAAAGCTCTCTTTTTCAGAAGTATTTTTATCAATAAGCTGTCTAAGCTTCCAGTACAAAATACCGATCAAAGCTTCGGCTGAATGCTCTTCTCTAGAAGATTGATATGCCAACCAACGATCTTTTTTGTTTTGAGCAGTTAAGGCATTTGTAACATTAAATATAGTACTTGGCTTAGCAGGCTTTTTTTCTTCTTTCTGGCTCACGACAAGAGCACCTTCTTTTTCTAAGGCTTTGATAACAGGCTTTGGTAGAGATATTTCTTCAAAAATAAAAAGTGTTGGGCTCGCGATCAAGTTTTTCAAAATTTCAGTGTTTATCTCTCTTTGATATTCTTCCAACAAATACGAACAATAAACACTTGGTGTTCCGATAGAAAAAAGCGATGGAAAAGCGTATTGTTTCAGATCCAAAAGAGATGAACTTGTATCATCGAGATATATCACCTCTCCTTTATTTCCTTTCAAAAGTAGTTTTCCTTGATCTACCCTCCACTGTTTATTTGCACCAACAATAACCTGTATCATAAAACTTTCTTGACTGATTCTTTATATTTTTTGTACACATCTCCGTATTTAGTCTCAAGGATAGACTCGTGTTTCCTAAAAAATACATTTGAAACTATATAAGCAAGTCCTGCGGTCAAAAACAACATGGCAGTACCAGAAGCAAAAGCATAACCCAAAACCAAGATAACTAGACCAAGCTGGGTTGGGTTTCTCAGATATCTATAAGGGCCTTTGTTGAAGCATAGTTGTCCTGTTTGCTGTTTTACTTTTTCAAAAATATGAGAAGTTATTTGTGCCCAAACCATAAGCAAAGGACCTGCAACAAAACAAAAAACACCAAAAGTGCTTGCGTTTGGCACTGAAAACTTTATCGGGAAAAAGATACTCAAACAAAGCCCAAAAGAGCATAGTAAAAAATAAGTTAGATATGATGTGGCCAAAACTCTATGTACTGATTGTGTTTTAGTGTTTTCCATATAAAAGTATTGTAGCACTACTTTAGCTCGTCCAAAGATTTTGCGCCAGAGACCGAAGTAGCAAGTGGTACAGGGGTTATTTGGACTTTTATCGGGGAGTTTTCTATAGTAGAAATCATGGTTTTCATAACTATTTCTTTAGCGGATTCCAATACCTCATTTTTAACCTCATAAACAAGTTCATCGTGTATTTGCAAAACAAGTTTAACCTCTTTTTTAAGACCTAGTTTTTCCAAAATTTTATCTATTTGAACAATAGCAATCTTGATAATATCAGCCGCTGTACCCTGAAGCGGAGCATTGACTGCCATACGTTCGGCAAAAGATCTGATGAAAGGAATGTTTGAGTTTATGGTTGGGAAATATCTTCTTCTACCAAATGCGGTTTCAGTATAACCATGTTCTCTAGCAAACTCTCTAGTACTATCAAAATAGCCTTTGATAGTTGGAAACGCACCAAAGTATTCATCATAAAACTTTTGCGCTTGGTCTTTGGTTGTTCCAAGATTTTTTTGCAAAGCAGTTACACCCATACCATAAATAATCCCAAAGTTAATAACCTTGGCACTACGACGCATTTCAGAAGTGACTTCCTTTTGCGGTACACCAAAAACAAGAGAAGCGACACTGGCATGTATATCTTCCCCTTTTTCAAAAGACTCCACCAAGCGCGCGTCTCCTGAGAGCATCGCCAGAACTCTAAGCTCGATCTGAGAGTAGTCACAAGATAAAAAAGTGTACCCGCTTGGAGCTATAAATCCTTTTTTGACTTCTTTGCCCCAAGAAGCGCTCGCTGGTAAAGTCTGCATATTTGGATCTGAAGAAGAAAATCTACCTGTCGTAGTTCCGTGTTGGAAAAACTTGGCATGTATCCTACCGTCCTTAGAAATATGAGTCAAAATGCTTTCAACATAAGAAGATAATATCTTTTGTATTTCTCTATGCTCAAGTATCAAAGGAACTATCGGATGGTTATCTTTTAAAGACTCAAGTGTTTCAGCGTTGGTTGTAAAAGCGCCACTTTCTTTTCTCTTACCTTTTGTTTTAAGTCCAAGCTTATCAAACAATAGAGCTGACAGTTGTTTTGGAGAGTTTAGATTTATCTCTTCTCCAGAGAGCTCCTTAACAGAAACTTCTATTTCTCTAAGCCTCTTTTCTATTTTTGTTTTCAGACTCAAGAAGTGATCTTTGTCGACTAAAATACCTGTATTTTCCATCTCTTTAACTATCGGAATGAGAGGTTCTTCTATTTTTTCAAAGACATCCAAAAGGTTCCTTTTGCTGAGCTCTTCACGAGTAACAGTCCAGGCATCTTTCAAAGAAGAGGTTTTAGTTTTTTGAAGTATGCTTTGATAGTCTGCATTTGTGTTTTCTGAATACAAAACCCATAGAGCAATAGCTGTCTTGTTGAGTAATTCTTCGTCTATGTTTTCTTCTTTTACCAACTCTTCTTCTATAGAAAATAGGTTTTTGATTCTATGAATCAAACTTCTAAACTCATATTTTGAAAGAGCTTCCATTATTTTGTTGGCATCTACCCCTTCTAGATATGGAGCACTTGGTAAAGAATACTCAACTGGAGCATCTATTCTGATAGTTGCCAAAGTCTTCGAGAAAAATGCATCTTCTTTGTGCTCTTCCAAGATACCGACCATTCTCTCTGACACACCAGAAGCTACTACCTTCTTTTTATCTTTTTCTATTGCTTTATACAAACCCTCAATACTGCCAAAATGGCTTATGATAATTGTCGCTGTTTTTTCCCCTATACCTGGTACACCTATGATATTGTCAGAAGCATCACCTCGAAGCCCTTTATAGTCCACAAGCTGTTTCGGATCAAAACCAAACCTATTTCTAACGGCTTCTTCATCATACAAAATAGTATCGTTTAGCCCTTTTTTTAAAGTGAAAACTTTTACCTTAGTACCCTCTACAAGTTGCATAGTGTCCATATCTCCTGAGGCAATGATTATTTCTAGACTAGGAACCTTTTTAAATCTCTCTACTAAAGTACCGATCACATCATCAGCTTCAAACCCTTCGGCGTCCAAGACCGGGATACTAAAAGAATCAAAGAGTTCTCTGGCTGACTGTAGTTGGGACACAAGGGCATCTTCTGCTTTGGCTCTTCCAGCTTTATAAGCATCGTAAGCATGATGACGAAATGTAGGCTTTGGCAAATCAAAAGCCGCCACAATATAATCTGGCTTAAATGTTTCTATGATTTTGAGTGTCATAGTAGTCACACCATAAAGAGCCCCTGTTGGCTCTCCAGCGCTGTTAGAAAAAGCAGGAAGTGCATGATAAGCGCGATGAATGATTGCATGCGCATCTAAAATAACAAGAGTTTTTTTATTTTGCTTTTTCATATGGCAGTGGACCTTCTATAACCCTGATCTCTCCATCGTGGTGAAGTGTGAAGGTTTGAGTATTTAGTTCAGACAAAATCTTAGGCAACCTCTCTGGCCACTCTATGATAACTAGAGCTTTTGGTTCTCTGAGTAACCCCGAAAATCCTAATGTAGAGAGTTCTTCTTCCTTTTCTATCCTATAAGCATCGATATGTACCAAAGTATAAAAATCACTATGATTTGTTCTATACCACTTGGCAATAACAAAAGTCGGACTGGTGATGATTTCTTCCACCCCAAGCTCTTTGGCTATCGACTGAACCAGTGTTGTCTTACCAGCACCAAGCTCTCCATAAAAGGCTACTACAGTAGCACTGTGCTCTGAAACCTTTAGATTTGAAAGCACTTCCTTGGCGACATCTTGCAATTGGTCTTGGGAGTAAGATCTTTTCATATATTATGGATTTTAGCACAAAAAACCGCCCCTAAAGTGAGGGCGGTTTTTTGTTTTAGAGAAGAAGATTTTATTCTTTCTTTCTAGCTATTTGTCTTCCGATAACTATAAGAGCGAGAATGACCAAGATGAGAAGTAGCCATCCAAGAAGTGTAGAAGGGAAAAATGATGAGAGTCCAAAGGCACTAGCGCCAAGATTGTTGTTTGTAGGACAATCATTACTTACTGTGATCAAAGAGTATGCAATAGCATCTTCTTGAGCACGAGTTGTAGTGTTGGTATAAACAACAGTTGCTGTTGTAACTGCAAGGTTACCAATAACAGCACTAGAGTTTACACGAGCACTGACTTGCACTGTTCCTGTTCCGCCCACTGGAATATCTCCAAGAGCGATAGTTACAGTTCGGTCTACCACTTCATAGTCTCCTCGAGAACTGTTGATAAATGTAAGCTCTTTTGGATGCGCGATACGAAGAACTGCATTTTGAAGAGTTCTGTTAGAAACATTTCTATAAGTTACTGTGTAGTTCATGTCTCCACCAATACACATTCGGTCATAGATATTTTCTACACGTAGCTCAAGGAGTGATGGAGCACTGTTAGCTACCACTACATCTCTTTGAGTTACAACTTGAGTTACAACTCTTGGAGGATTGTTGATTATCACTGTAGTTCTTTGTGCTTGGAATCTTACAGGTTCACCATAAGCAGTACCGTTTTGGTTTTGCACAACTGTTCTGTAGTAATAAACAGTACCAGCGTTAAGACCAGAAATAGTATCACTGATGTATGTACTTGTATTTGTTGTAACATTTTGGCTAGAAGTTCTATTGCCAAAAGATCCACTTGTTCCCCATTCAAACCATGCAGTTGTTGGGTAAGTTGTATTTGGTACAGCAAGACCATTTAGTCGAGCTGTAGTTTGTCCAACACTTGAAGCGTTAGTTGTGATGGCTTGTGGAGCAGTGTTACTAATGACTTGATTGTACTCACTTTCATCAGTATATGATGAACAGCCTGGATCTGATGGGTAGTCTCGTAGACCATCTCCATCGTTATCATAACCATCGTTACATTGGTAAGTAGTATTTTGGATTTGATTAACACTTACATAAGCGGTTTGTGTTCTAACTTGTCCGTTACCTGTAGCTCGTATCTCGTAAGAGCGAGAGCTATAAAGTGGTCCAAAAGACCCTGATCCATCAACAGGATATGTTACCCCATCAATAAGAACATTGTCACAGCCAGTAGTAGCCCAATATAGTGTTGTGTAACTACCAGAGACTACGTTCGTAGGAGAAGCGTAGAAACTGTCGATATAACACTGACCTGTGTTTGTTGTATTGTATTCATCATTATCTGTTAGTGATGAACAACCTGGATCGTTTGGATAGTCCACACGACCATCTCCATCGTTATCGATGTTGTCATTACATTGATAAACAGTGTTTACAATTGTGTTTGAAATCTTGAAGCGCGCTACAAGCTTTCCATAGTCACCAGCTTGTACTGTTCCAACATTGAAACCAGAACCAAACAAAGCACTAGAATCAACAGCAGTTCCAGAACTATAAGCTCCTGGATACCATTTAGCATCTACAAAAGTTACTGTTTGTGAACTTGTAATACTTACTGTTGCACTTCCAGAAACTGTTGGTGCATTTGTTGCGGAAACACTTCCACTAAAAGAAGCATTTGTAGTAGGCCCTTGAACTTGTGGGCTTATACGAATAGCTGTTCCTTGAGCTGCACTATTTCCTGTATTGTGATAAAAGATGTGCACACCAATAGTACCATCGGCACTGCCTGTAGCTGTTGGTTGCCAACATCCATTTATCTGGACTTGCTGACATGTACCTGTAGAAACAGTTACGGTCGGCATTTCGCCCGGATTGTTAAACTCTGCGCCAGCAAAAGCCGGAGTAGTCATAAGAGCTACACCAAATATTGCTGAGAGAGCTGTATAAATAAAGTTTTTCATAATTTTTCTCATCATTTCCTTTCTAATTTTCGACTCTGGTATTATAGCAAATTATGAGCATTTTGTCAATGCCACAGCAATAATAAAAACCCTGACCGAAATCAGGGTTCTTGACTTACATTTTGAGGCGAAAAATCGGTCTCACCATGTTTTTTTAGCCGGCTGTGTAGCCGGTGCATCGATTTGGTCTTTTTTAACCGGTTCCACAGATAACTGAATGAGTTCAGTGTTAAAAATGCGAAACGTGTTATATCGGTTTATTGCAAAACCAACACGCTGGCTTGTTTCTTCCAGTTGGGATTTTGTAAAAATCGTAAACGGATCAATTCCCGGCCCATCCATTTTTACTTCCCTTCCAGGGATAGACCTCAGTGGTAAGAAGCTTGATACTGAATCATATACCGACTTTTTGTCTGTAATGAGCAGACACTTCTGGTCCAGTGAAAAGAAAAGGTAGTAGTCCGCTTTATCTTTTCCTTTAAGGATTACCTCGTCGGGATGACGAGTGAGCACCACCTCTTTGCCTGGTACTTCTTTTTTTGGTTTCTTTTTAAAGATCTGTGCGTTTGTGCTGATAACCATCAACAGAAGCACAAAAAATAAAGCTATTTTTTTCATTGTTAAACTGTTTTTTGTTTGTCTATATATTACATGAATTATATATTTTGTCAAGTATAGAAAAAGCGGCGGAATAAATCCGCCGCTTAGATACATAGTTAAAGCCTAGTTAAGTGGTCCCTGTGTCAAAACCATCGGAGTATTTCCGAAAGGCGTAAACGGTCCCTGAGTGTATATTTGACCAGGTTGGTCAATAGAGTTTCCACCATCACCAAATATCCACCTCCCCAAGAAATACCCTCCAACCGCTGCGACTGCATGTGAAAAAATTCTACCACCCGCTGTGTTAAAGAATTTCTTTTTATGTTTCTGAGGAAGTTCATCATAATGCTTATCGCAAATACGACGACTGTCACAGAGACATGAAGGTTGGCGATTTTGGTCATTATTACACTGACGTACATCCTGCTGATGGTTGCATTGTTGTTGATGATTGCAACCACCGACATTTTGCTGATACGAAGCTTGCTGAACTTCCAGAGTATAACTTTGGGTGTTAAGCTTGGTAAAGTTGTTTTTTTCTACTTCTTTATAAGTAGTAAACCTCTCTATCAAGGTATCAGGTCCATGCTCAATCACCTTTTTTGATCCAGGAATATAAACATATTCCGGTTCTTTTTCGGCAGGCTTTTCAACCTTAGGAGCAACAACCTTCCCTTTTCCGGGATAACCAAAGTTCCAACAGGAAACGAACATAAAAGGCTCATCCCAACCGGGATAAAACAGTCCAGACTCAATTTTGCCATTAGAAAGTTTTTTAGGCTTTCTGTAGTAGTTTCCCCATTTTTTTGTTTCCAGGTCATATCGCGAAACGCAGTACAACTTGTTTGGGTCCAAATCTTCTACATAGAGTTTAGGAACAATTTCATCATTGATGACATCGTCTGTTACCTCCGCAAAGCTTTGATACTTGTTATTGAATGCAATAACCCTGTTTTTAAATTCCTTGTTAAAGGAACCCATCGACATTGTTATCTTAGAAGTATCAGGATTTGGATCCTGAAGCCATGCAACAGTGCTGGCTTCATTTTCGGTTCCCTGGTACTTCAGAGTTGCGTCCAAGGTAGTTACTTTGGGCTCTTCTTTTTTTTGTGCTTCAACTATTTGTGCGCCTGAAAGCGCAATTACAACGAACAAAAGCATGATTTTTTTCATTTATCAGAGTTTTTACGGTATTGAAAAATATTTTTTGATTTCTAATATATCATAGCATATCTAGACTTATTTGTCAAATGCCAATTCTCCCCCTGTTTTGGAGGCCAAAATAGGCGATAAAATAAGACATTTAAGTTATACTATCTATACAATGGTTCAATTTGATGAAAACGAACAACAAAAAAGGTTAGGCGAGCTTCGTGACCAAGAAGAAGAAAGTTTGGTTGCTATGCTAGCGCAAAATAAATACCAAATCCCTTTTATTGATCTCTCAGCCCAAGCGATAGACAACGATGCCATCCGACTTTTAACAGAAGAAGAAGCCAAGGCTTATGATGTCGGACCCTACAAACTCGTTGGCAAAAAGCTTTTCTTGGCAGTGCGCTCCCCTGTAGCAGATGGTGCTCTAAAGGCCAAAGAAGTGCTTGAGGCTAAGGGCTTTGTCGTAACTATGGTCATGGCCTCAGAAAAAAGTATCAAAAAGGTTTGGAGCCATTACCAGGATCTATCTTTTGCTACTACTTCTCGCCGAGGTGGACTCGATGTTGCACCTGATGTTTTGGCAGACCTTAGTCAAAAGATTTCTAAGACTGAAGACGCAGTTAGAGAAATAGAGCTCGCAATAAATCAAAAAGATGCCAAGCAACACATCTCAAGAATCTTGGAAATTATTTTGGGCTCTGGTATAGGACTCGGTGCTTCTGATGTCCATGTAGAGCCGATGGAAGACAAAGTGGAGCTACGTTTTCGCCTCGATGGAGTCTTGCGAGTCATTACTCACTTTGACTATGAAACATACAAACAGATAAACACTCGTATCAAACTCCTCTCGGGGATGAAACTCACTATCGCAAGCAATCCTCAAGATGGACGCTTCAGCGCCTTTTTACCAGAGAGCGGAACCGAAAAAGAAATAGAAATCTCTTTCCGTACTTCTATGATCCCTGGTGCATATGGCGAAAGTATCGTACTTCGTATACTCAACCCAAAGTCTATACAAGTAAAGCTTGATGAGCTTGGTATTAGCGCCCCACTTTTCAAACTCTTCACTGAAGAAATCCAAAAACCAAACGGCATGATACTTCTCACCGGTCCGACAGGCTCTGGTAAGACCACTACTTTGTATGCCTTCCTCCAACAAATATATTCTCCTGAGAAAAAAATCATCACTATCGAAGACCCGATCGAGTATCACCTCGCTGGTATCACCCAAACCCAAACCGATCACAAAAAAAACTACACCTTCCTTGAAGGACTCCGATCAGCACTGCGACAAGACCCTGACGTTATCATGGTCGGTGAGATTCGAGACCCAGAGACTGCTAAGATCGCTGTTGAGTCAGCACTAACGGGTCACATGGTTTTCTCTACTCTTCACACCAACAACGCTGAAGGTGTTATTCCTCGACTTATAGATCTCGATGTAAATCCCAAGATTTTGGTTTCAGCACTCACCCTCTCTATCGCTCAGCGACTAGTGAGAAAACTTTGTAATGACTGTAAAGAAGAGCAAGACATCACGAGTGAAGAACGCTCTCATATAGATAGGATTTGGCAACAAGCTATAGCTGAAGGCAAAGACATAGCGAGTTTTGGAGTATCAAAAGACATTACGAAGCTATACCGAGCAAAAGGTTGCGCGCTTTGCAACAACACTGGCTACAAAGGACGTATTGGGATATTTGAAGTTATTAAAACTGATGAAAATATAGAAAAGGTCATCACTCAAAATCTAAGTGAGCGAGAAATCAAAAAAATATCTGAGAAGCAAGGTTATCTAGATATGAAAGAAGATGGACTTATAAAAATCTTGCAAGGTGTGACTGATTTTGCAGAAGTTGAAAGCGTGGTGGATTTGGTTGAAGACTAAGGGGGCGCTCGAAGGTAGGTGTATCACTTTTTTACTGCGGGGCGCCTACGCGTAGTCCTCGTCGCAAAAGTGATACGCCTACCTCCTCGCTTTAAATAATAAATTACAGAAAGTAAAAAGGGTTACATTATTTGAGCAGTGAGGACTCTGCGTAGGCATCCGCAACAAGCAAATGATGTAACCCTTTTTACTAAAAACAAAAGAAGGTTTTAAGCCTTCTCAAAAATTAACACCAACCCTTACAACTTCCTGCCTCCGTACACGCAACGTAACCTACGTCACACTTAAAACAAGACTGTTTGGGGTTTTTGTTTCTAAAAAGAAACTTTGTAAAGAATCTCAGGATTGCCATTGTTGTTTTTTAAATAAAATAAATAGATCGTTTCTTATAAAATTATAAGATAAAAAAACAAAAAAACATAAATCTCTAAACAGTCCGTATGAGGACAAGCCAGCATACGTAAAGCATGATTGTAGGATAGCTCCAGTCGAAACCAAGGCGTCCTGCGCCTACACTTAGAACCGGAGGCTGACTGCTTAGAGATTTATGTCTTCTTGATGTAAAATACTCTTGTATTTATTTCCAAGAACAATATAGCATATACTAAATATTATGTCAATAGACGATACAACCTCCAATTTTTCTCCTGCTGAAGACCAGTTTTCGGACAATGTTTTGCGTCCACAATCTTTTGATGACTATATCGGACAAGAACACATCAAAAAAAATCTAAGTGTGCTCATTGGCGCTGCTAAAGAACGCGGTCACAACCCTGAGCACATACTTTTTTATGGGCCACCAGGCTTAGGAAAGACTACTTTGGCACACGTTATCGCTCGTGAAGTTGGAGCGAATATAAAAATCACATCTGGTCCATCTATCGAACGTGTTGGCGACCTTGCTGCTATCCTTACCAACCTCCAGCCCGGTGACATGCTCTTTATAGATGAGATACATCGCCTCAACAAAAACATAGAGGAGGTGCTCTACCCTGTCATGGAAACAGGCAAGCTCGATATCATGATCGGCAAAGGCCCGAGTGCTCGCACTGTTCAACTCGACTTACCACCTTTTACTTTGCTTGGCGCTACTACTCGCTTTGGGATGATTAGCGCGCCACTACGCAGTCGTTTCTCTGGTGGAGCATTTCGTCTAGAGTTTTATACTCCAAGTGAAATAGGTACTATTTTAAATCGCTCAGCCAATATCCTAAACATCTCTCTACCAGAGAGTGCCAAAGAAAATATCGCCAAAAGAAGCCGCCAAACTCCCCGTATCGCCAACTACCTACTTCGCCGAGTACGAGACTATGCACAAATGAATCGTAGCAACCTCGATGAAAGTTCTGTAAAAAAGGCCTTCGAAATGCTTGGGCTCGATGAACATGGTCTTGGCAATCAAGATCTCGTCTTTATGAAAACTATACTGGAGAAATTTGGTGGTGGGCCTGTCGGAGTCAAAAACATCGCTACTGCTATGGGTGAAGATGAGGGTACCATCGAAGATGTAGTGGAGCCATACCTCATCCAGCTCGGATTCCTCGAACGCACTCCCCGTGGCCGAATCATTACCGAAAAAGGAAAAGAGTATTTGAAAAAATAATGTTAAATCAAAAACAAAAAGTTATCGCTATAGATCCAGGATACGATCGCTGTGGAGTTGCAGTTTTGGAACAGGCTGCAGGAAAACCTGAGGTCATATTTTCTACTTGTATCACCAGCACCAAAACAGATGAGCAGTATTTGCGTTTGGCTTCTATATTTAAAGAGCTTGAAAAAGTAATCCGAGAATACTATCCGACCCATATGGCGATAGAGACGCTATTTTTCTCAGTCAACAAAAAGACTGCTATCAAGGTGGCGGAAGCAAGAGGCGCAATTCTTGCCCTAGCTGGCACGCAAGGGCTCAGTGTGCTGGAGCTCTCTCCTCAAGCAGTCAAAATATCTATGACAGGCACAGGAAACGCTACAAAAGAGCAAATAGAAAAGATGGTAAAACTGACAGTAAAACTCCCAGAAAAGAACAAACTTGATGATGAGATAGACGCTATCGCGCTCGGAGTAGCGAGCCTACAAATACTACACCTTGAAAATATAAAAAAGGGTATTGCCAAATAAAACGGTATTTGATACAACTTATAGCATTAAAAGCTGATAAAAATATATTTCGTAAAATATGGATTTAGATACAGGTAACACAGTAAACGAAGATGAATTAAATGATCTTGGTATAAAGAAAAAAAATGACGCCGATATAGACGTTGACCCAGACGCTTTACTCGACCCAGAAGAAGTAGTAGACCCTCTCTCAGAAGAAGAGGGTAAGGAAGAGGAAGACAGAGGTATGTTTGGCGAAGATGCAGAACTCGAAAGATACGTACTAGATCCCTACGAAGACAATAAAGAATATAACTAAACAATAAAACCACCAAAAGGGTGGTTTTATTGTTTTAAAAAACTATTCTCCTTCTTCAAAATCTAATGAACAAGAGTTGATGCAGTAATGCTTACCCGTAGAAGTCTCTTCGTCATCAAAAAGATGTCCGAGGTGGGCGGCACAGTTAGCGCAGAGTACTTCTGTCCTCTTGTAACCAAGTTTTATGTCATCCTTAAACACAACCGAGCCAGGCACAGCATTTTCAAATGCCGGCCAACCACGAAGCCCGAGCGGTCCCTCAACAGAATTTAGTTTGGTATCTGAAGCAAAGAGTAAAGCTCCGCAAACCTTGCATCTGTATTCGCCTTTTTGATCATTATCCCAGTATTTGTTGTCAAAAGGTTTTTCAGTGCCCCCATGTTGGGTAACTATTATTTCTTCCTGTGAAAGAGTTTTTAACTTTTGTTCTTTATCCATGAGATAAGTATACTCTCCTTATTTTCTAGAGCACTTCTCACAAGCACAACCCTTTGGTTTGATGTGTTCATCAAAGTATTCTTTGCCGTAGTCATAGTTGAGCTCTTCTCCTACTGCGATAGCGCGCTTAGCATATACAAAGACTCTTCCTCTAACAATATCTACTTCACAGTTAGGCTTACACGAGTGGTTGATATAGCGAGCGATGTTGGTGCGCGCAGTACCGTCTATATGCCTGTTTTTAGAAGTTTGAAATAGATAGCGACCCCCCCTGCGATTTGCTTCAGCGTCGTTTATGATTTCTCCGACGTATTCAATAATGCAATCACCTTTTTTCATGGGCACCTTGGCAAAGAGTCCGAGGCCATTGACCCCACGCTTGGTGGCTAAGTCTTGTGGGTATTTATATATAGGGACATTTTTTGGGAATCCGCCAGCTGGCGGATTTTTCTTTGTTTTCTTAACAGTTTTCTTTTTCATAAAGCTCAATTGTATCACAGTTATTTAGACCACTTTGCGTAAATACCTGTTGTAAGTACACGATCGGTATTTTTTTGCTCTATGCCGATGTCACCATAGGAAATATTTCCGTTAGGTAGTGCCTGTGCAAGCAGTTCGGCAAAGGTTCGGGCTGAGTATTCAGCTGCATAGCCGTTTAGGATGACTAGGCGAGCCTTTAGAGAAAGTATTTGGGGTATCAAAGAGAGTAGCTCAGAAAGAGAGTCTTGTATCTTCCACACCTCCCCTTTTGGTCCACGACCAAAAGCCGGCGGGTCCATAACTATAACTTCAAACTGCTCACCTCTTTGAATGAGCCTTTTTACATATCTCAAAGTATCTTCACAAACAACTCTAATACTGTCGTTTGGTAGCCCAGAGAGGCGCATGTTTTCTTTGACAGTAGCGATGGTGGTCTTGGAAGCGTCTATGTGTGTCACCTCCATACCTGCGAGCGCTCCAGCTACACTAGCAGCTCCTGTATAACCAAAAAGGTTGAGCATTCTGAGCCCTTTGTTTTTGGTCCCTAGAGCAATTATTTCATCCCAATGATGAGAGTGTTCTGGAAAAACACCAACATGCTTGAAACCCTTACATGAGAGTTCTAGAGTAATGTCTTTGTAAGAAAAGTTCCAAACCTCTGCCAACCCTTTATCGAGTTTCCACCTCTCACCTTTTTGTGCCCAGACAAACTGCGCATTTGAAGTGGTCCAAATCTTTGGATCAGACTTTTTCCAAAGGACTTGTGGATCAGGTCTGTCTGTCACTACAGTACCAAACCTTTCAAGTTTTCTACCCTCTCCAGAATCTAGGAGCTCATAATCAGTCCAAGTCGAAATAGTGATGTCTTCTCTTTTAATCATTGTTTTTGTAGATTTGATTTAATGCTCCCAAAAGATCTGGGTATTTAAAAACAAAACCTTTGTCCATAAGTTTCTTTGGAGAGACTTTTTGGTTTTTGGTTATTTCTTCAAAAAACTTTCCAAACATTTTCTTGGCTATAAATTTAGGCACACTTCCTAGAAGCTTTCTTCCAATAGTGCGAGCTAAGGTTTTCATAAAGTCACTGTGTTTTATAGGGTTGGGAGAAGAAGCGTTAAACTGTCCTTGTAAGGTGGTGGTCTCTAGTGCAAAAAGATAAGTATTTACTATATCTTCCTCATGAATCCACGACATCCAAAAATCTTGTTTTTTGAGTTTCAACAAAAAGCCAAACTTGGCTGTCTTAGTCATTTGTGAGAGAAATCCTCCGTGCCCTAAAACCGGAGCAGTTCTAACAGAGACGGTTCGGACGCCTAAACTGGTCGCTTCTTTAGTTATCGCTTCCCATGAGTCTACAACTTCTGCCAAAAACCCCTCACCACGAGGACAAGACTCATCGCAAGTATCGTCTTTTGTATCTCCATAATATCCGATAGCTGAAGCGCAGATGAAACAAAGTGGTTTATTTTTGGTATTTTTTATTGTTTCAATGATGTGTTTAGTACTTTCTATACGACTAGAGTATATAGCTTTCATGCTATTTGGTGTCCACTTGGTAGCTATGTTTACACCGGCAAGATTTATAACAGCATCGGTTTGTTCAAGAACATCATAAGGAAGAGGGCTAGTAGAAATATCACAGCGGATAAAGAAAAGTTCTGGGTGAATAATGCTTGGAGACTTGATGTCTATAACTACCACTCTATGCCCAAGAGAAAGAAGTCTTTGGGATAAAAGCGATCCGATATAACCACTTCCCCCTGCAATAACTATTGTCATATACACCATTTTAACACGAGCAAGTATCATAAGAGCAAATGACAACATTTATAACGTTTGTCATCTTTATTGCAAAAAATACAAACTAAGGTAGTATCAGCCTTATAATGGATCCCGTTAGAAACCGCGGTCGCGGTAGGGGTTAAAAAATATGGTTGAAAAAAATATTAAACAAATAAGACTAACTGTGTTTGCGGTGACCGCGACCTGTTTCTAATCGGGATGGAAGCCATAGAAAAAACAGCTATTTTTATACTCCGATTTTTAGGATTTGTTGTCCTATCTATTTTCTTTTTACCCTCTTTTTTGATAGTTACTTATCTGCAAGACTCTTGGAGTAAAATGCTTGCGGACATATTTAAGGTTTAGACGATTTTTATAAAACGATTTTTACCTATCTTGTATGTTCCTTTTTCTGGAACTTTTTTTATTTCTTCAAAAGAGAGTGTTTGGTCTTTTTCTAAGTGCGAGATAGCACCTGCTTCTGCAAGTCTTCTTGCTTCGCCTTTTGAGGAAACAATTTTTTGTTCCACCAAGATATCTTGAAGTTCTAGGCTTTGGTTTTTTATCTCTTTTATATCTATTGGTATTTCCTTTTTTTGAAAAGTATTTACAAAATGCTCTTGTGCAAACATTGCACTCTTTTCTCCATGAACACTTTTGGTTATTTCCAAAGCCAGTTTCATTTTGGCATCTCTTGGGTTACCTAGTATTATTTTGTCTAATTCTTCTTTTGAAACATCTGTACAAAGTTCAAAACCAACACCCATCATAGAGTCAGACCAACTCATAACCTTGCCATAGATATCTTCTGGTTTATCCACAAGAGCAATCATATTACCCTCAGATTTACTCATCTTTTTACCATTTTGATCTGCCAAAAGCTTCATGGTTATGACAAATTTTTCTTTGTTTTTGAGTTGTTTAAGTAGTGTCCTACCAGCGAGCATGTTAAAGAGTTGGTCATTCCCACCAACTTCACCATCGACATTCATTGCCACACTGTCGTAGCCCTGCATAAGTGGGTATAGAAATTCGTGAATATAAACAGGCTTACCCTCCTCATGCCTTTTGACAAACATGTCTCGCTTTTGCATTTGCTCTACAGTCATCTGTGAAGCTAAAAAAAGCACATCGGCAAATTTCATTTTTCCCAACCAGTCGTTGTTGAACTTCACCAAGGCTTTGTTTCTTCCAGAAAAAGAAATAAAAGAGCTTGCTTGTTTTTTGTAAAGCTTGAGGTTTGTTTTTATTTCTTTTTCGGTCAAAAGTTTTCTAACCACCGACTTATCAGTTGGATCTCCTGCTCGAGCAGTAAAATCTCCTATCAAAAATATTATTTGGTGGCCAAGATCTTGAAATTGTTTGAGTTTTCTGAGGGTTATAGCGTGGCCAATATGAAGAGTTGGGGCTGTCGGATCAAATCCACAATAGATAGTGAGTCTTTTATCAGAATTGAGCTCTTTTTTAAGGAATTCTACATTTGGGAGTATTTGCTCTACTCCTTTTGTAAGAAGTGTTTGTATTTGTTCGTCTCTAGTCATATATAGATGCATTCTAGCACTATTTTGTTGGTTTTTTAACCATTTATAGCTATTATTAACAGTATGAAGAAACTTACAAACAAAAAGATAGTTCTCGGGCTTTTGGCCTTGTTTTTCCTTTTTTTAGGAAGCACTTTGGTTTGGGCTTCGCTTATTAGACTCCCTGACCTCTCAAACTTTGAGGCTCGTAAAATAGCCAACTCTTCCAAAATCGTAGATAGGACAGGAGAGGTTGTGCTTTATGATATAAACCAAGGTGTTCGTAGAACAGAAATACCCCTTTCAGAAATGGGTGAAAATATAAAAAACGCCACTATCGCCATAGAGGATGAGCATTTTTATGATCATGGAGGTATAAGACCAACATCAATATTGCGAGCGACACTTGTTAACCTAAGTAGTGGTAGTCTTTCTCAAGGAGGCTCAACTATAACCCAGCAAATTATCAAAAACACCCTTCTAAATACCAAAAAGACAATTCCGAGAAAAATCAAAGAAGTTGTTTTGGCTATCAAACTAGAGAAATATTTTTCAAAAGAGCAGATATTGACTATCTACCTAAACGACAACCCTTATGGTGGGACTATCTATGGTGCAGAGGAAGCATCCCAAGCATTTTTTAATAAACACGCAAAAGACCTAACTATAGCTGAGTCTGCCTATTTGGCGGCAATACCAAAAGCCCCGACATATTACTCCCCTTTTGGTAAAAACAAAGAAAAGCTCGATGCTAGAAAAAACACTGTTTTGAAAAAAATGTTTGACCTTGGATATATAAACCAAGATGATTACGATAAGGCCAAAAAAGAGGTGGTTGTATTTAACACTCAGGCACAAAACAGTATAAAAGCACCCCATTTTGTATTTTATATACTTGACTATCTACAACAAAAATACGGTGAAGATGTTATGGAGGTTGGTGGTTATACCATAACAACAACCTTAGACTATGAGCTACAAAAAAAGGCAGAAGAAATAGTAAAAGAAAAAAGTTTGGAAAATGAAAAAGCTTATAAGGCCTCAAACAGCGCACTCCTTGCTGTTGATGCAACAAATGGACAAATACTTTCTATGGTTGGATCAAGGGATTATTTTGATAAGACAATAGATGGCGCCTATAACGTAGTAACAGCAAAACGCCAACCAGGTTCTTCTTTTAAGCCTATTGTGTATGCCACAGGTTTTCAAAAAGGTTATACTCCGGAAACAGTTTTGTTTGATGTAGCGACTGAATTTTCTACTACTTGTAAAAGTGATCCTAAGACATGTTATAACCCAAACAATTTTGATGGTTTGTTTAAAGGTCCAATAAGTGTCCGAAACGCTCTTATAGAGTCTAGAAACGTTCCAGCGGTAAAAATGCTGTATTTGGTTGGTATCGACAGCGCTCTTGATATGGCAAAAAATCTTGGTATTACTGGTTTGGGAGATAAGTCCAAATATGGTCTTTCTTTGGTTCTTGGAGGTGGAGAAGTGTCTCTATTTGATATGACAACAGCTTATAGTGTTTTTGCTAATAGTGGAACCAAAAACCAAACTACCGGCATTTTGGAAGTAAAAGATAGAAAAGGAAATATTGTTGAAAAATTCCAAAGTCTACCAAGTAATGTTTTGGATAAAAATATTGCTCTACAAATATCCGATGTTTTATCAGGGACAACATATGCCCTACCAGGAACAGCGGCAAAAACAGGAACAACAGATGATAATAGAGATGCTTGGGTTATTGGATATACACCAAGTGTTGTTGTTGGTGTTTGGTCAGGAAACAACGACAACAAATCTATGACGAAAGGTTCTACTATTTCTGTTCCTACATGGAAAGGTTTTATGTCTGAAGTTTTAAAGAAGTATCCACCACAGACTTTTGAAAAACCGCTCCAAGACCCAAACTATAACTCTCTAAAACCAGTACTTAGGGGTGTTTGGCTTGGTAATAAAACAGTATGGATAGATAAAATAACAGGAAAGCTGGCAACAGAAAATACTCCAGTAGGCGCAAGAGAAGAAAGAGTGGTCACAGATGTTAAGGATATTTTATACTGGGTTGATAAATCAAACCCAAGGGGGCCAAACCCTACAAACCCAGCAAGCGACCCTCAGTTTAATCTTTGGAATGAGGCTGTTCAAAAGTGGTGGGAAGAAAATAAATCAAAATACAACATAACTACAGAATTTGATTTGCCTACCGAATATGAAAATATTCATAACGCTCAAACAAAACCTGTTATAGATATAGTCGGCCTACCAAATATAATAAGGGTGGACAATAGTGCTATGGTTAGTTTTTACAACACCAACAACACTGTGGCGCTAGCCTCTATAGATGTTTTTATCAATGATGGTTATATAACAACACTGAGCGCACCTTTTAGATTTACATTTAAACCAAAAGATTATGGTCTTACACCAGGGTCTTATAATTTAAAGGCGGTAGGACAAGATGTTTTATATTCTACAGGAGAAAAGGAAATATCTTTTATAGTTAATTAATATTTTTAACACCGAAACTGGATAGGTCTTTTATTATTTTATCTTTTTTAAAAACAACAGCGCTTTTAAGTGTTGGTGATGCGCTTAAAAAAAGCACACCGTTTTTTATAGAAAAATCATCACTTTTTATTTGAACCCCTAAGTCTTTTGATAAAATCAAGGCAATATCTTCTTTAAAAGATTCTTTTTTTATCAAAGAGTTTGTTAGGTTTTTTAAAAGATCGTTAAAAAGTGTCATGTAGCTATCTATTTGTTGGCATTAATAAGTAAATAAAACTATTGTCGTTTATACCTTTTATAATGATGGGTTTGTTTGGTGCTGTAAAAGAAATACTTATACTATCAGAAGATATGGTTTGAAAAACATCCAAGAAATACTTTAAGTTGAAAGAAACTTCTATATCGGCACCTTCTAGAACAGCTTCTATGGAAGAGGTTGATGAGCCTACGTCGTTGTTTTTTGATTGAATAATAATTGATTTTGTGGACTTAGATACATTAAAGATTATTTGAAAAAATTTATCTGCAAATACTGTTGATAATCTAAGTGTTGATAATAATTCATTTCTCATTAGAACAACCTTTGTTTTCTCTTCTTTTGGTATTATAAGTCTATAATCAGGAAATGCTCCATCTATAAGTCTTGAAGTGAAATAAATACCATCACCTGAAATAGAAATTTGGTTTTTACTAAAAGAAACAAATACTTCTCCTTGGAGTAGATCTAAAACCCTTAAAAAATCAGCTATGTTTTTATAAGGGATCAATATTTTAGAAACTTCTGGTATACCTTTTATTTTTATTTTCTTTTCTGAAAGTCTAAAAGAATCAGTAGCAACAAAAACTAAATTTTCCTGTTCTGTATATATAAAAATACTTGATATCTCTGGTTTTATCTCTGTTGTAGCACAACAAAAATAAACACTTCTTATACCTTCTTGCATAAGCTCACTTTTTATTTTAAATGTCTCACCTTCAACACTAGGAAGTGTAGGAAAATCTTCTTGTGGTAGACATTTGATAACAGTTTTTGATGTTTCGCTTTCTATCAACAAATTCTCACCCTCGAGAGATAGGTTTATCTCTATTGAATTTGACATATTTGAGACAACATTAGATAAAATATCCCCTTTTATCAAAACTATTCCTTCTTTGGAAATATTGGCCTGTACTTCTATTTCAACACCTACAGTTAGGTTTGTTGCTCTTATTTTTAAAGAATTTCCTGAGGCGACAAGAAGTATTGCTTGGAGCGTAGGAAGGGCCAAGTTTTTTCCCGACATTTTTTCAGCTAAAGTAACCGCTCTTTTTAATTTTTCTGTTTTACACTTTATTTTCATATTTTATAAAGAATAGTCTAATAAGTTTATAATAGGTGTGGATTGTTAAAAACTATTTTTTATCTTTATGTATTAAGGATAAAAATAAAACCCTCAGTGTTGATAATTTGTTTATTGATTTTGTTGATATATTTCATATATAAAACTTTTTGATATTTATTAGATTATTTTCACACCTTATTAACATCTATTTAAACAAAATTCTAATATCTTCTAGTTCTTTCATTAATTCAGAATCATTTTTCAATTCTTGTTTTATTTTTTCATATGAGTGTATGACAGTTGTATGGTCTTTTCCACCTAACTTAGAACCTATAGATGGATAAGACTCATTAAAATCCTCTCTCAATATAAACATAATCATTTGTCTAGCTTTTACTATCTCTTTTCTTCTTGTTTTTTCATAAACAACACCTTCGTCTAGGTTGTAGTAATCAGATATTTGTTTCACTACACTCTCAAAAGAAACAACCTTTTTTGGTTTAACACTATTTCTAACCAAAAGCTTAACCTCAGATAAAGATATTGGTTTTTGCTTCATTTCAGAATGCATATTTATAAGGTTGATTATACCCTCGAGCTCCCTTATACTCCCTGTCACTGAAGATGCTATATAAGAGAGAACTTCAGATTCTATAATGTTTCCAGACAACTGAACTTTTTCTTTTATAATAGCCATTCTACTCTCAAGATCTGGTTCCTGGATATCTATTGTCATACCAGCATTAAAACGAGTTTTTAACCTATCCTCTAGTCCAATAATGTGGTTAGGGTGTTTATCAGAAGAAAAGATAATACTTTTTTCTTGCTCGTATAAAAGGTTAAATAAATGAAATAATTCACTTTGAGTACCATCTTTACCAGAGATAAACTGAATATCGTCAATAATTAAAACATCAAGTTTTCTATATTTTTCCCTAAAAGGAACCCCTCTACTGTTTTGAACAGATGTAACATAATCGTTCAAAAACCTTTCAAGTGTTGTATAGAGAACCTTTTTTTCAGGAAAGTTCTTTTTTATTTCATTTCCTATGGCTTGTATAAGGTGTGTTTTTCCTAAACCACTTGATCCGTATATAAAAAGAGGGTTGTAGACTCTACCTGGCTTTTTGATAACAGCCTGAGATGCTGCATAAGCTAGTTCATTGAAAGGCCCAACAATAAAAGTATCAAAAGTATACCTTGGATTTAGGTTATCATCTCTGTTGGTATAAATATCAGATATAGGGAGCTCCGGTTTTCTTTGGTGATCAGTAGTGTTTTCTATTTTATTTTCATTTTGAGTTATTTTACTTATTATAAACTCAACTCCCCTTATATGGTCTGCGTGAGTAACTAAGTTTTTTAAGACCATCTTTTGGTATTTTGTTACCATCCACTCTTTTATAAAATCATTCGGTACACCTATAAAAACAATACCCTCCTCTTCTTTTATTGCTTTTGTATTTTTAAACCAAGTATTGAAATGGCCAGTAGAAACCTCTTTTTGGATCTCAAGTAAACATTTATCCCAAAGTGTAGATGTGTCCATTGTCATATAGTAGTAATAATACGTCTTTATTGGTTTAATCAAAAACTGTTAATAATCTGTGGATAGTGTTGATTATAGCAGAATATAAAAAATGGGGTTATTTAGTAAAAACTTGATTTATATATAGATTTTGTGTATAGTTGCAATATTATATGTCTCAAACATACCAACCAAAAAAGAGAAAAAGAGCAAAAACACACGGTTTTTTAGTCAGAAGCTCTTCTGCAACAGGCCGAAAGGTTATTACTGCAAGACGCCGAAAGGGTCGAGCTAAGATAGCCCTCTAATGATATGTTGCCGTCAAAAAAACGGCTAGATAGAACTTTGTTTAAACACTTCTTGTCTTTAGAAGGTAAAAAGACTGTTTTTAATTCTTTAGGAACCCTTAAGTACCAAAACAGCACAGAAGACACTCGTTTTTCGGTGGTTATATCTTCTAAGGTAGAAAAAAGAGCCACCTATAGAAACCTTTTAAAAAGAAGGTTGTACTCGATCTTGGGGGATTTTTTGAAAACAAATAACATAAAAATACAGGGAGTTTTCTACCTATCAAAGAACTCGATAAAGTTTTCTTTTGAAGAATTTAAAAAAAATACCGATGAACTTCTTAAAAAGGCTACCAAATAAAATATTTATTCTTCTAGTTAGGTTTTACCGCCTCACACTATCCCCTTCTGTAGGGTTTTTGAGATTTATACCGTTTTACCCTAAGCCTAGCTGTATATTTTATCCAACATGTTCACAGTACGCGATACTTTGTTTTGAAAAATATAACTTTTGGACAGCATTTAAAAAAACAAGCCACAGAATATCAAAATGCCACCCTTTTGGCGAGCCGGGCGTGGATTTACCATAAGATGCTATAATCTAATCCATGAATACAATCTGGAATACTTTTATATATGAACCTATTTATAACACCCTTGTTTTTGTTGCTAGTAATTTAGCCCTAAAAGATGTAGGTATAGCTGTATTGATTGTTACTATACTTATCAGGTTTATTTTGATGCCTTTATCAAAAAAGAGCATTATTAGTCAATACAAAATGAGGCTTCTCCAGCCTAAACTAGATGAAATAAAATCAAGAGGTCTTTCTAAAGAAGAGGAGTCAAAAGTCCAGTTTGCTCTTTATAAAACAGAGGGCATCAATCCTTTTTCAGGATGTCTTTATTTGTTGATACAACTCCCTATCTTGTTTGCGCTCTATTTTGCTTTTATAAAAGGGATAAATCAGCCAGAGCACCTTTATTCGTTTTTGAGTACCGAAGGTCTTAAAAACACATTTTTAGGCCTCATAGATATAACCAAACCATTCCTACCTTTTGCTATTTTGGCTGGTATAACTCAGGCAATCCAGGCCTTTATTGCCCCAAAACCACCAACTCCCCAAGGAGAGGGTTTTCAGGCTCAGTTTACAAAGAGTCTCTCTATGCAAACCAAATACGTTCTACCAATAATAATAATTTTTATAGCAGCAAAACTAGCCGCCGCTGTTTCTTTGTATTGGATAGTCACAAACCTGTTTTCTATCGGACAAGAACTCTACTTTAGAAAAACCCTAAAACTTAAAACCACCTAAAGACTAAACTGCCACAAAATACCATCCTTTTTGTTGATAAAGTAGAGGATATTTTTGTTCTCATCTACCTGTAAGTTTGTAATATCAAAAGCCCTATCTCCTGTGTTTAGAACATCAAAAGTGTTGCTTTGGGTGTATATTCTAAATATCTGATCTTGAAAACTGACTAATCCTGCATACCAAGAGTCTGGATAGGTCGCTATCTCTGGTGATGCACTACCAGCACAAATCAAGTCTTCGTTTTTAAGCCATACACATTTCTCTGGCAATATAGATAACCCTAAACTCTTTGTGGAAAGTGTTTTTGTGTTGAAAAGCTTAGTCGAAAAACCATCTTCTGTGCTTTCTGAAAAAATGACAAGGTTGCCACTTGGGCTAACTGAGGTTGTTAAACCCTTTATACCACCCAAGATCTTTCTAGGTCTTTTTTCTTTCAGGTCTATCTTGTAAAGAAAACCACCAACAATACTTGCTGGTTTTGTTTGGATGTAGACGCTATCACTTTTAGGCCAAGAAACCCACCATTCTTTTAAAGGAGATCTGAAGAGTTCCCTTTTTTTCTTATTCAAAGAGTCTGCTATAGAAAATGTTCCCTGGTTTGTGTCGCTAACTAAAAAAACAAACTCTTTTTCTAGTGGTGAGACTGATATAGAGGAGATATTGTCCAAAAGAAAACTACCCTCTTTTTGTGTTCTTGTGCCATCTGGATTTTCTTCTGGTATCGGAACAGTGTAAGAGCCTATAGTCCTACCGTCCTCCTTTAAAAATCTTAAGATAACTGACTTTTTATCATCAAGGAAATAAGCCTCATATATAGCAGGGATAAAAATATTGCTTATTTGAAGTGGTGTTAGGTCGTTTTTTATCTCATAAACATATCCACTTTGACGAGAAACATATCTTATATAGTTATCTATCACTGTTTCTTTGGTTTTATTCTCTTTTACTATGGTGTTGGTTCTAGAAAAAATACTATAGCCGGCTATAGGGTTTCTACTTATTTGTTTAAATGGAGATGTTTCTCTAGGAGTTTCATTTTCTGGGTTGTTTATATTGTCACCATCTGTACCCCCATCAGTATCAACTGAACCTTTGTTTCCAAGAGGAAAAAATGATTTGAATGTTGTGGAAACACCAGATGAGCCACTATTGGTATCTTTGTTTCTAAAACCAAAATACCAAATTGCACACCCAACCAATCCTAGAAGTATTAATATACTAAATATTCGACGCATGTTCTTATATTGTACAACAATTTCTTGTTTTTAAGGTGTGATTCTTCTTAAATACTCCAGCTGTCCACCATAGTATGAAAACGATTTTTCGCCCTGCACGGAATTTCCTGTTTCTCCCAGTATAGGTTTTTTGGTGACATATCCTCCGACTTGAGACTCTCGGAATTTACCTCCCCCTACATAAATAACAACGTGTCCCTTGCTACCATTTCTCCACCCCAGGAGATCTCCTGGTTGTAGTTCTTTACCTTTTATAAAAATTTTTCCAGGGCTTTCAATAACTTCGGATTTAGAAAATTTCTCTGAGCCAGCTTTTCCCTCAAACATTGCCTGTGTCGTTGCATAGGTTGCTGGCTGTATTCCTGCACATAATAAAACAGTTGTTACATATGAACTACAATCTAAGTATTGAGTTCCGTTTGGCCCCGGTGTTCCGCGTTTTATTTGGCTATATGTTGCCTTTCCTTGCCAACTTGCTGCTATTTCTCGTATTTTTGCCTTACCACCAGATTTTGGACAAATAACCCCGTTTGGGAAGACTGCTTTGTCAAAATTATAACCAGCAACACCTGTGCCCTGTATTTGAGTATAGTTTGCGGGAACATAGGCATCATTATCACCAGGATATTCTTCCACATCAAACTCCGCCACTCCAATACTAAAATCATTATTCACCAACCTAGGGTTTATGGTATTTAGTATCACATAAGATGCTAAGGCAAATATCAGTCCAAGCAAAGCATCTCTAAATCCACCTTTAAGTTTTGCTTTAACAAAAGGTACATCGGTTAGCATATAGCCATAACCAGTTATGATTATCCTCACCACCAAAATAACTGCCGCTATACCTATAATGAGCTTCAAAATGAAGTTCAAAAAAGCATTGATATCACATATCTCCCCTGGATTTGATTGCTGTCTTAGTTTACAAAGCTCAGGATCAAGCAGCGCAGTCATCCCTGGAATCGGTGCCAAAAGCCTATAGCTGTTACTATCATAAAAATTATCAGCCTCTTTACCTGTTTCTGGGATAACTCCCTTTTTTATATTAAAATCATAGCTCTTTGTGGTCGACACACCCTTATCACTTTCAAATGTTAGGTTTGCCAGATACCAACCATTTGGATCAAAAGAATTGTTAATCACTAAAAAGCGGTATTCACCTTTTTCATCAACAGTTACAGGATTCCCTAATCCCATGATTTTCTCACCTGTCTTTTTAGTGGTTATATCGCCAGAGACTTTGATAGAAGAGTACGGAACAAGGCTGTTTTCTGCATGCTTTTTTATATCTATATTCCCATAAAATCCATATGTACCAGTGTTTTGTTTTTCAAGATTAAAATTCCCCAGAGAGATAGTCGAATACTCAGTATTTATCTTGATATTTTCAGTCAAGAAGACCTTTGAAGAAGTATCAAAAATTCTAACATAATAAACAATTGCCGGGTCTAAAGTCTTCTTTGTTTGCCAAGATGTTTTTTGTGATAGTCCTGAGAGCTTTGGTTCTAGTCCAGGTGCTATTACTAGGCTTGGCGGTATTGCAGATATCTCTTTGTCTGAAATCATCGGTTGAACAACCGCTGAATTTGTCGAGGTATATGAAATACTTATATTCTCACCCACCGCAAAAGCTTCTAGGCTAGATGTTTGAGCAAGAGTTTCTCTATGAACCCCAAAGAGTACCAAGAAAACAACGATAGCTGAAAATATTTTCCTCATTATTACTTTATTGTACTATGATTAAAAAGAAAGAGTGAATGATTTTTTGAGAAGTTGTTATCTACACACCAATTACATCATTTTGTATATATCTGAAAGCTTGGTTCTTGGTGTGATTTTTAAGCCCACACTTTCAAAATATCCCATAATTGTCGACATATAAGATGTATTATGTCTAGCCCCTGTAGAGTATATAGCAAGATATTGGCAAATACTTCCGTCGTATATAAAGTTTAAAGGAGGATATCTTTTGTTGTCGTCTCCTATCCCTCCAGGAGTTTTAACGACACGACCAATTTTATAATTTTTGTCACCCTGTAAATCTGCCTGTGCTTTTATCCCTGCATCTAGTGTAGGAAAACATCGTATTCCAGCACTGCTACAAGTCCAGTTTTTTGGTGCTATATCAGTATTACCTATATTCCCCGGGTTGTTGGTTTTAAACGATTTTGTGGTTGGGTAAAAACCTTCCACCATTGTCTGAACAGTCATAAGTGCCTTTGTTCCTTTTGGTATATTTGGAAGCGCTCTGTCTTGCGCAGGTATATAGTCAGATTTTATATATTTATAAGCTTTTCCAGAAAAATTTATTTTTGCAGGCTTTATATTTTCGTCACATGAAGCACCTTCCGGACCAATTTTTTCAAAAGAAACCTCGTTGTTTCCATAGTTAATACCAAGCTCTTTAAATGCTGTTGCCTCAAACTCCGCCACCCCAATACTAAAATCATTATTCACCAACCTAGGGTTTATGGTATTTAGTATCACATAAGATGCTAAGGCAAATATCAGTCCAAGCAAAGCATCTCTAAATCCACCTTTAAGTTTTGCTTTAACAAAAGGTACATCGGTTAGCATATAGCCATAACCAGTTATGATTATCCTCACCACCAAAATAACTGCCGCTATACCTATAATGAGCTTCAAAATGAAGTTCAAAAAAGCATTGATATCACATATCTCCCCTGGATTTGATTGCTGTCTTAGTTTACAAAGCTCAGGATCAAGCAGCGCAGTCATCCCTGGAATCGGTGCCAAAAGCCTATAGCTGTTACTATCATAAAAATTATCAGCCTCTTTACCTGTTTCTGGGATAACTCCCTTTTTTATATTAAAATCATAGCTCTTTGTGGTCGACACACCCTTATCACTTTCAAATGTTAGGTTTGCCAGATACCAACCATTTGGATCAAAAGAATTGTTAATCACTAAAAAGCGGTATTCACCTTTTTCATCAACAGTTACAGGATTCCCTAATCCCATGATTTTCTCACCTGTCTTTTTAGTGGTTATATCGCCAGAGACTTTGATAGAAGAGTACGGAACAAGGCTGTTTTCTGCATGCTTTTTTATATCTATATTCCCATAAAATCCATATGTACCAGTGTTTTGTTTTTCAAGATTAAAATTCCCCAGAGAGATAGTCGAATACTCAGTATTTATCTTGATATTTTCAGTCAAGAAGACCTTTGAAGAAGTATCAAAAATTCTAACATAATAAACAATTGCCGGGTCTAAAGTCTTCTTTGTTTGCCAAGATGTTTTTTGTGATAGTCCTGAGAGCTTTGGTTCTAGTCCAGGTGCTATTACTAGGCTTGGCGGTATTGCAGATATCTCTTTGTCTGAAATCATCGGTTGAACAACCGCTGAATTTGTCGAGGTATATGAAATACTTATATTCTCACCCACCGCAAAAGCTTCTAGGCTAGATGTTTGAGCAAGAGTTTCTCTATGAACCCCAAAGAGTACCAAGAAAACAACGATAGCTGAAAATATTTTCCTCATTATTACTTTATTGTACTATGATTAAAAAGAAAGAGTGAATGATTTTTTGATGGTTTGAAGCTTTTCTTTTATGGAAGACACAGATATTTCAAGAGAGCTTTGACCTGAATTGTCTGGTTTTGCTATTGGGAGTTCTTGGGGTAATATTTCGCCCTCAAAGATTTGTCCTTCAATATTAAACTTTATATCTAAACTCTCTAGGATACTTTTGTTTACGTTTATGTTGTAGGGCTCAGCTCTTAGAGTTATTCCTTCTGTATTTAGGGGTATTAAGCTAGAGAAACCGTTTGCGTAGTCTATAAAACCGTTGCTTTTTGGATATAAGACAACGTCTGGATACCTAAGTGTGAGTGAGACACTGTTTTCTCCTTCAAAAGTTCCACCACTTACATTGGCTGAGAAAGATTCGTTGCCACTAAGAGCATCGGTTTTTATTGTTATAGAGTCTTTGTTTGTACCAGAGAGGCCCTTTAGTACAGTACCGTTGTGACTCCATGAATATGAAAGATTTTTGAGCCCCCCAACACTAGGCATAGCCACTGCTTTTATTTTTGATCCAACTGAAGCTAGAGACTTACCTTTATAAAAAGGATGAGTATAGGAATCTACCGCTTCCCAAATAACATCAAGCTCAGAAGAGCTAATAACAATACTTGTTTCTGAGTTTATACTCCCTCCAAAAATCCTAACCAAAAGAGGTAGTTTTTGACCAAAGCCAGGAGAAGTGATCTTAACCTCTGTTTTTCCTGTGCCAGAGGCTATGAGTTTGTCGCCGTAATACCAAGAAATACTTGTTCGACTGAGGTCAACCCCGAAACTTTCAACTGTTGCTGAGACTATTTGTCCAGGTTTTGGATTGTTTGGATACAGTGAAATACTTATATCTTCAGGCAGTATCTGAGCAAAAGAGGTTTCTGTTATAAAAAGTAGGCTAAAAAATAAAGTTATAAATATTTTTTTCATTACGTAGTTAATTATACCATCAAGGCTTCTGTTTAAAGAGATCCCTGGCTTTCACGAAACTCCTGCTTGGCTCTTTTGATAGAGAGGACTTGGGATGGGTCAGAAGTTATGATTTGATCTTCAGTATAAGAGGCTATGATTTTGATAGCGACATGTTTGAGTCCAGCAAAAAATATCCCTTCACCGACACCACTTTCTAGGAGTAGGTACTTTTCTTCATCTGTTAGATTGAAGGTCTTTTGGAGGACATCTATAGTACTTGGAGATTGTTTGAGTAAAAGCTGAATAGAAGAGTTGGTGACGATAGGCACTCCATAGGGGCTTTTCATAAAGTCCCCCACGTCTTGGGTGATAGTACAAAGACCCAAGAAGTATTTTCGACCTCTTTTGGCGATAGAGTACAAGAAAGAAGCAGTGTCATCACTTTTCATCATCCACCAAGCCTCATCCACCACCAACAGCCTTTTTTTGAGTTCTTTACGAATAGCATTCCAGATGAAGTGCGTAACGATATACATCGCTGCTGGTTTAAGGTCATCCTCCATATCTCGTACTGAGAAAACTACAAACTTTTTGTTGATATCGACGTTAGTTGGTTGGTTGATGAAACTTGCCCAAGAACCTTTGGTGTATTTAGAAAGTCTTTGGAGGATAGATTCGCTCCCTTCCATACCACCGAGTACCATTTCAAAGTCTGAAAGAAGTGGTGGTTCGATAGTTGCAAAATCAGAGTCGATATTTATGTCTTTGAGTGAATAGGTCTCGGTGATAGCTCTATCGATGATCGAGTCTTCCTCTGGTGTAAGGCCACCAAGCATGATTCTAAAAAGTCCAACTAGGTTTATGATATTGCTTCGCAAAACGTCAGCTGGTGCCTCGTCTTCTCGTGGTTTTGGTAGGTCAAAAGGATTGATGTGGTGATCAGAAGAAAGAGAGATGTTGAAGTACCTTCCCCCTACTGCTTCAGCAAGGTATTCATATTCTCTCTCTGGATCGATAACTATGACATCAGTATCAAACATAAGTGTTCTGATGATCTCGAGTTTGGTAGCGTAGCTTTTACCAGCTCCACTTTTTGCAAAGATGATAGAGTTGTAATTCTCAAGTGAAAACCTATCAAAGATAACCAAAGAAGAGTTGTGTCTGTTGACCCCGTATAAAATACCTGTCTCTGAGGTTAGGTCAAAAGAAACAAAAGGAAACAAACTAGAAAGGGGCTCGGAGTTTAGTTTTTGGGTAACATTGATAGTGTCTTTACCTAGCGGAGAAACACTTTTGAAGCCGTCTTCTTGTTGAAAGAGTGTTGGCTTCAAATAGATAAGCTTTGATTCTAAGATTGAACGTATTTCGCTTTCGGCTCTGAAAAGTTCGGTGTCATTTTCTCCGTAAATACTGATATAAAGCCCGACAGAAAACATTTTCTCTTGGGCTTGGGTTAGATTGTCACGGAGTTCTTCTAGGTCTTGAAAGGCAGTATCAAGCATCGGATCTCGCACCAATCCTTTTTGTTGTCTGACCATAATCTGGCTTTCTACCTCAGCTATCTTTTTTTGGAATTGTTTTAGGAGCTCTGAGGTTTCTATCGGAGTTATATAAATAGCCACATCAAATATTTTGTCGAGATTGATGATGGGTGTAAACCAGTTGTCGTTGAGATATCTAGGATAAGAAATAACAAAAAATGTTCTAACGATTTTGTCGCCTATGTGTATAGATTTGGAGGTTATTTCTATAGCTGAAGGGGCGATATTGTCAGAGAGCTCCATTGTAGCCCAAGAATAAGCCTCTTCTGGAAGAACGGGAAGGTTTTTTGCGCCACCAATAAAGCTAGTTGGGGTTTGTGTTTTTTTGCCTGAGCCAAATAGTCCCATGTTACCTTTTATTATACTACAAGGAGACCGTAAAGTTGAAAGTTACAAAGCCAAAACTTAAACAATTATTTTTCTTGAGCGTGTGAAGTAGTCTCTCCAGGGTTAAATGTTTTGTACAGAAGCTCAATAACTTCTTGTGTTCCAAGCTGTGCTACTCGCAAACCAAGTCTTGATAGACCTTGCTCTATGACACCTACACGCTCTTCGAGCTGAGTGCGCTCCTCTTCAAAATCAGCAGTTTGTTCACTCTGGTTTTCTTTTTTACCAAAGAAAGAAAATATCTTACTTAGTCCCCCGCCTTGACTTAAAACCGGTGGAATATAAGGAATAACCACAAAGAAACTCTTGCGCATTACATTTACTTGTTCTGTAAAACTTCGGATGAATTCTATGTACTCTTGAGTCTGGACTCGCAAGAGTGGCTCTGTTTGAGCTTGAACTCTTTTTTCTAGGGTTAGTATATAAGGGCGGACATCATATCTACGAGACTGGATGACTATTTGTATAGGGAAATCTAGCGTATTTAGGAAGCTTTGAAACTGAGAAAGTGTCGCCCTTTGTTCATCGTAGGATTTGAGGGAAAGGTTGATAGATGAGACCAGTACCACTGTCGCTAGGGTACCATCTTTAAGAACCACGACACCATCGCGGACTTCTTTTACAGGAACGAATTGTTGGGTTGGGCTACTTGATGGGGCCATGGTTATTTTTTAGGATCAATGACGTCGAGACTCCAAGACAGTGTCTTGAGCTTACTCTCAGAAAGTGTAGCACGAAGTGGAGACTCTGTTTTTGATTGCTCAGGGCTTGAGACTTTGTTTTTTTGTTTTTTCCAAAGATAAAGTCGTGACTTTAGATAATACCTAACAAAAGCTTCCAAGATATGAGCAAAAGGTTTTTGATTTACTTTTACAAAAGCCAAAGAAAGCGCTAGTCCAGCGAGTGCTGGCACCAAAAACAAAGAAACAAAACCAGGTAAAAGCTTGATAGAGATATAACAAAGCCC
>CAZDGL010000006.1:0-42556 GCA_964505155.1 uncultured Candidatus Saccharibacteria bacterium
GTCGTAACAAGGCACGGCTAGCGGAAGCTGGTCGTGGATTAACTCAAATTGAGATTGTTCTGATTGTACCTTTGGTACCAGAATTGATACGGTTGATTCTTTCGCAAGAAAGAGTGTTGTGGTAAGCGACGTAATGCTTACTCCTTGCGCCAAGGTTATGGCGCAAAAATCCATGGTGTGTATTCTATAGAGCACAGCATGGTAGAATGAGGCAATAGAAAGATGATTGCCGATTCAATAGAAAACATAAAAAAAACAAGACAGACTCGCGTTCTCTACATAATTTCAATTCTAGCAATAGGAGCACTTTTTTTGGTGCTCTTTTTGCTTTTTGGGTCACAAAATAAAGATACTATTTATACAAATCCTCCGTATGACAAAGTTTTGGACATTGGTGGGGTAAGGGTTTTTGTTGATTTGGCTGATACACAAGAAGAGCAAGAAAATGGCTTATCGGGCCAGGATTTTTTGCCTTCAAACTACGGCAAGCTTTTTGTCTTTAGGGAACCTGGAAGTTACGGTTTTTGGATGAAAGATATGAATTTCCCTATAGATATTATTTGGCTCGATGAAAATATGCGGGTTTTGGGTATAGAAGATAGTGTTTCTCCAAGTACATATCCAAACATCTTTTATCCACCACAAGACGTGAGTTTCGTACTTGAGGTCAACGCCGGCTTTTCCACAGCAAATGATCTATCAAAAAACCAATTAATCCGATTTTCCGATAATCTCTCTTTTTAATTTCAAAAAATCTTTTTATAACAAGCCCTAACGAGAAGACACCTTTACACAAACTTTTTTTGTTTACGTAACTACAAAAAAACTATTTTTTATTTCTTATAACCACTGTATTTTGTGTATACTGATAACACTAAATTATTAGGATTAATTACTTTTTTGTTTTATGGCTATACTCTTAGTAAAAAAGAGAAACGGGACGGTAGTTGATTTTGATCGCTCTCGTATTGAGAGTGCTATTTCCAAGGCGTACCAAGCCTCAAAAGTCCTTATAGATATAGTCTCTTTGTCAGATCTTGTTGATAGTATCGTTTTGGCACTTGAAACAGCTGGTTATAGTGAGGGCAACATACCTGAAGTTGAGGAAATTCAAAACTTCGTAGAAAAAGCTATAGCTGACAAGGGTGACTTTGAAGTTGCTAAGGCTTATATACTATATAGAGAGGAGCGCAACAAAGAGCGTAGGCGTGACATCTTCAAAAAAAGGATAAATCTCAAGCCCTACGAATATCCAGAGCTTTATGAATACGTCAGCGCCATCAGGCACTCATACTGGATCCATACCGAATTCAACTTTGTAGGAGACGTTCAAAACTTCAAGGTTAACGTTGATGAAAAAGAGCGAAATGTCATCAAAAACGCCATGCTTGCTATCGCGCAGATAGAAGTAGCTGTCAAAACCTTTTGGGGTGATATTTACAAAAAGATGCCCAAACCAGAGATCGGAGCTGTGGGATCGACTTTTGCTGAAAGTGAGGTTCGTCACACTGATGCTTATTCGCATTTGCTTGAAATCTTGGGGCTCAATGATGTCTTTAGTAATATCCAAGACATACCGGTTTTGATGAAAAGAGTTAACTATCTTGAGAAGGCTCTCTCCAAAGGGCGCAGTGAAGACAACAAGGAGTACAGTCAGTCTGTTTTGCTATTTTCTCTTTTTATAGAGCATGTTTCTTTGTTTTCTCAGTTTTTGATCATCATGTCTTTCAACAAGCACAAAAACCTCTTCAAAGGCATCTCAAATGCAGTTGAGGCAACTTCAAAAGAAGAACAAATCCATGGACTCTTTGGTATAGACCTTATAAACATTATCAAGCAAGAACACCCCGAATGGTTTGACCAAATCTTTGAAGAAGAGGTCTTGGGATTGTGTGAGGAAGCGTTTGAATCAGAAAAGCAGGTCGTAGAGTGGATTTTTGAAAAAGGAGAGCTGGAGTTTATAACAAAGGATGTTGTCATCGAGTTTATCAAACAAAGATTCAACAACTCTTTGCAAAGTATTGGAGTTAGAAAGATTTTTGAAACAGATGAAAATCTTCTCAAAGAATCAGATTGGTTTTATGACGAAGTTATCGCTACCAAGCACGGAGACTTCTTCAACAAAAAATCCATAAACTACAACAAAAAAAGCAAAAGTATTACTAGCGAAGACCTTTTTTAAAATTATTAATTCTTAACACCAAAATCAAAATCATATGTATTGGCTCAACGAAAACAGTAGAAAATTTTTAGCAAAAGGATATCTCTTAAATGGAGAGACTGCTGAAGAGCGCATCAGGGAGATTGCTGAAAATGCCGAACGCCGTCTAGGCAAGGCTGGTTTTGCTGATAAGTTTTATGATTACATGTCCAAAGGTTACTACTCTTTGGCGACTCCTATTTGGGCCAACTACGGACGCACTCGAGGTCTTCCTATTAGTTGTTTTGGGAGCTATGTTGCTGATGATATGAGTCGTATCCTTTACACTCATGCTGAGGTAGGGATGATGACCAAATACGGTGGCGGTACCAGTGCTTATTTTGGTGGACTTAGAGGTAGAGGCTCTGTCATCAAAGACAACGGTCACTCTTCAGGATCTGTTCACTTCATGGAACTTTTTGACAACCTTATCAACATCGTAAGTCAGGGGACAGTGCGTCGTGGGCACTGTGCGCCATATCTACCTGTTGAGCACGATGATATTGAAGAGTTTTTGAACATCGGAAAAGAGGGGCATCCTATCCAAGAGTCTACTTATGCAGTTACAGTTGGAGACGAATGGCTCAAGGCTATGGTAGAGGGTGATCAAGACAAGAGAAAGATTTGGGCCAAGATCATTCAGCGTCGTACTGAGATAGGTTATCCATATATACTCTTTAGTGACACCGTTAACAACAACACTGTGGAAGTCTACAAAGACAAAGGCATGAAGATACACGGAAGCAACCTTTGCTCTGAGATCTGTCTTCCAACAGCTGATGATATTTCATTTGTTTGTTGTCTATCTTCTATCAACCTCCGTCACTATCATGATTGGAAAGACACTGATGCTGTAGAGACTCTAACTATGTTCCTCGATACTGTTATCGGAGAGTTTGTTGAGCGCCTAGAGACTATGCGAGATAGTGAAGATCCTCAAAAGCAATCCGCGTTTTACTTTATGCAACGCGCTCACAAGTTTGCCAAAGAGCACCGAGCGCTCGGTCTCGGAGTCCTAGGCTGGCACTCATTCCTCCAAGAAAACAACATCGCATTTGAAAGCGCTGAAGCTTCTATCCTCAACAACGAAATCTTCTCTCTCATCAAAGACAAGGCTTACAAAGCTTCTGCTGATATGGCCAAGGAGTACGGAGAGCCGGAAGTCTTGAAAGGTTATGGTCGTCGCAACACTACACTCCTTGCTATCGCTCCGACTACATCGAGCGCATTTATACTTGGACAAGTCTCTCAAGGTATCGAGCCTTTGATGTCCAACATTTTCGTAAAAGATGTCGACAAAATGAAGGTCACCCTTCGAAACCCTATCCTCGAAGCTCTTCTAGAAGAAAAAGGTCAAAACACAACCAATGTCTGGAATAGTATCCGAGACAACGATGGCTCTGTTCAGCACCTAGACTTCCTTACAGAACAAGAAAAGAAAGTATTCAGAACCTTTAGTGAAATAGAACAAAAGGTTATCATCGAACAAGCTGCTGACAGACAAAAATACATCGATCAAGCACAGTCTCTCAATATCATGATAGACCCAGCCATCTCAGCTAAGGATTTGAACTCTCTCTACCTCTACGCATGGGAAAAGGGGATCAAGACTCTTTACTACCAGCACTCTATGAACGCTGCACAACAATTTGGTCGCAAGAAACTCCAAGAACAAGAATCCAAGAAACCAAAAGTGATCATCGCAAGCGAAGAGAGTTTGTGTATAAACTGCGAGGCGTAAGTAAAAACCGGTTCATGTTTGAACCGGTTTTTTAATTAGACAGTTTTTTTGATTGTACATACAACAGGTTCCCATTGGTGATCCTTTCCTTGTTTATCTTTTACTCCGCGGACATTTCCAGAGATAGAAAATGTTTTCTTGTTTAAAAATTCCTTAGAGATGTCATTAAATTGATAGTGCATCACCTCTGCTGAAGGTAGAAAATTAGCGTCGCACATTTGATGAGAAAAGATGTTTATCACTCCGTTTGAAATGGTACCTGAAACAAAAAATAAGTCCCCCCGATATCCCTTGAGAATACCAGAGAAAGCCCTCTGACTTTTATTAAAAAGCCAAAGAAATTCTTTGTGGGGAGTGTCTCCAACTGTCAGTTCAAGGTCAGGTTTAGAAGTTAAAAAATTAAGCATAATTTACAAATTTATATAAATTTAACACTATTGATTTATTTGTCAAATCTAGCTATAGTAACCTTGTTGTACCGAATGATCGCTCTTTGTATAGCAATATATAAGGGGAGGAAAGTCCGAACACATAACGATTTAATTCGTGCAGGTAGTGGGTAACGCCCATCGAGCGCAAGCTTAGGACTGCGAACAGAAACGATCCTATTTAGTTAGGCTGAAACGGCTAAATGTCTATCCGTGTGCAAGACCGTACTGGCGAAAGCCTTTGTGTCGCTTGAGGTAGTTGGTAACAACTATCCCAGATAAATGATCATTAAAACAGAATTCGGCTTATGGGTACAACAATATGAAAAAACATTCCTTGATGGAATGTTTTTTCTTTTTAAAAAATAATTTAAAAAACTTTTTCAAAACAAAAATTAATTTACAAAAATAAAATAAAAATAATTTTTATAAAAAATATTTTACAAAAAAGTTTTTGAGTTATCCACAGTTTTTATAAAAAAAATATTGCATGAATAAAATATAAAAGAGATAATTATAATATGTGATGATAACGCGTATCATAAATTCACGGTCGACCATCACAACATTAAAAAAATAAATCTAAAATACTTTTATGGCAGCAAAGAAAAAAGCAGCAAAAAAGAAAGTAGCTAAGAAAGCTGTAAAGAAAGCAGCTAAGAAAGCTTCAAAGAAAAAGAAGGCGTAATCCTTTTTTTCAACTCTCTTTCCACTTACAAAAACATCCGGCTCAGTCCGGGTGTTTTTGCTTCTGGAAAAAAGGTGGCTTTTGTGGTAAAATCAACTCCTTATTATGGCACTAAATTTTTTGCAAAGCCTTTTTGATAAAGGCCAAATAAACAAGTACAAAGCAAGGGTTGGTCAGATAAACGCTTTAGAAGCTGAGATTTCCAAGCTCCTTGATGCTGATTTCCCTAAGGAAACAGCACTTTTGAAAGAGCGAGCCAAGAGTGAGTCATTAGATGTCCTTCTTCCTCGCGCTTTTGCACTCGTTCGAGAAGCTTCCAAGCGTGTTAGTGGAAAGCGCCACTATGATGTCCAACTTATTGGAGGAATGGTTTTACATGAAGGCAAAATTGCGGAAATGCGCACTGGAGAAGGAAAGACTTTGGTTGCGACCCTTCCTGTATACCTCAATGCCTTAGCTGGCAAAGGAGTACACGTGGTTACAGTCAACGACTATCTTGCGCGCCGTGATGCTACTTGGATGGGGCAGATATATGACTTTTTAGGATTAACAGTTTCTGTTATCAATGGTCAGGAAACTTCTTTTGTCTATGATCCCAATATTTTTTCACAAGAGAAAGAAAAAGAACTAGATGAAGAGCGCGATGAAGAAGGATCTTTCAAGGTAGTTAGAGAGCTACTTAGGCCATGCTCCAGAGGGGAGGCTTATTTGACAGATATAACTTATGGAACAAACAGTGAGTTTGGTTTTGATTATTTGAGAGACAACTTGGCACAAAACAAAGAAGACATCAGACAAAGAGAGCATTTTTATGCGGTAGTTGATGAGGTGGACTCTATCTTGATAGATGAGTCTCGTACTCCACTTATCGTTTCTTCGGCAGTGGCTGATTCAGAGAGCCTTTATAAAACTGTGACCGAAGTAGCTCAAAAGCTAGAAAAAGATAAAGACTATAAGGTAGATGAAAAGCAAAGAGCTATCAGTCTAACCGATGAAGGTATTACTCGAGTCGAGTCCCTCCTTGGTATCAAAGACATGTATACCAAAGAAAGCGTCAAATACGTTCACTATGTTGAGACTGCTATCAGAGCTAGAGCATTGTTTATCAAAGACAAAGACTATGTTGTTCAAAATGGTGAAGTCGTTATTGTGGACCCTTTTACTGGTCGTATGCAACCAGGGCGTAGATGGAGTGAAGGGCTTCACCAAGCTATAGAAGCCAAAGAGGGTGTAAAGATAGAGCAAGAAACTCGCTCTGTTGCTTCGATAACATATCAAAACTATTTTAAGTTCTACAAAAAGCTCTCTGGTATGACTGGAACAGCCAAGACTTCTGAAGAAGAGTTCATGAAAGTCTATGCCTTGCCAGTAGTTACTGTCCCGACAAATAGAGATTCAAAGCGTAAGGACAACAACGATCTTATCTTTATGACTGAAGAGGGCAAGTTTGAAGCCATTGCCAAAAAGGTCAAAGAGCTCAACCAAAAAGGTCAACCAGTTCTCATCGGTACTGTTTCCGTGGAAAAAAACGAACTCCTCTCAGCTTATCTTAAGCGCTCTGGTATCCCTCACCAAGTTCTAAATGCCAAAAACCATGAATCAGAAGGTACAGTCACTGCTCAGGCCGGTCGCAAAGGCTCTGTAGTCATCGCTACCAACATGGCAGGTCGTGGAGTGGACATTATCCTCGGAGGTAACCCTTCTTCTACAGAAGAGCAAAATGAAGTCAAAGATTTGGGCGGGCTTTTTGTCATTGGTACTGAACGTCATGAAGCTCGTCGTATAGACAACCAGCTTCGAGGACGTGCTGGACGACAAGGAGATCCAGGAGAAACACAGTTTTATGTATCATTGGAGGATGAGCTTATGAGAGTTTTCGGTTCAGATAGAATCAAGACCATGATGAAGCGCCTTGGTGTCCCAGCTGATCAACCTATTGCCCACCGTCTTGTTTCTAATGCCCTTGAGTCTGCTCAAAAGAAAATAGAAGGCTTTCACTTTGATGCCCGCAAGCACACCTTAGAATACGACACTGTTTTATCTTACCAAAGAGATATAGTTTACAAGCGACGCCGAGCTATGGTTCTCGGAGATTTGGAGCATATCAAAAGCACCTTTTATGAACTAGGGGACAAGGCAGAGCTTGAAAAAATAATACAAGATAAGCTAAAAGATATACCAGAAGGCCCACTTTGGGATACTGTCAGAAGGATAATCCTTTATACCACTGATACTTTGTGGGTTGAGCACATAGACACCCTCGAACATACTCGTCAGTCTGTTGGACTACGAGCTTATGGGCAAAGAGAGCCATTGGTAGAGTACAAAAAAGAAGCCACTTATCTATTTCGGGAGATGGAGGACCGTCTAAAAGAGCAAGTAATTACAATGGTTTCTGGTATTTCTGACCAAGTTAAGGCTAGCTAGAGAAAAGCCTTCTACAATAGCATTATAAGACAATTTATTTGGTATTTTGTCAATCATTATGTCATAAAAAACCCTTATAAAATAAGGGTTTTTTATATTTGACACACCTATTTTTTATTGTATAACCATTGACATAAAAGCCACTTTGTGCTAATATATAAGAGTAAATCCGTTGACTTTTAGTTAACGGATTTTCGCTTCTAAGGACGACCTTGTGTCTGTCTAGATGAAGAAAATACTGACTTTGAAGTTCCTCCGGAGCTAAACCGGAACCTATGAGTTCAACAAAAACAAAACAAATAATTCGATCATTTATCGTTGTTCCTATGATTGCTAGCTCACTATCTCTTTCAGCTTTTACGGCTGGAGTGGATCAGTTCGTAGCAACCGTAGCGGATGACCAAGCTCTGTCAACACAAGAAAAAGCACTCCAAATGGAAAGAGAGGAGAAAGCTGCTAAAATCGATGCTTACTTTGCAAAGGGCAATATGCCTCTTGCTGGGTACGGTATGAAAATGGTGCTTGAAGCAGAAAAACACGGAGTTCCTGATTGGCGACTTATACCAGCAATTGCGGTTCGCGAATCAACTGGAGGACGACATGCATGTAAAAGTGTATCGTACAGTGCCTTCGGATGGGGTTCATGTAAAATCAGCTTCAAAAGCTATGATCATGCTATCGAGGTTCTTGCAACAAACCTAGGAGGTAATAATCCTAAGACTGCAAGATTCTACGATAATAAGAGTGTTAAAGATATCCTTGAGACTTATAATCCACCAAGTGTAGTTCCAACGTATGCTCGGGAAGTTATAGCTATTATGGATAAGATCGAAAATCAATAAAAGTTGGATTTATTTCTAAAGCAAAAAGACCACACAATGTGTGGTCTTTTTGTGTTTAAAATAAAAAAAGGCACTGAGTGCCTTTACTATTTAGTTAGATATCGAAAGACCTTGAATCTTTAGAGCGTAAACCCTCGCTTTGCTTTTTAACCTTTCTCTTATGTTCGATTCTGGATAGTTTGTACTAAGTTTGTAAAACCGGTATAGTTTTACGCATGCTTCGTAGGCGTTAAAGCGATAGTTTTCTAGCATCTCTATAATTTTTTTAAGTCTTTGAGTGCTCTCAACCTTTTTGATAAGGAAGTTATCTAACTCCTCAAAATCCTTGTCTATTAAAACAAGCTTAGGATGTTTATCCATATTAAAATAGGTTTGTTTGACCTTAATTTTATATCATAAATAATTTAAGTCAAATCTTACAAAACCTTGAGATTTTCTACCAAAAGACTCTTTTTGCCATCACGTTCAGTGGCTGTACACTCGAGGGCGACCACTGTGCCTTCTTTTATACTTGCTCCAAGTTTGGCAAAAGTCTCTGGGAATACTACTGCCTCTATTTGTCCAGTTTTGTCTTGGATATTTAGAAAAGCCATTTTTTTGTTGCTTGATTTAGTCATGATTATCTTGGCTTTGTCTATATGTGCAACAATGATCTCTTTTTTGTTTTGGTTGTTGTATTTTCTGATTTGAGGCTCTATGGTTCTGCTCAAAATACTTTTTATAGAGCTGGTAGACTTTTGGAGCTTGTCATCAAAGGCGTCGAGTGGGTGACCAGAGATATACAGACCTAGGAGTTCTTTTTCCCAAGACAGTTTTTGTTCCATTGTCGCATTTTCATAACTTCTAAGGTTCAAGATACTCATCGGCTTACTATCAAGAGTTTCAAACAAAGAAGAGCTCTGACTTTCGTTTAGAGATATGAGATTTTTTCTAAAGGACAAAAGCTCTTCTATGTTACTGAGCAAGACATTTCGGTCTCCCATAGAGTCCATAGCTCCGCACATGATTAGCGCTTCTAGGCTTTTTTTGTTTAAGTTTTTGTGAGTTATTCTCTCCAAGAATTCCTCGATAGTTTTAAAGGCGCCACGAGCTTTGCGCTCTGCGATGATAGCTTTACCTATTTCTGTACCAAAGTTTTTGATATTGTTGAGTCCAAAACGGATTTTTTTGGTTACTTCGCCACCCTCTACTACGACTGTAAAGTCAGAAAATGATTCATTGACGTCCGGTGGCAAGATACTAAAGCCCATTTTTTTGGCTTCTTCGATATATTCACTGCAAGTTTCTATATCACCACTTTCGGCTGTCATACAGGCAGTCATGTACTCAGCCGGATAGTTGGCTTTGAGGTAAGCAGTTTTGTAAGCGACCATGCCGTAACTAGCAGCGTGAGCTTTGTTAAATCCATATGCTTGAAATGGCTCAAAGAGCTTCCAAAGCATATCGGCAAATGCTTGGGTTTGGCCATTTGCTACTATGCCTTTTTGAAGCTTTTCCTTTTGAGCCGCCATTTCGGCTGGGATTTTTTTACCAACAGCTTTACGGAACTTATCAGCTTCTAGCCAGTCATAACCAGCGAGCTCGATAGCACTAAAGAGCAGATCGTCTTGGTAAACGATTAGTCCGTAGGAAGCTTGTAGATATTTCTCCATTCGAGGATCGAGATATGTCACCAAGCTAGGGTTGTTCTTGCGTTTGATGTATTCTGGGATCACATCCATTGGTCCTGGGCGGTATAAAGCCACCATTGCCATCAAGTCCTCAACTTTACTCGGCTTTAGTTCTCGAAGGTAGGCTGTCATACCGTCACCAGCCATTTGAAAGACTCCAACAGTTTGTCCTCGAGAGAGCATTTCAAAGACCTTGGGGTCGTCGAGTGGAATATTGTCGATATCTATCTTGATACCACGGATTTTTTCGATACGCTCTATGGCTCCAGAGATAAACTGCAAGTTGCGGATACCAAGCATATCAAACTTTGGAAGGTTGACTACGCCATCGCGTCCACCAGAGAACATATCGTACTGAGTGATGATTTTATTTTCACCTTTTGGATCGTATTGGACAGGGGTGTAGTCAGTGATATCAGGCGTAGGAGCGATGACAACACCTGCTGCGTGAATAGATATGTGGCGTACATTGCCTTCTATTTTTTTGGCTAAGTCGACTACTTCTTTTGTAGCACGGTCTTCTTCGTAAAGCTTTTTGAAGTCTGGCTCTATCTCTAGTGCGTGGTCTATAGTCATAGGAAATCCTTGGCTACCCATAGGTATAAGCTTGGCTGCTGTATCGCCAACACTATAAGGGTATCCCAGAGCTCGAGCGACATCACGCACACTACCGCGAGCGGCCATAGTTCCAAAGGTACAGATCTGAGCTACTGCTTTTTCGCCGTACTTTTGTTTTGCATAACTTATGAGGTCGTCACGTCGATCGTCAGCTATATCTAGGTCGATATCAGGAATGCCGGGCCGGAGCGGGTTCAAGAAGCGCTCAAAGGGGAGTCCGTACTTGATAGGGTCTACTGTTGTAATACCACAAAGATATGACACCAAAGATCCCGCTGCCGAGCCTCGAGTGTTGGTATAGATACCCATTTCTCGAGCTGCCTGCACCAAGTCTGACACAACCAAAAAGTAAGAAGGGAAGCCTTTGTTTTTGATCACTTCGAGCTCAAACTCTATACGTGATTTTGTCTCTTCGTTTTCTGGATAGTCTATTTTTTCTATTCCTTCTTTTACTTTTTTTCTCAACTCTTCGTCATAAGAAGCGCCCTCAGGTATCGGATAAGTCGGGAATTTCCAAGGAGAAAGCTCGATGTCTATGTCGACAAGGTCAGCAACTTTGAGAGTGTTCTTTACAGCTTCTGGAATACTTGCAAATATTTCTTTGGCTTTTTCAGTGCTGATAAAAGAGTAGTTGCCACCAAACTTGAAGTTTTGGTTGTTGGTATTGATAGCTAGTAAAGTGTTGTGTGCTTCTTTGTCTTCTTCGTTTAGATAGTGCGAATCCCAAGTTGCAACGATAGGCAAGTCAAGTTCTTTAGCAAGATCAGAAATCTTGGGAATAAGGGGAATATACCAGTCTACATCTTCGTGATACATAATCTCGACAAAGACATTTTCTTTGCCAAATATTTTGATGTATCTCTTTAGCAAAAGCTTTGCTTCTTCTGTATTGCCGGATTTTAGATAGTTGATAAATCTACTTCCTGGACAACCCGAGAGACAGATAAGTCCATCGCTATACTTTTCTATCAAATCCAAATCCATACGCGGTTTGTAGTAGTAACCATCAAGATGTGAGATACTGACAAGTTTCATTAAGTTTTTGTAACCAGCATTGTTTTTAGCTAAGAGAGTGAGGTGGTATCTTTTGGTATCTAGACTAGCTTCTTTGTCTAAATAACTGCGCTCGGCTATATAGGCCTCAACTCCGATTATCGGCTTGATGCCTTCTTTTTTGCATTCGTTATAAAATTCTATAGCGCCATAGAGAACTCCGTGATCAGTCAGAGCTAGGGCTGGCATACCAAATGACTTGGCTTTTGCAACCATTTCTGGGATCTTGCTCATGCCATCTAGCAGGGAATAGTGGCTGTGGGTGTGGAGGTGGACGAAACTCATGTGAGAAGATTATACCAATTTGAAACCTTCAAAAATACTTGACAGAAAATATGAAAGGAGTAGGATATTTATGAATCATCTTCTGTTTTTTGTTTAGGGAAAAACATGGTTAATTTAAATATAAATTATTTATAAGCGGTGATATTTCCGCATCAACCATGCCTTTTACGAAAGGTAAGACTTTATTTGTCTTAGTTTTCTCAATTTCAAAAAATAAGTCCGCTATGTCGATTTATTCACTAGCGCTTGACGACTAGAAGAAATGCTCTATAGAAAACAGCTGTTCAAAGATTTTGTGCTAAACCCCTAGAACCAAACGGTTCCGGGGGTTTCTTTTGTTATGATATAGATATGAGAAAATGGATACTCGGTATAGACGAAGTCGGTAGAGGGCCAGTAGCTGGGCCTGTGGCAGTTTGTGTTTGCGCTATGCCTTTAAGAGAGTATAAAAAGGCAAAATGGGGCAAACTAAATGATTCCAAAAAGATGAGTGAAGCAAACAGAGAGCTTTGGTATCATGAGGCATTAAAAATGCAAAAAGCTAGTGAAATAAAATTTGCAGTTATATACAGAAGCAATGTTTTTATAGATAAAAAAGGTATTAGTCTCAGTATCAAAGAGTGCATAAAGGAAGCTTTGGAAAAGCTAAATTTAAATCCTAGAGAATGTGCTGTTTTACTCGATGGCTCTCTTAGTGCTCCCAAAGAATACAAAAATCAAAAGACGATCATCAAAGGCGATCAAAAAGAAAAGATCATCTCTCTAGCTTCAGTCATAGCCAAAGTCTCTCGTGATAAAAAGATGGTGTCGCTCCACAAAAAGCACCCTAGATATGGTTGGGACAAAAACAAAGGCTATGGTACCAAGGGTCACTATGAGGCAATGAAAAAGTTTGGGACGACTACGCTACATCGCAAAACATTTTTGACAAAGGCTACCTCCAGATAAGTCTGTCACTAGCAACAATGCTTGCGGTCTCAGCGCGCAGTACGCTTTGGCCGAGCTGATAAGGTAGGGTATTGTATTTTTCGAAAAGCTCTTTGTCATTGTCGCTCCAACCTCCCTCAGGTCCAATATAAAAACAATCCACACTAACGCTTTCATTCATCGTCTTTCCTTCAATATCAAAATATATACAACTTTTACCTTGGTTTTGTTTTAGTGAGTCTTCTAGGCTCACCGGTTCTAGTATAGTCATTTTGTTTGAGTGTCCACTTTGCTCTAGGGCTTCAATACTTATCTTTTCTAATCTTTCCATATTTAGTGATTGCTTTATGGTTCTATCAGAGATTATAGGTATCAAAGTACTTACACCGAGCTCTACCAACTTTTGAGTTATTAGTTCAAAGTTATCTTTTTTTACGATACTTATACATGCCGTTATAGACTTTGGGATTTCTATCTTTTCAATCTCTTCCAAAACTTCAAAGCTGATGCTAGTTTTCTCTAGAGAATAAATTTTACATTTTAAATCATTGGAAAAAGGCGCAAACAAAACAAGCTCTTCTCCGAGAGAGAACTTAAGTACGTTTTTTATCTGATGAATAAAATCTTTTTCGTTTATAGAAAAGCTTTTGTCTTTTGGTAGGTTAGGGAGTAAAAATCTATGGAGTTTCTTCATATTTATAACCATATCTATACTATTATCAAGACCATAAGTCAAGGTAATACTTACTAGAGAACAGTCGTCTGATATAATGTTACCGGTATTATTAGAATTAAAAGTTAAATTTAAAATAAAACTTATGAAAAATGTTATTTTAGGGTCAACCCTTGCTATTATGCTCGGTATTGCTCCATTTGCTTTTGCAACTGAAAACGGTGAGATTCGTCGAGAAGATAGAAGAGAAGACAGAAAAGAAGATAGACAAGAAGACCGCAAAAACTCTTCTTCTATCACTCTTGATGCGACACAAATGGCTTGTATCAAAACCGCAGTAGGTAAAAGAGAAGACTCTCTTGTTGCAGGACACGATGCTTATGCTCTAGCTATTAAAAACGCTTATACTGCTCGCAAGACTGCTCTTATGTCAGCTTGGGATCTAACAGACAAAACAGCTCGTCGAAGTGCTGTAAAGAGTGCTGACCAAGCATTTAGAACATCTGCAAAATCTGCTCGCTCTACATGGAACACTGCTCGCAAGGCTTCATGGAAGACATTTGAAACTGATAGAAAGGCTTGCCTGCCAACAAACTCATCATCTTCAGTTAGTTCTTCTGATACAGGATCTTCTAGTGTAGACGCTACTCTTTAAGAATCTTATCAAAATAAAAACACCCTAAAAGTTTGGGGTGTTTTTATTTTATTTGGATTATGCGCGCTGTACGTTTACAGCGTTCATTCCTTTTGGAGAGTTTTCTGTTTCAAAACTAACAGAATCACCTTCGCGGAGCTCATCAAATGATACTCCAACAAGAGCGTTACTATGGAAGAATAAATCCTTCGCTAGTCCTTCTGCTGTGATAAAACCGAAACCCTTGTCAGTAATCTTTTTGATTGTACCTGTCATAGAATTGGTTTATAACGAATAATATACAAAATAAAACCTAAAGAATCGACGTGTTTCGAGAAGCCCTTTTTGTCTTATAATATTAGCATATTTGCTAATTTAAGTCAAGCTTCATCTTTTTGAAAACCCAACGATAAGCAGTCTTTATGATAGCGAAGATTATTACTGCAGAGAGCACCATAAGAAAGATGTTTTTGGCTATACCGACGTCTTTAATGATAAGTAGGACACGACTGTGAAAATACCAACCAAGCCCCACATAAAGAGGTACATAAATCATTAGTGCCAAGAGGTTGTATTTGAGAAAGTATTTTTTATCTATTCCTCTTGTTCCAGCTAAAAATGGACCGAGAAAACGCAGTTGCATCAAAAATCTAGAAAAAAAGATTATTTTTCTAGTACTGATATTGTTCAAAAAGTTTCCATTTTGCTCCAATCTTTTTGCAAAAAATCTAGTATACAAAAAGTTGGTAAACTTACTCCCGTGCTTAGAAAGTAGAAAAAGCAGAAGATCGTTTAGAAGGAGAGCACTCACAATGATAGGTATAACTATGTAGCCGTTAATAGCTCCTGTGCCTGATAGATAACCAAGAGCTAGGAGCACTATTTCCTCTGGTATAGGGATAACTATGTTTGATAAAAATGACACTATCCAGATCCCTCCATAAGATAGCGCTCCGAGCTGATTGATAACTTCTTCTGTTCCTGACATGTAGCGTTATTATACTATTTCTTTTTTAAAAAATTTTTAAGATTTATCAATTAAATATTTGCCGGCAAGACTAAGAGCAAATGAAGAAAGAATGATAAATATATTTATAAAAAATAGTTTTTGTACCAGAGTTTCTTTGTCTGGTCCACCTGCTAGTATCATGATACTTCCCAATATCGCAAAACATACAGAAGCACCAATAAAAACCTTTGTAGCTATTTTTTGCATGTTTTGATTATATCAAAATAAAGCCTTGACCTCTCTTTGTTTAAGTGTTAGAGTTTTAAAAAATAAAAACTATGAAATTAGTATTTTTATGCGCGTACATCAAGTTCAGCTCTGGCGAGTTTGGTGGAGGCACAAATCTTGAGATTGTTGATACTTTTGAAGTCGTAAATGACGAACCTATCACCATGGTGTCAAATGTTTTGGTCATACTCAAAGACTTCCTTGCTCAAAAAAAGCTTAGGCATATAGGGAAGCATGGTAGCGATGGAGACTTGAGTAGTTATTTTGAGCAGTTTTTTGGTGAGTTTCTTGGCTTAAACATTACTGACAACCCTGAAGCCAAGGAGTTTGTGAAGACTCTTAACAGATTGTTTAATCAAGCTCTCGAAAAACAAAAGAGTCAAGGCGGGATAGGTGGCGGAGGAGTGATGAAATGATCTTTTTGAAAAGAGGAGTTTAGACTTCTCTTTTTTTATTACAAAAAAAGTTATACTAATATTGTGAACAAGATAAAAGTCAAAAAAAGTAAACTGCATGGAAGGGGAGTATTTGCTACAAAAGATATACAGAAAGGTGAAATCATAGAAATATGTCATGCGCTTGTTTTGAGCAAGTCCGATACCAAGAAAATCGATGATACAGATCTTTATAACTACTATTTTTCTTGGAAGGGTGGTCAGAGCGCTTTAGCGCTTGGGCACGGATCTCTCTACAATCATTCATATACTCCAAATGCTAAGTACATAAAACATACCTCTTCAAAAACTATAAGTTTTGTCGCTCTCCAAACAATCAAAAGCAGACAAGAAATAACTATCAATTATAACGGCAATCCACTATCAAAAGAAAAAGTTTGGTTTGAAAAGTAGTTTTTTAGATTTTGGAATAATAAAAACCACACCATAAAGATGTGGTTTGAAGAATTTTAAATCCCTTAACCCTTCATTGCCTAAATTACGTAACCCAACATTATCTCCTATGTGGTTTTTTCTTTTTTACCATGGTTAACATAAGTAATTTTTCCACCACCACCTTTGGCAATTTTTGCCCCGGGTCCGGTAGGAGACAGTGCTCCACAAGCAGTTAGGTGTATATCAGCTTTTTTCTTTTTTGCCATAAAAAATATTTTAAAGGTTTTTTGATACCTTACAACCATCCCTTGACTTTGTCAAACGGGTAAGGTAGGGTGGTTGAAATAAAAGAAAATAGTAATAGTTATTTTTGACTAACTAAAACATTTTTTAAATGAGTAGTACCTTAAAAAATACTTTAGAAACTATACCCTCAGGACTGTTTTTAGCTATTGAGCCCGATCAATACTCTGCAATAAAGCATGTACAAGAAATAGGTACAAATATTGCAAGGGATCATAGTGAAATTGCTGAGATGTATCTCGACCTCGAGACTCCATTTCGATGCGAAGATGTTGCCAAAGATTTGGTACCCATTTTGTATGAAAAGTTTCCTCAGGTAGCCACAAAAGCTGTAGCATATGCCTTAAGACTTCTTATACCCAAAGAGCAAAGAGACCAGGCAACTTCTAGCAGAAGAAGCGATCATCTAAAAGAAAAGATAGACTTTACCAGCGAAGAATGGAAGGCTCATTGTCGCAAAGCTTTGGAGGCAAGAAATGCAACAGGTTTTGTGGTAGATATGCATCAAGCAATCATCCAAAGAGGGCAAGTGCCATGGTCTGATGATGAAAAAATTTACACAGAACTTTGTGCTGAAAGTGTTGAATTTATAAGAAATGGTAAACCTCATTGGCAAAAAATCACCAATGAGATCAACAAGCACTTTCACAATAGTAAAAAGACAAGGACAGTAAGTGGTGTTTCTACTCAGTATTCAAAAATCAAAAAGAAAAAAGCCTGACTTTATTTTGTCAGGCTTTTATTTTAATCTACTATGTAAAAATGATAAGCAGGGTCCAGTAACACATTGTTTATATATTCTATCTTATCTCTAAAATGAGAATATTTTCTAAATAGAATCTTCCAGGCGTAAGACATTTTTATTGGGTTGATAGATCCATACTTACCTGTTTTTACACAAGGTTTACCATTTATAAATTTACATATTAATGTTAAACCTTTAGGTTTAAAATAGGTGTTGATATGATTGCATATTTGTTCAGCATTCATATTGCCAGCAACTATTGTCCAGGCCTTGTGTATCTCCTCAGATATTTTTGATATATTCCAAGGGCGATCTTTACCATCTAAAGACAATGGCCTACGGTGGTGAACCGTATCAGTATTTTCTGCTTTTTTAATATCAGCTTTTTTTCTTCTGATTTGTTTTTTTCCAGGTACTTTTTTACGAATAAGCATTTTAAAAGGTTTTTGATACCTTACAACCATCTCTTGACTTTGTCAAACGGAGAGGGTAGAGTAGGAGAAATATATTTCTCAAAACTTAAAATAATATGAATTATGAATCCGATAATATGGGTTTTACTGGGGGTAGCATCAACTCTTCTTATCTACCTCATTTATACTTATTGGAATGCGCCATTTAAGTTAACTGAAGACTGGGTTGGAACAACTTTTTATATTTTCAATCATGAAAATAATGTTGCTGAAATGTGCTCGATTTATGAGCTGGATCCAGAGAAGAAAAATAAAGGAAGAAAATTTTTTATCCCTGAATCTTTTGGGAAATTAGAACCTCGCAAAACATATGAACTCTTAAAAAACAAAGAAGGGGATTTGTACGTTAGGCAGGTAGCAGTAATGCTTGGTTGAAATAAGTTCTTTAAGCCTCTCCACACGGAGGGGCTTTTTCATTGCACTAACATACACCCGCTTCAAACACATTTCTGTATAATGATTATGAACTTGCACTGAGTATTTCGACAGGCTCACTGTGAACTTTGTTGAAGGGGTGTTTGAAATAGTTTGACTTCTTTTTTATAAAAACTATAATCTTATGAAAACATACTATGATGGCAAGTAGATTAGAACTATGGATGACCAAGAATAAGTATCTGAAACCACGTAATTTGCAAGATCCTATTCAAAAAGATATTTTTTTACACAAACTGAAAATAAACGAAGAAGCTATTCAAAAAATATTGGAAAAGTCCAAAATAAGTTTTTTGAACTTTCATTTACCTATTGCGAATATGTGGGCAGAATAATGAGGGGGAAAACCCTTCATTTTTTTTTGCTCCAAACTTGGGATAGCCTGCCCCTTAGAAGCCATAGCGTAGAAGGGGTGTTTGAAATGTTATAATTAGAAAATGCTAATCCATTTCAAAAAGGATTTCGATAACAACTTTACCCTTCATTGTGTGAGAGTGGATGGTACTGAAACATTTCATAAATATAAAACAGGATCTTTTCAAATTGAGCACGACTTAATGCATTTTGTTGTGGAAAAACGACTTGGCTATACAAAAGCCTTTTATGGCATTGTTGCTTCTGGTAAGGATATCGACTGGTTTGCTGAGCGAACACCAGCAGGAAAAAGCCAGGGCAAAGAAGTAATGTGTGGTGAAGCAGAGGCGGTAGAGTTAATAGTTGGAACACTTCAAACTTTGCGAAATGACACTGAGTTTTTTGATCATCTTAATAGGATTACTACACCAGAAAATAGGGACCTTCTATCTATTACTCAAGAGCAAGTCATCGTTGTAAGAAAAGAGGTATCAAACCTTCTTGATCAGTGGCAAAATTCGAAAGAGGGAATTACGTTAGTATTTTAAATAACCATTGCAATATAAGTTTTAAAAAAGTACTCTGAACCCTGGAGGATGTTCGGAATTACTTAAGTTTGTAACAAAGTCTAAGTTTATCCAGCTGTGTGCAAGATTCATCATGTACTTGTACCAGCGTCCCATCAGCGATTTGTTGCATAAGTGCTGTTCGAGTAGTAGCTATTCGTGACAGCGCCTGACACACTTTCGGTGGGTTCTGACTTGTAATCCATTTCCCGTCTTCGATAGTGCAACTAATCAAATGGCCATTTGTTCCAGGGACTGCATAAGTATAGTAGGATTCACCTAATAGTTCTTCTCCTCCGGAAGATATGAGAAATGCATCATGGGAGATGCCACCTTCATAAGTAGGTTCTATAGTAGGATCGTTGAAATCACCCTCAATCTCCATGGTGAACGAAGGTGGCAGTACTGTTACTGATTCAGTCGTTATTGGAGAAATAGGAGAGACCGAGATATCTGTTTTTGGTCTTAATACTAGATATCCGATGACAATCACGAGAAGTATTAAACCCAGCCCATATTTTTTCATAGCCAAAGTATATCATTTTTTTTGCTCCGAACTTGGGACGATGTTCGAAAGGGTTTGAAATAAAAAATGTCCCAGCATAAATGCAGGGACAGGTTTGTGAATTCGATACAAGTTTACTTTGTTGGGTAAAATTTACCAGGAAAATTAGGCAGAGGATCTTTACTACTTTGATAACTGAAAATAAAGTTCCATGAATTATATTTTCCGTTTTCGTAGGTGGTTAATTTGCACCTAGTCTTCAGTTTCTTGCTGTTTGAGCTGTACCCTTTGGCGATGTGGCGTGCCCACTTGTATATTTTTTTCATACTACTTTCAGATACCAGATCAATTGATGGAATACTGAAGGGTATTTTTTCGCCTAAAGGGTTGCGATTTTTGAGTATATTGAAGTAGCAATTTAAGTTCAAAGCCCCATCTCCATAATAATCAGGAATATCAAAAGTAACATGTACCAATGTGCCGTCTTTTAAATCTATAAAGAACATAGTTTGTATTTATTAGTGACCACAAGAGACAGATAATCTCTCCTTTGGTCACCAATAAGTACTCAAAAATGGTAACATATTTATGATATATAGTCAATATCTGGCTCCCCGGTAAGAAGATCTTTCCCGGGTTCGCCTCGAAGAAAAAGAAAATGTCCACTTTCGTAGGCACTTTCTTTTTAACTTCTCGGCTCCCGGGTAGGAACACTTCGTTTTTCTCCCTCGACTCAAAACTCGTCAGTCACTCGTTTTGGTCTGGGCACCGACTCAGTTATTTTCTCTGCTGAGAAAATATACTTCCGTCGTTCTCATCCTACACGCACACAAAGCAGTTTGTGTGCTCCGGGGAGCCAAACAAAAAAGCGCCATTGAAGGCACTTTTTTGCTGGCTCCCCGGGTAGGATTCGAACCTACGGTCCATCGCTTAACAGGCGATTGCTTTACCGCTAAGCTACCAGGGAATGTGTGCGGAGCGATATATTTATATCATAGTTTTTGGGCTTAGAAAAGGCTTATAGGCTATCAAAAACACTAGCTGTAGTTCGCCCTCTGGTAGCTGGCTTGCGAGGGTCAAAGTTAAACCAACCACCGCCTTCTTGGGCGACTTGGTCATCATAGTCATATACTTCTTCGCCCCACCAATAATCTGGGTAGAGTGTAGGAGAATACCAAATACCACGCTTTAGGATAGGTCCAGCGTAGTAGACGAAGGCTATTAGAAAAACAATTGCTAAAATCTTTCCCATAATGCTATCCTATAGGGCTTATCACTTAATCACAAGTTTTATCATTTTATGCATCACTTTTCAAAAAAGACAAAAATAGTCGCAACCATTGGCCCTGGTACCGAAAACAAAGAAAGTCTCAGCAAGCTCTTTGAGCTCGGGGTAGATGTCTGTCGGACAAATATGAGCCACGATGACCAAACTATTCACGGCAAAAGGATCCGTCTTATCCGCTCTGTCGCCAAAAAGATAGGTAAACACATCGCCATACTCCAAGACCTCTCTGGCCCCAAGATCCGTATCGGGGACTTTGAAAATGCGCCGGTAGAGCTCATAGAAGGCAAAAAAATAATTTTGACAGGGGATAAGACTTGCAAAGGTGATAGTTCTCGAGTTTATTTTAACTACCCACACATAGAAAAAGACATAAAGGCTGGCATGGTTTTGATGGTGGATGATGGCAAGAAAAAGCTTGTGGTAGAAAAAGTTGTCGGTAAAGAGATTTATACCAAGATTTTGGTTGGCGGTATTACCAAGAGTCGTCGTGGAGTAAATATCCCGGGGGCGTATCTCTCTATCCCAGCTTTGACCGAAAAAGACAAAAAGGATTTGGCTTTTGGTATTGCAGAAGATGTAGACTTCATTGCTTTGTCTTTTGTGCGAACCGCCAAAGACATTTTGGATTTGCGCACCCTTATCAAAAAGCACAAGGGGTCACAAAAGATAGTAGCCAAGATAGAGACAGAGGAAGCAATAGAAAATATAGATGACATAATCAAAGAATCAGACGCCATCATGGTAGCTCGTGGAGATTTGGCTGTTGAGGTGGGACCAGAGAAGGTGCCAGTCTTGCAAAAAATGATTATCAAAAAGTGTAACGAACTCGGCAAGCCAGTGATAGTGGCGACTCAGATGTTAGAGAGTATGATAAGTAGCCCTGTTCCAACTCGAGCTGAAGTCTCCGATGTCGCCAACGCTATCTTTGACGGAGCTGATGCTGTCATGCTCTCAGAAGAAACAACTCTGGGCAAATATCCAACAGAAGCAGTCTCTATGATGAGTCATATTGCAAATCAAGTAGAAGGAGAAATAGGTACTCATCGTAGACTCAAGGTTAGAAATAACGACATTGTTGATTCGGTATCTTCTTCTGTGGTACACAACGCCGAAGATGTGGGTGCTAAGCTCATCATTGCTCTGACTGAAACAGGTTCTACCCCTCGTATGATTGCAAGATACAAACCTCAGCAACCTATCATAGTCATGACTCCACACGAAAAAACAGCTCGTATCTCTCAGCTCGTTTATGGCTGTTATCCTATTTTGTCCAAGAGTTTCTCTGGAAGTACTCAGCTCATAAAAACCATTGGTCCAAAACTTATTTCTGAAAAGTTGGCTAACAAAAATGACAAAATAGTCATATCAGCCGGTGTACCTTTTGGTGTAGCAGGGACAACAAACCTACTTATGATATTGACTATCTAGCACTTCTTTAAGGTGGATTGCTAACTTGTGGCGGGGTATAATACAAGTGTATGAATATTTCAATCAAAACCACACAAATAGAACTTACCCCAGCACTAAAGGACTACACAGAAAAACGTGTCTTAAGCGTCTCTAAGTTTGCCGGCGAAACTTCTGTCGCTATTGTTGAAATAGGCAAGACTACGGCTCACCATAGTCATGGAGATATTTTTAGAGCCGAGATCAACCTCACCACTTCTTTGGGGAAGCAGTTTCGTACTGTCTCTGAAAAGGCCGATCTCTATGAGGCGATAGATGATGCTCGCAACGAACTCGTCAGAGCTGTCTCTTCTTCAAAAGGCAAAAAAGAAGCTCTCTGGAAAAAAGGTGCTAGAAAGTTCAAAAATATAATAAGAGGTTTTAGAAATTAAAGGTAAATACAACTCAATTTATCTCAGAGTTTTTATGTTCTCCGTAACCGCAAGCGTCCCTCCCGGGCAAAGCCCTGCGGGTTCGTACTCAAACATAAAAACTCTGATCTAAATATCGCTATAGAATAGAACTAAAGGTTACTTTCTTTCCACCTTCGGGAATCACTTCTTCAATGACAAACTGTTCACCGTCAAAGTGGGCTTTTGTTATTTTGATACGTTTACTATCTCTGAAAAAATATAGTCCCGGCCAGCCTTGATATGCGCGCCACTTGCGATCAAGGATTGTTGGATCATCTTCTAGTGAGATTTGCCCATCTTCTTTTGAGATTTTGCCACAATGAGAGGCAAGAGTTTCGTCTTGCTCTATTTCTGTTACTTTGTTTTCAAAAATATCTGCAATAACTTTTGGCAAAACCTCTTGTGCTCTTTGGTTCATTTTTTCTCTAAGCGTTAGAGTAGTATCATTTTTTTCAATCATCATTTCTTCTTGAAAAATTATTGGTCCAGTATCGAGCTTGAAGCGCATTTTTTGGATTGTTATCCCAGAGACACTATCGCCACTCAAGATAGCGCTCTCTACAGGAGTTGCTCCGCGGTATTTTGGAAGGAGAGAATAGTGTAGATTTATTGTTCCGTATTTTGGTAAGTTTATTATTTTTTCAGGGATGATTTTGCCGTAAGCGATAACTACAAAGAGATCCCAAGACTCTTTTGATAATTCTTCAAAAACTTCATCGTTTAGCTTCTCTGGTTGCAAAACCTTTATACTGTTTTCATCTGCCCATTTTTTGGGAAGTGGGGAAGTGAGCACCATACCGCGCCCTGCTGGTCTGTCAGGATTGGTCACTACTAGACTAGGGCAAAAGTCACTCTTTTTAAGAGTCTCTAGAAAGTCGATAGTAAAATCCGGCGTCCCCAAAAAGGCAATTTTCATAAGGATATATTAACACAGTTCAAAATGGTTGATAATTGTTATAGTTGTGGTAGGCTGGGATTAAAATCACAATAAAAATGCATTGGTATAAATCTAGACGAATTAATACTAGTCGTTATAAAACAAAGGAAATTCTTCTTAGTATAGTTGGACAACGAGTTAATGATTTACAACCATCAAATAAGGCAAAAACATTTTTTAAATGTACTTGTCCTTTCCATAAAGAAAAGACCGCTTCAATGAAGTTTTACCGTCACAAAGTTTTGAATGGTTGGGGGTATAAATGCTTAGGTTGTGGAACAGCAGGAGATGTGTTTACTTTTCTTATGCGCTATGAGCGATGGGAATTTTGGGATGCTTTGGCTTATTTAAAAAAGTATCATGTACCATTTTCTCGTGTTGTTACATACTCAACATGGATACAGCTTGAAATACCCTTTCCTAAGCTGATAGAGGCCAATGATTTGCCAGAAGAAATATTTCCTTTTTAAAAAACAAAACCGTGCCAAAATTGACACGGTTTTTTCATTTAATAGGTTTTCGTCACCCGTACTTTCTAAGTTTAGTCTCGTATCTGCACAGGCTTAAATACCCTATTGCCTAGGATACTAGATTAGTTACTAATTTTTTGCAAGCTTCTCTGGTGGTAAGTCTTCTACGTTTGTTGCTTTGTCGATGAAGAGTACTCCGTTTAAGTGATCGGTTTCGTGTTGGAAGATTTGAGCGAGTAAGCCTTTGCCACTTAGGACAAATTCGTTACCTTTTTCGTTGTAGGCTTTGACTGTCGCAGTAGTAGCACGTTTGACTAGGCCGTATTTCCAACGGACAGAGAGACAGCCTTCACTCATGGCTTCTTTTTTCTTGCCAAGCTTGGTGATAGTAGGGTTGATAAAAGCCATATCATCCTTGGCTTTTGGTAAAACCTTTTTGGAAACGACAAATATCCGCATCGGCACATCTATCTGTGGAGCAGCGATAGCTACACCGTCGTCTTCTCCGTGTAGAGCGGTTTTCATTTTATTTATTATTTCTTTGAGCTTTTCACTACCAAAGTCTTGGGCGCTAACTTCTTGGGCAACCATTCTCAAAGTTTTGTGAGGAGATTGAACTATGTTGGTCATAAAATTATTTTAATTGTTTTATGTAAGCACTGAGCTCTGCAAGTGGTACTGTTTCTTGGCTTCGTGTCTCCATATCACGCACGATCACGCAGTTTTTGACGGCTTCCATTTGCCCAAAGATAATGACATAAGGCACACCACTTTTTTCAGCGACGGCGAGCTGAGCTCCGAGAGAGTCTTTGGATAAGGACTGAGCGATAGGTAGATGAGCTTTGCGGAGTATTTCGATGACGTTGAGACTTTTGAGTTTAGCTTCAAAACCTACCTGGATAAAGTAAACCTTTGGCTTTTTCATAATGCGCGGTGCTAAGTTTTTGAACCATGGACGCTCTACGATGCGATCCATTCCCAAAGACCCACCCATTGCTGGGATGTCTTTTTTGGAGCCAATCATTTTGCCCAAGTAGTCATAGCGACCTCCGCCAGCGATAGTTATCATAGTGCCGTCTTCTTGAGGCTCAATGATTTCAAAAACAGTGTGAGTGTAGTAAGAGAGTCCGCGTACAAGAGTTTTGTCTATTTGATAAGCGATACCCATTTCGTCCAAGTACTCTAGGACTTCTTTGAAGTGTTTTTTACCAGAAGAAGAGAGATAGTTCATCGGGTCAGGTGCTCCAGCGTTTATCTCTATAGTTTTTGGATCTTTAGAGTCTAGGATGCGCATCGGGTTGGTCTTGAGACGCTCTTGGTCTATTTCAGGCAAATCTTTGAGATGCTTTTTGTAGTAGTTTACAAGCTCTTTGAGGTACGCCGGACGAGAATCTTTGTCTCCGATAGAGTTGATAGTCACCACCAAGTCTTTTGCCCCAGCTTCTTCGAGGATTGTATAAATAGTCTTGATAACAAGTGCGTCCACTATACTTTTTTCGCTTCCTAGAGCATCGACATCAAACTGATAAAACTGTCTGTAGCGACCCTTTTGTGGTTTGTCGTGACGAAATACTGGACCAGAGTGATACATAAGGACTGGTTGTGGAAGAGACTGCATACCGCCTGTGATATAGGCACGCATAAGTCCCGCAGTGTGTTCAGGGCGCATAGCGAGATGGTCACCACCTTTGGTTTTGAGAGTGTACATTTCTTTGTCGATGATGTCAGTCCCGACACCAACTCCAGAAGTAAATGTCTCTTCATGTTCGAGTATCGGAGTTTCTATCGGAGTAAAGCCATAGTAGACAGCTACTTCTTGAGCTTTTTCAAAAAGTCCCTGCATTTTGTAATACTCTTCACCCATGATGTCACGCATGCCTTTTGGACTAGCGAGTTCTTGAGATACTTTTTTCTTTTCTGGTTCTTTATTCATAGTTTACTTTTCCTGGTAAATAATCCATTTGCTTAAGTGGAAGCAATCGCAAAAGTGCACGCCCTCGAAGGTTTTCTTTTGGAAGAGTGCCCCAAGAACGACTGTCAAAGCTTCCAGAGCGATTGTCTCCCATAACAAAGTACTGATCTTCGGGTACTTCCACTGTGATGTTGTTTGAGCTTTCGTGTGTGATGAAAGGCTCAGCCAAAACAAAACCTTTTGGATTTTGTTTGTTTGTGATGGTGACAGTAGAGCCTTTGATAGAGACTGTCTCTCCAGGAAGCCCAATGATGCGCTTGATGAAAAACTTATCTGGCTCTGGTGGAGCTCGAAAGACCACTACATCACCACGCTCTGGTTCTCGTAGTTTGTAACTGACCTCGTCTATGATGAGGTAGTCACCTGTTGCTAGAGTCGGATCCATAGAGGCGCCGTTGACGACGAAGGGTCTAATGATGAACTTTTGGACAAGTAGAGCTAGCACTACCGCACTAGCAATATACAAAACATTTTCTAGAAATATTCTCTTTTTGCTCTTAGGCAAACTAGCGCTCTCTAGGGGGATATTTTCATTCATGATTGACCACAGTATAAGCTATAAAAGGGTAGGCGACAAGAAAGCATTTTTGTAGTTTAATTGTATTATGAAAATAGTTATCGGCCTTGGCAACCCTACAAAAAAGCACGCTCTCGATAGACACAATGTGGGCTTTATGACGCTCGACTATTTCGCCGACAAACACAGTCTTTCTTTTGAAAACAAAAGTGTTTTTGAAGCTTTGGTGGCTACGGACTCCGATATGCTTTTGGCAAAGCCACAAACATATATGAATGACTCAGGTCTATCTGCTCAAAAACTTTTCAAACAATACAGAGAGATTCCGATAGTGGTGTATGACGACATAGATATCAATCTCGGCGAAGTAAAATGCTCAATGGCTCGTGGAGCTGGAGGACACAATGGTGTGCAGAGTATTATCGATCATCTTGGTACCAAGGATTTCTTTCGTATCCGCATCGGAGTGCGTCCTGTCCATGAAGAGCTCAAGAGTCATATCTTGCCACCTGACGGATTTCAAAATTTTCTCCTCAAACCTTTTGCGCCATTTGAAGCAGATCTCAAAGAGCAAGGGATAAAAAAAGCTGTTGCAATCATCGAAGCCCTCAAAGCTAAAAACTTTGAAGAAGTGATGAATGAGTTTAATTAGTTTAAAAAATAATGAAAAAAAGTATTTTCAAAAATGATAGGTATAAACAAAAAAGAGGAGGGTATTCTCGACTTTTAAATATTTCTTGTCAAAAATGTGGGGAAGAAATTTGTAAATATCAAAAAGATGGGCCAGGTAATCTTAGACGCATGTATCTAGATAGAATAATAGACTCTACCGCTTCAATTACAAAAAAAGATTTGTCTTGCAGTAAGGGGCATGTTTTGGGTGTAAAAATAATTTACGAAAAAGAAAAAAGACCAGCTTATAGATTGTTCGTTGATGCTGTTTCAAAGAAAATAATTAAGTCTTAAAATAAAAACACCCCTCATCACTGAAGAGTATTTTTATTGGGAGCTCAGGGTATCTATCTTTTATTAAATTTGACAAAACAAACTATTACTATAGAGTTTAGAAAAACTCATATTATGAAAAATATATTGTACATTTTTTTATTGTTTTGTAGTGTTTCTTCTTGTCGGAATAGAAATCCTACGTTTAAGATAGCCTCATTAGCGACTGACATTGATACCTTTGAGATTAGCCATGAATTTCATACAATGTGCACTCATCACACCGGAGATACTGCGTTTATTGCATTTGACCTTGCGAAAGATAGTATTATGAAAGTTTCCTTTAATCATGAGGATATGAAAAAAGATTTTATTATTACGTCCGGCTTAAACGAAAAACTCGTTAAGGTTAGATGGGTGAAAGGGCTTGTGGTAGAAAAGTGAAAAATTGAATTAAAAAACTCCTCAGATTGAGGGGTTTTTCTTATGAGCTTACTCGGCTTTTAATCGTAAGTCACAAACTTTTTTGGTAAAATCGAAACATTTGAAAATTTAATGAATCAATCTAGATATAAAATCCGCTCTTTGAGCGGATTTTATATCTACTTTTATTTATATAAGTCTGTGTTGACTTATATATTATCTATGATATTATAATAAAAAAATATTATTATATGTTTACTAGCACATTAGAAAAACAAACAGATGCTATTCCATCTTGGTGGAACATTAAAGGTTTTAAAATGCTACTTGCTTGCAAAGGAAAAGCTCTTGTAATTATTGAAAATGGTGAGGTCGCTAAATTAAGAATAGCGCGCCTGGGCAAGGAAGAAAATGCTCAATTTCTCGTTTCCTGGGAAATTCATTTTGACAATATCAGTCAGGTTCAAGGACAGACAATAATGTCCTCCACTGATATTAAAGAAGCTTTTGGATTAATTGAGCAGGAAGCTTCTAGTAAAGTATTTTGTGATCAGGTTTATCAACGAAAGTATGAGTATGATGCTGCTAAACCCGGGGTTTTTATTCGCTTTGGTAAGTACCTCAGTATTCCTTGGCCACGCGTCTTTTATTGCGATATGAATATAGCGATTGAGATAAATGAGCAAGTTACCGAGGCAATCGAAAATCTTTTGATTCCTTAATTCCTTTTATTTTTAAAAACAAAACCGCCCCTTCTTAAGGAGCGGTTTTTTGTTTTTAAGTTAGCTTATTCAGCTTTCTTTGCTTCTTCCTCTTTTGGAAGATCTTCGAGTTTTTGTTCACCGAAGACAAGTGTCATTTTTTGTTCTTTTGGTTCAAAGAGTGTCACTGTGAATGGATAGTTTTTACCGAGCTGGAGAGCTTCTTTGAGTTTTTCTTCACCACCGAAAGTAGAGTTGTGGACAAGTCCTGCCACACCTTCACGGATAGAAACGAGTGCGCCGTGTTTGTTGTATTTGATCACAACACCTTTGACTACGTCACCACGCTTGAGAGATTTTTCAAAAGCTTTCCAAGGATTGTCTTTGAGGGCTTTGATAGAGAGAGAAATCTTGCCATCTTTGATATCGATGATTTTAGCTTTCACTTTGTCCTTGAGTTTGAACATAGTGCGAGGGTCTTCGACAAGTCCCCAGTCTAGTTCACTGATGTGCACCAACCCTTCTAGTCCGTCTTCAATCTTGAGAAATACTCCAAAGTCGACAACACCTGTAACTTCACAAGAGAGTTCATCTCCCACAGAGTATTTGCTGATGACTTCTTGGCGCTCTTCTGGGTTGCCATCTTTTTCAGAAAAGATAAGTTTGCCATCTTTGGCATTGGCAGAGATCATAATCACTGGGATCTTGGTTCCTACAAGCTTTTTGAGCTCTTTCAAGATCTTGTCTTTGTCAGAGTCTTCTACGCGAGGGTAGTGGTCAGGCTTGAGCTGAGAAGCTGGGAGAAATCCAGAGAGACCTTGCCAGTCGATGATAAGACCTCCTTTGTTGGCATCTTTTACTAGTAGATCAAAAACAGTTTTGTCTTTGATAGCTAGTTCTGCTTCACTCCAAACTAGAGCTTGCTTGGCTTCCTTGAGAGAGAGTTCTACATAACCATCTTCGTTTTCGATATCGACAACCTTGGCTTTTATAATGTCACCAACGTTTGTTTTTTTGATAAGATCACGAACAGCGATGTATTCTCGTCCATAAATAATACCTGTTCCATATGGAGCTAGGTCTATATAAAGAGCAGACTTGTCGACCGCTATCACAGGACCCTCAACGAGTTCCTCTAGTGCAGGACGCACCTTTACTACTTCTTCTGTTGTTTTTTCTTCAGTTTTTTCTGTTTCTTTTTTCATAAAATAAAAATCCGCCATAAGGCGGTCGCCAAGCACTTGGCTTGGAACTGCCTTTTAGATTTCTACCCTGATTTCAGTGTTCCGAAGGGGAGAGGTTATTCCAAAAGGATAATTGTTAAGTACTTTGCGCTCGGTAAAGAGCCTAAAAAGACTAACATTTTAGGGCTAAAATAGCTACTTGACATTAAATTATTAATATGTTATTGTATTACAGAAGCAAGAGAATCAATTCTTTAAACTCAATTAAATATAAAAATAATGAAACAACCAATTAGTTTATCTGCAATGATAGCATTCTTTACTGCACTGATTTTAGCAGAAATCGGCGGTGAAATTCCCAATAATCTTGCCATTTTCTCCTTAGGTGTATCAGCAGGACTTGGAATGGTTTTATTTTTCTATGATAAATTCCATCCTAAACAAATAGAAAATAAGAACGATATAACACCAATTGATATATAAATCTTATTTTAAATTCCATTGCACCTCATAATTTTATTTGAGGTGCTTTTTTGTTTACCTAATTTTTGCTATAGTACAGCCATGGTTATCACATACTACGGCAAACAATATTGCAAGCTCACTCTTGGCGATCTCACTATCGCTATCAATCCGCCAGCAAAGGATAGTAAGGCTATGCCCAAGCCCCCACGCTTTGGAGCTGATATTGCGCTTATCACTACTAGACACCCAGACTATGATGGCGTTGAGACTGTGTCTCTAGGCGACAAAGAACCTTTTGTCATAGATGGCCCAGGGAGTTATGAAATCAAGGGCATATTTATCGCAGGTGCAAAAAGTTCTGTCACCATCGATGGCAAAGAATACATCAACACTGTTTATGGTTTTGAGCTCGACAATATAAAGATCGCAGTTTTGGGAGCACTCTCAGATGCTGGAACACTTTCTCCGGAAGCCAAAGAAATAGCCGGAGCATCAGATATGCTTTTTATCCCGGTGGGAGGTGGAGATGTCTTTGATAGTGCTAAGGCTTATAAAGTAGCGACAAGTTTCAGCCCAAATGTAATCATCCCGCTTGATGCTGATGATGCAATGCTCAAGAAGTTTTTGAAAGAAGGCGGGCAAGAGAAGAACGAAGCTATAGACAAAGCTACTCTCAAGCGCAAAGATCTAGATGGCAAAGAAAACTATATAATCCCACTAACCCCTCAAGCCTAAAGTTATGTCACTGCTTGAACACAAACCTGTTCATGTTCGAAAAAGATTAGCTTTAGCTTTAGCTATCACTTTTGGTGTCGCAGTTTTGCTTATAATAGTGTTTATTTTGGTTTATTCTCACCCAAAAAGAAAGGAGGCGGGCAACAGCTCCATGACCAAAGTAGGTCAATTTTATGCAACGATTCTTGATAGTGCGCAATCATATTTTGGTAAAAAAAGTGATATAATAAAAGAATAATTTTCTAAAGTTATGGCCAAAAAGAGTGATACAACAGTCCTAGAGAAGCCAGAAGATCACGACAAGATTTTGTCGGTTGATATCGTGGGTGAAATGGAGCGCTCATATATCGACTATGCGATGAGTGTGATCACTGATCGTGCGCTTCCTGATGTCCGAGATGGGCTCAAGCCTGTTCACCGACGCATTCTCTACGCTATGCATGACATGGGGCTTACTCACTCTAGTCGCTTTCGCAAAAGCGCCCTCGTGGTAGGAGACGTACTTGGTAAATACCACCCACACGGAGATACTTCAGTTTATGACGCCATGGTCAACTTGGCACAAGACTTTTCTACTCGTTATCAACTTGTTCAAGGTCAAGGAAACTTTGGTAATGCTGATGGAGACGGCGCAGCGGCGATGCGTTATACCGAAGCACGTATGTCAAAGATTGCTTCAGAACTTCTTCGGGATATCGAAAAAAACACAGTCGACTTTCGTCCCAACTACGATGCTACACGCAAAGAACCGACTGTTTTTCCGACAGCTATTCCAAATCTTTTGTTAAACGGAACTCTAGGTATTGCTGTTGGTATGGCGAGCAATATTGCTCCACACAACTTAAATGAAATAGTCGACGCTTGTAACTATCTGATAGAAAATGATGACGCTACCAACGAAGACTTGGCAGAGATAGTCAAAGGTCCAGATTTCCCAACAGGTGGTATTGCCTTTAACAAAGCAGACATCACTCACGCTCTCTCTACTGGTCGCGGTGGAGTTGTTTGCCGTGGTGAAGCAGAAATAGCAGAGCAAAAAAACGGCTCTTACCAAATCACCGTAACCTCACTTCCTTACAGAGTTGTTAGATCAAATTTTGTCGAATCTATCGCAACCTTAGTACAAGAGAAAAAACTCGAAGGTATCAAAGGACTCGAAGATCACTCAGCCAAAGATATGAGAGTTGTGATAACCCTTAAAAACGGTGTCAATCCACAAAAAGTTTTGAACTATCTTTACAAACACACTCAGCTTCAACAATCTTTTCACTACAACATGGTGGCGCTTGTAGACGGTGTTCCAGAGACATTGTCACTGAAGTCTATACTTACTTCTTTCATCTCTCACCGAGAGATCGTGGTGCGTCGTCGCACAGAGTTTGATTTACAAAAAGCCAAAGATAGAGAGCATATACTCTTGGGGCTCAAAAAAGCACTCGATCATATCGATCGCATTATCACTATCATCCGCGGATCTAAAGACGCAAGTGTTGCTAAGCTAAACCTTATCAAAGAATTCAAATTCTCTGACTTGCAAGCAACTGCTATTTTGGAAATGCGCTTGCAAAAACTCGCAGGCCTAGAGCGCAAAGCTGTAGAACTCGAGCTCAAAGAAAAACAAGATCTCATCGCTGAACTCGAAGCGCTCCTCAAGAGTGCAAAGAAAATCTTTGCTGTTATCGCCAAAGAACTTAGCGAAATCAAAGAAAAGTACGGTGATGAGCGCAAAACCAAGATAGTGCTTGGTGGGACAAACATGATCTCCGATGAAGACTTGGTGCCAGAAAAAGAAACTGTGCTAGTTTTTACTGCTGGAGGATACGTCAAGCGTACAGATCCAAGTGAATACAAAATGCAAAAGCGTGGTGGGGTAGGAGTGATAGATCTTGAAACCAAAGAAGAAGACTTTGTGACTCAGCTTCTGACAACAGACACTCATAGTGATTTACTATTTTTCACCAACAAAGGAAAGGCTTATCAAATCAAAATGTATGAGCTCCCAGAAGGCAAGCGTGCGACCAAAGGCAAAAGCATTATGAACTACCTATCTTTAGGAGTGGATGAACAAGTCACCTCTATCCTTGCAGTACCAAAATCTGCCAAGAGCGAAAAAGCTTCTCTTATGATGGTCACGAAAAAAGGTGTAGCCAAAAAGGTCTCTTATGAAAGCTTCAAAGATGTTCGTCGCAGTGGCATCATTGCTATTCGTTTGGACGCAGGCGATGAACTCGAAGCGGTACTAAGAGTCCACAAAGGTCAAAGCATTATTTTAGCGACTTCTGAGGGTCAGTCTATACGTTTCGATGAGGCAGACATAAGAGAAATGGGACGCACTGCTGGTGGAGTCCGAGCTATGAAGCTAGGTAAGCACGACAAACTCATTTGCGCTGATGTTATTTCTTCTGAAGAAAAGACTTATATGTTGGTAATGGGGGAAAATGGTCTAGGAAAAAAGACAGCTATTTCTGAATACAAAATCCAAAAGCGTGGTGGCTCTGGTATCAAAACATCAAAAGTCACTCCAAAAACAGGCAAGCTTATGGTTGGTAAAATAGTTTCTGATGACATGGAACTCGTGGCAATGAGTAAAAAAGGTCAGGTGATAAGAGTAGACCTAAACACCATCCCTTCTTCTGGTAGACAAACTCAAGGCGTGACTATCATGAAGCTTAGAGCAGGCGATACGCTTGCTTCGGTGACTTGTCTATAAGGGGACACTCGGAGGATATATATTACTTACTTACTGCGGGGCGCTTTGTGTTTTGTCGTCTTACTTAAAACTTACTGCTATACTATAAGCATGTTCATGAACCCCGACCAAATGCTCATGGCTTGCAATATCCTAAGCACAGACAATGTTGCTGATTTTGGTGCAGGTAGTGGGTTTATGGCTCGGGCGCTCTCTAGTGTAGTTACTTCTGGTAATGTTTTTGCTATCGAAATCAACAGAGACTTGGTAGCTAGGCTTACACACGAAATCCAAGAAAAACAAATAAAAAACGTTCATCCTCTTTGGGGTGATATAGAGATACTGGGTGGATCAAAACTCGCAAGTGAAAGTGTCGACTTGGTGATACTTTCAAACATCTTATTTCAGATAGATGACAAAGCTTCTTGCTTGAAAGAAGCCCAAAGAGTGCTAAAACCAGGAGGAAGGGTAGTAGTTGTTGATTGGCAGGAGTCTTTTGGTGGGCTTGGTCCAGCACCACAACATGTCTTTGACAAATCTATGGCAGAGAGACTATTTGCTTCGCTAAACTTTACCAAGGTCTCTGATTCTTTACCAGCAGGAGAACATCACTATGCTATAATTTTTAAGAAATAAAATGAAATTTTCATTTCAAACATTTCTAATAGGATTTTTTATACTAGCTTTTATAGTTGCGGTGCTTGTTTTTGCTGGCATCATAAAGTTAGGCAATTCCACAAACTCCAGTGTCGTTAGTAGTGTGAAGGTTTGGGGGATTTATCCTCAAGAGTTTATCAACCCATACATTGATAAGCTAAATACTCAAAACAAAAACCTCAGTATCTCTTATGAACAAAAATCAAAGTCTTCTTTTAAAAGCGAGCTCATCAACGCTCTTGCAGATGGTAATTCTCCAGACATCGTTTTAGCTGATGCCGGGAATCTATTTAGCTTTAGAGATAAGCTCTATACTATAGGCTTTGATACTTACAACGAAAGATTGTTTCGAGATTCTTTTGTGGATGGAGCTTCTCTGTTTTTAAACAAACAAGGTGTCATGGCTATCCCTATGATAGTTGATCCGGTAGTTCTCTATTACAACAAAGACCTTTTGGCAGGCAAAAACTTTGTTGTTCCTCCTAGCTCGTGGGCATCTTTGGTTGATACTCTACCTCTTTTTAACAAAAAAGATTCAAAAGGTTTGCTGACTCAGACAACTATCGGACTCGGAGAATTTTCAAATATAAACCACTACAAAGACATTCTTTCCACTCTTTTTCTCCAAACAGGTAGTCCTATAGTTGTCCTTGATCCATCAAACAATGCTTTTGTTCAAAGATTAAACTTTGTTCCTGAGGCTACAGAGACTTTGCCAACAGCCGAAGCATTAGAATTTTATTTGAGTTTTTCAAATCAAGCTACAGATAGATTTTCTTGGACTCGTAACTTACCAAATACTTTGGATATGTTCCTCTCAGGCAAAAGCGTCTTTTATATAGGGCGAGCTAGCGAGCTTTTTACTATTCAATCTCGTAATCCAAATCTCAACTTTGATGTTACTAGTATCTTTCAGTCTGACCAATCTATAAGACCAATAACTTTCGGAGAGTTTAGCGGTATGGCTATCATAAAGAGTAGCCCAAACTTTACAGCATCTTATACAGCGCTTGGATATTTAAGTAATAAAGAGTTTTTGGAATACTTATCAAGCGCTCTGTCGTTACCAAGTACTAGACGAGATTTGATATTAATCAACCAAAAAAATCCTTATGTTGATGTCTTTTTCAAATCAGCACTTTCAGCTTTTGGTTGGCCGGATGTTGATCCGATAGCTACAGAAGCAGTTTTCCGTGATATGATTAGAAGTGTTAACAGTGGAGCCAACACTCCAGTGCAAGCCATATATGAAGCGTCTCGTAGTCTACAGTCTATTGTTCGTTAGTCTTTGCCTTGTTGGGCAAAGTTTTATTGATTTGCCAGTTTCTTATGCCCAAAGAAGTTCTCAAGAAAAAATAAAAGAAGGTGATGGCTCTTGTAAGGACGGAGTCGACAACTCTGTCCCTAGTGATGGCAAAGCAGATTATTATGGTGTTGATAATACAGGACCAAGTGGAGTACCAGATGGAATATTGGATCTAGAGCCAGATCCTTCTTGTATTGCCCCAGAAGGAACAGAGAAAGCCGATGAGCAAACAGGTAGTAATATTATCTCTTGTTACAACTTTTGTACTTTTACAGACATACTGAAGACTATCAACAAAGGTATAACATTTTTGATAACTACACTTTTTGTACCGACCTTGGTCATAGTCTTTATGTACGCTGGGGTTAGGTACATAATGGCGCAAGGAGATTCCAAAAAGATAGTCAACCTTAAAGAGCTGATAAAAAACATCCTCATAGGTGTGCTCTTGATACTATGCTCTTGGCTTATCGTAAAAGTAGTTTTGACTGTTTTAGTCAAAGATTCAGATAGTGCACTACAGTTTTTAGAATAGTGATATAATTATAAACATGAAATTTCGTCAAATATTTATAGTTTTACTTTTAGCTCTATTTTGTATCAAAACCCCAACAATACTTTGGGCGCAAAATAACAACACAAACACTGTATCTCAATGTGAAGATGGCGTTGATAATGATAAGGATGGTCAAATTGATAAGGGAGGCAGAACTGATGGTGGTGTCAAATACCCAAAAGATACTGATTGTCAAAAGTCTGGTGCAATTTGTGAAGATGGAACTCAAAACTGTGTTACTAAAAATACTGGAGGAGTAAAGGTCGCTCCGGCTTCTGGTGCTTCCGACTTCAACCTGCAAGTCAGACTCAACAATCCGTTAAAGGTCGATACTATAGAAGAGGCTCTAGCGCTATTTATGAGTATGGTTTTGAGGATAGCGATACCTTTTATTATTGTTTTCTTTATTTGGTCTGGACTCAACTTTATTTTAGCTAGAGGTAATAAAGATAAGCTAGAAAAAGCCAAGAAAATGTTTTGGTATACTATTATAGGCTCGCTACTTATTTTAGGGGCATGGACTATCACGAACGCTATTATTGGAACAGTTAATTCTATAACCGGATAATTATGCTTAAAAAATTTTTCTCATTGTTTATACTCCTAGCATTATTGGCTCCTAGTGTTTCTTTTGCTCAATCTCAGGCACAATGTTCAAACATCAACAGCACCACTTATCCTAGCTGTTGTCCCTCAGCTATCCCTGCTGTTGGAGTTGCTTGTGTTAATTTCAAGATAACTACTTGTAGCACAAATCCAAACGATCCTATTTGTCAAAATGGCGCTCCGACAACAGGAGGAGGGGGTGCACCCAACACCAACCCTACAAACTCTGGCGCCAACCCAGGTACTATCGCTCCAACCCCACAAGCTAGTTCTCAAGCCCTACAGTCTTGTAATCTTATCTCCTTTGATTCATTACTTGATATCCTTATCTGGCTCAAGTGTGTTATCGGAGCTGCTATTATTCCTCTTATCTTTACTATTACTTTCTTGGTCTTTCTCTGGGGGATGTTTGGCTATATACGTGATGCCAATGATGTCAAAAAGAGGGAAGAGAGCAAAAAGTTTATATATTATGGGATTATAGGACTTACTGTTATGGTTGGAGTTTGGGGGATTGTGCGTATTGTTACTACTACCTTTGGGCTAGGAAATACTGTACCACAACTAGAGACTGGAGATTGTCTTACTACAGACAAAAACAACCCTTGTAAAAACTAGGGTTATGGTATACTTATAGATGTATTAATAATTAAAGGTTAAATAAATTTAAATTAGTTTTATGAAAAAATTCGTTATGTCAGTTTTTGCTCTTCTTATCGCTCCAGCTACAGCTTTGGCACAATCTCAAGGTGTCCCTAGCTTCGAGTATGTTGATAGTTGGGTTGTTAAACTTTTAGAATGGGGTGGTAGAGCAACAACATTTTTGATGATTGCTGCTACACTGTACTTTATCTGGACTGTTATAGGCTATATTCGTGAAAAAGATGCTAAGGCTGCAACAGACAAGAAAAATGCAATGTTCCGAGGTATCGTTGGACTCTTTGTTATAGTTGCTATCTGGGGTATTGTGAAGCTTCTAGCTACTACTTTTGGTGTAAGTACTGGTAACACTACAAATATCAACGTTCCTTGTCCTCCAGGTATGGTTTATATCAACGGACGCTGTCAATAATCCTCTCTTCATGTTCGAAACTATAGCTTATGCCAAGAGTTTTGATGAAATAGTCTTCAGTATCAACAGGACTATTATCAACCCTCTCATCCAGTTCGCCTTTATAGTTGCTTTTGTTATCTTCATCTGGGGGATCATGGAGTTTATCCGTGGTGCCAACAACGCTGAAAAAAGAAAAAAAGGCCAAGATCATATGCTTTGGGGCATAATAGGCTTAGTTATTATGATTGGTGTTTATGGCATATTGACCATACTCACTCGAACGTTTGGTATCAATGCTACGTTTACCAACAAAGAGCAAAAACTAACTCCTCCTCCTATAAAACAAATAAACCTTCCTAAATAAATTTTTGTTTCTAAAACAAATACAATAAAAAGACCCCTCCTTCGGAGGGGTCTTGGCATTAAGGAACAACCTTAACAACTTTTTTCCAAACTATAACCTTGCAGTCTTTTTTTACCTTCAGATAACTCTTACCAACCTTGGCTATGTCATATGGTTCAATGTCTGAACGCCTTTCAAAAAGAGTGTCATTTGTAACCCATGCCGTGACACTCCAGTATCTGGTATAGTCCTCAGCTTTTATGACTGTATAAACCAAAGTATCAGAGCCTGCCGGAGCAAAGTGAAGCATTTTGCCTTCTTTTTGATCAAACTCCATGTCAGAACTTGCTGACATCTCGTTTATCTTTTGAAGGTCAAACTGCCTTGTTTTCGAAGCATCATTGCTCTTGGTAGTTATCCATCCTGTTTGGTTTGGACCAGGTTCTTCAGGTTTTGTCACTTGGTAGTAAACAAAAACCCCTAAACCAATAAGAAGAAGTATTGATAAAACATTGCCCCAACTTATCTGACTTTTAACAGATGTCATAATCTTGCTTGTGTCTGGTATTTTAAAGGAAAAAAATTTCCTGAAGTACCAAAGTAAAGAAACAAGAACCAAAACAGCGACTACAAGCCAAAACCAGTTAGGTATTTTTTCAAAACCCTTAATTTCCTTTACCTCTGAAACTACTTTCATTATAATTAACTTATAAACTAAAAATAGTCCCGTAGGTATACCTACTAACATGATAAAGAAAATAATTATTGGCCAGACAGGTTTTGAATCTTTGCCCTTGTTGTTTAGCTTAGATCTTTTTTTGTTGAGCCTCCGTCTTTTTCTTTTTGCCTTCCAGAGTTTGTATTTGTCTTTTTCCCATAGTATCGCTACTATGAAAAGAGCAGACAAAAACCCCAGAAGTATAGCAAATTTGATCTGTTGATCCATTAACTACCTCCTTCTTGTTTTAATTCATCATGAATGTTTAAGGCCAAAAGGTCATCAACCATCTTTTGAACATTCGAATTTTCAGAACCGTTGCCTTCAATATAAAACTTAAGGTTTTTAAGTCCTTCATTTCCATATTTTGCAACTATCAAGTCTTTCTGATAAGAGTAAAGATCTTTTAACTTTTTAATCCTATCACCCAAAACCTGATTTTTCGCAGTACCAATAGTTGTGATTTTTTCAGCCTCAGCTTTAGCGATTATTCCTATAGCTTTAGCATCGGCGTTAGCATTAACCTCTGTTGTTTCTGCTTCAACCTTAGCAGCTTGGTAGTCATATTCAGCCTTTCTTTTCTTTTCTTGTGCCTCCAATAGATCAATAGATCCATCTGATAGGTAGATGTCACCTTCTTTTATTGATTTAACTCTGTATCCAAACTCTTCAGTTTGTTCATTAATTTCATCAACAAATGGCACATCCTTATTTTTCCCCAGTTTTACGTTTAGTTGGTTCATTGTCGTTGAACGCAAGGTTTCGTAACTAACAGTCTTGCTCCAAGAGTTATATTCACCCTTAAAAGTCAAAGCTGAAGCTTGCTGCCACTGGCGAAATTCAGAAATAATTTTGCTTAAACTCTTTATTTCAAGAAATAAAGTAAAGAGTCTCCATCCACGCCAGCCATCTTCTGTTTCAAATTCTACGGCCAACGTGAATGATTCATTAGGTTTCAAAGAAAACATCATTTCTTTACGACTTACTATGATTAGAGTCGTTTTGTCTTTTGGTAAACCATCAAGGCCGAGTTCAGATTCTTTGTACCTAGGTTGCCAAACAATAGATATGTTGTGGTCTTTTTTGTTTTCAACAACTTTTTTTCTTTTCAGGTATTCTTCGTAAGTCATCTGGGATGTCCATTCATACATGAATGTTCCCCGATTAAAGGGCCAAAAAAGTGGGTAGAAAATTAGTTTTTGGAACCATTTTACTGTCGGGCTTTTAATCCTAACTTCAAATAAATGTAGTCCCAAAAGTACTATTAAGTAAATTTCACCCTGTAAAGGTGAGAAACTTCTGGTAAAGAAAGTTCTTATCCAGAGCAAAGCAGGTATTACCAAGATTATTCCTAGCAACAACCAATAAATAATTTCTGTTTTCAATTGTTATAGTTTTATTTTGTTTTCAAAAAATTGTTTTAAATTCGTTTATTATTATACACGAAAAGGGTATTTTGTCAATCTTGAAATATAGTTTAAAAATGTTCAAAAACCAATAAAAAAACCGCTTCAATATTGAAGCGGTTTGCGTTTTCAGGAAGGGTAATGTTTTAATTGATTATCCATCTTTCATAAGGGTAATCGAACACCAATGTTGCCCCCAGCGTTTTTGCATAGCCAGTACCAAGCAGTATATTTAATGTACCTGCTTGGAAATCGTTTGCATAGCTAGCAGGGTTTGGAGTTGACCCCCATGACCCTCTTACTTTTACAGGTCTTGCGTTGGTTATCACGTTACCTATTTTGTAGGCAACAGCTACCCACGCCGTGGCATTTGAAGCAGAGAATTCAGGCTCATTGTAGTAGAACCCGGAGACTTGCCATTGACCATACTGGTTTCTTTCCCAATTTGGCTTTATCGGCGGTGCAGTGATAATACACTCACCGTTAAGCCTCATCCCGGCTGTGTTACCGGCAGGGATGATAATTGCCCTTGTGGTTGTTTGTCCACCAGTAGGCAGTTGCCAGGTGGCATTACCAAACTGATCTACACCTAAAAGGGTAGGAGTGTTGGTGATAATAGCAAGCTCTTTTCTGCAAGAGGTGAAAAACACTGTGGCTACCAGAGCCACGAAAAGTATCTTTTTCATTTTTCCTGTTTTTTATTGTGGTGAACTGATTTTTTACTTCTTTTATATGATAGCATATAATAGAGTTTTTGTCAAGTAAAAAACCCTCTGAAAAGGAGGGTTTTGGGGTACGGATTTTTGGTATAATTACTTACCAAAATATCTCGAAGATCCGTAATCTTTTGTCACCTGGACAGGCAGACAAAAATTCGGAATCTCATAAGAGCCATTCGGATATCGTCTCACCCAATCAGAAGGATTAAAAGTATAAGAAAACTCTAATACTTCTTCTCTTCCGGTGAAATTGATGGACCCGTTTGGTTGTACATATCCTTCGATGATGTACACCAGGGCAGTGTTGGAACTGCAACCACTATTGTGGCTGAAGTTTACGGGGACAATGTTTCCACTACCGTCTTTTTCCCACAATCCTGGCTTAATCGGAGGTGTAAGCATCAGCCCGCCCCTGTTATCAAGTGAACCGCCTGTAAGACGGCCATACTTGTCATATGTCGGGTTTACGATAGCCCGAATATTTTTTACCATTAACTGTCCATTTTCATTGGTCAGGTAGACTGTGGCAACGCGATCTGTTGCAACAGTGAAATGGTCAACTGACCATTTCTGGGCGAAGGTAGTACTTGCTGATAAAAGCAACGTAACCAAAGCGAAAAGTATCTTTTTCATTTTTATTTTTTTGGTGAACTGATTTTTTTAATTCTCTTATATTATAGCAGATTTGAGGTATAATGTCAAGCAGTTATTTTGAGCCTAAAGTATTGCTTGAAATAGGGGAGAGAGTATTGTAGAATAAGGGTCATTCTACTTAGCGTGCCCGGGTGGCGAAATTGGTAGACGCGTCAGTCTTAGGAACTGATATCGCAAGATGTGAAGGTTCAAGTCCTTTCTCGGGCACGCTGTGTGGAATGTCTAACGCAATTGCGTTTTAGCCCTCATAGCTCAGTTGGTAGAGCAGCTCCCTCTTAAGGAGACGGTCGTAGGTTCAAATCCTACTGAGGGCACACAATATAAAAATCCCCATTTTGGGGATTTTTATATTTGGTCACGAGTTACTAAGTCTTTTATTTCGCTTCACTCATAAAAGCCTAAGTACTCTCGACCCCACCTCGCTTATCCTTCGGATATAGCTCCGGTTCACAAAGCTAGAAAAAGCAAAGCAGTTTGCTTTTTCTTATACGCTTTGTGCCCGAGGTGGGACTCGAACCCACACGGCATTACTGCCTGGGGATTTTAAGTCCCCTATGTCTACCATTCCATCACTCGGGCATCTTTTGTTTTTTTGTTCTCCTTCGCCAAAGATTTGGCGGGGCGCTAAATTTTGCTGGTCGATTTGCTTTCGCAAAATTTGCGGAGGCCTGAGCGAGAATCGAACTCGCGTATAGAGATTTTGCAGATCTCTGCCTTA
>CAZDGL010000006.1:42656-52496 GCA_964505155.1 uncultured Candidatus Saccharibacteria bacterium
GAGGCCTGAGCGAGAATCGAACTCGCGTATAGAGATTTTGCAGATCTCTGCCTTACCACTTGGCTATCAGGCCCAAATATTTCTACTCTTCTTTTAAGAGAGCATCTATAGTTTGTCTGGCTTTCTCTCCTTTGTCAATTTGTACATCGACAAAAGGGATGTTTTGCATGTTGATACCTTTTTTGATAGCGGTGCGCAAATCATTTCTTTTTCTTTTCAAAAAGTTTAAGGCTGACTCTTCGCCACTTTCCGGAAGGACTGAGATATAGATGTTGGCTCCACGACCTCTATCTATGAGCTCTACTTTTGTTACAGTTATAAGAGCTGTCTTGTTGCTTTCGCGTTCTATAAAGAGCGCTGCTATTTGAGCTATTTGTGACTGTATTTTTTCTTGTTTTCCTGTATCCATATTTTTTTATTGAGCCTAAAATATTATTTTGTAACCATTATGAAGGCTTCAAGCACGTCTCCCGGAGCAATGTCGTTTTTGCATTCTATCATCAGCCCACATTCACCCTCAGAGACTTCTTTTTGTTTTTGCCGAGCTTGTTGGAGTTCTACTATCTTGCCTTCAGCAATAGGGAAGTCACGCCTTATGACAGAGACTTTGGCGCCGTTTGCTATAGTACCACTTTCGATTTTTGCACCCAAGACTTGCTTTTCTTTGGTTTGAGAAAATGTTTTTAAGACTCGAGCTGTACCGATGACTTCGCGAGTTTCCACTCGGGGGCGTCTTTTTTCTAGTTCCTCTTCCAAGTATTCTGTGAGTTTGTAGATAATGTTAAAGATTTGAATATTGGCACCAACTTTTTCGTTGATATCTTTAGCACTTTTGTCCAAAGTAGTATTGAAGCCCAAAATGATTGTTTCTTTGTCGCTTTGCGCCATTTTGATATCCGCTTCTCCGATAGCACCGATGCTTTTGCTGATAACTTTTATTTGTAAACCTTCGATAGAGATTTTACTTAGCTCTTTTTCTATAGCTTCAAGAGTGCCATGAACATCGGTTTTGATAATTATCGGGACAACCTTTTTGTTATCTGTGTTGACTTCATTTTTTTCAAAAGACGATTTTTTGTTTGATTCTTCTTCGATAAAGTCTTCGGCGTCTCTCTTTTTGTCAAAAGTTTTGATTAGTGCTCCCACCTCAGGAAGAATATCAAAGCCTACAAGCTGTACTGGCACGCCAGATCGTACTTCACTTACCACTTTGCCCAAAAAGTTCTCCATGATTCGAGTAGTTGCAAAGGCTTTGCCGGCAACAACAAACTGACTTTTTTTCAGGGTTCCATTTTTGATGATGATAGTTGCTGTGATACCACGCTTCGGATCAAGCTTGCTCTCGATGACTATACCTTCAGCTTGAGCTGTTGGTTCATAGGTGAGCTCTGCTAAGTCGGCAACTAACAAAATAGTCTCAAGGAGCTCTGGGACACCATCACCCTTTTTGGCAGATATACCGTTCCAAGGGATGTCACCTCCATAACCTTCAACTAGCACCTCATGTTCTGCTAGAGATAGTTTTGTTTTTTCTATATTGGCTTCTGGTAAGTCTATTTTGTTGATAGCGACTACAAAAGGAATCTTGGCCTCGCGGATAGTTTTGAGTGCTTCAAGTGTTTGTGCCTTGACACCGTCTTCAGCTGAAACTACCAAAACCGCAATGTCAGCTGCGCTTGCTCCACGTTCACGCATGCCAGTAAAGGCAGCATGCCCTGGAGTATCAAGAAAAGTTATAGACCTCTCAGAGCCTTGGTAGGGCAGAGTGATTTCGTAAGCACTAAGGTGTTGAGTGATACCGCCGGCTTCACCGTCTACCACATTTGATTTGCGGATATAATCAAGCAGGGTGCTTTTGCCGTGGTCGATGTGACCCATGATTGCGACGACTGGTGGGCGAGTTGTAAGGTTTTGTGTTTTCATATTTTACTCTTTGGCGGATTTATATTTTTAAACTTTTCTTGGATGTTTCAAGAGCAAGGGATTCTTCTTCAGTCAAACTCGAAAGGGCAGTACCACGACTAACTGGCTTGGCGTAGATACCCACATGGTTTCTGTTGGTGATGACGGAGAGAACAAAGCCATCTCCACTTTCGTCTATGATGCCACTAGCAAAGCTTTGGTTGCCACCACCTTCTTCATAAGCATCGTAGCGTATAAGAGAATAACCACGAACGCTTTTTTTGATACGGGCATCTAAGTTCTCTAGTGCTTCTTTGTGAAATTCTAAGGTATCATCGACCTCAACATTCTTTTTGGTCAACCATTCAAGTGTTGATTCTAGAGATTGTGCGTCTTTTCCCACCATAAAGCTTTGTAGGCGCTTGTGCATTCGTACTGAAAAAATAATCAGCACTACTGTGCTGATACCAAGCGCGCCAACGGCTATTTGAAGCCAAAGTGGTATACTCTGTATCATAAGGACACATTATACTGATTTTTCTATGTTTTTCAAGCATTTTTTCAAAAAACCTCTAAATAAGAAGCGAATATATCTAGACTATGCCTCAAGCACTCCGCTCGACAGAAAGATGCTATCTAGTTTCCCTAAGCTCGAGCCTTGGTACCAAGGTGCTAATCCTAGCGCTCTACACAAAGAAGGTGTCGCTTTGAAAAAAGCTTTGAAACACAGTCGCTCTCTAGCGGGGCTTGCTATCGGCGCTCAAGCTGATGAAATCATCTTTACCAGCGGGGCGACAGAGAGTGACAACTTGGCTATTTTTGGATTTTTGAAAAATCAAATCCAAAGTGGAGTAGAATCCAAAGATGTTGCTTTGTATGTCAGTCCTTTTGAACACTCAGCCATCGAAGAGTCTTTGAAGCATGTTTATGAAGGAGTCAGAGTTTGCAAACTTGTACAAGAAGGGGGCTATGTTTTGCCAAATAGTATAGATATTCCGGAAGAGGTGAGAGTAGTTTTGATCTCTGTGATATTTGTTCAAAACGAAATAGGTTCTGTTCAAAACATAAAAGAAATAGCCAAAAGAATTCGCAAACTCCGCAAAGAGTATCCAGATAAGCAAATAGTTTTTCACACCGATGCGACTCAGGCGCCGTTGTACTACGATCTCAATGTCTTGCGTCTTGGAGTAGATATGATGACGCTTGGCGCGACCAAGCTTTACTGCCACAAAGGTGTAGGAATGCTTTTTAAAAAGCGTTCTATAAAAATCTCTCCGATCATTTACGGTGGAGGACAAGAGCTTGGTTTAAGACCGGGTACTGAACCAGTAAGTCTTATAAGTGAATTTGCGCACGCGCTATCATATGCGCAAGCGCAGTATGAGCGTGCGCACGACCATACTCTTGCCCTCCAAAATTATTTTGAAAATAAAATTAAAAAAGAATTACCACAAATACGTATTACAGGTATAGGGCAACGAGCCCCTCATATAACTCATTTGTTAGTACCCAATATCGACAGCGAGCTTTTGGTTTTGGAACTTGATGCGAGAGGTATCGCTGTGTCGTCAAAGAGTGCTTGCAAAAATGACCAAGATCAAGATTCTGGGATTATGAGTCTTTTATATCCCAACCAAAACCTCGGCGCAGTGCGCATCTCTTATGGAAGAATGACTACAAAGAAGGAGCTAGATAAGACAATTGAAGCGATTTCTGATGTTTTAGAAAAATATAATCTAGGCTAGAAAAAAAGAGCAATTTGTTGTATAGTACTCATATACCGAAGCGCTGATTGACCTTTTTGCCTTGTATTTTCTGCATCTCTTTTAACTTTATAACTTTCAACCACCGCCATGGCGGGGTAAACCTTAAACTAACCTTATGCCTCCACTTTCCCAATTTACAACCAAAGCCAAAGAAGCTATAAAGAGAGCTCATGAGCTGGCTATTGAGCGAGGTCAAAACAACGTCAACACTTTGCATTTACTAGCAGCTCTTCTCATCCAAGAAGATTCGAACGTCATCACCATCCTTGATCGTATGGAGATAGACAGTGCTCATTTGACTGATGCAGTCCTTGAAGCTATAGAAGGGGCAGAAAACAGTAGTACTGTTGCACCTTCGTACCAAATGTTTCTAACTGGTGACTTGGCACAAGCCATCGAGCAGTCTCTTAAGATAGCTACCGAAATCAAAGATTCTTTTGTTTCCACAGAACACCTTTTTGTGGCGCTTTTGGATATCAAAAATGATGCTTCAGAGATACTTGAGAAGTTCAAGATAGATAGAGCTATTTTGATAAGTGTTATTTCTGAATTTAGAAACAACAAGGGTGCAGGCATGGAAACCAACAAAAAGTTTCGCTTGCTTAGCAAGTTCACTCGTAACCTCACCAAGCTTGCCAAAGAAGACAAGCTCGACCCGGTCATCGGCCGAGACGCTGAGATCATGCGCATCATGCAAATCCTCTCTCGCAGAACCAAAAACAATCCAGTTCTTTTAGGAGAACCAGGGACAGGTAAGACTGCGGTGGTAGAAGGTTTGGCAGTACGTATTGCCAAAGGCGATGTGCCGGAGAGTTTGAAAGACAAAGAGCTTGTCTCACTAGATATAGGGAGTTTACTTGCCGGTACAAAGTATCGAGGAGAGTTTGAAGAGAGGCTCAAAGGTATACTGAAAGAAGTAGAAAAAGCTGAAGGCAAAATCATTCTTTTTATAGATGAGATTCACACTATTGTTGGAGCGGGAAGCGCTGAAGGCTCTGTTGACATGTCCAACATGCTAAAGCCAGCACTATCTCGCGGAGAGATAAGAGCTATAGGAGCAACAACTCTCAAAGAATATCAAAAGTATATAGAAAAAGATCCAGCTCTTGCTCGGCGTTTTCAGCCTGTAACAATAGATGAGCCAAGTGTGGATGATACAGTAGCTATCATTCGTGGTCTCAAAGAAAAGTACGAGCTTTATAACGGTGTACACATCACTGATGATGCAATAGTAGCAGCTGTTAATCTTTCAAACAGATATATCACCAACAGACAACTTCCAGACAAGGCGGTAGACTTACTCGACGAGGCTTGTTCAGCACTTCGTATGGAACTAGAAAACAAACCAGCTCCTTTGGAAGAAGCACATCGCAAAATAATGCGCCTTGAAATAGAAAAAGAAGCACTCAAAAAGGACTTAGAAAAAGGCTTAGATAAAGAGGTGGTCAAGGTCGCCAAAAACAGACTTCTGGATATCGAAAGTGAAATAGCCAACATAACAGAAAAAACAAAAGAACTCCAAACAAAATGGCAAACAGAAAAAGGCCTACTTACTGACATTGCTAAAATCAAAAAAGATTTGGAAACTCTGAGACTTGAAGCTGAAAATGCTGAGATGCGCACTGACTTGGGCCGGGCAGCCGAGATACGCTATGGCCACCTACCACTTCTTCAAAAAGATTTGGAAGCCAAAATGGCTCGCCTCAAAAAACTACAAAAAGTTCGCAGGGTTTTGAAAGAAGAAATAACCGAAGAAGACATCGCTTCTGTGGTCGCACGCTGGACTGGGGTGCCAGTTACAAAAATGCTTGAAGAAGAAAGAGAAAAACTTGCCAACATGGAGGCAGAGCTCAAAAAGCGAGTGGTGGGTCAAGATACTGCTATAGAGCGTGTAGCGCATGTCTTGCGAAGAAGTCGAGCGGGAATTAGTGATCCAAACCGTCCTATTGGTTCATTTATTTTCCTTGGTCCGACAGGGGTAGGAAAGACCGAGCTGACAAAATCTTTGGCTCAGTTTATGTTTAACGATGAAAAAGCTCTCATAAGAGTAGATATGAGTGAATACATGGAGCGACATTCTGTCTCAAAACTTGTGGGTTCTCCACCTGGCTATGTAGGCCATGAAGAAGCTGGACAACTGACAGAGTCAGTACGACATAAGCCGTACAGTGTAGTCCTATTTGATGAGATTGAAAAAGCTCACCCAGAAGTGTTCAACATTTTGCTCCAAGTCTTAGATGACGGGATACTTACTGACAGTAAAGGCCGAAGAGTGAACTTCAAAAACACTATTATCATCATGACTAGCAATATCGGGAGCCAATTTATCCAAAAGATGGAGTCTATCGGTTTTCACAACAACACTGAGGCGGTTGAGTACACTCAAATGAAAGATAAAGTAGAAGGAGCGCTCAAAAATCATTTTCGTCCAGAATTTCTAAACAGAGTGGATGAGATAGTAGTCTTTGATATCCTCTCCGCAGAATCTATAAAAGAAATAGTTGGTATCAGGATCAAAAACATCCTTGCTCGACTACAAGAAAAGGGCATACAAATAAACGTCTCTGATGAAGTACTTTCGTTTCTGGCGCGTGTCGGCTATAATCCAGAGTACGGGGCTCGTCCCCTCAATCGGCTTATTCAAACGAAAGTTTTGAATCCGATTGCTGAACGTATCATCAAGCAGACTATAGTCTCTGGTGACGTTGTGACTGTTTCTTTAGTTAATGACGATATAGTTGTTAATACAAATAATAAAAAGAAGCAGATTAGCTCTTTAAGAAGCCAGAAAAAAGAAACTTCCGTTTCAAAATAATTCTGGTAATATATACGTCTCCCTATTGTTGGGGGACGCATGCGTCGGTGGTAGAGTGGTCAATTACATCAGACTGTAAATCTGACGCCTTCGGGCTACGCAGGTTCAAATCCTGCCCGGCGCACCACTTCGCTCATTAAGAAGAGCTTCGCGGTGCACAACACCAAAAAAATGAAAATTCCTCCAGGATTTACCCGGAGGAATTTTCATTTGACAAAATTATAATAATATGCTATCATTATACTGAATTACATCGCTTCATAAGAAGGATAAGTAATTTGTTTTTTAAATTTCTTAAATAGTTAAGACTATGAGACTTCTTTTCAGTCCCAGCTTTGGGCAGCACCTGCTATCGGTGCAAGATGAGAATTATGGTTTACTCCAATTTAAAACAAAAGACGGCTACCACGTGAAAATTGGTAGTCCGTTAAGTTCCGGAATGTACTATCTTGACTTACAAAGAAATGAAAGTGTTCCAGATGAACTTTTATCACATGTTGCGGCGGTCAGTCACTCTTGTTTTGTAAATGCTAACAATATTCCCAAAAGGGAGATTGGCGAGTATCGCTACAAAACAGCTGTTGCAATAGTAACCAATGGAGTACCCCCAAAGGGTGATAAGCTCGCGGGATACTATTGTTATCACATGGAGTTCAATGGAAAGAGTCCTGAAGATGTACGTGAGCTTGAAAAACGCTTTTTTTTAGGTACAATCATGCCTTACAAAATCGCTGGTGAACAACCAAAGACTTTCAAAGAAGCCTTGGAGCTTTTCTTGAGAGAGCATTCTCCAAAAAAGTTTTTTGAAAGATTAAGGCTTTGTGTAAGGCTGGTTTTCAAGAAACCTACACCTTAAAAGATCTTAATGTTACTGAAACGCTCTGTACATACAGGGCGTTTTTTTATTTATTCAGGTGCTATACTTATCTCAATGAAACGTATCGGTATTATTCGCGGTGGCATAAGTCCACAATATGACTTGTCTCTAAAAACTGGTGGGGCAGTGGCGCAAGCTTTGCAAGATGCTGGCTTTGAAGCTATAGATATGTTACTCGATAAAGAGGGGGTACTACACATTAAAGGCGTGCCAGCAGATATGCAGCAAGCTCAAATGTCTGTCGACTATGTTTGGAATGCTTTGCATGGGGATTTTGGAGAAGATGGGGGTATACAAAAACTACTAGATAGTTATGGTTTGCCATATAGTGGTTCAGGAGTGGCTACTTCAGCTTTGGCCTTCAACAAAAAAACTGCCAAAGAATATGCTGAGAGCCTAGGTATCAAGACTCCTGTTTCTATGCTTTTGATGCCCGAAGAAGATGCTTCAGTCGCTGAAATAACAGGTCGCATTTATAAAACCATGGCCCCTCCTTGGGTAGTCAAGCCCCTCTATGGTGGCGGATCTATCAAAACATTTTTTGCTTTTACTCCACTAGACTTATCTCAAATAGTAGAAGAAGCCATCTCGCACAACCAACCATTTTTGGTCGAGCAGTACGTAGAAGGCACAGAGGTGGCAGTAGGGGTGATAGATGAATTTCGCAACAAGAGAGATTATGTCTTGCCGGTGGTGGATGTAGATTCACCCAAGAGAGGTGTCCTCGAGAATTCTGAAAGAGCATCTTCTTATGCAAGAGATAGCTCTCGGCTCCGTGCTGATGAGAGAGAACGCTTAAGTGAGATGGCTCTCATGCTTCACAAAAGTCTGGGAGCTAAAGATTATTCTCAGAGTGAGTTTGTGGTGGATAGATTTGGCAAGATTTGGTTTCTAGAAACCGATACTCATCCAGAGCTCCACGCAGGCGCACCGTTTTATAAGGCACTAGAGGCAGTCGGCGCGACATTAACAGAATTTGTTAGAAGTGTTTTAGTAAGATGATTAATCTTGATTATATTTAAATCTATGTTTTTGTTAGCAAAATAAAAAATTATGTGGATTATACTTACTCTCAGTGCAATATTTTTATGGTCCCTAGTTAATATTAGTGACTCATACCTTGTTGAGCGCAATAAGCATATAGGGCATCCTATAGGTTCTCTTGTCATTTTCTCAGCCTTGTTTGGATTCATTGCGGCGTTGGGTATATTTTTGTTTACAAAAGATTCTTTTCAATTATCTGTAAGCGACATTGCTATTTTGGTAATTGCTGGGTTTTGTAATCTTCTCTGGATTGTTTTTTATCTAAATGCACTTTCCCACGATGACGTATCATCTGTAGTACCGTGGTTTCTCACAGCTCCGCTTTTTGCTTATATTTTGGGTTATTTTGTTTTGGACGAAAAGCTAATACCAAAACAACTTATCGGAGGTTTTATTATTCTTATTGGGGGTTTAATACTATCAATCAGAAAAAATAAAGACTCTACAGAAGGTGGGTATAAGGTTCGCTGGAAACCGATCCTTTTGATGACTATAGCTTCATTGCTTATAGCTGTTTGGGGGATACTGTTTAAATTTGTTGGTAAAGAAAGTGGTTTTTGGGTAGCATCTTTTTGGGAACATATAGGCTTGGGTATATCTGGAATTATAGTTCTTGTATTTGCTAAGTCTTATAGAGAAGGTTTTAGCCTGATGTTTAAACAAAGCGGTAGAAGTATTTTGACCCTTAATCTTTTTTCTGAAACAGCAACAATAGTTGGTAACCTGTTAGCAAATTATGCTCTTTTGTTGGCGCCAGTGACTATGGTATTTCTTCTCGAAGTAAGTCAGCCAATGGTTGTGTTTTTGCTAGGCATAATATGTACAAAGTTTTTCCCTAAAATCTTAACAGAAGATATTAGTTTGAAAAATATACTACATAAAACCATCTCTATCATTATCATGATAGTAGGCGCACTTGTGCTTGTTGTTTAGAAACCTTTTCTGCCTTAGTGCAGAAAAGGTTTTTTAATTTACATACCCCAGTTTTTTCAAGATTTTATAATCATTTTTTAGGAAGCGTTCACCGATGTCGTTTCTATAGATCATTTTTGGTATTACTATCTTATCTACTATTTCGTAAGTATTTTTTACGGCGTTTTTTATCGTTTTACCTGTGTTTGTTGCGTACATGATATAACCTCTATCATCAGATATGTAGAGCTGTTCGCTATCTTTTTCTTTTGAAATTTCTTCAAGATGGATATGAGAGAAATCCTCTTTTTTTATTTCGTGAAAAAATACTCTTATTCCTTTTGAAGAATTGTGAACTTCTTTTTTTGTGTAAGGAAATGGGGGAACAGCTAAAAGGATAACAATACCGTAACCTTTTTTCCATTTAAGATTGTATTTTTTACCCGAGGCTATAGCATAAAGAAACTCCCCCCATGGCGAAATATGTAACTCGCTATGTAGGTGAACAATAGGAGATCCAAATC
>CAZDGL010000007.1:0-36256 GCA_964505155.1 uncultured Candidatus Saccharibacteria bacterium
CTTTGTTGGAAGCAGTTGTAGAAGATGTAGATACTCCTAATGTAGTACCGTCATAGGTAAAGTTGGCACTTTCAGCAAGGAGGTTTGACCCGTCTTCATACAAGACACGATTTGTCGCACCACTTGCAATAGCAGTAGTACCCACTGTTAACCCTCCTCCACCTCCACAGCTTCCAAACGAAAGCACTCCTGAACCATTTGATTTCAAACACTCTGTACCAGTACTATCAGCAGCTGGCAAAGTCCACACGACACTACCTGTAACTGTTCCTGGTGCTTGGAATCCTACATACTCTCCACCTGTTGTATCACCAAATCGTAGGTCTCCTGTAGCATCTATATATGTATCTCCAGTAATCTGAAGTTTATAAGCACCAAGATCTGTCGTTGAACCTATTTGCAATTCACCAGCAACGTTGAGGCGCATTTTTTCAGTCAAAGTTTGAAGTGTAGTACCTGTTGATCCGGCATCAGATGTAAGGAATGAAATGTATCCTCCCGCTGCATTTCCTGTACCTTTACCACCGGCAAATGAAAGGTTTGACCCTGCAATATCTGTACCACTTCCTCCTGTTGCATTTATAACAATATTTGATGGAGATGTCCTAACAACTCCTCCACCCAAATATGCAGTAGTCATTGGGTATGAAGGAGAACCTATAACAAGCTGGTTGTTTGCTGTTGCAACAGCATCCGCTGTACCTAACACAATTGTTGGAGAAAATGTACTTGATGATGCACCTTGACCTATGGCGATGTTGAACAAGTTACTTCCTACTGTTCCAGAGTTTGCACTACTACCGATTGCAACCGAATAACCTGAACTGGTTACACCATTACCAACCGCAACACTGTTTGTCCCAGCAGATGCACTATCTCCTAGTGCAGTTGCTCCTCCACCACTACCATTTGCTGATGCATTTCTTCCTAAGGCAACTGATTGATAAGGTGCTGTTGCAGTAGAACCCATACCGATAGCAATATTTTCATCTCCTGCTGTGACAGCATTATACCCAATAGCAACACCTCCATATCCTGCTGATGATGAACGTCCTAAAGCGGTACTAAAACCATTTCCTGCCGCATTTGTGATAGTTGCACCAGTCCCAACAACAACAGAATCAGTATAAGGCGCTGACGCTCCATTACCTACAACAACAGTATTGTTACCAGCAGCAGTTGTTCCTGCACCAAAACGCTCAGAGTTTGATCCCGAACCAGGACAAGAGAAACTTCCGTCTGTACCTGAAATAGTACATCGAGTAGCAAGAGATTGTAGAGTAGTTCCAGATGATCCGGCTGTAGAAGTCTGGAATAAAATTGAACCTCCCGCTGCATTTCCTGTTCCTTTACCACTAGCTATGGAGATATTTCCTCCGGCAATATCTGTACCGAGTCCACCAGAGCCGTTGATAGTGTAGGCTTGTGGAGTCGCAGCTGTCACACCGTTACCAAAGAATACATTACTGATATACATTCCTGACCCACCAGATGTTCCCGCAACAAATTGGTTTGAGGCTGTTGTCTCTGCTCCAGTACCTATAGCAATACTCGAAGCGACACCGACTGCGCTAGCTCCGAGAAGGATTGTATTGTTTGTAGAGACAGAGTTACTATTTCCAATAGAGATACTGTTGATACCTGAGTTTGATGAGTTTACTCCAAAGGTCATTGCGTTTGTAGCAGTTGCTGATGCTCCACGACCAAAAGCAAAACCACCATTAGATGCAGTAGCTAGAGCACCAATAGCAACTGAGTTAGTATCTGTCGCTGAAGCAGAAGTACCGATAGCCAAGTTGTACTGTGAAGCAGCACTTGCTGATTTACCGATAGCTACTGAGTCTGCTCCTGCAGCAGTTGTACTTGCACCAAACCTTTCAGAGTTTGATCCTGCACCTGGGACAGTAAGAGTACCAGAGTCTATGATTGTATTGCCTGTTACTTGGAATGCGTAAGAGCCAAGATCAGTAGCTGATCCCACCAATACCTCTCCTGCTTGAAAGATTGCTGCATAATTATTTGTCGCTCCTGTTGCAGTAGCATAGAGACCAACGTTTGTTGTTGCAGCACCAGTGTTTGAGAAGTATCCGGCATAGTCAGTACCAGATGTGGCACCTGTTTGTAAAACTTCCAAAGTTTTATTTCCAGCAATTGTGGAGTTGGTGGAGATAGATACTATGTCGTTTGCAGTTGTCGGTGAGAGTGTTGTTCCGCTACGTTGCCAGTATGCTGAAGCAGTGATATCAGAAGTCAGAGCTACAGTTCCAGAAGCATTTGGAAATGTCCAGGTTTTGTTTGAGCCTGTTATATCAGCATTGGTGATAGTACCGGTAAACTGAGCAGCACCGCCCGCAGCAACAACGATAGCGAGTTTGTCATCGTTGACTCCGCCAGCAACAGTGTTGACTGTAAGACCACCAGAGGTGATAGCTCCAGCCATGTTAAGCGCTCCGCTGTTTAGAACTGGAATATTATTTCCTGTTGGAGTTTGGCTTGGAGTAAATCCGCCAACAGTTCGAGAGTTGATAGCAAAACCAGAAGAGACTACTCGTTGTCTCGGAGTTAAAGTTTCAAAAGAGACTCCACTACAAGATCCAGAGATTTGTGCAGCAACTTCTACGTTGATAAAAACTTGATCATCATCAAAAGCATAAGAGCTGAGATCGTCACCCCCAGCTGATACATCCCCAACGTTGCCATTGAAAACTCCTTCTCGTGTGAGGATGGTCATAGTACTTGGTGTTCCTGCTGGCCAAACCTTTGATCCACCTGTTGAGGCATTGTAAAGAGAAAAACGGTAACAGTAGTTTGTGCCGCTTGGCCCACCAAGGAGGTCACCAGAGGAGTTCATCAAGCGCCCTTGGAAGTTTATGATGCTTGGCACTCCAGCAGCAGCGTTTGCACTCAGGGCAAAAGTTGAGAAGATGACGGTCCCCAAAATACAAAAAGCTACTACACTTCTGTGGAGCTTTTTCGCAAAAAACAAACTGTGAAATTTTTTATAGAATTTCATTCGTTCTACCCTTATATTTTAACACACCCACCCCTCTCTATGCATATATAAATAGTAAAAAATTTGTGTATAACTTTATGCACATAAAAACACCTCTTGCAAGAGGTGTTTTTATGTAAAATTTTTGTCTAATTTGTTGTCTTTTTTGTAGTTGTTTTTTGTGGATTTGTTAACTCTTTTGGAAGCAAAGCTTCTAGTTCTTCTACAGTTTTAAAACCACTAACAGTTTTACCGTTGACCACCAAAGAAGGTAGTGAATTTTGGATTTTATATATAGAATTCAAGGCTTTTATGGTCGAAAGATCCAAATTGTGATCAAAAGAATACACTCTGACTCCAGGATATTTTTCTCTTATTGCATCGAGTACAAAGCCCTGTTTTACACAATCATTACAAGCGTCTCTATTGCCATAAAAATAAAAAATGGTATTGATCTTTTGTTTACACCTCTCGGCAATCCTTTTTGTTAAAAGGAAATCCTTGACTTGCAATATCGTATATTGTTTTTTCAAAAGCTCTACCTCATCCCTATTGCCAGTTGTTTGTTCGGTATAAGAGATCTTGTCAGCGATGGTCGCTATCTCTTTTGAGAGGACTGAGTTACTCAAATCTTGACAAGAGAGTTCTTCAAGGAGAGCAAACTGTGTTTCTGAAGAGAGGATATCTATAGCTATTTTGTTTTGGATGTCTTTGATTTGGTTTATTTTTTTGTTGTTGACATAAGCACTCAAATACCAACCAACGGCAAAGATGCCACATGTTACTAGAAAAACAAAAAAATATTTTTGGAAACCTTTCATTTTTATTACTTTGATTAACGCCACTTAGGCTGACCTGCTTTGGTAATTGTATTCCAAACTGCTTTCAAAAGCCATATCGGAGCAATGATGCTATAGATTAGCAGATAAGGGATAATATGCCAATTTATAGATTTCTTTTGTTTTGAAAGTTTGGTTCCAACAATGATAGAAAATATAACCATAGCGTACAGCGCCACCGAAATAAAAAATATCGTCTTAGTGTTGATAAAAAATAAATCAAAGTGTGGAGAAAATGTCAGATCAAAACCTTTGATAGAAATCTCTGTTATTTTTTTTATCAAAAACAAAATAAAGTTGTACAAAAGTGCAAAAGAAAGATAACAAACAGCGATGATAGAGATGATACCTGAAGGAAGTGTAAAGAAAGAAAAGTTACCATACTTGGTTTTGAAAATCAGTCTTCGATAATCAATAGTGTTGTTGATAAATCCATAAATCCATCTAAGCCTTTGTTTGTAAAGCTTTTTTACGGTATTGGGCGTTGAGGTAAAGACATAAGCAGTGTGACAATGATCAATCTTTAAATGATGCTCTTGCATGCGATATGCTATTTCTTGGTCTTCTGTGTTGTGTGCTTTTCGAAACTTTCCTATCTTTTCAAAAACTTCTTTTCGATAAACAGAAAATGGTCCGGGTGTTACGTGGATAGCTCCAAGATATGCGAGCATGCGTTTGTTGTAAGTACTCATGTTGTACTCTACTCTTTGTGCGTATTGCAAAATGTTTTTTGGTTTGTTGACTATCAGAGAAGGTGCGACAGCCATCACCTCAGGCTTTTTTTGAAAGACATTTATCATTCTTCGAAGAGCATCAGGTGCCACAAATGAGTCAGCATCCAAGCACGATATAAAGTCTGCCTTGGTGTTGTCGATACCAAAGTTTACCGCAGTGTGTTTGCCACCATTTTCTTTTTGAAAAATTCTAACTTGTGGATGATCTTTGTACTTTAGCATTTCTTGCCAAGTGTCATCAGTGGAGCCATCATCGACAACTATGACTTCTAGCTTGTCTTTTGGATAATCTAGATTTAAAAGAGACTCAATAGTGCCGTGGACAGTTGTGCCCTCATTCCAGGCTGGCACAATAACTGCTACAGACGGAAAACTTGTCAAAACCGGTAGGTCTTCATCGTGGAGTCTGTTTAGGTGTTTTCTTTTTTCAAAAAAAGTAACCATGAAAAAAACCTGCACATAAAGAGCCAAAAAAACTATTATATACATAGCTATTTCCGAAAAAGGCATATAACAGACAAATTACCATATTTTGCGCTATACTGCTAGGCATGGAACAAGAACAAAATCAAAACACACAAATCAAAAAGCTTAATATCAGTACCCCAGCAGCAATCATTACAGCCGGAGTGCTTATTGCCGTTGCTCTTATTTTCTCTGGTAAAGGCAATACCTTGATGCAAAAACCTTCTGGTGAAAAAACTTTACCTGATACAAAACCAGTTGAACCTGTAGCCCTAAGACAAGAAGACCATGTCTTTGGAGACTTGAGTAAGGCTGAAGTGGTGATAGTAGAATATTCAGATAGCGACTGTCCGTTTTGCCAACGCTTCCACCTCACAATGAAAGATGTTATCAAAGAATACGGAACAAAAGTTGCCTGGGTGTATCGACATTTTCCTCTCAGTATCCATGCCAATGCTGGCAATGAAGCTATCGCTCTTGAATGTTCAGCAGAGCTCGGAGGTAATGAAGTTTTCTGGAAATATTTAGATGAAGCTATCGACATCACTGTTTCCCCAGAGAAAAGTGCAAGTGTTTTGACTGGCACAGCCACAAGACTTGGTCTTGATGAAAAACTCTTTAGTAAATGTTTAACAAATGCGACAGTTGCCAAAAAAGTTGCCGACCAAAGTGCTGAAGCTCAAGCTCTCGGCGCTCGTGGCACACCGTATAGCATAGTGATCAACAAAAAAAATGAGCAAGTTGCAATCCCTGGAGCTTATCCGATAGAAGAAGTGCGCAAAATCATAGACGGCTTGATGAAATAATACATAAACTAAAATACCCTTACAATGTAAGGGTATTTTAGTGATTATTTAGTTCGTCTTCGTTAAAACTTTGACGAGGCTAATCAAAATAATTTCTTAGTTTTTGGATTTTATCGTTTTGACGAAGTTTTTCGTGAACCTTGGCTTCAATCTGTCTGATACGCTCACGAGTGACTCCAAACTCTTTACCTACTTCTTCGAGAGTATGTTGTACTCCGTCGACAAGACCATAACGCATTTCAAGAATTCTGCGCTCCTTTGGAGAGAGCTCTGCCAAGACTGCGCCCATTTGCTCTTTGAGCATGTTGCGAGTCGCTTCTTGGTCTGGACGAAGAAGTTTATCATCTGGGATAAATTCTCCAAAGGTAGACTTGTCTTCATCATCTCCTATTGGTTGCTCAAGGGATCTTGTTTCTTGATTGATTTGTTCAATGACATGAACTTTCTCTACTTCTATACCCATTTCATTGGCAATCTCTTCAGCGACTGGATCACGCCCCAAGTCTTGTCCAAGTCTTCGCACAACTTGTTTGTATTTTGAAATAGTTTCAACCATGTGTACTGGTATACGAATAGTTCGAGACTGATCAGCTAGTGCTCGAGTGATAGACTGACGTATCCACCAAGTAGCATAAGTAGAAAACTTGTATCCCTTAGTCCAGTCAAACTTCTCTACCGCTTTAAAGAGGCCAATATTTCCCTCTTGAATAAGGTCAAGCAAGGTCAAATCAGCTGTTCTATTGGCGTACTTTTTGGCGATAGAAACCACCAAACGCAAGTTGGCTCGAGCTAACAAGTTTTTGGCTTCCAAGTCCCCCGCAGCAATACGCCTAGCAAAATCTTTTTCTTGAGCAGCATTGATAAGGGCATACTGACCGATGTCTTTTAGGTACATTTGGACAGAAGAAAAAGTGTGAGTATCTTTTACATACTTTGAGAGGTCTTCTGTGTTGTCGACGTCGAGCAGATTTCCACCTTCGAGCACATCGATACCAGCAACAGAAAACTTCTCATATATCTCATCTAGAAAGGCGATATTGTTTTCAATATCAGGAAACATCTTGAGGATTTCATCATAGGTGATGAAGCCTCGCTTTTTACCCTTGGCCAAAAGCTCCTCTGCTTTGACTTCCATCTCTTGCAGTTTTCTAGCAGAGTTAGCCTCCTTGCGAGGACTAGAACCAGCATGACGGATCGTTATTGGCTTTGGTTTTACTTTTTCTTTAGTTTTTGAAACTTGTTTTTTTACAGGTTTCTTTGGAGTTTTACTTTTTATTAAAATCTTCTTTTTTGGAGTAGTCTTTTTTTTGCTAGCAGTTTTCTTTGCTATAACCTTTTTTGGTTTGTTTTTAGATCCACCTTTAGGCGGAGTTTTCTTGGTTACTTTTTTCTTTTGTGCTTTTTTATTTGTCTTTGGCATATTTCTATTGCATCATCTACAAAAAAACCTTATTTGTCAAGCATAAAACATCTTTATGCTTCAAGCGCTACTACTGCGCTCATGTCGGCTTTTTATGATTTCGTTCAAAACTCTTGTGATTCTAGCTATCTTCTCTTCGTTCCCCTCCGCTTCGGCTTGCTTCAAATCTTTCATATAGGAAGCTTTCATACTAAGGAGAAATTCTTGTAAAACACTCTCTACCAACTCTTTTGCTACTTTTTCTTGATCTTCTTTTTTGAGACTACTATATTCTTCTTCAACCACTATCAAATCCCGACTGAGTCTATCCTCCTCTAGTGGTGGAGCTGAGAAAACCAATCCTCCTACAGATACACTGTTTAGTTCTTCTACTGCCTTCTCAACCTCGGTGCTAGCAAATCTTTGTCTAAGAGCAATCAATCTCTCATAAGGAGTCACCTCCCTACCTTTAATACTGCTTATCACCTGCTCTTCTTTCGGTAGTTGAGAGAAACTTTGCTTGAGCTCTTGCTCTATAGTCTCAGCTGGCATTTCTATCTCTTTTGCAATCTTGTTGATATAGATATTTCGCTCCATCGGAGAGAGGACCTTTGCCAAAAATGGGAAAAGCTTTTGCTTGATATTTTTGACAAATATATGAGGGGAGCTAGAACCTGCCTTGATAAGATCTAGGTGGTGATCAATAAAGTGTTTAGCTTCTTTTAGTCTTTCTTTCCAAGCTTCCGGTCCATTTTTCAAAATATAATCAGCTGGATCAAGACCATTTGGTAGCACAACTACTTTTGGATTCATCCCTAGAGATAGTGCTACCAAAGCCGCTCTGTCCATCGCTTTTTGACCAGCTTCATCTCCATCAAAAGCCAAGAAAATATTTGAAGTTAATCTCGACAAAATAGAAAGATTTGAAAAAGGATCTTTGACAGACTCTGTTGAAACAGCTGTCCCAGAAGTTGCCACAGTGTTTTTAAAACCTGCTTGATGAGAAAATATCAAGTCCATCTGTCCTTCTACCAAAATAGCAAAGTTGTGTTTTTTGATATGGATTTTGGCCTTATCAAAACCAAAAAGAGTTTTGGATTTTTGGAAGATTTCTGTCTCTGGGGAGTTGAGATACTTGGGACCATCATCGCTTTGTGGAAATATTCTTCCTGAAAAAGCAATAACTCTAGAACTGCTGTCACATATAGGAAACATGATACGGCTTCGAAAACGATCATAGACCTTGATCTGCTTGGTTTTTGGATCTTCTGCCGACTTAGTCAGTCCAGCCTTAAGAGCCAAAGATTTTTCTTTTTGATCTTTACAACTAGCTTCTATAGTTCGCCATTCGTTGGGTGCATAACCTATACGAAAGTCAGAGATGGTTTCTTTGGTCAACCCTCTTTTTTCCAAGTACTCTTGAGCTTCTTTATTTTCTTTTAGAAAATTTTGATATATCAAAGTCGCCTTTTCAAGAGCTTGATAAATACCATCATCGTCAGTGTGACTAGTGGTGTAAGTATCAAGTACAACCCCTGCTCTATCAGCCAGAAGCTTTAAGGCTCCCCTTTTATCCAAACCTTCAAACTGCTCAACAAAGGTGAAGATATCGCCTTTGGCTCCACAACCAAAACAATAGTAGAGATTTCTCTCAGGAGAAATATAAAACGAAGGAGTCCGTTCGTTATGAAACGGACACTTCGCCTTATACTGAGGGCCATTTGGGACAAGAGTGATGTAAGAAGACAGTACTTCGGTAATAGGCAATCGATCTTTTATAGTCTCGAATACCGTTTTCATCCCATTAGAAAGAGGTCATTGTTGTGACATCCTTAATTATAAATCTGCTAAAGATATTGTTTATCATAACTTAATTATAGATGATTTTCTAACGGGATTATTCCTCTTGGTTCTTAACGTTATTAACTTTGAAGATTTCTCGCTCTTTAAATCCAGTACCTGCAGGAATCAATCGTCCAACAGTTACGTTTTCTTTGAGACCTCGAAGACTATCTTTACCTCCACGAATTGCGTTGTTGATAAGCACACGGTTTGTGTTTTGGAATGATGCTGCTGATATCCAGCTCTTTGCAAAGAGTGCTGTTTGAGTAATACCAAGAATGATCAAGTCTGCTTTTGCTTCTCGAAGACCCATATCACGCATTTTTGCATTTTCTTCGATAAGGTCAGTAACCTCGACAACATCTCCAATAGAAAATGTTGTATCTCCTGCATCTTTAACTTTGCGACGAGAGAACATTTGTCTGACTATTATCTCTAGGTGCTTACGAGCAATAGATGCCCCTTGAAGTTCGTAAACTTTTGAAATTTCACGAATGATGTAGTCTTCTGCCATTTCTCTGCCACCAGCTTCATATACTTCTTCTATATTTGCAGATCCGTCAGTTAGGAGTTCGCCTCCTACTACTTCTTGACCAACTTTTACTATAGGAACACGACGAGGGTTAACTATGTAGTCCACACTTTCTTTTTTAGCAGTAGACTCACTAGAGAGTACAGAGATGATCTTTTCTGATCCTTCTTGCTTGATGTCTGTAACAGTTCCAGCGTATTTGTTAACGATAGCTGGGTTTTTGATTGTTCGACATTCAAAGATTTCTTCAACACGTGGAAGACCTGCAGTAATGTCTACTCCTGCCACACCACCGGCGTGGAAAGTTCGAAGTGTTAGCTGAGTACCTGGCTCACCGATAGCTTGCGCTGCCACGATACCGACAGCCTCACCACGCTCAATCATATGTCCACGACCCAAGTCTAGTCCATAACAATTTCGGCAAATACCATAAACTGTTTTACATGTCATTGGAGTACGCACAAAGACTTCTGTAACACCCTTTTTCTCTACCAAAGTAGCATCATCCTTAGAAACAAGGTGACCTTTTTTAAAGAGTGTTGTTCCGTCTGGAAGCACCAAATCTTTTGCCAAGATTCTTCCTCTGATATTTTTTGAAAGTGGGATTTCAAATCCAGAGATAACTTCCTTAGTAATACGCTTAGCAAGCTTAGTACCACAATCCTCTTCAGTGATGATGACGTCTTGTGCCACATCAACAAGTCTTCGAGTTAGATAACCTGCACGAGCAGTGTTTAGAGCTGTGTCAGCCAAACCTTTACGAGATCCGTGAGTAGTAATGAAGTATTCAATAGGAGAAAGACCTTCCTTATAAGACGGAATGATTGGGAAATCAATAGTGCGTCCAGTTGTGTTTTGGATCATACCTTTCATACCCGCCATTTGAGTTACGTTACTCATACTTCCTCGAGCACCCGATGTAATCATGTCATAAACAGAACTGTGCTTCTCAACAGTGTTTACCAAAGCTTTTTCTATTTCACTTTTGGCTTTATTCCAAACCTCGATAACTTTTTGGAATCGCTCTTCTTCAGAAAGAAGTCCGTCTTCAAACTGGCTCTTGATAGTTGCTTCGAGAGCTCTGTGAGTTGCCACAATTTCAGCTTTTTCTTTTGGCACAACAACGTTATCGATACTCCAAGTAGTTCCAGAGATAGTTGCGTATTTGTAACCAAAGTTTTTGATTTTATCCAAAACAGGTGCGATAGCTGTTATACCAAAATCAGAAATCATAGTATCCACAATACCGATAATCTTCTTAGCGGTGATCTCTTCGTTGATATAAGGAAACTCTGCTGGCAAAATAGCGTTAAACAAAAGTCTACCTGCTGTTGTCTCGAAGGGCTTCTTGTCAAACTGTGCATACTTTTGACTATCTGTTCCAAGAACATATATCTTTGCACGATATGACAACACACCAAGATCATGAGCCATGAGAGCTTCGTTTGGACTAGAGAAATACATGCCTTCGCCTTTTTCTCCATCAACAACACTAGTCATCCAATAACAACCAAGCACGATATCTAGCATTTTTGATGAAACGATAGGGTCACCATTTTGTGGCTTGAGCAAGTTTTTATCAGCTGCAACCAGTGTCTTAGCTTCGTGTTGAGATTGTTCAGAAAGTGGTAGATAAACCCCCATTTGGTCTCCGTCGAAGTCAGCGTTAAACGCAGGACAAACAAGTGGGTGAACTTGGATAGCATTTCCTTCGATCAAAACTGGCATGAAAGCTTGAATACCCAAGCGGTGAAGAGTCGGCGCGCGGTTAAGCATGACGTATTTGCCGGTGATAACTTCTTCAAGAATAGCCCACACTTCTGGCACACCATCTTCAATGAGTTTGTTTGCTCCTCTTATGTTGAAAGCAAGTTCTCTAGAGATAATCTTTGAGATTACAAATGGTTTGAAGAGTTCAAGAGCCATGTGCTTTGGAAGTCCACATTGGTTAAGTCTAAGGTTTGGACCAACTACGATAACACTTCGTCCGGAGTAGTCTACGCGCTTACCTAGGAGGTTTTGTCGGAAAAGACCTTGCTTACTCTTTAGGTTGTCAGAGAGAGACTTAAGAGCTCGGCGTTGTGCTTGACTCATTGCAGGACTATCAGCTCCAGCGATAGAGTTGTCGATGAGAGCGTCCACTGCTTCTTGCAAAATACGCTTTTCGTTTCTTAGAATAACATCTGGAGCACCTATCTCTTTGAGTTTGCGAAGACGATTGTTGCGGTTGATAACACGACGATATAGATCATTGATATCACTTGTCGCATGTCGGCCACCTTCAAGAGCCACCATCGGACGAAGTGCTGGTGGAATAACTGGCAAACGACTTAGGAACATCCATTCAGGTCGAATGTTGGCATAAAGCATAGCTCTGATGAGAGAGAGTCTTTTGTTGAGTTTTTCTCGCTCTGCAGCTCCAGCTTTCTCAAGAGACTTTTCAGTCTGAGCTTTCATTTTTTCCAAGTCAATGCCTTTGAAAAGCTCAAAGACGGCTTCAGCACCGATACTTGCTTCGAAAGCACTACCATACTTGAGAGAATAGTGGTGATAAGAAATCTCAGTCAAAACTTTTCCAGTTCGGATTTCTGCTATTTCTTTTTTGGTATTTAGAAGAAGTGTCTTTAGTTTTTCACGAGTCTCTTCGTCTGAGGCGTTTTTGAGTTTGTTTTTAAATTCAGAATCAAGATCAGCAACTATTCTAGCTTTTTCATCTTCATGAACAGAAACTATGATATAGCCAGCGAAATAAATAACCTTTTCGAGTTCTGTTAGCGGGATACCTAGGAGGATGCTCATGCGAGATGGTACACCACGGAGGAACCAGATGTGAGCCACTGGAGAACATAGATCGATGTGACCCATACGTTCACGACGCACTATACTTTGAGTTACTTCAACTCCACATTTTTCACAGATAATACCAGCGTAACGAATGCGCTTGTATTTTCCACAGTAACATTCGTAGTCTTTTTCAGGACCGAAAATACGCTCATCAAAGAGTCCACCTCTTTCACTGCGACCTGTTCGGTAGTTGATGGTCTCTGGTTTTGTAACTTCACCATAACTCCAATCCAAAATCTTCTCTGGAGAAGCGAGTTTGAGAACGATGCTATCAAAATTTGTTGTATCTAGTGTTTTCATAATATTAACTCTTTGTTATTTAGGCGTTTACCTCTTCTGCGTTTGCTTCGACCACTTTTGGACTTGTATTTTGCAAATCTACATCAAGACATAGTCCTCGTAGATAGTTGAGCATCACCGAGAACGACGCTGGAGCGTTTGGCTCGCGTATTTTTTCACCTTTGATAATAGAATCAAATGTAGCCGCACGACCTCTGATATCGTCTGATTTGATTGTTAACATTTCTCGCAATATATGAGAAGCACCATAACCTTCAAGAGCCCAGACCTCCATTTCTCCGAAACGTTGTCCTCCAGATTGTGCTTTACCACCGAGAGGTTGTTGAGTAATGAGAGAGTACGGACCAATACTTCGCATGTGAATCTTGTCTTCTACCATGTGGTGAAGTTTCAAGATATACATGTATCCCACAGCGATATCTTGTTGGAACTTTTCTCCTGTTCGTCCATCATATAGAGGCACCTTTCCACTCTCTGGCAAACCAGCTTGTTTTAGCTCAGCTTTGATTTCAGCATCTGTTGCTCCACAAAACGGTGGCACAATAGCTTGATAACCAAGACTATTTGCTGCCATACCCAAGTGAAGTTCAAGGATTTGTCCAAGGTTCATACGAGATGGAACTCCAAGTGGAGTAAGTACTACGTCTACCGGTGTACCATCTGCCATATATGGCATGTCTTCTTCTGGAAGAACCACTGAGATAACACCTTTGTTTCCGTGTCGTCCAGCAAGCTTGTCTCCGACAGAGATATTTCGAAGTTGTGCTACTTCGATAACTATTTTCTTGATAACACCACTTTCTAGGTTGTGACCTTGATCACGAGAAAATACTTTGACGCGAATGATGCGACCCTTTTTACCGTGATCCATCTTTAGTGATGTGTCTTTTACATCACGAGCTTTTTCAGCAAAGATACTTCGGAGAAGTCTTTCTTCTGGAGTAAGTTCAGTTTCACCTTTTGGAGTAATTTTACCTACCAAGATATCTCCTTCTTTAACTTCCGCACCTACTCGGATGATACCGTCTTCATCGAGATCTTTTAGACGAGCCTCACCGACGTTTGGAATATCTCTTGTTGTTACTTCTGGTCCAAGCTTTGTATCGCGCACAACACAGATAAATTCTGAGATGTAGATAGAAGTAAACTTTGAGTCCTTGATAAGTTTTTCAGAAAGGATAATAGCGTCCTCATAGTTGGCACCGTTCCAAGACATAAATGCGACACGCATGTTTTGTCCGAGAGCGATTTGTCCACCATCTGTTGTTGAACAGTCAGCAAGAAGTGCACCCTTTTTGACCTTGTCTCCGATAGAAACTACTGGTCTTTGGTGGAGTGATGAGAAGTTGTTAGTTCTTTGGAAGTTGATCAAAGAGTAAGAGTGGTTTTTACCAGTCTTATCGCTCTTAACGACAATCTTGTTGGCATCAACAGCTTCTACCTCTCCTGCCTCTTCAGCTAGAACAAGTCTTCCAGAATACTTAGCAGATTCTTCTTCCATGCCTGTAGCTACAAGCGGAGCTTCTGGGCGAATCACTGGAACAGCTTGCTTTTGCATGTTACTTCCCATGAGTGCTCGGTTGGCTTCATTGTGCTCAAAGAACGGAATCATACTTGTTGCCAATGAAAAGGCTTGGTTTGTCGCTACGTCAATGAAATCAACTTGTGATTTGTGAACGATACCTGGAGAAGTGCGGATACGCGCCTCAACATCTTCTGGCAAGTTACCCTTTTCATCGTATTTTGTTCCAGCGTGAGCAATGATGTACTTTTCTTCTTCAAGAGCGTTCAAGTACACCACTTCATCTGTGATCTTTCCGTTTTTAACTTTTACATAAGGAGTTTCGATAATCCCGAAATCATTGATCTTGGCATAGATAGCTAAACGCAAGATAAGACCGATATTTGGTCCTTCTGGTGTGTGAATAGGACAAACACGCCCGTAGTGAGAAGTGTGTACATCACGCACTTCTAGAGTTGCACGCTCTCGAGTAAGTCCTCCTGGTCCAAGAGCTGAGATAGTACGCAAAAGCTCAATCTCAGATAGAACGTTTTCTTGGTCCATGAACTGAGAGAGTTGGTTGGTAGTGAAGAACTCTTTGATACGAGCTTGCAGTGGGCGTTGGTTGACCACTTGGATAGGCAAAGCGTTGGCTGAATCGATAGTACTCATACGATCTTGAACATTTCGTTTGATCTGAGTCATACCCATAAAAATCTTTTGTTGAAGAAGTTCTCCTACAAAACGCACACGACGGCTACCTAGGTGATCGATATCATCAGCCTTAGATCCTGGGGTGTTGTTTAGCATGATGACATGCTTAACAATCAAAGCGATGTCTTCTGCAGAGAGAGTCTTGCGATTCATTTCTTTATCGTTCATATCTAGATCAAAGCGCTTGTTAAATCTAAATCGCCCAACACTAGAGAGGTCATAGCGCTCTTCACCGAAGAGGTTGGTGATGAATTCTTTGGCATTGTCAGCTGTTGCCAAATCTCCGTCTCGAAGTTTTCGGTAGATTTCTACATAAGCATCTTGTGCGTTTTTACTAGGATCTTTTTCTAGAGAATGCAAGATAGTTGCAGCAAATGGCTCACCCTTGAAGAGCTTTTTGATTTCTTCATCACTAGAGAGTCCAAGCGCTCGAAGGAGTGATGTTACTGGGAACTTCTTTTTCTTGTCGATACGCACATATATAGTGCCGTCTGGGTCACTTTCTATCTCAATCCAAACTCCGCGATTTGGAATGATTTTTGCACCAAAGTATCTTTTACCTTTGACTTCAAGGTCAGTAAAGAAAACACCAGAGCTTCTTGAGAGTTGAGGAACCAAAACTCTTTCGACACCGTTTATGACGAAAGTACCGTGATTGGTCATCATTGGGACATCAGACATGAAGATTTCTTGTTCTTTTTCTCCACCTGTTTGTTTGTTGGTGAGTTTTACGCGTGCCTTAAGACCGCTCTCATAAGAGAGTTTGTTTTCTTTGGCATAATTTTCATCAAATTTTGGTTCTGTAAGATGGAAAGAAACAAAATCTAGCTTAAATTTTTTGCCAGTATAGTCTTCAATAGGAGTGAACTCTTTGAAAACTTCTTTTATTCCTTTTTCTACCAACCAGTTGTAAGACTGTATCTGGTGGTCTATGAGGTTTGGAAATTCTACTAATGGTTTTTTGTACTTAGAAAAATACTTTTTGGGACGAATACTGCTTTTGGTGTTTGATTTACTCATGTGTATATAAACGGAAAAACGCCACAAGACATATCTTTTGTTGATATATTCTTGGGCTTTCTAATAAACTCATCTAATAAAATACAGTTTCTCTGTGCCGCAACTCTGCCTGTAGGTATAAGGTAAATAGTGTAGTACAAAGACAAAAAAGTGTCAAGAAAAGAAAAAGCCGGCAAATAGCTTACGCTATTTGCCGGCCACTAATTGAATACCGATCAAAAATAAATTGTCTGAGGGAACTCCCCAGCCAGACCAGATTTAAAGTGATTAAGTCTAGCAGGTTCCAAAAAAGGTAACGAGCTAAACATGGAATTTATTTTGATAGTCCTGGAGAGATAAACCTTTTCAGGATCACCTCCTCCAACCTGACCTTCAGAATGTGACGGAAGTTTTAACTCATCTTCCAATTCCATGGGGACCGGCTCTTCTTTTGCTAGCCCTGCGTCAGCCAAAAATGTGGTTCCGTGTTGTTCGTCATACTTTTTTTGAAGAGTAATCCTGGAAACACCTGTTTCTTCAGGACTTTTATAGTCAATGCGCATGACTCGAGTTTCAGAAAAATTTGTAATTTTGTTGGAAACATCCAACACAACCACGGGCTTTTCTTTATCGTCAAAAACAACAGTGAACAGCCTACCTGCTCCTCCAGGATTTACCTGGATAGTATAGCCATAGTAACTATCATCCAGTGACTTTTTATATCCACCATCTTTGGCGCATATCAGTCCACCATCAGCTTTTGCAAAGTAAGCTTTTTTTGTATAACTTTTTGGTTTTTTGTATTTTGAAGAAAACCCTAAAGAAAAATTGCTTTCTTTAGTTTTAATAGCTGCTTGAACTATAACGTTGGTGAAATTATTCCCGAACGAAACTTGTTTTTTTATAGAACTTTTCATTGTTTATGCATTTTCTATATTATAGCATATACAATATATAAAGTCAAGTATATAAAAAGGCCCTTTTATAAGGGCCTTTAAAAAGTAAGAACTATCTGGTTTATAAAGTTTTGAGCTCTTCAAACAGTCCTTCCAATTCGTTTTTGTATTTCCAGAAATCTACCATTCCTTCCTGCATTAGAATTTTACCAACACCGCTCTCGTTAGAGATAAAAAGGATGAAGGTTCGCGGGTTGGTTTCTTTGATTAAAGGGATAGTCTTTATCCCCGACATTCCCGCAGCATCACTCCAACTTGTTAATGAATTATCTAAAAGAACAAGATCATATGTTCCGTTCTTTAAACATTCTTTAACTTCATTGTAGGATTTTGGTACATGCAAAAGCGCTGAAGGCGAAATATCCAAAAGCATCTTAGCTATTGACTCTGCTGCAATAGCCGCATCTTCTATCAGAATAATTCGAAGTGTTTCAGAAGAGAAAATTCCTTTGAGTTTTTGTAGTACTTCCATAATTTGTTTTTTCTAATCATACTACAAAAATAGTAAAAGTCAACTACTTATCCTTTTGTTGTTTCGCTCCTGCCTGCGCAGATAGGCGCCACTCCTCTATTTTCTTATGGTGCCCCTCAGTTAAAACCTTTGGGACAATATGTTTTTTCTGTTTCTCCCCCTTTTTTACCTTTGGCCACAAGAGTACATCGGGTCGAGTATAGACTCTCGGACTTGCCACACGTGCTTCTTCTAGAGACGCTTCATCGCCTAGCACCCCAGGGATTTGTCGCACTATCGCATCGGTCATCACAAGTGCTGGTAACTCCCCACCTGTTAACACATAGTCTCCGATACTATATTCATCAGCTTTCAAAATCTTGCGCACCCGATCGTCTACCCCTTCATATCTTCCACAAATAAAAACTATATCTGTATAACTCTTCGCCATTTTCTTTGCAATGGTGTTTGTAAACATTTTGCCACTTGGAGAAAGTTGGATGACTTTTATCCTAGCTTCTTTTTTCATCTTGAGTTTTGAGTAAGCACGAAGAATTGGCTCTGGTGTCATGACCATACCAGGACCTCCACCATAAGGCCTGTCGTCTACTTTGCCGTGTTTGTCTTTGCTGTACTCTCGAATGTTGATAGCAACAAAGTCAGAGAGTTTTTTGTCTTTGGCACGCTTAAGCATCGCCTCTCCTGTATAGGCATTTATCATGTTTGGGAAGATTGTAAGAAAATGGAATTTCATAAGTTAGTTATAAAGTATATAAAGTTATCAAGTTTGTAAAGTAAAAAACCTTGTTCAAATATGACAAGGTTTTGATTGATTTGAGGAAATCTATAAGCCACCAGCTCCCACCAAGCGGATTTGATTCGACAATGCTTTGCATGGTCAGTGGAGTAGATTTGAGGATTACCGTTAGCTTCCTCATGCTATCTGCGCGTAACGTACAACAAATCTAACACCATCATAGCAGATTATACAAAATCTGTCAAGTACAAAAAAATCCCCCTATTTAAAAGGGGGATTTTTCTTCTATTTACTACTGTCTTCTTTACAGGTCTTTCAAATCAGCCATAGCGTCATCGAGGTTTGCCACATCAGGGGTTCTTTCAAATCCAGCTGGTTCGTTGATCTTGAGGTTTACGCGAGCATTGTGCTTCATACCTACTACACGAAGAAGCGTACGGATAGCCTTGGCAGTATTGCCTTGGCGACCGATGATTTTACCCATATCAGAAGCGTTCACTGAGAGAGTCAGAAGTACCCCCATTTCGTCTACTGTCCGGTCTACTACTACATCAGAAGGGTTGTCCACCAAGGCTTTTACTAACATTTCCAAAAATTCTTTATCATTCATATGTGTATTTCTATCTTAAGGTATTAAGGATTTCATTATACCAACAAAAAATAATATTGTGAAATTTATATTTTGTACTGGCTTTTTTCTAAAGCGAGAGAGGACAACCTTTTTTGTGCATCGAGGACTCTGCGTAGGCACCCCGCAGAAAACAAAAGAGGTTGCCCTCTAGAGCAACCTCTTATTTTTTCTTCGGAGCATCCTTTCTCTTTACAGTTGGAGCTTTCTTTGAGAGTACGTTCTTTTTCTTGCCTTCTATCACTTTGTGCTTAATGAGCATATTGTGAGCAGTTGGAGAAACTTGTGCGCCGTTTTTGATCCAGTGAAGAATTCTTTCATTTTTCAAAATTACAGTATCTCCCTTTGGTGTGTGTGAACCAAGGATTTCCAAAAACTTTCCACTTTGTGGTCCATTTTTTGAGTCAGTAACTACAAGGCGAAATTGTGCCTCGTTTTTGCGTCCTATTCTTTGTAGTCTTATCTTTAACATGTGCTGGCAAATATAGCAGAAAAATAAAAAAGCGTCAAACCGTCTTTGTCTTTAATTTAAACCCTCGATCTTACACTTACTTCCATAACCACTACCTAATATAGAGCCGAATTTTCCTGTTTTTTGTTGTTCTTTAAATTGTTTTAACATATTCTCTCTATCTTCTACACCAACTGAACAAGTCGCTGTCATAGTTTTATATGCTTCTTCTAGATCCCCTGAGACATCTTCATCTTTTTTTCCATCAGGACCTAGTACTATTATATTTCTATAATTTGTGGATATTTGGTGGCAAACACCTAGGTCCCCCTTTATAAGTTCTATGTCTACAGTGAGATCGAATTTACCAAAAATAGGATGAGGTAAGGTGTCTGAAATTGTGTATTTTCCTGGTTCACAAGAAACTAATTTTTGTAAAAAATTTTCTGCTGTTAGATTGCTGTTTATTTCTTCAGAAGTAGGAGTATTTGGCACTTTATTATTTTCTATAATATTTTGTTTTATTTCAGGTAAAGCATTTTCTACTTTTTTTGAATTACTAAAATAGTAAAAACCTAAAGATACTAATACTATAAGGATTAAAATTAAAATATATTTCATAGAATAAGTATATAATGAATTATTGACAAAAGCATGTTAAAGTAAACCAATGCAAGAACTCAAAATAGGTGCCAAGTTTGAAGGCACTATCAACATATCTACAAAGGGCATAGGTTACGTCAAAGTCCTGCCCGCCATGCTTGCGCAGGCAAAGCAGGCAGGCCGTGAATCAAGTATTTCTATCGAGATACCTCGTGAAGCTCTCAATCGTTCTTTCCATGGCGACACTGTTTTGGCAGAAGTCACAGCTTTACCCAAAGGAGAAAATCCTCAAGGAAAAGTCTTGGACATTCCACGCCGAGCTAAGGTTGGTTATAGTGGGACACTATCTTTTGAGCAAGGTGCGCACTGCATAGTGAGCAACGACGGCAGAATGTATACGCCGATAGTTATTCCAGGAGACAAACTCTCTGGCGCCAAAGCTGGTGACAAAGTTTTTTGTTCTATCGATGCTTGGGATGACCCGATGGGTACTCCGACTGGCTCAGTGACCCGTGTACTTGGAAAGCCACTTGAGAACAACGCTGAGATGCTCTCTCTAGCTCTCGAGAAAGGTTTTGATGACTCTTATCCGCCAGAAGTAGAAGCTGAGGCAAAAGCCATTCATGAAAAAGGAATTACAGAAGATGAAATAGCTAATCGCCGAGACTTTCGACAAACAACCACCTTCACCATCGACCCAGCCGATGCTAAAGACTTTGACGATGCTATCTCTATAAAGTTTTTAGAAAATGGCAACACAGAAGTCGGTATTCACATCGCTGATGTTTCGCATTATGTAAATCCAGGAAGTGCGCTTGATAAAGAAGCTTATAGAAGAGCGACTTCGGTCTATCTAGTAGACCGCACAATCCCGATGCTTCCAGAAGTTCTTTCAAACGAACTTTGTAGTTTGAATCCTGATGTTGATCGTCTCACAATGAGCGCGGTTTTTGAAATCACGCCAAAGTTTGAAGTGGTATCAGAGTGGTTTGGTAAAACTGTGATTCATTCTCACTATCGTTTTACCTATGAAAACGCTCAAGAAGTTTTGGATAAACAAAGCGGACCATTCTTAGCGGAGTTGAACGTGGCTCTTACTATTGCACAAGACCTAGAGAAAAAAAGATTTGATAGCGGAGCACTCTCGCTCGATGCCCCTGAGGTCAAATTTAAGCTCGACGAAACAGGGCACCCTATCGGAGTCTATACAAAGGTTCGTGGACAAACTCACCATATGATAGAAGAGCTCATGCTTCTAGCCAACAGAAAAGTAGCGCAGTTCATCGCGACACGGGACACAAATGCCCAAGAGATATTTATGTATCGCATCCACGACAAACCTGATCTCGATAGGATGAATGACTTGCATTTGTTCCTCAAGAGACTTGGACACAACTTGCCACTAAACAAAGACGGGATCATTCCTTCCAAGGCGCTCAACGACCTGCTCATATCTCTCGAAGGTAAACCTGAAAAAGAAACAGTCCAGATCTCAATCATTCGCTCGATGGCCAAGGCTATTTATTCGACACAAAACATCGGTCACTATGGTCTAGCTTTTGAATACTACACTCACTTCACCTCTCCTATCAGACGCTATCCTGACTTGGTAGTTCATAGACTTTTGCAATCTTATCTGACAGGCGAAACTGTGGGCAAAGACACTTGGGCGATGTATGACAAAGTAGCTAGTCACTCTTCTACTCGTGAAAAAGAAGCAGCCGATGCAGAGCGTGCTTCTATCAAATACAAACAAACAGAATACATGGCAGACAGAGTGGGCGCGCAGTTTGATGGATCTATCACCGGAGTATCTATGAACGGAATATTTGTCGAAGAAAAAGAAAGTAAATGTGAAGGGATGATAAGACTGCGAGATTTGGGTGCTGACTACTTCGAATACAACGACAAAGAACTTGCGATAGTCGGTAAACGCACTGGCAAGACATTTCGTATCGGAGACAAGGTCAAGTTCAAGGTGGCAAATGCTGACATGACCAGAAGGATTATTGATTATGTACTAGTTTAAGTATGACGAAGAAGCTAAAGATAATTATTTTTATTTTAGTTGCTTTGATTTTATTTTTGTCTTTGGAAAAGCAGATCTGGTTTGAGCAAAGCCCTAAAACAATAAAAGAAACTGTCTTAGAAATTACAAAAACAAAAACTAAAGGACTAACTATGTTTCGAGGCAACACCACTCGAAGTTTTTATGGTACAGGACCCGTGCCTACAAATCCTGAAGTCTTATGGCAATACCCCAAAGAAAAGCCACTGTGCGCTTCTTCAACTGTAGGTGGAAAGAGTAAGGTTTGGTGTGGCAATGGTTGGACAGGACAACCTTCTGTTTGGGAGCGACCCGACGGCATTACCGAGATAATCTTTGGGGCTTATGATAAAGCCATACACTTTGTAAATGCTGAAACTGGAGAGCAGACAAGAAAAAGCTTTGCAACTGGTGACATCATCAAAGGCTCGGTGACTCTCGACCCTGATGGCTTCCCTCTTTTATATAGTGGTTCCAGAGATAACTTTTATAGAATTATTGCGCTCGATAGAGAAGTTCCTACAGAGCTCTGGCGTCTAGAGGCTAAAGTCAGTGACGGACTTTGGAACAATGACTGGGATGGAAATGGTTTGATTGAAGACGATATTTTGTACGAAGGTAGTGAAAACGGAATCTTTCACATCATCAAACTCAACCGTGGTTATGATAAAAACGGCAAGGTTGTAATCTCTCCTGTCGAGCTTGTAAAAATACCGACATTTTCAGAAGAGTTTGTTGATTTGGTTGGGGACAAGATAATGAGTGTAGAAAGCTCACCACTAAAAATAGGTGACACTGTTTTTATTACAAACTCTGGTGGCAGAATTATGGGCTTTGATGTATCTCGCGCGCTCGATGGTATAGCTCCTACAGTTTTTGATTTTTGGATGGGAGATGATATAGATGCTACTTTGATTGCTGACAAAGAGGGATTTATCTATGCTGTCAGCGAAGAAGAGCGTCTCAATGCTCGTTCCAAAGAAGTCGGGCAGATAGTCAAACTTGATCCCAAAAATCCTAGCTCTCCTTTGATTTGGAGTGTGCATGTGCCCAAAAGAAATGGTCTTGGTGGTGGAGTTTGGTCTACTCCAGCACTTTATAAAAACAACCTCTATGTTGCCACCAACCCTGGAGATTTACTGACTATCGATACTGATTCTGGAGAAATACTAAATCGCACATTTATCGGTGAGAGGGCTTGGAGTTCACCAAATGTTGTAGATGGCGTCTTGACTATAGGCACATGCCAAGGCTCGCTCAAAGCTTTTTCATTGGCGAATCCAAACACGCCTACAGAACTTTGGTCTCTACCTATCGGAGGCGAGAGCTGTATCGAATCCACCCCTGCTGTTTGGAAAGGTAACTTTTATTTCGGCACACGTGAAGGATACATTTTTAAGGTTGGAGAAAAATAAAAATGCCACCTTTAAGGTGGCATTTACTAACAAAGTTCAACTGGGACAATATATGTTTCAATTCCTAAAACGCTCTCATTGTTTCTTTCTTTTTTAAACAAAGCAGGAGAACTGTTGCACGTAATAGTTCCTCTGATTTTTGATTGACTGACTTGTTTCACTATCTTTTTCATTGATGTTTCAACAAAGTTAAATAAAGAAAGTAAGGATGTATAGCTCACTCCTTTATTTTTTTCAACATCTATATCTGAAAAAATTTTGTCTCCTGGCAGGAAATCCTCTGCGCATAAAGTCTCGCATGGGCAAGAAATGTTAGATAATACCCTGTAAGCGGGTAGCTCACTATATTCAATCCAATAAACTGGAATCTCCCCAAGCAACTTATAACAGTTGGCAGAAAAAATTATAGAGCCATCCCTATATATTTCTAACGAATCCATTTTGTCGGTCTCTGGCTGAGAAATAAAGGCTGCGGCATTTATACGGCGAACAAGAAAACGTTTATCTTTATGAGAAATAACAAAATAATTTTCACCGTTTTCTGAGATTATTTCTAATGAATAATTCATATATTATTTTTTAAGGTATTTAGAAAATATTTTGAGACTACTCTACCCCCTCCATTTGACAAAGTCAAGGTGTGGTTGTAAGGTAAGGGAAACTTTAAGAATATGCAACAAAATGAATTCTGTATTAAAGAAAATGAGTTCTATGCAATACTATTAAACAGCAGGAATTCTTATTCCAAAATAGAAAGCGAGGTTGATCCATATAACTATATGAGATTAGACTCACTTTTGGTTTACCTTAACCAAAATTTGAGTAAAACCCCCTATTTAATGAGACAAAGAAACTGGCTTGTTCCAGCCTCTGTACGAACAAACACAGGTTTGATTGAAGAATGGTTCCGTATTGAGGAAACCGATCCTTTGGAGATTAACGCAAAAATAACAATTATTCCTCGTAATGAAATGGATGAACATTGGGCTCCGAACACAAAGCTACTAATTCCGTTAATAAATACATATGAAGTAGCTTGTCAGTTTGTAATGTAATTCCTTAAGACCCAATATATTTTCGGGTCTTTTTTTTATTATCCTAGCCTTCACTAAAGTTACGACATGGCACGGCAAATTTGGAGCCGAAAAGTTAAAAAGAAAACACCTATTTAATAAAAAGGTGTTAAGTATTAGATGTTATATTTTCATCGTCAAGATCCTTCAAAAAAAACTTGAGATCATCAGTTACTACTTTTAGTAATCTTTCATCAATCACAAGAATTTCTTTGTCTGATGACTTTTGGATGAAAGGAGAGTTTGGATTTCCTTCTATCTCACTATATGAAAAATATATATTTGACATAGCAATAATTTTTGATTTTGTTTCTTCTACTCTACCCCCTCTATTTGACAAAGTCAAGGTGTGGTTGTAAGGTGGGGTAAAATAAAAAAGTCATAAAATGAGAATAGTATTTTTAATGATTTCATTGGTAGTTATAGGAGTATGCTTTTTAGCTGTTCCTAAATCAATTACCCAACAGAGAATAATTACAGGTATTGTAGCACTTGTGGTTTTCAGCTTGTGTGTAGTACTAGAAACCAGAGCACACCGAAGAAAACAGCGGCAAATATTAGAGCTTAAGAGTGGTCTGAAAAAATTGTCCCATAACTTTGATCAGTACCTGAAAATAACTACTGGTGTATAACCTATTGAAGACCCCCAGCTGGGTCTTTTATTTACTCAAATTTCTATTCGAACATCATCCCAAGTTCGAAACAAAACTTGACTAAATATTGATTTGATTTAAAGTCATATAAAACTAAATAAGATGGAAACAGCACTGGCAAATAAAATGAAAGAAATTGAGAATGAATTTCCCAATTTCCAAACCGCTAAAGATTGGGCACTCAAAAATGGGGCACAAGAAATATTTGATAGGAAACCAACAAGCTTAGGAACAGTTTTTCAATTTCCTGATAAAAGCGAAGTTTCTTTTGACCCTGCATTTGGAAAAGATCACATTATTGTTGTTATAGAACCTACACAGTTAGTGTAAAAATTTAATTAACAGCACAAAAAGCACCTACGATAATATCAATGGTGCTTTTCTATTTTTTCTCAATAATTACTAATCGAACATCGCCCCAAGTTCGGAGTAAAGTAATACTTTGGGTAATACAAAATAAAAACCCACATTTCTGTGGGTAATAATCTTATTGTAATACCCATTTCAAGGCATTAATCCGACCATTCATTTCCTGTATTTCCTTGTCTAATCTTTGGCCGAAACTATCCAGGGCGGCAATCTGACCAAGAGAACTGTATTCTTTATTCTTTTTCTTACGTAAAGCGGTTAAGTCGTTCAACTGTTTTTTTATTTCTTTCTCTGTTTTCATACCAAATAATTTTGTTCTACTCTACCCCCTCCATTTGACAAAGTCAAGGTGTGGTTGTAAGGTGAGGGAAATAAAAACTAAGTACAATGAAAATATTATTTATACCTTTATTGTTAATGTACATGTCAGCCTGCACTAACCTCCAGAAAAAATCTGCCCCTAAAGATTCAATCACCTATGAGGAACTGCTAGCTAAAGAAAAAAAGGAGGAGGTAGAAGACTTAAAAGCGATAATACTGATTGCAACCGGTGTAACTCTATTTATTTGTGGGCTATTATCTTTTGCTTTTGGTAGTGTAAAATATGGACTATTGTTTGGGATTATACCTGGATTATTCGGTGGGATATTTTGGCTTGTTAGTTTTAATAATAAATCTGAATCTTTGTTATTATTTTTAGGTTGTCTAATGATAACTTCTATTGCAAGCTACTTCGGCCCACCAAAAAATGATGAAGGTAGTGACGGAGGAACACCCAGCTCTAGTGACATGTCCACATTCAGTATGTAATTTAAAAAAGCCAATTATAAAATATTGGCTTTTTAATTTAACTAAACTCATTTGAATCACAAAGCAGAACAAAGCTCGCTACGGGACAAGTTTAAGATCTTTTTTTAGGATGATACACCCGAATTTGTTTTTTAAATCTCTTTACTGCCTGTATTAATCTACCGCATTTTTCGATAGAGTTAAAAATCTGATTATCTCTAAGAGGTAGTTTGTTTTCCCTTTTTTTCATCTTGAATATTTTGAGACTACTCTACCCCCTCCATTTGACAAAGTCAAGGTGTGGTTGTGGTAAGAAAATTTGCATATTTTAAAATATAATCAAGATCAAATGTTATGAATTACTCGTAGTTGAAAATCTACATATTTAATGCTATAGTAAGGCTTGTAAACATATGGAACAAACACTTCAAATCATTCAAATAGCCTCTAGCTTACTCTTGGTAATCTTGGTCCTTCTGCAAAAATCCAGCCCTGATATGGGAGCTTCTTTGGGTGGAGATGGCTCATCATTTCTTCAGACAAGACGTGGAGCGGAGAGATTTTTGTTTATCTTAACTATTTTTGTTGCTATAATATTTGCTGGTTCAAGCCTCTTGGCTATAGTACTTAAATAAATAACTCTAACCAAAAAGGTTAGTTTTATTTTTTCTTTATGAAACGATATTTATCATCTTTTTTTTCTTTTCTCAAAATCAAAAAGTTTCCTAGTAAAGAAGATCTGACCAATCTATCTAACTCTCCTTTTTCTATTTTAAAGTTAGTAGTAGTTGTTGTTGGTATATTTTGTATCGGTATATTTCTAAACCTTCTTTTGACTCTGAGCAACAAACTAACTATAGAAGTTCCTGACTATGGAGGAGAGATCAGTCACGCTCTTATCGGCTCTCCCAGATTTATCAACCCGCTTCTTGCAACCAGCCAAAGTGATTTGGCTATTAGCCAAGTAGTGTTTGCTCCACTTATAAAAGTAGATAGTACAGGACAAATAACTCCTCTCTTGGCTAAAGATTGCTTAGAAGACAAAAACAAAAAGTCAGTAGAGTGTACCTTGCAAGATGGCTTGGTATTTTCAGACAATACCCCACTTACTACTTCTGACGTACTCTTTAGTTTTGCAACCAAAAAAGACTTGTCACTTCGCAAAGACCCTCTAGGTTCTTGGGCAAACATTTCTTTTGAACTTGTCTCTGGCAATACTATTTCTTTTAGTACCAAAGGCTCCCTAGAAGATTTAAAACAAAAAATGACTCTAGGTATAGTACCCAAAGCTCTTTGGGAAAATGTACCGATAGACTCTTTGGAGGATAGCTATCTAAATACCAAACCAGTCGGAGCTGGAGCATTTAAGCTCTCACACATTTCTTACAAAAACAGCTTGCCAAGCGAAGTCTCACTGAGCCCCAACAAACACTTCGTTGGCAAAAAACCTTTTCTAAAAAATTTGAATTTTAAGATTTACACCAATCAGCTAACCCTCCTTTCAGCTATCAAAAACTCTGAAGTGGATAGTTCTTATTCCCTAAACAGTACTCTTATCGATGAAAACATAAGAAGTGACTTTGATATCAAAACCATTTCATCCACCAACGATATAGCGCTATGGGTAGCCAAAGACCAAACTCAAACTCCAAGCGCCCAAAAACTAGCATTTGTTTCGAGCTCAGTTGACAGAAACCGAATAATTGATAATATAGAAAATGGTTATGGTATTCCTCTCTTTTCGAAGGATTCCTCTCGTAGTAGTGACTTGGCCTCAAAGATAAATATCTCGACGCCAATACCGATAGCAGTTCAAAAAGATGACGACCTCATCAAGACTGCACAAATTCTCTCAGAAATTTTAGAATCTTTTGGTATAATGACTACGGTGCAAGTATTTGATCAAGGACTTTTTGTTGATCAAGTACAACAAGGAAAATACTCTTTTATTTTGGCTTCCTCACAGGATGTCACAGGAGGATATCAACACCTCATTCCGCTCTATACAAAACCATTTGTGCAAATATCTTCCAAAGGTATCGGTGTGGTTTCGCCACAAAAACTATCTTTCGGAGAAGAACTACTCGCTGACACACAGCTTTGGTACGCTCGCACAGATAAAGTATGGAAATGGTTCATAAACAAATAAAACATATGACAGAACAAACAACACACAAACCTCAAAATTCACACAACACAAACACACACCCAGCCAAAAAACCTTTCATAAAAAGAAAGTCTTTTGGTGCGCGCAATCAGTTTAAACGTCGCCCTACTCAACCAACCGTTGAGATACACGAGCTAAATGCCATGCCAGCAGAACGCAAAACTGCTCACATCCCTGATGTGGCTCCGGGAGTTATTCGCATTATCCCGCTCGGTGGAGTCGAAGAGATCGGCAAAAACATGACTGCTATAGAGATAGGCGAAGACATCATCGTTATCGATGCCGGTATGCACTTTGCAAGTGGAGAGACTCCTGGTATAGACTACGTTATTCCCAACACTCGCTACCTTGAAGAACGCAAAGACAAAATCCGCGCGCTGATAGTCACTCACGGTCACCTAGACCACATCGGAGGTGTGCCACTAGTACTTTCTCGTATCGGCAATCCACCAGTATATTCTCGCAATCTTTCTATCTTGTTGATGCGCAAGCGCCAAAGTGAATTCCCACATCTTCCAGCGCTAAACGCTATCACTGTAGAGAAAAACGATTCACTAACTCTTGGAAAAATAAAAGTAAGGTTTTGGGGTGTGACACACACTGTGCCTGATTCTATGGGTATTATTATCGATACTCCTTATGGACAGATAGTTACCCCTGGAGACTACAAGCTCGACCAGATAGATGGCGTAGTTACCCCAGAAGAAGAAGCTGAGTACAAACAGTTTGACAATGCCAACAACCTACTCCTCCTTACAGACTCAACCAACATCGAAAACGAAGGTTTTGCGCTAGCTGAAATCAAAGTTCACCAAGGTATTGAAGCTATTTTCAAGCGTGAAGGCTCTCACCGTATATTTATGGCAGCTTTTGCTTCTCACATCACACGTCTTATCAAAGTCGTAGAGATTGCTGAAAATCTTGGTAAAAAAATAGTGATTGAGGGTAGAAGTATGAAGACCAACCTCGATATCGCTATCCAAGCAGGTCTTCTAAAACCCAAAAAAGACACTATCATATCAGTCGACCAGATAGACAACTATCCACCAGACCGGATCTTGATACTAGTTACTGGTGCTCAAGGAGAAGAGTTTGGTTATCTAAACAGACTAGCCAACAAAACAGTGAAAAAAGTCTCTCTCAAAAAAGGTGACCGTATCATCCTATCTTCTTCTATCATCCCGGGTAATGAACGAGCTGTGCAAGCTATGAAAGACGGACTCTCCCGACAAGGAGTAAAGATTATTTCTTTCCGAACTCCTGGAGAAGACTTTGTTCACGCTACAGGTCACGGCAACAAAGAAGATATCAAATGGCTACACCGCAAGATGCACGCTCGCTTCTTTATTCCTATCCATGGTCACCACTATCACCTAGAACTCCACAAAGAGCTCGCTATGGAACTCGGTATGCCAGAGGAAAATATAGTAGTTCCAGACAATGGAAGTATTATAGAAATAACAGACAACGGAACAAAAATAAGTGTTCGCAAAGAAAAAGCTCCCTCAAACCCTATGGTTGTGGATGGATTTTCTATCGGGGACGAGCAGTCTGTAGTTCTTCGTGATAGACAAGCTCTCTCTGACGCTGGTATGTTTGTCATCATCGCTACCGTTGATCAAAGAACAGGAGTACTACGCAAAAGCCCTGACATTATCTCTCGTGGCTTTGTTTATCTCAAAGAAAACCAAGAGCTCTTGCGTCACACTCGCACTCTCATCAAGCGCACAGTAGAACAGTCTTACAAATCAGGCGGTACTCAAGTCAACATCGACAATGTCAAAAACAATGTAGCTGAAACAGTTTCCAAATATCTTTTCCAAAAAACTGCCAAGAGTCCTATCGTAATACCTGTTATACTTAGTGTGTAGATGAAAAGACACATAAGACTTATTTTCTTAGCTTCATTTTTGTTTTCGCTTCACATGGCGCTCCTTGCCTATGTGAACTCGAGCATGCTTGGCAAATTTGTCTCGGCCAACGTCATCAGTATCTCTTATACTCTAGCTTCAGTACTATCTTTGGTTCTTATCAGTCTGGCTCCGAAAGTCATCCGGATGATAGGCAACCTCAAGTACGTCTCTATAGCCTTGGCGCTAAGCACTGTGTTGCTTTTCTTGATAAGCAATCACTCTGGAGCTTCAGTGGTACCTTTCTTTATTTTATATTTTTCTCTAAACTCTTTGGTTCTTTATGGGCTAGATATATTTTTGGAACACTACTCTAGTGAATCCAAAACCGGCAACATCCGTGGGGCTTATCTCACTCTTGGAAATTTGGGTTGGGTCATCGCTCCTATGATCTCTGCGAGTATCCAAAACAAGTTGGACTTCTCTGCTATCTATATAGTCGCTTCAGTAGTTGTTTTTCTCACCTTATTAACTGTCAACATCGGTCAAAGAGGCTTCGTCGATAGGCTTTACAAAAAAAGCCACTTCGCTGACGGCCTACATATCCTTAGGAAAAATAAATCTCTTAGGAAAATAACATTTCTAAACCTCATCCTTCAGAGCTACTTTGTAGTGATGGTCATATACTCACCTGTATACCTGACTACCGTTATAGGCTTTTCTTGGAAAACAATGGGGCTAATCCTCGCCTTTATGCTTTCAGCCTTTGTGATTTTCCCCTATCCTGCCGGCAAGTTGGCTGACAAATTTGGAGAAAAAGGCTTGATGTACGGATCGTTGGTCTTTATGTTTATCACTACCATCGCCTTTGCCAACTTGGGACAGTCCTCAGCTATTTTGTACGCTTCAGTGCTCTTTATGACCCGTATCGGTGCTAGTATTTTGGAGACAGTTTGTGACAGTGCCTTTTTCAAAAGAGTTTCCGATAGTGATAGTAGCGTCATAGGGACATACCGAATGATGATGCCAGTAGCCTATACTATAGGACCACTCATTGCTGGGCTTATCTTTGATCTTTATTCTTACAAAGCTCTCTTTATCTCTATAGGAGTAGTTATGCTTGCCTCTACTACTATCGCAACAGGTATCAAAAATCTAAGAAAATCATAGAAGTGTTATAATAAACTCATCATGAAAGAAACAGTTGCTATCATCGCTTCTATCTTGGCCATCTTTGGCAACGTTCCCTATCTTCGAGACATCATTAGGAGAAAAATCCAACCTCATCCATATACTTGGCTAGTTTGGTCTATAGTTTCTTGTATTATTTTCTTTGGACAAGTCGCCAAAGGTGCTGGTATCGGAGCCTTACCTACTGCGGCCTCTGAAGTTTTCACTATTATTATATTTTTCTTCTCTCTACAACACGGCTTTAAAAACATCAAAAAGATAGATACTCTGTTTTTGATAATAGCCCTCCTCGGGATAATCCCTTGGCTTTTGACCAACGACCCGACTATCTCAGTCATCATCGCTGTTAGTATAGATTTGGTAGCCTTTATGCCGACCATTAGAAAGACATTTCTTCACCCAGAAACCGAAAGTCCGATACTCTACGGGGCCAATGTCCTCCGCCATATCTTGATGCTCATCTCGCTCAAAGCCTACAACATCGCGACCACTCTTCACTCTATCGCTATGATTACTACCAACACCATCATGACAGTGCTTATACTGAGGAAAAACAAAAAGCCCGAGCTATAAACTCGAGCCTTCTGTCTTAGATTTATTTCAAAACCCCAATCTTAAATCCTGCCAATTCTGAAACTGGACGAGACTGTCCTCCGTGTTGACCGTTAAATGCACTACTTGCATCTACTCCACACATGCCTTTGATAGCTCCAGAGCCACCAGGGTGTCTCGCTATCCAGTTAGTCACATCGTAGACATTTCCACTCACCACTGTCCAACAACTACTACTAGAGTTGTGAGTCTTTACATCTGCCATAGTAAAGGCTTTTGCACTTGTTGGAGCAGGTACTGGTGGTAGTCGCACTATATCTACACCGCCATTGTCATCGTCTTTGTCTTCATCTTCATCCTCGTAGCCGTCATCACCAAAGCGATCTGGATAATCTTCGCCATATCCTTCATCAGATTTTGAGTTACTATCAACTCCTGCTTGTTTAGACTCTTGTTTAATCTCAATATCAGCTCTAGTCTTCTCAGGATCCAGTTTTACCTCCTTTTTGTGCTCATAAGACTTATAAGCCCAAACCCCGCCTCCGATAGAAAGCGCAGCTATTAGGGCTACTAATAATGGGACAAAACCTGATTGTGAATTTTTCATATACATATGAGACGATTATAACACTTTTTTATTACCCTTTTCTTCTTTTAGTCGAAACTTGATGATTTTTGTGATAAGTGGCTTTGGTAGAGGCTTGTCATAAGGAAACCTAATGCACCCTTTGGAGTAGCTAATACCCTTTTTTATGAGCTCTTCTTCTAAAGCCTTCACCCCAGAAGGTGTCGGATAAAATCCCAAATGCCCCTTCATCGAAGCATAGTGAATAAAGTTTTTGCCACCGAGCTCTATCGTCGGCATGCCGTACTTGATAGACTCGACTCCTTTTGGAACCAAGCTATTTGCCAAAGCCCGCATTTCCTTGACCTTAGGCAAAAACTCCTTTGGCACATCCTTCAAATATTCATTTATGTTTTTATAGGTTTTCATAATATTGTTTCTATCAAATCTTTTATTTTATCTTTTACATCTCTCATAAATTCCAAGTCTTTACCTTTTGGATCTGGAACATTCCAACGAATAAGCTTTGGGGAATTTGCAAGATATTCTGGAAGTATTACTTCATCTTCTATGATAGCCACCACCTTGTCAGCATCTTCTACCATGCTCTCTGTCATTTGTTTGCGAACGTACATAGATACATCCATACCCTCCTCTTGCATGACATCAAGCACTTCTTTGATATTGGGCATCAGCTCTCCTATTGGTTGTTCTGGTCCGCTGAGTGCTGTACCAGCAGAGACTACTTCATGAGCGTCGCCAAACTTCTTGCGAAAGAGCGCCTCTGCCATCTGACTCCTACCAACATTTCCTTTGCAAATAAATAAGATTTTCATAGTATTGATTATAGCTTACTTTTTGATATAGTGGGTTTATGATTGAAGCTAGGTCATTTGTTTCAGAAATAGAAACTACAAGGCAAATTCTTGAAGAAAATGGGGCTGTTTTTAAGGGTGAATACGTTCTAACAGACAAAATATACTCTTCATATAACCCACCAAAAGGGCTTGATGATGAATTTCTAAGACTGCGTATTTATCACAAAAACATTTGGCCACAAAAAGATGTAATAGTAGCGGTCAAGGTTCACGAACAAAAAGAGATAGGAGTGGACACAGAGGTACCGCTCAAGAAAGAGTTTGATTCCGTAGAAGAAGCTGAGAAGTTTATCGAGGAGAATTTGCTTGATAAGTACAAATACGAGTACACCTTCACTCGTACCGGTTGGCAATACGCTCTGGGCGAAGATGAGATAGATTTGGAAAGAGTAGACGACCTCAAAGACTTTTATAGTGTTGAATTCAAATCAAACACTGTCGAAGGACTAAGGGAACTTGAGGCGCTCCTAAAACTCAAAGACGTCATCGAAGGCCCCATCGCCTCTCATATGAAAGAGATACTTGAAAAATAAATAATATTTGACATAAAACAGTATTATGATATAGTTTAAAAAACTTTAAACTATGCCCTTAGCAATTATTACCTATCGCACAGATAGCACAGCGGCTAATCTTGTAAGTAAAATAGCAGAAGTACTCCCAAGTATCGTTGCTAAAACCCTTAGTATTCCTGGCCATCCCCATGCCTCCTTAGGTGAAAAAGACACTGAGGTAAGGATAGTAGCCGGTTCAGGGTTAGACCTGAACGTACCCGAAATCGCTATACGAATATTTGCCAACGACTATGAGGAACGGAGAGTAAACCTCGATGAAAGAACTGCAGAGATTTGCAAACTTCTCAAGAAATCAAAAGAGTGGTGGCCATCTATGTATGGAAACGTATATGTCTGGGTTATGCTATGCCCCGGTTCTTTTGTAAAAATGTAAAAGGTGGTAAAAACTTAAAGACCTGCAATAACATTGCAGGTCTTTTTTAGTAATTTTCATAAACTATTTTAAACCCTTAGATACAACCAAGACTCTATTCCGCTAGAGAGCTCAATCTTTACTCTTTTATAATCCTTACCCTCATACCTATCAGCTCTTTCAAGTTCTTTTTCAGTTAATTCATATACAAAACCTTCTATATTGCTTCCCTCTTTTTTATTGGCAACATTAAAAGTTTTACCTCCGACTTCTAACTTGGCTTTTTCATATCCTAGAAGAATATCTGGTGCACCTTCCAAAATCCTACCGAAGAGTTTCTCCTGTATTTCTGGAAGCTGAAGCGATCCATATGTAAATAATTTTTCCATATATTACAATTTATTATTTCTTAAGAATTTCAGGTTTTATAAAAGCGGAATAACTTCCTAAATTCCACTGATGCACAAAAATATCAAGATCTTCAAGTGTGCAATTTAGTCCTTTTATATAAGGGCGTAACTTAGACAGACCATATGCCCACGCATATCGCTCGCGATCAATCATTTCTTTCTGTAAAACAGACTCTTCTTTTTCCTTACCTAAGGCAACCAGCATTATTTCAAGCGGATCAATAGCAGGATCTTTTTTATGTCCTACCTCATGCATCAAAACAAGAATACCTGCAGCTGTTTTTGGCTCGATACTAAGTTTTATATAAGGATTCAAAGAATGAGAAGCTGATCCAGAGACAGTATTTCCGCCTTTTTTTACATACACATTATTTTCACCAAGTTCTTTATTTAAATCTAAACTAGAACCATCATTTTTGTTTTCTAAAATAAAATTTTGAAGTATTGAGTATTTTTCTGGTTTAAAGTTAAGAAACCTAATAAGTGCACGATCATTTACATCTAAATCTGTACCAATAAAATCTTCTTCTGTTTTTGGAATGGTATCAATATCAAATTTCAAATCTTCATATAAAAAAGAGGCCTTTATAGATTCATTTTCAATAATAATTTCATTACTTTCACCTCTGCTTTCTTTACCAAGAGGTTTAAAAAGATGCTCTACTTTTTCTATAGCAGATTCCGCAGATATAACTGTTTTTTCTAACTTTGGAGCAATAGGACTTTCCATAGATTAATTATACCTTATGAACTGGTAGTTTGGACAAATGTTGGAACTTTGATGTTTGACAAATAATAATAACAATGTAATATCTAGAAAAAATAAAAAATGAAACATAAAGACCCTTACAGCTCTTTTTTAAGAGATATTAGAAATAATACTAAAAAAGAATCTCAATGGCGCGAAAAAGGCGATGAAGCATTGAAGGAATTTAAAAAGTATTTACAAAAAAAGATATTTCGATCAGTAAAAGATGAGAAGCTAAAAAACTTCCTGAAAATCGAATCACATGATGGCTTTTCCAGTCTTAGACCAATTAATATTGTAGAAGATCTTGTTGGTGATATTAAATTTAACGTTCAGAAAACATCATTCTTTTTTCAGGAAACAAAAGTATTCATCGAACTTACAGATGTGAAGAAAGTAATGAAGGTAAAATTTACTCGGAACGGTTTTGAGAAAGTACTTAAAAATATAGCAATAAGTACCCGTAATATGTTAGACCTTACTTTTATCGAAACTGACCAGTGGAACATTGGCAAAATGTTGGTTTTAAGAGCGAAAGTGAACCTTCCATAAATTATTCAAAGAAAACTATTTTACTTCCCCAAAAGGGAAGTTTTTCTTTGCTAATGTTCTCGAGCTAGGCTCAAATTGACTGCCTGACAGGGAGCACTTCGTTTCTCTCCCTCGACTCTTTTGCTCTCGCAAAAGGTCTGGGCACCAGCTCGATTGTTTTGTTTGCTAACAAAACATATCTCCGCTGTTCTCGTCCCTGTCGCACACAAAGCAGTTTGTGTGCTTCATGCGCAAAACAAATGTTATTTGTTTTGCTG
>CAZDGL010000008.1:0-20465 GCA_964505155.1 uncultured Candidatus Saccharibacteria bacterium
CGGCGCTGCTCGAGGAGCGGCGCGGCTACGAGACCTACGGCCGCGCGGACCGCGTGGCCGAGGTCGACGAGCAGCTCGCGCTCCGGGGCTACGAGGCCGCTGGCGAGGCGCGCGCCAAGGCCGCGCCGAAGTCAGCGCGCGGCCGCGGCTCGAAGCCGCAGCAGACGGCCTGACGGCCACACACCCGACGTTCCCTCGCAGTAGGAAGGCACCACCATGGCAGGCACCTGGAAGTGGTACGGCGAGGGTCTCGCCAACGTGGTCAAGGGCGCGATCGACCTCGACACCGACACGTTCAAGATGATCCTGACCACGTCGGCCTACACCCCGAACCAGGACACCCACAACTTCCGTGACGACGTCACGAACGAGGTCGTGGGCACCGGCTACACCGCCGGCGGGGCAACCCTGGCGGGCGTGTCGGTCACCTACGACACCGCGACCAACGAGGTGCGGATCTCGTGGACGGACCCGACGTGGCCGTCCTCGACGATCACGGCCCGGACCGCGGTGATCTACAAGTCCCGCGGTGGTGCTGCGTCGGCGGACGAGCTGCTCGCCTACTGCACGGAGGCGTCCGACATCACGTCGACGGCGGGGACGTTCACCGTCGACCTGCCGGCGCCCACGCTGAAGATCACCGCGGCGTAGCGCCGTGACCATTGCCCCGCGCACCACGAGCGGTGGCGCGGTCACGAGCGGCAACAACTCGGCGATGTCGTGGACCGTGCCGGCGGGTTGCGCGACCGGCGACGTGATCCTGCTGCACTCTGCGCAGAACAACACCGACGTGCTGACGCTGCGGCACCCTGCCGTCGTCGTGCGCGACTACGAGGTGCAGTCGCAGTGGTACACCGAGCTGTGCACTGTCGTCGTCGACGGCGTGCGAGTCGTCGCGGGCACGGTGCTCCCGCTGACCCTGTCGGCTACGCGCGCATGGGAGGTCGTCGGGCAGGCGTTTACCGGCGTCGACCCCGGCTATCCCGTCGCGGGGCTGCTCAGCAGTAGCGCCATCTCGGGTGCGACCATCGTGACGCCGTCCGGCGACCTCAGTGGCTATCTCGTCGAGGCGGGCACTGCCAAGGGCAACGGCACCGTCATCAACACCTGGAGCGCCCCCGCAGGGTGGACGATCCGGCAGCAGGGCGCGAGCCCTACGACGTTCGGGCCGTCGGGGTTCATCTCGACCTACGACAGCAACCCGACCCTGCTCGGCACGTTCGGCGGCGACACCTACACGCCCGATGTCGTCGGGCAGGCGCAGTCGCGCTGGACTCTCGCCCTCAACGAGCTCGGCTACGTCCCCCCGGCCGTCTCGGCCCTGATCACCCGCCGTCGACCGTGAGGTTCCCATGCTCCTGCTGACCGGCACCTCGGACCTGCTGCGCCTGACCACGAGCGCAACGGCCGACATCGACGTGCACGCCTCATGGGTCGACAACGCCTCAGGGACGATCACCCCCGGTCGCACGAACACGCTCATCACGACCGCGACGACCACCACCGTCGTCGGCTCCCCCGCGGCGTCGACGCAGCGCACCGTGAAGCTCCTCGTGGTCCGCAACGACCACGCCACCAATCCCAACACCGTCACCCTGTTCCACACCGACGGCACCACCGCGGTCAACATGCTCGTGATCACGCTGGCCGCGGGCGAGTCGTTCACGTTCGACGACACCGGGTTCCGCCGCTTCAACTCCGCCGGCGTCGAGCTCGCCGGAGCCAACACCGGCGCCGCCGACGTCCAGGTCTTCAATGGCGCGGGCGGCACCTGGACGAAGCCGACGACGTTCACCCCGAAGGTCGTCATCGTCGAGATCATCGGCGGCGGCGGCGGCGGTGGGGCCGGTGCCTCCCTGGCGACCGCGGTCGTCGCGAAGGGCGGTGGCGGCGGTGGCGGTGGCGCGTGGGTCCGGGGCGTGTTCCGGGCGTCTGACCTCGGCTCGACTGAGACCGTCACCATCGGCTCCGGTGGCACCGCGGGTGCTCGAGGTGCCGCGGGGGCAGCTGGTGGCGCCGGTGGCATCGGAGGGACCAGCACGTTCGGGTCGAAGCTGACCGCGTTCGGCGGTGGCGGTGGCGCGGGTGGTGCGATCTCCGCAGCCGTCACGGGCGGCGGCGGCGGCGCTGGCATCGGCGGCGCAGGCGCCACCGGCACGACCTCGGGCGGCGCGGGTGGGCTCCCCACGGCCGCGACCAACGGCACCGGCGGCAACGGCGTCACCGGCACCGTCGCGGTGTCGACGACCGGCAACGCGCACGAGGGCGGCGGCGCAGGCGCAGGCATCGCCAACCCGCCCGTTGCATCGTCGCTCGGCGGCTCGTCGGTCAAGGGCGGCGGCGGCGGAGGCGCAGGCGGCAGCCACACCGCGACCCCGGCGACCGTCGCGGCGGGTGCGGGAGGCAACTCCGGCGTCTACACCGCGGGGGGCGGCGGCACCGCAGGCACCGACGGCGGCGCGGGCGCACCCGGCGGCAACGGCTCAGCCGGTGCCAACGCCGACTCGACCAAGGGCGGCCAGGGCGGAGGCGGCGGCGGCGCGACCACGCAGGCATCTGCGGCGGGCGGCAACGGCGGCAACGGCGGCACGGGCGGCGGTGGCGGCGGTGGCGGCGGCGTGGGCCAGAACCCCGGCCTCGGCGGGAACGGCGGAGCCGGTGGCGCCGGCTACTGCATCGTCTACACGTACTAGCAGGGGAGGCCGACCGTGGCGCTCCTGCAGCTGTTCGACCCCGAGCTCGCGGTCGCTGGGTGGTTCGACCCGACCGCGAAGGTCGAGGGCTGGTACGACGAGGACCTGACGGCCGCCGCTGGCGGCGGCGGCAGCGCCACCTTCACCACGGTCGCCAGCGACGCGACCGCCGACGGTGGCTCGTCGACCCTCACCGGCACGGCCACCTTCACCACGATCGTCGCCACGGCCCCAGCGGACGGCGGCTCCACCAGCCTCACCGGGGCGGCCACCTTCGCCACGAGCGTCGCCACGGCTCCGGCCGACGGCGGCTCCACGGCGTTCGCCGGCGCCGCGACGTTCACGACCACGGCTGCCAGCGCCCCAGCGGACGGCGGCTCGTCCGCGTTCAGCGGCACCGCCACCTTCTCGACCCTCGTCGCCAGCGCCCCCGCGGACGGCGGCAGCTCGAGCCTGGCTGGCGCGGCGACCTTCACGACCAGCGTCGCGGACGCTCCCGCCGCCGGCGGCTCGACGACGCTCACCGGAGATGCCGTCTTCGGCACCCTGGCGGGAGACGCCCCCGCCGACGGTGGCGTCTCCACCTTCACCGGAGGCACGTCCGGTGCCGCGACCTTCAGCACCGTGGAAGGCGCCGCCACCGCCGACGGCGGCAGCACGGCGTTCACCGGCACCGCGACCTTCACGACCACGGAAGCGACTGCCACCGGCGACGGCGGCTCGAGCGCGTTCACTGGCGCGGCGACGTTCACCACCGTCGGCGGCACAGCCACGGGCGACGGCGGCACCTCGACGCTGACCGGCGGCGCCACGTTCGCCACCACGGTCGCCCTGGCGCCCGCTGACGGCGGCTCCGCCACGTTCACGGGCACCGCGACCTTCCAGACCACCGTCGCCACAGCGACCGCTGACGGCGGCTCTGGGGTGTTCACCGGAGAAGGCTCCACGTCCGTCGGCACAGCCACCCCGACCGCCCGCACCGGAGTCACCGCCGGCGTCGGCACCCGGGCCCACGCCGACGCCCGCCCCAGCCCACGGGCCGGCACCTCGACCAGCGTCAACGAACGCGCAGGCGCCACAGCTGGAGCCAACGACCGCAGCACCTCGACCGCCACCATCGGAGGCTGACCGTGAGCTACGACCTCGGCGACCCGATCCCGCTGTCGGTCACCGTCCGCAATGCCGCCGGGACGCCCGAGAACGCGACGTCGGCCGCGTTCAGCATCACCAAGCCCGACGGCACCACGGTGGCGTCGGGCTCCGTCACCGGCGTCTCCGGGGTATACGACTACGACTTCACCGGAGCCGCCGCGGCCGGCTGGTACACCTACGTCTTCACCGCCACCGGCACCAACGCGTGCACCGTCACCGACGGCTTCCAGGTCCTCGACCCGGCCACGCAGCTGCCGATCGTTTCCCTCGCCGACGCGAAGGCCCAGCTGCTCATCCCGACCACGGACATCACCCGCGACGACCAGGTCCGCCACATGCTGGCCGTCGCCACCTCGCACGCCGAGCGGTACTGCAACGCCTCCTTCCGCCGACAGAGCTTCACGAAGACGTTCAACGGCGGCACCGCCACCCTGAGCCTCACCGCCCCCGTCCTCAGCGTCACGACCGTCGTCGAGGACGGAACCACCCTCACCGCCGACGACTACGACCTCGACCCCGTCTCGGGCCTGCTGTGGCGCGGCGACATGGGCAGCGGGCAGACGTGGGCGCACGGAGCCGGCATCGTCACCATCACCTGGTCCGCCGGGTACGCGAACCCGCCCCTGCCCGTTCAGCAAGGCGTTCTCGAGCTCCTGGACCACCTGTGGGAGTCGCGGCAGGGCACCGTCCCCCGCTTCGGTGGCGGCGGCAGCATCGACCCCGCCGACAGCGGCTACTCGTCGCGGTCGTTCCTCGTCCCATACCGGGTCCGCGAGATGCTCGACCCCTACGTCATGCCCGGGATCGGCTGATGTCCTCCGCCGCACCAGCCTTCAAGGCCGCGCTGTTCGCAGCCTGCCAGAGCCTGTTCCCAGCGCCGATCCTCGTCTCCTACGGCTGGCCGCAGTCCAACCCTCCCGAGCTCGTCGTCGTCGGCAACATCCTCGGCGAGCAAGAGGTCGGGCCGATGAGCTCCCAGCGCCGCCGCGAGGAGCTGCTCGCCGTCGAGGTCGCCGTCTGCGTCTTCCAGGGTGGAGTCGTCGACCAGCAGCCCGTCACCGAGCGTGCCTACGAGCTCGTCGCACTCCTCGAGGACTACCTGCAGGACAGCGGCGTGATCGCCTCGCTGCAGGTCACCCTCGGGAACACCGTCCGCGAGTGCCGCGTGATCCGTGCCGAGCTCACGGAAGCCGAGGACCCCGACCTCCTGGCGTCCGGGCGCGCCGCGACGCTCATCGCCACCGTCCAGGCCACCGCCCGCATCTGAGGAGACCCCTGACCATGCCCCGCTTCACCTACGTCGGCCCGTTCGACTCCGTCGAGGTCCCCCTGATCCGCCGGCACGTGAAGCCGGGCGAGGAGTTCGACGTCACCGACGACCAGGCCGCGCTCCTGGCCGAGCAGCCCGACAACTACCGACCCGCCACCAAGAGCCGCAAGGCCGACACCGCCCCGGAGGGCTGACACATGGCTACGCCTCAGGACTGCAGCATCGGCCTGGTGAACGAGGGCACCTACGGCACCTACGTGGCGCCGACCCGGTTCTACGAGTTCACCGACGAGGGCTTCGACTGGAAGCCCAACCGCAAGCAGGGCCAGGGCCTGCGCGTCGGTGGCAGGGTCGCGCGCTCCGGGCGCCGCGTCACCACCACCGTGCAGGGCGAGGGCTCCCTCGAGGTCGAGGCGATCACGAAGGGCCTCGGCCTGCTCCTCGCCGCCGCGACCGGGTCGGGGACCTCGACGCTGGTGTCCGGCTCGACGTACCAGCAGAACTTCGTCCTCGGCGACACCCCCAACAGCCTCGCGATCCAGAAGGGCATCGTCGACGCCGGCGGCACGGTGCGCGCGCACTCGTTCCTCGGCTGCATGGTGTCCGGCTGGTCGTTCATGGCGCCGAGCGACGACGTCGCGAAGTTCTCGTTCGACTTCGACATCCGCGACCTCGACACCGCACAGTCCTACGCGGCGCCGTCGTACCCGTCGGCCCCCTCGCTCTACAACTTCTCCCAGGCGGCCGCCACCTACGCCGGCACCGTCACCGTCCCCACGGCGACGGCGCTCGCGTCCGGCGGCACCGCGGCCACCGACATCCGCGACTTCGAGCTCAACGTCAACAACAACCTCGCCACGGACCGGTTCAACTTCGGCGCAGCGGGGAAGAAGGCGAAGCCGACCGTCGGGCTGCGGGAGATCAGCGGGAAGTTCACCGCGGAGTACGCCGCGAACGGCTACCGGGACGACTTCATCGCCGACACCGAGCGCGCGATCGTCGTGACCCTCACCTCGACCGAGTCGCTGTCCGCGGGCACGGCGACCCTGCAGGTCGTCCTGCCCGCGGTGAAGCTCGACAGCGGCATCCCGGTCAGCAACAACGGCGACTTCGTCACCGTCGAGCACAACTTCACCGTGCTCGACAACCTCACCGCCGCGCAGCCGCTCTACGTGGTGCTCCGCACCGCCGACACGGCCCTGTGACGATGGCTGCCCGAGGTCGCGGCGGCCCGGCGGCACCCCCGCCGATCCGCATCGACGCCCACGCCTTCGCGCAGCTCATGCGCGACGCGAAGGCGTTCGACCGCGACCTCGGGCTGCGACTGCGCCGCAACATGCGCCTGGCCGCGAAGCCAATCGTCGCCGATGTGAAGCGCAAGGTGCTCGAGCCGCCGCCCGGCGGCGGGGAGCGCACGGCCGGGACCCGCGCGGCGATCGCCCGCGGCGTGGGGCTCAAGATCGGCACCGGTTCCAAGGGGGGCAGGGTCACGATCGCCGCATCCGGGCGAGCGTTGCCGGCCAACCGCCGCGCGATGCTCAAGGCGTACAACAGCAAGGGATGGCGGCATCCCGTGTTCGCCGATGCCGTCAACGGCGACCGCGACTCGCGCACGCGCGGGTTCCGTGCGCTCAACGCCGCCCGAGGTGGTGGCCTCAAGTCGTGGGTGTGGGTCTGGCAGGAGGGCAATCCCTACTTCAACTCGATCATCCTCGAGCACAAGCGCGACATGCAGCTCGCCGTGCTCGCCGCCATGGACGAGGCCGCCAGGGCCCTGGCCCGCAAGAACCCGTAGCCACCACCACCGAGGGGTCCACCTCATGAAGTTCGTCATCGACGACACCGAGTACGAAGCCGTCGCGTTCGACCGGCTCAAGCCGTTCGACCTGCTCGAGCTCAAGCGGCAGACCGGCATCGGACTGCAGACGATGATCCGCCTCCTACAGGAGGGCGACCGGCTCGCGTTCGACGACGACGGCGAGATCACCGTCCTGCCCGAGGGCCAGGCCGGCGACTTCAAGCTCGTCACCGAGTCCGTGCCCCACCTGACGGCGTTCCTTGCGTTCTTCTGGACGTCGCGGCGCCTCAACGGCGAGCGGACCCTGACCTACGAGCAGGCCTGCGACTTCCAGTTCACCTCCCTCAACCTCGCCCTCGACGACGGCGACGAGGAGCCGGAGGAGGACCCGGTGCCGGACCCTCCCGCACCGGCGGCTTCCGCTCCGGACGAGTAAGCCGCCGCGCGAAGGTCCTCGACCTATTCGACGGCCTCGACGACGTCGAGACCTACCTCGCCGAGTACCTCGTCGCGCTCTGCCAGCTGTTCCCGTCGATCTCGCCGTGGAACGTCTACGACCTCGAGCTCCGCCACCTCCTGGCCTTCACGGCCGAGGTGGACCGACACCGGAAGGCGGTGAACGACGGTGCGCGGCAGCAGTAGCTCGATGACGTTCAACATCTTCGGACGCGACGTGTCCGGGTCGAAGGCACTGCGCGGCGTCGCCAACGAGGCCGGCCGCACAGGCCGCGCCCTGGACCGCGGCGGCCCGCTCGGCAAGGGCACCATCGCCGCCGGCACCATGCTCGGGAACCTCGCCACCGCCGGCATCGCCGCGGCCGGGCTGGGCATCGGCGCGATCATCAACACCCAGGGCGACTTCGAGTCGACCATGAACGTCTTCCAGCAGATGACCGGTGAGACCACCGAGTCGATGTCGAACCTGTCGCGGTTCGCGATGAAGATGGGTCAGGACACCGTCTTCTCCGCGAACGACGCCGCCGGCGCGATGCTCGAGCTCGGCCGCGCCGGAGTGGCCACGGCCGACATCACCGGCGGCGCGCTCGCGGCCGCGCTGGCGATCGCCGCGACCGAGGGCATGGACCTCGCCGACGCCTCGGCCGTCGCCGCGAAGACGATGAACGCCTTCGGCCTGCAGGGCAAGGATGCCGGCCTCATCGCCGACGCGCTCGCCGGGGCGTCCAATGCCTCGAGCGCCTCGGTGCAGACCCTCGCCGACGGCCTCAAGTACGTCGGCTCCACCGCGCACAGCTTCAAGCTGTCCCTCAACGACACCACCGCAGCCCTGGCCGCGCTCAACAGCGCAGGCCTCGACGGCACCACGGCCGGCACCTCGCTCAACCGCATGATCATGGGCCTGGTCCCGTCGACGAAGAAGGCCGGGGAGGCCTTCGACCGGCTCAAGCTCGACGACAAGTCCTTCTTCAAGGCCAACGGCGAGATGAAGGACATGACGTCCATCGTCGGCGTGCTGGTCAAGACCTTCGGCGGTCTCGACGACGCCACCCGCGCCGCGGAGATGAAGAAGGTCTTCGGCGTCGAGGGCATGCGCGCCGCGCAGATCCTCTACGCGTCGGGCACCAAGAAGGTCGGCGAGTACGTCGAGGCGACGAAGAAGCAGGGCAGCGCCGAGGCCCTGGCGGCCGCGCGCATGAAGGGCACCAAAGGCGCCATCGAGTCGATGATGGGCTCGCTGGAGACGCTCGGCCTGCAAATCGGGGGCCTCCTCGCCCCGGCGATCACCTGGCTCGCCAAGGGCGCCGCCCAGGCCGCGAACTGGCTCGGCGAGCACCTCGGCCCCGCCATGGACGCGATCGCGCCGTTCGCCCAGCAGCTGGGCACCTGGATCACCACGAACCTCGTGCCCGCCGTGCAGGACCTCGCGCGCGGCTTCATGGAGAACGTGTGGCCCGCGCTGCAACAGGTCGGCGCCATGGTCGTGGAGAACCTCAAGCCCGCGTTCGAGGCCTTCGTCGAGTACTACAAGAACGACCTGCTCCCCGCGATCCAGCGCGCCATGCCGTTCTTCCAGAAGGTCGTCGTCGTGCTCGGCGCCATCGTCGCCGCAGTCGCGATCGTCGTCTCCTGGCTCATGGGGAAGCTGTACCCCGCGATCGCGCGCGTGATCGGCGTCGTCGTGGGCTTCGCGTCCCGCGTCGGGGAGGCGGTGTCGACGGTCCTCGACAAGGTCGGCGACATGGTCGGCGGGTTCGGGTCCGTGCCCGGCAAGATCAAGGCCGCCTTCGAGGGCCTCGCGTCGATCATCACCTACCCGTTCCGGGTCGCGATCAACAACATCCGCGAGCTGTGGAACTCCACCCTGGGCGGCTTCTCGGTGCACGTGCCCGGCATCCCCGGCACCGACATCGGGAACTACGACATCTCGATCCCGAAGCTGGCGACCGGCGGCATCGTGACCCGGCCGACGCTCGCGCTCATCGGCGAGGCCGGCCCCGAGGCTGTCGTGCCGCTCGGGCGCGGTCGCGGCATGGGTGACACCTACATCATCCACGTGACGCAGCCCCTCGGGACCCCGTCGCAGATCGCCCGCGCGGTCGCAGGGAACACGACGCGGGCACGCCGCAACGGGTCGGTGTCCTGATGGCCGCCGGCGCCCCCACCTCCGTCGCGGTCGAGATCGAGTTCACGGCCGGTGTGTGGACGAACATCGCCACCTCGGTGCGCGGCGACTCCCTGGAGATCCGGGTCGGCCGCGACCAGGGCGGCGACGCGCAGCCCGGCACGTGCACGTTCGACATCGACAACTTCGACGGCACCTACACCCCCGACAACCCGCTCTCCTCGCTGTACCCGAACCTCGTCGAGGGCAAGAAGGTCCGGGTGGCCGTCACCAAGGGCACCACGTCCTACCGGTTCCACGGCTGGATCGTCGTGCTCGAACCCGACCTCGCGGAGTCGCCGAACCAGTCCGTGACGCACGTCGAGGCCGTCGACCTGCTCGGGATGATGGCCCGCATCGACAACCTGCCCGGGTCGCTGCACGCCTACGTCGTGGGCCGCGGCCTCGGGACCGCGTTCTGGCCGCTGTCGGACAACGGCTTCGTCGTCCAGGGTGTCGATGCGCTCGGGAACCTGCCCGCACTGACGCTGCGCAACGTCACTCCGGCCGCCGGGACCCTGAACTGGTCCGGCTCGGGCTTCGGCGACAGCGATGACACCTACGTGTCCATGTCCCCGGGGAAGGGTCTGTGGACCGCCGGCGCATCCCTGTCGATGCCGGACCTCGCTGCCTTCGGCGTCACGCTGGTGTCGAAGCCGGAGGCGACCGCGTTCGACGAGGTGTTCAGCCTCACCGCAGGCCGGTGGGCGGCGAGTCGCACCCGGATCAGCCTGCAGACCGGGGTTGTGTCCGGCGTCGTCTACTACTGGCTGAACTACTACTCCCTCGGCGTGCTCACCGCTCAGTCCCCATCGGTCCCAGTCGCCACGGGGGTGTGGCACTACGTGTGCATCTACGACTACGGCGATGGCGTTGCGCGCCTGGTCGTCGACGACGACCTTGGCGGATCGACCGAGGTCACGGTGTCCCACTCGGGCCACGAGACCTACACGCACCTCTCCGTCGGCGGGAACGTCTCCCAGGCCGTCGGCGCCCTCGGGGTCTATCAAGGCTCTGCCAGCGCGCTGTACCCCAATTACCTGGTCAACGGCGGCGCACTGGGCACGCAGCTCCCGACGGCGGTGGCGCGCATCGCGAACCTGTCCGCCCTGGGCGCCGACCTCGCGCAGTACCCGGTGGCCGCTCCCTACGCCTACGGCAGCATCCTCACCACGGGCGGGAAGAACGCGCTCGAGGTCGCCCAGATCCTCGCCAACGGCTACGCCGGCATCCTCTACCACGCCTACACAGCCTCGGGCACGCAGACCGCACGCATCACGCGCCGCTCCTCGGCCCGGTCCGCGACCGTGGCACTGACCCTCGACGCCGAGGCCGACCTGTCCGCCGCGCCGACGCTGCTGCGCGAGGTCGGGAAGCGAGCATCGATCGCCGTCGCGTCCAACCCCGTCACCTTCGACGTCGCCACCGACGCCACCGCCCCCGCGACGAACGGCTCTGCGCGGGTCGAGGTGCCGACGTTCCTGCGCGACGACGTCGAGCTCTACTCCGTGGCCTCCGACGCGATCGCGCGCACGCGCGACAACAAGCTGCGGGTGGCGTCGGTCGAGTTCGACCTGTGGACCGCCGCGAACGACCTCTATGCCGACTGGTTCGCCCTCGTCCCCGGCGACCGGGTCAGGACCGGGAACCTGCCGTCGACCTACCTCGGGCGCACCTACATCGATGGCTACGCCGCCGGCTGGGTCGAGCGGCCGATGGTCGAGGGCTACCCAGTGGTCCTCGACCTGGACCCGACTCCCTACGACGAGGCCGTGTGGGACACGGCCCGCTGGGGCTGGGGCGACGGCATCTGCACCGCCTCCGCGCTGACCTCGAGCGGCACCTCGGTGACGCTGACGTGGACCGGTGGCCAATCCCTGTCGACGTCGGCCGGGGACTACCCCATGGACATCGACATCAACGGCGAGCGCTGCACCATCTCCTCCGCGCCCGCCGGCGGCACCTCGCCGCGGACGGTGACCATCGTCCGCGGCGTCGCACCGACCGTCGCTCGCGCCCACTCTGCCGGGGAACCGGTCGAGGTGTGGGACGTCGGGCGCTGGGCCTTCTGACCGACCAACCCATCAACGAGGGAGCACCGTGGCCACCGTCCCGAGCCAGTCGACCGTCACCGTCGGCAGCAAGATCACCGCCGCCTACGGCAACGACGACATCCGCGACGCGATCAACTTCCTCCTCGACCAGCCGCACGTCTTCGCGTACCAGACCACCGGCGTCAGCATCGGCTCGGGAACCGCCACTGAGATCCTGATGACGTTCGACACCGAGTCCTGGGACAACGACGTCATGCACGACAACGTGACCAACCCGTCGCGGATCATCGCGAAGACCGCGGGCCTGTACGCCGTGAACTTCCAGGTCGCGTTTCCCGCCAACGCCACCGGCGTCCGCTACGCCGTCCTCCGCAAGAACGCCGCCGGCGCCTCCGGTGGCGGCACCGCCCTCGCCTTCGCCCGCGACCAGTCCGCGTCGGGCACCGGCGCGTCCTACGTGTCGAAGTCCCTCGACGTGCAGCTGGCCGCGAACGACTACCTCGAGGTCTTCGGACTGCAGAACAGCGGCGGCGCCCTCACCTCGGTCACGGGCATCTCCGGCACCTACTGCCAGATGCGGCGGGTCGGCGCGTGAGCAACCCCGACGACGGACTTCTCGCCCAGATCCTCACCGAGGTCCGAGCCACCCGGGCACAGGTGTCCGGCATCGAGATCACCGTCGCCCAGGCCGTCGCCGAGATCCAGCACCGGGCCACGCAGACCGACGACCACGAGGACCGCCTGCGAGCCCTCGAGCGGATCGACACCGTCACCAGCGACGACCTCACGAAGTCCCAGGCCGAGCGCCAGACCAAGCAGCGAGCCTGGATGGCGATGGCGCTGACCATGTTCGGCCTCATCGAGACCGCCGTCATCGCGGTTCTCATCCGCACCTGACCCACCACCATCAGCCCCGCACCGGACTCCGGCGCGGGGCTTCGGCATGAGGAGTCCACCCATGTTCGACCGTCTCGGCTACCTGTGGGACTCGATCCCCACCCCCATCCGCACCGTCCTCAACGTCGCGATCGCCGCCGGCGTCCTCGTCGTCGTCTCTGCCGTCATCGACGCGCAGGGCGTCACCGGGGTCGACTGGTCCGGCACCGGCGTGGCCGCGCTCAACGCCGTCGGCCTCGGCATCGCCACCGCCGTCCTGCGCGCGCTGAACCCGCTCGACGACGCCTACGGCCTCGGGAAGCCGAAGGCCGAGGACCCCGAGGTCGGCGACCACTGATGGCCCGGGTCACGTTCCGCTCGGCGACCACCGACGCCCGCACGGCGGCGATGCTCACCGAGGTCGAGAAGATCGTCGGCCGCCGCCTGCGCATCGCCCAGGGCTCCTACTCCGCGCGCGTCTCGGCCTCGGCGTCGACGCACAAGGGTGGCGGCGCCGTCGACGTCGCCACGAAGTACCAGAGCCTGTCCCGCCGGCAGAAGCTCGACACCGTCGCCGCGCTGCGCCGCGTCGGGTTCGCCGCGTGGCTGCGCGAGGAGACCCCAGGCGTCTGGGGCGAGCACATCCACTGCATCGCCATCGGCTGCCCCGACCTGTCGACCTCCGCGGAGCACCAGGTCGAGGCGTACCACCGCGGCCGCGACGGCCTGCTCGGCAACCGGCCCGACCCGCAGGCGTCGCTCGGCGTGAAGCCCACGACCTGGGAGGCCTACCTGCAGTCGAAGAAGCCGCCCCGCGGCCGCGCGACCGTCACCGACCCCGACGGCGCCCCCGTGCGCCGGGAGCCGGGCGGGCACTCGCGGATCGTGCGACGCCGGCCGAAGGGCTCGACGTTCACCTACACCGCGGTCCGCGTCGTCGGCGGCGTCGCCTATCTGCGCACCGTCGCTGGCAACTGGATCCGCAGCTCGAAGACGTCGAGGGGTGCCTGATGTACGCCGACGCCCTGGCCGCAACCGGCCGCGAGGTCGACGAGCGCATCGCCGCCCTCGACCTCGCGCTGCACAACGCCCAGACCGAGCGGGACATCGCCCAGCGCGAGGCTGCGGACGCCTCCGCCGAGGTCACCCGCCTCGACTCCGCGCTCGGCGCCGAGCAGGTCGCCCGCAAGGCCGCCGACGCCCGTGCCGCGACGGCCGAGGCCACCCGCCTCACCGCCGAGGCGCGCGTCCGCGAGCTCGAGCAGCTGCTCGCCGGCGTCCCCGCCGGGTGGAAGCTCGCGTTCGAGGACACCTTCGACGGGGCGGCCGTCGACCTGACGAAGTGGAACGTCCGCTCCGACACGCAGTCCAACCACCTGGGAAAGAACCAGCCCGCCAACGCCCGGCAGTCCGGTGGCCTGCTCGGCCTGTGGTGCGAGCGCCTGGCCACGGCGATCAGCGGGAAGCCCTACTCCACCGCCTACCTCGACACCAATGGCAAGCCTGGCGCCGTCCGCTACGGCCGGTGGGAGATCCGCTGCACCCTCCCGAAGGCGAAGGGCGCCTGGCCGGCGTTCTGGCTCCGCGACGCCGCGCTCCTCGGCGAGATCGACGTCATGGAGGCCGTCCTCAACGGCAAGGGCGGCGGCAAGATCGTCTTCACCGTCCACCAGTCCACGAACGGCGACCAGGCCAAGAAGGGCTTCACCTTCACCCCGCCCGCCGGGTTCGACTGGGCCGCGCTCCACGACTTCGCCGTCGAGTGGGACGGCACCACGATGACGTGGTTCGTCGACGGGAAGACCGCGGCGACGACCAACGTCACGCAGCTGCCCTGGCTCGCGACGTCGTTCGGCCCCGCCGGGATGAACATCCGCCTGAACTACCAGGCCGGCGGGTCGATGCCGAACTACTACGGCCTCCCCATGGACGCCACATCGGTGCTGCCCGACGTCTTCACCGTCGACCGGGTCCGGGTGCTCACGAAGGCCTGACCGAGCCCCAGCCCGTCGACAGAAGGGTCCACCCCATGTCACTACGCGACACCCTCGACGCCGAGAAGGCCGCCGCCCGCAAGGGCCCGCCCTGCGGCATGTCCGTCCTGCTCGCCAAGCTCGACAAGGCCGACCACGCCACCCTCGAGGCGTACCTCGCCGACCGCGAGGGCGTCACCACCGCCGTCATCCACCGCGCGCTCATCCGTGAGGGCCACCAGCTGGGGAAGACCACGATCGAGCGGCACCGTCGCGGCGAGTGCTCCTGCGGGCGCTCGTGACCCTGTCCGACAACCTCGCCGCCGAGTACGCCGCGGCCGGGCCGACACAGACCGCGCCGTCCCGGGAGCGCCCGGACTACACGATCACCTACGACGAGCGCACCGGCCGCCCGGCCACCGTCACCGCGGTCCTCCCGGCCCTGCCAGCCGAGGACCAGTGGACGGAGACCCTGCGCAGGTTCGGCGTCCACGTCGAGCCCGGCTACCGCGCGGTCCTCGTCGAGGCGAAGACCAACCCGGCCGCCTGGCGCCGCGACCACGAGGACATCGGCAAGCCGCACACCGCCTACTCGACGGTCGCCGTGACGTGCCGGTGGGCCATCGTCGTCGACCAGGTGCAGCAGACCGCCGACGACCTCATGGACGTCATCGCCCGATGGAAGCCGCGGCAGAACCGTACCGCCAGTGGTACGGATCTGCCCGCGGCCGACACCTTCACCGTCGTCTACGCCGACATGCAGATCGGGAAGTGGGAGGCGACGGGCGGCACCGAGCGCACCATCGCTCGTGTCCTCGCCCTCACCGACCAGGCTGTCACCGAGTACCGCGCGCTCGCCAAGCGCGGCGCAGTCGGCCCGGTCGCGCTGATCTTCCCCGGCGACGGCTGCGAAGGCTTCGTCTCCCAGGGTGGCCGCCTGGTCTGGCGCACCGACCTCGCCGTCACCGAGATGGTGCGGGTCTACCGGCGCCTCCTCGCGCACGCCGTGATGACCTTCGCCAAACACGCACCCGCCGTCACCGTCGTCGCCGTGTCCGGCAACCACGACGAGGCCTCGCGCCAGGTCGCCACCCGGCACGACGACTCGTGGGACATCGACGCAGCTGCGGCCGTCTGCGAGCGCCTCGCCGACCAGCCCGAGAAGTTCGGGCACGTCGCCTGGCACTTCCCCGGCATCGACAAGGACGTGGTGACACTCGACCTGTCAGGCACCATCGTCGCGGTCGCGCACGGCCACCAGTGCAAGGGCGGCGCCGAGAAGTGGTGGGCCGGGCAGGCTCACGGGATGCTGCCGGCGGGCGACGCGACCGTGCTGCTCACGGGTCACTACCACTCGCTCAAGGTCGTCGAGACCGGATGCCGCACCTGGGTCCAGGCGCCAGCGCTCGACAACGGCTCCGAGTGGTACACCCGCGAGACCGGCGAGAACAGCGCACCCGGCCTGCTCACCCTCACCGTGGGCTCCGGCGGCTGGGACCGCCTGCGGGTGCTGCGATGAGGCTCACCCTGACCGCGCTCGGTCGCACATGGCTCGATGTCCGAATCCTTGAGACAGACGACACCGACGACGATGCGCAGCGCGAACCGTGGCCCGTCGACTCCCAAGCCGTCCTCACCGACCAGCGCATCGGCTTCCTCGACGACGTCGGTCGCGGCTCGACGTACCCCTACGAGTGACGCCCCAAGATCGGCACACCGCCGCCACTAGGGCCGCTGTGCCGGGATCAGCACACGAAGCGAGAACACCGGCCCCGCTGCTCTCGGTTGGCGACGAGCTCGCGACCCGCGCCGGACTCGACCCGGCCTGGGACGCGGTGCTCGCCGTCTACCTCGCCGGGCGGGCTGAGTGGCCGGAGCCGTTCGTGTTCCGACGTCCCTAGATAGGTGACACCCATGCTCCCCGGCAACCGGCCGGGGCTACTCCGAGATGGAGGGGCGAGATGCCCAACGAGAAGATCCACCGCACCGTCACCGGAACCCTGCTGCCCGCCACGGGTGCGGCACAGGGAACCGCACCGACCATCGTCGAGCACCGCGAGTGCCTGACCGTCCAGTGGCTCCCCCTCGGGGACGTCCAAGTCGGCGTCGAACTCGAACCGATGCAGGGAGAGCCCGGCGTCGGCGAGCACGCGGCGTGGATGTCCCTGAACCGCGCCGAGATCAACCGGCTCATCAAGGCACTGCGACGCGCCCGGGACGCCGCCTACGGCCGCGACGAGTGACCCCCTGACCCCGCAGCCGTCCCGGACCCTCCGGCTGCGCGTGACGACGCCCCCCGACCTGCCTCGCGCAGCGTCGGGGGGCGTTTCGTCGTTCGTCAGGCGGCGTCGATCACGGCCCGGCGCAGCGCGTCGTCTGGCACCGGAAACCACCCGAAATGACTAGTGCGTAGTGCTTGTGCCCAAGGCGCACCCGCCCTAGGTTAGGCACCATGCCCAACACCCCCGACCTCATCCCAGCCAGCGAGGTCGCCCGCATCTACGGCTGCCACGTCCGCACCGTGCATCGACTGGTAGCCAAGGGCGACCTCACCCCCGCCATCAAGGCCCCCGGCGCCAAGGGCGCGTACCTGTTCCGCCGCGGCGACGTCCTCGCGCTCGCCCGGTCACAGCGGGCCGCCTCGTGAGCGCCACCTATGAAGACTTCCTCGCCAACAAGGCGCAGCTGACCAACGCGGGCGGGTTCGAGCCCGTCGACCTCCCCGCGCACCTGTTCGACTTCCAGCGAGTGCTGGTCGAGTGGGCAGTGCGCCAGGGTCGCGGCGGCATCTTCGCCGACTGCGGCATGGGCAAGACGCCGATGTCGCTCGCGTGGGCCGAGCAGGTGTACCGCCACACCGGGCGCCCGGTGCTGCTCCTCACCCCTCTCGCGGTGGGGTTCCAGGTCGTGCACGAGGCCGAGAAGTTCGGCCACGACGCCGCCCTGTCCCGCACCGGCAAGGCGGTGGCGCCGATCACGGTCACCAACTACGAGCAGCTGGGCAAGTTCGATGCGTCGGACTTCGGCGGGGTCGTCTGTGACGAGTCCTCGATCCTGAAGTCATTCGACGGCAGTACCCGTGCCGAGGTCACCGAGTTCATGCGGCTACTGCCGTACCGGTTCCTGGGCACGGCGACGGCGGCGCCCAACGACTGGATCGAGTTGGGCACGTCGTCGGAGGCGCTGGGCGGCCTGGGCTACATGGACATGCTGAGCAAGTTCTTCACCAACAAGGCCCGTTCCGCGACGTCGCGCGGGCCGCGCCGGTTCGTCAATGGCGCATCGGCGGACGACGCCTACCGGCTCAAGGGTCACGCCGAGGAACCGTTCTGGCAGTGGGTATCCACCTGGGCGCGAGCGATCCGCAAGCCCTCCGACTACGGCTACGACGACGGACCCTTCACCCTCCCCGCGCTCACCGTCCGCGAACACCTCGTGCACCCCGCCGCACCCGCCGAGGGCGCCCTGTTCGACGTCCCCGCCGTAGGCCTCGCCGCCGAACGCGAAGTGAACCGGCGCACCCTCACCGAACGATGCGAAGGCGCAGCCGCCGCCCTCTCCGACGCGGCCACCGGCGTCGCCTGGTGCCACCTCAACGACGAGTCCGCGCTACTCGCCCGACTCATCCCCGGCGCCGTCGAGATCAGCGGCAGCGACTCCCCCGAGGCCAAGGAAGACAAGCTCCGCGCGTTCAGCGACGGAGAGATCCCCTTCATCGTCACCAAGCCAACTATCGGCGCCTGGGGCCTCAACTGGCAGCACGCCCACCGCATGACGTACTTCCCCAGCCACTCCTACGAGCAGTGGTACCAGGCGATCCGACGCATGTGGCGCTTCGGTCAACGGCACGAGGTCACCGTCGACGTCATCACCACCGAGGGCGGCAGCAACGTGCTCGCCAACCTCCAACGCAAAGCCGACCAGGCCGACGCGATGTTCACCGCCCTCGTGGAGCACATGAACGAGGCGCGCGACGTCGAGCGCGGCAACTACGACAAGACCGTGGAGGTGCCCGCATGGCTGGCGTCATGAACTCGCAGATCACCGACCGATGGGCGATCTACAACGGTGACTCGATGGATGTCATGCGGGAGATGCCCGATGCGAGCATCCACGCCTCGGTCTACTCCCCGCCGTTCGCCGGTCTCTACCACTACTCATCCAGCGACCGCGACGTGTCCAACGCCCGCAACTACGACGAGTTCCGCGAGCACTACGGGATGTTCGTCCAGCAGTTGCACCGACTCACCAAGCCCGGCCGCTGCACTGGCGTCCACGCCGCACCCATCCCGTCATCGAACTCCGGGAGCGACTCGCTGTTCGACTTCCCCGGCGACGTCATCCGCCTGCACGAGGAGAACGGCTGGGACTGGATCGCACGGCACGCGATCTGGAAGGAGCCCCTCGCGGTTCGCAACCGGACGATGCAGCACAACCTGTCGCACCGCACAATCGTGGAGGACGGCGCCCTCGGCGGCGTCGCATCCGCCGACGAGCTGCTCATCTTCCGCAAGCGCGGCGCGGCCGAACCAGCCGCGCACCCCACGGGCCTCGACTACTACGCCGGGTCCGAGCAGGTGCCGGCGGACCTGCTGCGCTTCCGCAACTGGACCGGCAAGCAGACCGAGAACCGCTACTCGCACTGGATCTGGCGACGCTACGCGTCGTCCGTCTGGGACGACGTGCGACTCGATCATGTGCTGCCGTTCCGGGACGCGAAAGACCCCGACGACGAGAAGCACGTCCACCCCTTGCAGCTCGACGTCATCGCCCGCTTCGTGCAGTTGCGGACCATGCCCGGCGAGGTCGTCCTGACGCCATTCATGGGCGTCGGTTCCGAGGTCTACGAATCGGTGCGACTGGGCCGCGTCGGAGTCGGCATCGAACTCAAGCCGTCCTACTACGAGCAGGCGATCCGCAACCTCGCCGCCGTCGACACCGACAACCTCGAAGCCGAACCCCTGTTCGCCGCGGACTACGCCGATGCCTGAGCACACGCCGAGCCTCGTCCTCGAAATGCTCGGCACGCCACCGGCATACGGCGAGTTCTGCCTGACGTGCCAGCAGCCCTGGCCGTGCCCCGATGCACCCACCCTCGCCGAGGTCCTCGACGGCCACACCAGCCCGGTCGACACCGAGTGGCTCTCCGTCGCCTGCGACGACTGCGGCCGGACGTTCCCCGGCATCGCCCCGCTCGAAGCGCACTGCCTCGCCACGCACGGCCATTCCCACGACGGCGACACCGCCACCTAGACCCGTGCGGCGCGTTGAGGCGTCCCCCCTTCTCTCCGCCTCCGCGCCGCATGGCAAGCCACCTCACGACCACTACTGAGGAGTCCCAATGTCTTACTGCTACAAGCGATCCGAAGGCCCCGTGTGGGTCGAGATCGAGGCCGAGTCCCCAGCCGCGCTCGCTGATGCGCTGGAATCCCTTGCCGCTGAGGCACTGTCCGCCGCGAACGCCCTGCGCGGTGCGTCGTGAAGCACCTCACCTGGCCCGAGCTGATCCTCCTCGGCTGCCTGCTCGTGTTCTCCATCGCGGCCGGCGCCGAGAACCCCGTCCTAGGTGTCCTCGGCCTGGTCGCCCTCGCCGCGACGGCGCGCATCCTCGTCGCCGAGGCCCGACCAGCCCGCCCGCTCACACCGCTCGAGCAGCGGCAGCGCGAGTCGCTGCGCGCCGGGAAGTGGGACGCATGAGAATCAAGGTTCGCACGCAGGCTGAGCTCGACGCAGCCCTCGCCGTCACAGACGTCCCGGCGGGTGACTGGCTCTACATCGACATCGTGTCGGAGTCGGGTGTGTGGTTGGAGGTTGCGAAGCGACCGGCCTCCGGCTCCGCGTCGGTGACGGCCTACGGCTCCGCGTCGGTGAGGGCCTACGACTCCGCGTCGGTGACGGCCTACGACTCCGCGTCGGTGACGGCCTACGACTCCGCGTCGGTGAGGGCCTACGGCTCCGCGTCGGTGAGGGCCTCCGGCTCCGCGTCGGTGAGGGCCTCCGGCTCCGCGTCGGTGAGGGCCTCCGGCTCC
>CAZDGL010000008.1:20565-30854 GCA_964505155.1 uncultured Candidatus Saccharibacteria bacterium
TCGGTGAGGGCCTCCGGCTCCGCGTCGGTGAGGGCCTCCGGCTCCGCGTCGGTGACGGCCTACGGCTCCGCGTCGGTGAGGGCCTCCGGCTCCGCGTCGGTGACGGCCTACGACTCCGCGTCGGTGACGGCCTACGGCTCCGCGTCGGTGACGGCCTACGGCTCCGCGTCGGTGAGGGCCTCCGGCTCCGCGTCGGTGACGGCCTACGGCTCCGCGTCGGTGACGGCCTCATCGCACGTCGCAGTCCACCTCCACGACGCCCGCGTCACCGTCGAGGGCGGCGTCGTCATCGACGTCACCAAGGTCAACCAGCGCGACGCCTCCGCCTGGGCCGACTACACCGGCGCAGAGACCAGCGAGACCGGTGTCGTGCTCTATAAGGCCGTCGATGCCGACCTCAAGTCCGAGCGCGGGTTCGCCTATCCCGTCGGCGAAACCGTCGAGTGCCCCGACTGGATCGACACCCACGACTGCGGAGGCGGACTGCACCTGTCGCCGCACCCGCACCAGGCGCTCGCGTACTTCAGTCGCGCGACCCGGTTCCTGCGTTGCGTCGTCGCCGTCGACGACCTGCGCCCCATCCCCGGCTACGCGGGTGACCCGGCGAAGGCGAAGGCCCGCCGTGTGACCGTGCTCGCCGAGGTCGACATCGACGGGAAGGACGTCCGATGAGCCTCGCCAGCGTCGGCACCGTCGTCGACACCATCGTCCGCGCCCTCGGTGACGCCGGAGTCTCCGGCGACGTCGAGGTCCGGTTCTCCGCAGCGGGCGGCGTCCACGTCACCCCGACCCCGACAGCCGATGACCTCGCCTGGCGCATCGCCCGCGTCGTCGTCGCAGACCTCACCAACGCGGTCGGCATCGTCGACTTCGCCGGGCGCGCCGTGCGCCACCTCGGCGCGATCGACGACGTACCCGTCGCGGCGTACTGCCCGCAGCGCATCGAGGTGGTGTCGGCGTGACGCTCACGATTCTCCCCGATCTGGTGCAGGGCACGGACGAGTGGCACGACCAGCGTCGCGGCATCGTCACGGCGTCCGTGGTTGGCCGGCTGCTCACGTCCACCGGCAAGGTCGCCAACAACGACACGAGCCGCGCCTTGACCGCGCAGCTCGTCGCCGAGCGCATCACCGGCTGGACCGATCCGACCTACGTCTCGGACGACATGCTCCGCGGCCACGACGACGAGCCGCGCGCAGTCGCCGTCTACGCCGAGCACTACGCACCTGTCGAGCACGTCGGCTTCATGGTCCGCGAGTTCGACCACGGCATGCGGCTGGGCTACTCACCTGACGGGCTCGTCGGCGACGACGGCCTGATCGAGGTGAAGTCCAGGCGCGCCAAGAAGCACCTCCAGACGATCCTCGACGACGAGGTTCCCGCCGAGAACATGGCCCAGTTGCAGTGCGGGCTCCTGGTGAGCGGTCGCGCGTGGATCGACTACGTGTCCTTCTGCGGCGGGATGCCCCTCTACGTCAAGCGGGTCACCCCCGACCCCGAGTGGTTCGACGCCATCCTCGCAGCCGTTACCGCGTTCGAGCTGGCCGCGTCGCTGATGGAAGGCGACTACCACGCAGCCGTCATCGGGCGACCAATCACCGAGCGCGTCATCGAACTGGAAATGGTGATCTGACATGGACCTGACCGACACCATCGCACCGAAGTCGGACCAGCTGAACGCCGAAGACCTGCTCACCGGGCCGCGGACGTTCACCGTCGAGAAGGTGAGCAAGGGCAGCGCTGAGCAGCCCGTCGACATTCACCTCGTCGAGTTCCCCGGCCGCCCGTTCCGCCCATCCAAGACGGTGCGCCGCATCCTGGTCGCAGCGTGGGGGCCTGATGCCGCGACTTACGCGGGTCGCCGGATGACGTTGTACCGCGACCCCGACGTTCGCTTCGGCGGCATGGATGTCGGCGGCATCCGGGTCAGCCACCTCAGCCACCTCGATAAGCCGCTGTCGGTCGCGCTCACCGTGACCCGCGGCAAGCGCAAGACGTTCACCGTGCAGCCCCTCACCGACACACCCGCACCGCGCACGGATGACCTGCTGCTCGAGCAGGTCGACCGCATCCGTGAACTGATGACGGACCTCGGCATCACGAAGGCCGACGCACTGCCCTACGTCGTCGAGGTCATCGGCCGCGACGTGAAGTCCGCCAACGACCTGACGCGCGACGAAGCCACGCAGCTCATCGCGCACATGGCGTCGTCGCTGGGCGAGGTGACCGAGTGAACGCCGCGACCCTCGCCGAACTCCGCCGGCAGATCCGTCTCGGCATCGACCGTGACCACGAGCCCGACACCGACCGTGAGGAGTCGTCGTGCTGACCGCTGTCCTGTTCCTGCTCCTCGCTGCCCTCGTCGGTGCGGGCTGCCTCGCCGTGCTGCTGGCTGTGACGGCGGCTCCGCTGTCCGGCCCGGTGGAGCTGCCTGACACCGACCCCATCGACGCCGACCGCGCCGACCTGCCCTACGGCGGGGGGTGGGGAGCGTGACCGCCCCAAAGCCCGGTGACCGACTCACCGCTGAGCAGGCCCGCGCACTGCCGGACGGTGCCGTGGTGAGCATGACGTGGGAGCGAACCCTCACAGACGCCATCATGCGTAGCGCCATCGAATCGTGGGCGGAGCATGACGGGATCACCGTCACCCTCGTCTCCCTCCCCACCCCGCCCGACATGGCCCCCGGCTCCGTCGTGCTGGACGAGGACGGCGCGGCGTGGTTGCGCTGCGCCAGATCCAACGTGTGGTGGTCCGAGGTGGACGCTCGCTATCGCAACTGGTCCGACCTCGCCCCCAAGGTCGCCCGCGTTCTCCACGACGCCGGAGATGCGTGATGGGTGACTACGACGGCAAGCCCAACACATGCGTTGACATGAACGGAGCCGAGTCGTGACCGCCCCGGACCTGACGCCGATCACCGCCGCTGCGGCTGAGGCGCTGGGCGTCGAGTTCCCTGACGCTGCGCGCGTGCGGACCAAGCGCGAGCTGACCGACCGCGCAGAGGCCGTCGTCGCCGCCGTCTACGAACTGATCGCCGCCCAGGTGCGCGAGGAGTCGCAGGCCGAGATCGAGCGGTGGGTGGATGCGCACGCCGTCCTCGCCCGCGAGGTGGCTGAGCTTCGTGCCGCGCTCGCCGAACGCAAAGTTGAGCGCCGCGGGTGGTGGACCCGATGACCCCGGACCTGACACCGTTCAACGCCGCTGCGGCTGAGGCGCTGGCCGTGTACGACTACGGCGGCATCGGCACCTGGCTCGGCCTTGACAACTCAACGCGGGTGGGACACATCGCCTACTGGACGCCCGTCGCCGAGGTCGCCGTCGCCGCCGTCTACGAACTGATCGCCGCCCAGGTGCGCGAGGAGGCGCAGGCCGCGCTGCGGGAGGCACAGGCCGCCGTCGCACTGCAAGCCGAGACGATGGGGGATGCCATAGCCACAATCGACCGGCTCCGGCAGATCGCCGCACGCGACGACGGCCTGTGCCTCGTGGACTGCGACACGCACATCATCGCCGTGCCCCGCGCAGCGGACGGGGAGGCGTCGCTTGCCTGCCCACAGTGCCGCAACGACGCCTTGCTTCCGGCGCTGGCCGAGGCCCGTGCCGCTCTCGCCCAGGTGCGCGAGGACGTGGCACGACGGATCGAGGCCGAGGCGGAGAGCGCTGGCCGCCACGGCCACCACAACGCGCGGCTCAACCTGCTCACGGCGGCGTACATCGCCCGCGAGGGCACACAGACCGAGGCCCCCCCACGCAGGAGTGTCCCGATGACTCAAGACAAGGGACAGGCCACGGATTCCCCCGACCCGGACGCGCCGCTGAGGATAGAGACGACCGAGGGCCGAGCCAGCGACCCCCGGCCCGATTGGCTCAAGCGGCAGGAACCGGACCCGCGCATCGCATCCGTAGCACTCGCCGTGGCGTCGTCCTACGAGTGGGCGCGCATCGCCGTCGAAGCACTCGACCGGTACGACGCGGACAACTCACCCGCCTCCCGTGACGCCAAGTGGATCCGGTTCCACGACGCGGACCTCGGTGAGCGCATCGCGCAGGCCATCGACCAGGCATGGGCCGTGACGAAGGACCGCGTAAAGCCGGACGGCTGCGACGAGTACCTCGACGGCTACCTCGCCGGGTTGGAGTACGCCGAGGGCCTCGCCCGGAGCACACCGCTGACCGAGGCCGGGGAGGAGTCGTGAGCGACGACCTGACCTTCGCGTCCTCCGGTCCTGCTGGCGTCCACTACGCCCGCTGCTGGGGCTGCATGTACGGCCAGCACTTCGACCCTCCGCAGCGCCACGACTGGGCTGACGACGACGACATCAAGCACGCCGCCGAGACGGGGCAGCCGAGTCCTGCCGGGAAGCGGTGCGCCTGCGCCTGCGCTGACACCGGAGCCGAGTCGTGACCGCCGACGCTGCCCGCAAGCCGTGCCAGGGCTGCGGCACCCCTGGCAGCCCTGGCATGCCCCAGGCCATCCACTGCGGCCACTGCCCACCGTGGACCTGCAACCACTGCGGGCGGATCGACTCCCTGGCAGCCCCGTGCGGCTGCTGGGTCACGTTCGACGGGCTCCCGCTCGCCGACATCAAGGGTCACCTGGCCGTCGCCGGGTTGTCCGTCGAGACCGAGGGGGAGCGATGACCGCCGCCGCTGACTGGATCGCCCGACGCAAGGCACTCGCCGACGCTGCGACAGACGGGCCGTGGACGTGGACCGAGGGGACCAACTACGACTGCTCGAAGTTGCGCAGTGGTCACGCGGACGCCGCGTTCATCGCTGACGCCCGCACGTCCCTGCCCCGAGCCGTGGCAGCCCTCGACGCCGTACTGCGGCTGGCGGCTGAGTATCAGGCCAGTCCGCACCCATCCATCGTGGCGTTCGGGCGTGAGTTCACCGCGACCATCACCGAGCACCTGGACGCGCCGTGACGCCGCTCATCAAGCTCGCCGGCCAAGCGTTCCTCGCCGGTGCCGTCGCTGGGCTGGTCCTCGCTGCCGGGGTCGTCGCCGGGCTGGCACTGGGCGAGCGATGGGGGCGGCCATGACTACGCCGTACTACTCCGACGACATGACAGTCCAGCAGCTCGCGCTCCGCATCCCCGCCGACCCGACCGACCCGCACGCCGAAGCCCGCGCCCACGTCATCACCGCCATCGCCACCGCCGCGGAACTCGACGGCGGCAGGGTCAGCGCCAACCACGTCCGCGACATTCTCGCCGCCGTCCCCGAATGGGACGTGCCCCCCACGCTGGTAGGCGCGACGTATCGCACCCTCGTTCTGCGCGGGCAGTTGCGGCATGTCGGCTGGGAGACGTCCACCGATGTTCGCGGCGGCAACGCTGGGAAGCCGGCCCGCGTGTACGAGTGGGTCGGTGCCCGATGACCGACGCCATCCCACTCCAGCGGGAGGTGTCCCGCGTCCCGATCCCCACCCTGCTCAACCGCGACGGCGACGACCTTGCCTGGCACTCCCAGGCCGCGTGCAACGGCCTCGGCGACGTCATGTTCCCCGCCGCTCGCATCGGACGCATCGGCGTCGACTACCGCGAGGCGCTCGCGATCTGTCGCGGCACCGAGACGACCCCCGGCTGCCCCGTTCTCGAGGAGTGCCTCGCGTGGGCGCTCGAGGCAGGTGAGCCGCACGGCTGCTGGGGAGGCGCTACGCCGATTCAGCGCCAGCGGATGGCCCAGCGGCGGGCGGAGGCGTCGTGACCGCAGACTGGCTCACCGCAGCCCACGAGACCGGCGAGCAGCTCCGCACCCTCGTCGAGAACGGCGCACGCCACATCGAGCACGCCACCGCCTGCACCGCCAAGCGCCACGGCACCCACACCGCCTACCAGGTCGACGGCTGCCGATGCCAGACCGCCCGCGACGCCCAACGCCGCTACATCAAGCGCTGGAAGCGCGACAAGGAGACCGGCAACACGCGCAAGGTCGACGCCACCGGCACCCACCGCCGCATCCAGGCACTCATGGCGAACGGCTGGTCACTCGACCAGATCATGGAGCGCGCCGGCTACCGCAAGTCAGGCAACTGGATCAAGTACGACGCGACCACTCTGCACGTCAACACCGCCGCGAAGATCGCCGCCGTCTACGACGAGCTGTGGGACAAGCCGGGGCCGTCGAAGTGGACCCGGACATGGGCGCGCAACCAGGGGTATCTGCCCCCGATGGCTTGGGATGACGAGACCATCGACGACCCCGCGGCATGGGCGAACGAGACCGACGAGTCCGACGTACTCGACGAGATCGCCGTCGACCGGTTCGTCGCAGGCGACCTCCCGTGGCAGGCGTTGAGCGTCCCCGAGCGCAAGGAAGCCGCGCGCATCTTACAGCGCTACGGCATGAGCCACAGCGAGATCCACGACCGGTGCCACGTCAACCGCCAGGAACTCGATGCCGTCCTCGCTGCCACCGGTCGGCGTGTCGCGTCAGAGTCTGTCGACAGGGTCGCCTCATGAGGCTCGCCGTCGTCCCGTTCGACACCAGCCACACCGAGAAGCCGCCCTGTAAGTGGGGGCAGTGCGGGCACTGCGGCGCCGGCCGCCACGACCAGTGCCAGTTCGTCCGCTGGGCACACCTGCGCACCACGCCCGGCCCGCACGGCTACCTCACCGACAACAAGGGCCGCGTCGTGTTCCCCACGACGAAGGTCTACGTCCCCGGGCAGCGCGAGACGTGGGTGTGCTCCTGCCACACGGCCGGGCACGACACGGGTGGCGAGTACCAGCTCGACCTGTTCGGCGGTGCCGCGTGACCGTCTCGTTCTTCGTCCCCGGCATCCCCCGCCCCCAAGGCTCCAAGCGCCACGTCGGCAACGGCCGCATGATCGAGTCGTCGAAGTACCTCAAGGCCTGGCGCCAGACAGTCACGATCCACGCCGTCGCACACCGCCTGCCCGAGGCCATCGCCGGCCCCGTCTGGGTGGCCCTGACCTTCGTCCTGCCGCGCCCGACCAGCCACTACGGAACCGGCGCCAACGCAACCAGGGTGCGCCCCACCGCGCCCCAGCGACCCACCGCACGCCCCGACCTGTCCAAGCTCATCCGCGCCGTCGAAGACTCCCTCACTGACGCCCGCGTCTGGGCCGACGACTCCCAGGTCGTGCGCCTCGAATCCGCGAAGCGCTACGCCACCCGCGACGAACCAGCGGGCGTCCACATCTGGATCAAGGAGGTGTCGTGAGGGCCTGGCGATGGAGAGTCACCCGCCGCGACGGCGGATGGTGGGCGCTGCTCGAGCCCGTGGCAGCGCGCCGCGAGGACCTGATCTACGCCCGCGAGGTGCGCTTCCCGACGTGGCGCGCAGCCTTCGACTACGCCTACCTGGAGTCGGCCCGCATGTGGCCGTGGTGGCCGTGAGCGAGCACAACGGCGACCTCGAACGGGTGAGAGACGCGCGCGGCTACGACTGTGGCTGGTCCACGACCTGCTCGTGCGGCTTCACCGGCGACCTGCGGACGACCCACGGGCCCGCGCTCCAAGACCTGATCGACCACCTCGCCGAGTCCGGCGTGCGACCAAAGGAGACGACGGCCTGATGGCCTACGCCAAGTTCGACGATGGCTTCGGGTCGCACCCCAAGGTCCGCAACCTCTCCCCGTGGGCGTTCCAGCTCCACGTCTGCGGCATCCTCCACTGCGCCCGCTGGCTCACTGATGGGAGGGTCACCGCCGACGCGCTCCAAGACCTCATGCGCAAGTACCGACCATCCGCGCTCGACGAACTGCTCGCCGCCGGCCTCTGGCGCGAGCTAGGCCCCGACGTCTACGAGATCCACGACTACCTCCAGTGGAACGACAGTCGGGCGAAGGTCGAGTCACGTCGCGCCAAGAACGCCGAGCGTCTCGCCAAGTGGCGGGCCGAGCACGGGAAGGACGACTAGCCCATGACCGAGCCGGTAACGCGTTCCGTAACGCGTTACGAACGCGACACGAACGCGACTCGTAACGCTGCCCCACACCACACCACACCACACCACACCACTAAGGACACTTCCAGCCTGAGTGCTGCACAGACGCGCGGGCGCGCAGAAGAAGCCAGCCTGACCACTCGCCTGCGATCCATCGACGAGCGAGACGCCCTCGCCCGACTGGTGCTCACCATCCGCCCCGACTGGTCGCCGCTCGACGTCGTGCGGGCCATCGAGCGCGACGACCGCCCCTGGCGCGTCGTGGTCGCCGGGAGCATCCGAGCCGCAGCTGACGACGACGTGAAGCACCCGAACGGGATGCGCTACCTCGCACCCCTCGGCGAACCAACACCCGTCCCACCCAGCCTCGATGAGTGGCGCAACGCCGCGCGCTGCGAGCACCAGGCGATCCAGAACCAGTGCGCGCTGTGCCGGCGCGGGATCGGAGCGACCCAGTGACCGAGCGCTACTGCCACGCCGAGTGCTGCAAGACGCCCAAGGTGCCCATGTCAGCGGGCGACAACGCCACGGCGTGTCCGGGATGCTTCAACCGCCTCGAGCAGCTCCTCGCCGAGACGCCCGACCTGGTGCTCGAGCTCAACACCACGATCACCCGCCAGGCGCACATCACGCTCACCAGCGCCGGCCGCCGACCAGCCGAGCCCAAGGAAGCCCACGACGGCCTCGGCGTCCACGAGCAGCCGCTCCCGTTCAACCTCGGCGCGTCCGAGGCGCTGGACCTGCTGCACCGCACGCTGTGGCCGTGGGTCCGCGAAGGGCTCGAGGCGCACCCGGAGATCCCGACGCCGTCACCCGGCGCGGTCGGGCTGTCCCGGGCGCTCCTGACGCTGCACGGCTGGCTCCAGGGCCACCCGGACGGGTCGCTCGCCATCGACGAGATCACCTACGCGCACGCCGTCGCCCGCCGGGCCATCGACCGCGGCGCCGACCTGGACTACGCCGGGCCGTGCGGGGCCGACATCGACGGCGAGGTCTGCCCCGAGGATCTCTACGTCGCGCACGACGCGCTGGTCGCCCGCTGCCGGACGTGCGGGACGGAGTGGGACGTGCCCGAGCGCAGGGCTGCGCTGCTGGAGGTGGCTCGGGATCGGCTGGTCACGACGACCGAGGCGTGCCGGGCGGTCAAGACCTACGGCGGCGAGCACCTGCACGAGGAGCGCATCCGGCAGTGGAAGTCGCGCGGGCGCCTGGTCTCGCACGGGCACACCTACGAGCCCGGACGGCAGCGCCCCGTCGACCTGTGGCGACTCGGCGACATCCTCGACCTGACTGCCGGGGTGTCTTCGTGACACGCCGAGCGAGCCGTGTTGTCCTTGTCACGCAGTTTCCGCTACGCTGGACGTAGTTCTGGAGTGGGTACTGAGGCCAGCGCCTCCCCGACAGGATCACATCACCCCAACGACGAAGCCCCAGGTCATCACACCTGGGGCTTCTGTCGTCGTAGGCCATCGGAGGGCCAGCGACATGCCGAAGATTACCCGAACCAGCAACGTGCGCCGCAGTGGTGCACTCCCAGCCGTTGGGCTCGAAGCCCGCGACTCCCGCAAGGTTCTGCTCGACGGACTCGGCCCCGTGGTCTACGCCATCGCCACCTTCGACGGCCTGGTGAAGATCGGCTACAGCGGCAACATGGCTCAGCGCTACAGGAGCTACACCCGCATCGGGCAGCTCGTGGCATGGGAGTCGGGTGGCACGCCGGAGCGTGAGGCCGAACTGCACGCCCTGCTCGCCCCCCACGCTGCACGCGGGCGCGAGTGGTACCACCCCACACCCGAGGTACTCGCCGTGGTCTACGCCATGCGGGAGGCGCTCGGCATCACGCGGCCCATCGAGGTCGACCTGCCCGTCGCCTAGGGGGGTGCCTGATGCGTCGCAGCCTTGACGCCCTCGACCCCATCGACGAGGCACGGGCACACATGCGGGCCACGCTCGCCCACCTCGCAGCCGAACGACGCTGGCTCGCCTACCTCGAGGTCCTCGACAGGTACCAGGCCCTGGCCCGCCAGCCCGCGCATGCCACGTGACCCACGTGCCCACCGCCGCTACCGCGAAGCCCGCGCCACCTGGCTACCGCGCCACCTCGGCGACACCTGCGACCTCTGTCACCACCCCGTCACAGACCTGACCACCGCCACCGTCGAGCACCGGCTACCCGTCCGCACCATCCTCGCCATGGCACGCAGCTACGCCGAGGCCGTGGCCATGGCCAGCGACACGCGGACGTGGGGCATCGCCCACTCGCCCTGCCAGTCCCGCCAGGGCGCAGCAGTGACGAACGGGACCGCGCCGCGGTCCACGTACAAGCCATCTCGCGACTGGTGAAGGCCGCGCCCGGTCTTTGAGGCTGGA
>CAZDGL010000009.1:0-24010 GCA_964505155.1 uncultured Candidatus Saccharibacteria bacterium
CTCTGGGAGATCGAGGAGTATAATACGCCATTTACCGTCCCAAGCTGGACTAAGAGCACTTGTATCCCCAAGAGTGAGACTATGCACCTTCTTTTTTCCCTCTTTTGTGAGGCGGGCGTATTGGTTTTGACCAGAGAAGGCTTGTTCTATCAGCCCAGTATCTTGAAGACCTCTTAAAGAGCGAGAAATCGCTATTTTAGAGCTTTTTTCTGTCTTTTCGACACCTACTCGCTCTACTATCTCAGGTACTGAAATAGCGGGCTTTTCAGCCAATAGTTTCAGTATTTTCTTTGAGAACCCTTCTTTGCTTGACATATGAAAAGGGTACCACTATACTTCCTTTTGTACAAGTATTTCGTGACCGCTAAATTTCTGTAAATACTTGGTTTTGGATTGTTTTTAAAACTTTTAAATTTATAAACCTTATAACTTTCAACTAACTAAATATGGGAAAAATAATTGGAATTGACCTCGGAACTACAAACAGTGCTGTTGCCATCATCGAAGGTGGTCAGCCAAAGATTATCGAAAATATCGAAGGCGCACGTACTACTCCATCTATCGTGGCAGTAGGCAAAAACGGCGACCGCCTTGTCGGACTTCTTGCAAAGCGACAAGCGGTGACCAATCCACAAAACACTATCTATGGCGTGAAGCGCTTCATGGGACACAAGTATGATGATCACGGCATGGAAAAAGTGATCAAGACTTCTCCATTTAGTGTTTCAAAAGACAGCAACGGCGGAGCACTTATCAAGCTCGGTGACAAAGAACAACGCCCAGAAGAAATCTCAGCGATGATTTTGCAAAAGATCAAAGCCGATGTCGAAGCCAAGCTCGGAGAAAAAATAACAGAAGCAATCATCACTGTACCTGCATACTTCAACGATGCACAACGAAAAGCTACCAAAGACGCTGGTGCAATTGCAGGGCTAGATGTGAAGCGTATCATCAACGAACCTACTGCCGCTGCTTTGGCTTACGGATTTAATACCAAGAAAAACGAAAAGATAGTTGTTTATGACTTTGGAGGTGGTACGTTTGACGTCTCTGTACTTGAAGTGACCGAAGATGTGATCGAGGTGAAAAGTACTGACGGAGACTCACTCATGGGAGGTCGTGATATAGATCTCAAAATCATCAACTGGATCGCTGAGGAATTCAAAAAGCAAAGTGGTGTCGATGTATCCAAAGACCCACTCGCTCTTCAGAGACTAGATGAAGCTGCAGAAAAAGCCAAGATTGAGCTCTCTACAACTCCTGAAACTGAAATCAACATTCCATTTATCACCTCTACCGATGCTGGACCACAACACCTTCTTTTGAAACTCTCTCGAGCAAAACTCGAAGAGCTCGCAGATGAATTCATCGCGCAATCTATCGCCATTACAAAGCGCGCTATCGAAGCTTCTCCATTTAAAAAAGAAGAAATAAATGAAATCATCATGGTTGGAGGACAAACTCGTATGCCAAAGATTATCGAAGAAGTACAAAAATACTTTGGCAAAGAACCAAACCGCTCTATCAACCCAGATGAAGTTGTAGCGCTCGGTGCCGCAGTTCAAGGTGGAGTGCTTCAAGGAGATGTGCGCGACGTGCTCCTTCTAGATGTTATTCCACTTTCTCTAGGTATCGAAACTATGGGAGGAGTCGCGACAAAGCTTGTCGAAAGAAATACAACTATTCCTTCATCCAAGAGCCAAATATTCTCAACAGCTGCTGACAACCAAACTTCTGTAGAAATTCACATCACTCAAGGTGAACGTCCTATGGCCTCTGACAACAAGAGTCTGGGCCGATTTATCCTCGACGGTATCGCTCCGGCACCTCGTGGCATTCCGCAAGTTGAGGTGACATTTGATGTCGATGCCAACGGTATTCTATCAGTGAAGGCCAAAGATAAAGCAACAGGCAAAGAACAATCTATCCGCATCGAAGCTTCTTCTGGACTCTCTGCTGATGACATAGAAAAAATGAAAAAGGATGCTGAGCTTCATGCTGATGAAGATGCCAAGAAAAAGGATCTGGCTGATATCAAAAACACAGCTGACCTTACTATCTTTACTGCTGAGAAATCTCTAGTAGACCACAAAGACAAAATCACAGATGAGATCAAAACTTCTGTAGAAGGTAAAATTGCTAGCCTCAAAACAGCAAAGGATGGCTCTGACAAAGCAAGCATCGAAACAGCTATTCATGAGCTCTCTACCGAAATGCAAAAGATAGGGGAAGTAGTAAACAAAGCTTCTGCTGAAAACCCAGAAAGTGAGCCAAAAGAAGACAATGTCAAAGACGCACAAGCAGAAGAAAAAAGTGAATAAATACTTGACAATATACTGGCACTATGCTAATCTTAATCCAGAATTTAATAGGTTAGAAATGGGAGTAGCGGTTGCCAGTTTTATACTCGGTGACCGCTTCTTTGTTTCTGGATTATTTATAGTTTTATGCTAAAATACTAACTATGAACAAGAAGAGAAAAATTGCCGCAAAAAAGAAAAGAAAAGCTGACGGGAAAACAGTAAGTCTAAGACATAGATAATCCCTAGAAAATCCCGCATAAATTGTGGGATTTTCTAATGAAAAAACTACTTGTCCCGTTAGAAATAAATGATATAAAAAAAGAGATATAAAAATAAATTATGCAATTATTAAAAGAAAAAATATTATTAATACATTTCTAATGGGATGAGTAAAGATTATTACAAAACATTGGGAATAGATAAGTCTGCCTCAAAAGACGAGATCAAAAAAGCCTTTCATAAAATGGCTCACAAATACCATCCTGACAAAAGTGGAGGGGACGAAGCCAAGTTCAAAGAAGTCAACGAGGCATATCAAACACTCTCTGATGATCAAAAAAGGGCTCAATATGATCGCTTTGGAAGTGATGGACCTCAATTTAGTGGACAAAGTGGAGGTGGTTTCGACGGCTTTGATTTCTCTGGCTTTGGTCAAGGCCAAGGCGGTTTTGAATTTGACATCGGAGACATGTTTGGAAGCATGTTTGGTGGCGGACGCAGAGCACAAAAGCCTCGTGGCGCTGATTTACAAACTTCACTCACTATAGATTTCAAAGACTCTATCTTTGGTGTAGAAAAAGAACTCAAAGTCACCAAACCTTCTACTTGCTCTACTTGTAAAGGTGATGGGGCAACTCCAGGCACCAAACTCCATGAGTGTGACAAATGTCACGGCTCTGGAACTATCCGCACTGTACAACGCACCATCATTGGGCAAATAGCTACCAACACTACCTGTGATAAATGTCACGGAGTTGGAAAGATTCCTAAAGATCCATGTAAAACTTGTCGAGGAACTGGTGTGATAAATGACACTCGCACTATCAAACTCTCTATCCCAGCAGGTATCCAAAATGGCGAGACACTACGTCTCTCAGGTATGGGCGAAGCTATCCAAGGCGGGCAATCAGGCGACCTATATGTACACATCTCCGTCTCTCCACACAAAACTATTTCTAGAAAAGGTGTAGACCTTTATACCAACCTCGACATCAAGCTTACAGACGCTCTTTTGGGCGCAGAATATAAAATAGAGACCCTTGATGGAGCTGAAAATATTTCTATACCTTCTGGAACAAAGATAGGTAGTAGTGTGACCATCAAAGGCAAGGGTGTACCTACTAGTAAACATCATCGCGGAAACTTTGTGGTAAATCTAAATATTAAGCTCCCAGAGAAACTTTCCAAAGAAGCTAAGGGCTTAGTAGAAGAACTCAAAAAAGAGGGGATCTAGTGTTGATGATTGTGATGTCTACTTGGAAGTAAATGTGAAAGCACACATCCCATCACACCACCGAGGACGATGAATTCCAAAATAGATGAGTGAGACTCTGACAGAGCATTTGCTACATGTGGCACAAAAAAGTAAATACAAAGGAGACCAAGAGCGATACTGCTGTACATTTGAAAACGGACATTATAAAAGTGACGCTTCACTTCGCCCCAGAGAAATACATAGTCCATACTGACGTGAACTATTAGCCAAAAGAGCATAGCAAAGCCAAAAGAAAATCCCAAAGAAGCGTATTCTATAGACTCGATACTCATGTGCGCGACAAGGAAAAGCAGGCTGATCACATGACTAGTGCGATGCGAAATAATAGCTACCACAAAGCCAAGTACTAGAAAGGGGAGTGACCGCCATGAAATACCCGCCTCAAATACATGGGCGATGAGTATAGCAAAATATACCAACAAAAATATTTTCCAAAAGTATTTTTTCACCTTTATATAATAACATTCAAATACATATTTTCTAGAAAATGATACTTGGGGGTTCAACCCCCAAGTAATTGACAATTAGATATAAATATGCTATGATATTAGTATAAGGTTCTTTGAAGTGTTTTAGTTGGTTTTCCAGAGTTTTATTTCTACAGAACAATGTTCTGGTAAACCAATTAAAATACACGAAAATGAAATACTTAAACGCTGTCGGTTTTTTATTAGTTTTTGCTTTTCTTGCAGTTTTAATAATTGCAGCAGAAAGCAAAAACGCTTATGCATTTGTTTTCTCAGAACTCTGTGCCTTTACCGGGATTATTTGCTTGGCAAAAGCAAACAGAAAACAAAAGGTTGTGGCTTAAAGCTACAGCCTCAAAACAATACTGCCTTCTCCAAAAGAGAAGGTTTTTTTATTGCCTCCCGCCAAGTAGCGGGACGAGTATTTTTATTGTAAAATACAGCTTATATATGGCGTCACTAGAAGAGCTCCGAGAGGAGAGACTCAAAAAGAAGGCTATTCTCGAAGAGAAAGGCTTTGATACCTATCCTGCCAAAAGTGAGCGAACTCACACTATTTTGGAGTTCAAGACACACTTTGACGCTTTGGCTGAAAGCAAAGAGATAGTAACTCTGGCTGGACGCATCATGAGCGCTCGTGGGCAAGGAGCGCTAGCTTTTTCAGATATTTTTGATGGTTCTGCTAAGACTCAGCTTTTTTTGAAATCAGATGAGATGCCTGCCCGCCCTTACGATGCTTCGGGAGCAGGCGGGGATATTGACCTTTATACTCTCTGGAACGAAACGACAGATGTCGGAGACTTCGTCGAAGCTACAGGTACCGCATACCTCACCAAGCGCGGAGAACAAGCTCTCTTTGTAAGTGGCTGGAAAATGCTCAGCAAGAGCCTACTACCACTTCCTGAGAAATGGCACGGCATCACTGATCCTGATGAACGCTATCGCAAGCGATATCTCGACATACTTACTGACCCAGAGCTCCGAGACCTCTTTTATAAAAAGTCACAATTTTGGGAAGTCACTCGCAACTTCATGAAAGAAGCTGGTTTCTTAGAAGTCGAAACTCCAACAGTTGAAGTCACCACAGGTGGAGCTGAAGCCAACCCTTTCAAAACTCATCACAACGATTTTGATATCGATGTCTTTATGCGTATCTCTGTAGGAGAATTGTGGCAGAAGAGACTGATGGCAGCAGGCTTTGCCAAGACATTTGAGATCGGGCGTGTATATCGCAATGAAGGCTCTAGTCCTGACCACCTCCAAGAATTCACCAACATGGAGTTTTACTGGGCTTTTGCTGACTACCAAATGGGGATGGACCTCGTGGAGCGACTCTACAAAAAGATTGCCGTAGATGTATTTGGCAAGACAGAATTCACCACTCGTGGACACACCTTTGATTTAAATAGTGAATGGAAAAAGATAGACTATGTTGCTGAAGTAGAGAAACAAACAGGTATCAATGTACTTGATGCGAGTGATGCGGATATGAAAGCCAAGCTCGATGAACTCGGTGTGAAGTATGAAGGTGCAAATCGTGAACGTCTCACTGACACACTCTGGAAATACTGCCGAAAAAATATCTCTGGTCCTGCATTTCTAGTGCGAGTACCAAAGCTCGTTTCGCCACTAGCTAAAGCATGCACAGATGATCCAAGGGTGACGGAAAGATTTCAAGTGCTGATTGGAGGCTCAGAGGTAGGAAATGGCTTCTCAGAGCTCAATGATCCTATAGACCAACGCGCTCGCTTTGAACTACAACAAAAGCTTATAGAGTCAGGAAACGAAGAAGCAATGATGCCTGAGTGGGAATTCGTAGAGATGCTTGAACACGGCATGCCACCAACTTGTGGCTTCGGCTTCGGCGAAAGACTGTTTGCATTTCTTGTAGACAAACCCCTCCGCGAGACTCAACTCTTTCCACTTTTGAAACCTAGGGAATAAAAATATGAATGAAGCAGCAAAATATTTAAAAGTCCCAAAGATTTATGTAGAATTGCTTAATTTAGCGGGAGGTTTAATTTTTCTACTTATATTAAATTTCTCATTTATTTTTGATGTAAACATAGTTAGAAATATTGGTTTTTTATCAGGAACTGAACAATCGATATTTTTATTCTTAACCGCTTACTTTTCTGGAGTATTAATCCAGGCCTTAGTTTCTTTTTTCCTAGATATGGTATTTGTTTTATTTAAATTTAAACTTTATTTAAGGAAAAAACTAAGAGGATATTACCACTACTTGGGTGAAAAAACTGACTTTCCAGATACTTTAAAAAGTAATCCCACTGAGATACACCAAGCTGAAATTTTAAAATATTTATCCGAAAACCCGATTTTAATTGCAGAAAATGCAGCTATACAGAAAACAATAATTATACTTAACTTTGCTTTTGCTTACAGTGTTCTTTTAACATTTACAGCTAGCTTTTATTTTTTAATAGCAATTTTACTTATAATAATAATTAGTTTTGCTCAAAGAGTTGAGAGCTCAGAGCTTAACGCTCAAGCAGGACTAATGATGCCTAAAAATGAAAATCATTAAATTTGAAAAATCTGATTCTGAAGCACTAGAAATACTTAAGGCAAAAGCTTGGTCTGTTGCTGACAAGGAGCATTATGGTGAAGTATTACCAGAATTTTTCAAAGAAGAATTCACTTTGATTGCAAAAGAAGGTGAAGAAGTCATCGGATACATTACCGTTATTTGTGATAGTGGTGTCGCGCAAATAGAGCCCCTTATGATTGATCCTGATAGAAAAGGACAAGGTATTGGAACTGCGTTACTACAAGAAGCAGAGAAGTTGGCAAAAGAAAAAGGTATTCACAAACTCTGGCTTGAAACAGGGGAGAATTGGAAAGCAAAAGAGTTTTATCTCAAACACGGATACACTGTCCGTGCTGATTTACCAAATCACACTGGTGGATACAACTTTGTTTTAATGGATAAGATGATATAAAAATATTATGGAAAACAAACCAAACCCATTAGAAATGAAACCGAAATTTGAGATTGCTTACAGAGGCAAAATGTTTGAAGTTGTTACTTGGGAAGGCAAGCCTGGGGTGACATTTGAGGCTGCAGTTCGTGCTCCTGGAGTCAGACTTTTGATAGAAACAGAAAAGGATGGCGAAAAGGCGCTCCTTATGACACGAGAGCTTAGGCGTGAAGCTGGGGGATGGGATTATAGACTTACTGGAGGGAAAGTTTTTGATACTCTTGAAGAATTAGACAAGCACAGAGAGTCAGGGCAAGACATAGCGCCACTTGTAGAAGAAGCTGGCAAAAAGGAAGGTGAGCAAGAAGCAGGTATCACAGGTGGAAAGTACGAGAAAATAGCAGTCTCAAAAGCTGGTGCATCTGTCGAGTGGGATTTGCATTATCTCAAAGTCACAGGAGCTACTATTGGTGAGCAAAACTTGGAAGAACACGAGCAAGGAGACATAGAGACAGTAATACTCTCTGCAAAAGAAATTTTTGAGAAATTAACAAATAGAGAAATCAAAGAAGGTCGTAGTGCTGATATGCTCTGGTCATGGCTATATGAAAATGGCTTTATAGAGTTTAAGAAATAAAATGAAAAAGCCAATTCTTCTAGTAACATTCGGTTTTCCAGGCTCAGGCAAGTCGTATTTTTCAGAAAGACTTTCTAAAGAAAAAGGTTTCTTCCATATCAATTCTGATGTGATCCGGTTCACATACTCTAAACAACCAACTTTTACCAAAGAAGAGCACGAGGGAGTTTTTGCGCTTATGGACCTTATTACTGAAAAATTGCTCCGCTCAGGTATAAATGTTGTTTATGACTGTAATACAAATTTTCGTTCTGACCGAAAAAAATTAGAAAAGATTGCAAAAAAGGCAGGTGCTAAGTATCACCTTGTATGGATTCAAACTGATGTGCCCGTTGCCGAAAAAAGACTAATCGAAAGAACAAAACTAAAGGGCACAAAAAGGAAACTGTTATATAGACCACTGAAATTAGAAGTCCTACATAAACTAAAAGATGAAATGGAAAAACCAAAAGGAATAGAACAGTTCATCATAATAGATGGTCACGTACCATTTTCACAACAAATCAAAGTATTAGAAAAAGTGATAAAATAGATATATGAAAATCACAAAATTTGAACAATCTGGGTTTATTTTAGAGAGCGACAACGGTTTTAAGCTTGGTATCGATATTGGTAACAAAACATCTTTGGAAAAACTCGAGAGTGTATCTTGTGATGCGATGATTATTTCTCATATTCATGGAGACCATTTTCATTTAGAAAACATCAAAACGCTTGCTCCAAAAATGTTGTACTTAAACCAAGAGTGCATAGATGCAGTTGGTGAAGAGTCCTTATCTTCAGAAATTACTCAAGTAAAAGTAGGTGATAGTATAGGTATCGGAGATTTTCACGTTTCATTTTTTAATGTAGATCATGGACCAAATGTCTCAGCGCCACTTGCGGAGAACTTTGGTATGCTTATTACCCACTCTGACGGAAAATGTATTTATTTTGCAGGGGATATGTTTTACCCATCAGGTATAGACGTAGCAAATCTTGAGATAGACTACGCACTTTTACCTGTCGGTGGTCACTATACTTTTGGACCACAAGAAGCACTAGATTTTGCAAAGAAATTCAAGAAAATAGGAACTATAATACCTATGCATTATGAAAAGAACAATTTTATAGATCCAGTACGAAAAGAAGAATTTATCGAACTTGCAAAAGATAGTTTTAATTTAGAGGTTTTATAATATGAACCAAGTTATTTTAATTCACGGACGACCGGATAAAGAAGAATATTTTGATGATTCTATGCCTAAACCACATGAAGCACACTGGCTTCCTTGGCTTAAAAATGAACTTGAAGGGCGTGATATAAAAACACACATACCAATAATGCCTCGACCATATGAGCCTGGTTATGAAGAATGGAAAAAGGTATTTGAGACATACCATATAACACCCGAGACAGTTCTTGTGGGACATAGTCGTGGTGGAAGTTTTTTACTTCGCTATCTTTCAGAAAACAAAATAAATGTTGAGGGTTTTATTATGGTGGCACCTTCGATCACTCCAAACCCTGGAGTAGTAACAGGGTTCTCAGAATATAAAATAGATATAAACATATTAAACCGAATACCAAAAATATCACTCTTTTATTCTCTTGATGATGAAGATGGGATAATAAAAAGTGTAGAAAAGATAAAAGAATTTTTACCAAATATTGCTTATTACGAATTTACAAACAAAGGACACTTTACTGAAGAAGACCTGGGTACAAAAGAATTCCCAGAACTTTTAGAAGAGATTTTAAAGTAATTCTTTTATCTCCCTCAAACTTTGTACTTGTTTCCACGCAAGAGGTTTGAGTTTTTCGTAAGAGCCCAAGAGGATTCCTTTCTTTGTCTTTTTGAATATTTCTACATCATTACCACCATCGCCAACTGCTATAGCATCTTCTGGATTTACACCATGCTCTGCGCAAATATTTTCAAAAGCCTTTACCTTTGCATACATTTCATCTCCATTATCGACAATATCTTCAAAACTTCCGTCAGCACTGAAGATAAGTTCTGCTGTTGTAATGATATGGTCCACACCAGGAGCGCCAATCACATATTCAACTACTTGTTTTAGTCCACCAGAGATAATAACTACCTTATAATCAGCTTCTTTACAAGCATTTATAAGCTCACTCGCATCTTCCCGAAGTTTTATGGTCTTCACAAATTCTTCCAAAGAATCTGTATTCAAAATATTTCTTTCTTTCAAAATAGCAACGATTTGTCTGGTCCATGTTTTATAATCAAAACCATTGTTGACGTATTGCTCAAAAAGGGAAGCATCCTCTTCAGGAGTCATACCAAAGTGTGTGTTAAACAAATACCAACTACTTTGCTCAGTGAGCGTGCCGTCAAAATCAAAACATATAAGCTTTTTCATACTCAAATCCTAGCATATTTTTGATAAAAAAGCCTTTAAATGCTAGAGTGTTTGTACTTTATGATCAAAACTATTTCACTTAAAAATATCTCACAAAGCTTCTTGGAAAGAACTATCCTAGACGGAGCATCTCTCAAAATCAGCGAAGGGCAAAAGCTCTGTATCGTCGGCGAAAATGGCGCTGGCAAGTCGACACTCCTCAAAATCATCGCTGGTACACTTCCGCCCACAAAAGGCTCCTTGGAGAAAAATGGCCACATCAGAGCACACTACGTACCGCAAGAGTACAGCAAAGAAAACTTGGCAAGAACGATAGAAGAGTACATCACTACAAATGCTGGGGTCACCCTCACGCCCAAGGTTTACAGATTTGGCAAGATACTTGGATTCAATCTTGAAAAATCTGCACAAAAGCATTGTCATGAACTCTCAGGAGGTCAACAAAAGATCTTGGCTATTAGTTGCGCCTTGGCTGTTGCGCCAGATTTCTTACTGCTCGACGAACCAGAAAACCACCTCGACATCGTAAGTCGAAAAGAGCTTGTTTCTCTTCTACAAGACTACAGAGGCGCTGTGCTTTTTGTCTCTCATGATAGAACTATGATCGATAGCATTGCCGACAAGGTAGTAGAAGTAGCACAAGGCAAGACTCACATCTCCGAAGGTGGTTATCAAGACTATATAGATACCAAACTCTCGCGCATAGAAGGACTGCGAAGAGAATACGATAAAGAAGCAAAAAGAATTCGTCAACTCCAAGCTGGTATCGGTATCTTGGAAGCCAAGGCTTTCCGAGGCAAAGAAGTGTCAGCTTATGCCAAAGCCAAAAAGGAGCTAGAAGACCTACGTGCCAAACACAAAGAAGAAGGCGAACCTGAAGACAAGAAAACTAGAGTGGTATTGCAAAACTCTACTTCAGCACTTCATGGTGGCAAACTGCTCTGTAGGGTAGAGAAGATGTCTTTTGGTTACCCTGGAAATAAGGGCGACATTATCAAAGATATTTCGCTTGATATTCGTACAGGACAACACATCGTCCTTCTCGGAAGAAATGGTTCTGGAAAAAGTACATTTCTCAAATGCCTCATGGGAGGACTCACACCAAAAGAGGGAAGTGTGTCGTGGGCAGAAAGCCTCAAGACTGCGTATTTCGATCAGCATGCAGAGTTTGATCCACAAAAAAATGCATTTCAAATAGTATGTGATGAGCTCCATGTACCAGACCAGAAAGCTCGCGCGATACTTGGTATGATGAAATTTTCCAAAGAAAAAATGGAGATAGTGACCCGAGATCTCTCTGGTGGAGAACGCATGCGTATCAGATTTGCTCTGGTCTTTGGCGCCAATCCTGATTTTATTATCTTTGACGAACCGACAAACCATCTAGACGAAGTCACTTGGGAAATACTACTTGATGCTTGCAACAAGACTACCAGCACGATACTTCTTGTCACTCATGATCATGAATTTATCGATGAACTGGGGAAGAAAACATTTTGGCTTTTGAAAGGACAACAAGTCAAAGAACGTGCTGCCGACCTCGAAGACCTCATAGAAGAGCTTAGAAATTAAAGGTTTTTTGACATTTTTAGTTATCCACAACTTTTTTCTTGCATGTGAACGATTGTTCACATATACTAAATACATACAAGAAGTAGGCAAAAAATAAATGGGTAAAACATATATGACAACATCACAATATCAAAAAAGTTTACAAAGAGAGTTAGCAAAGATAAACCGTCGCATCGACATGATGATCATAAAAGGTCAGTCTTATGTAGCAGAATCACGAAAGCACAAAATGCTTTTGAGACAGCTTCGTGCTATCCAAGGTCAGAGCTTCTTTAATAGACTAACAAGCTCTCTTAGTTTCTAACATGACAACAAGCCCACAATTTCGACAAGCCATACTCCACAACATGGAAAGACTCAATTCTCTGAGTGTCTCTATAGAGCGACATGCTACACTAAACATGTGTTTACAAGACTACGCAAAGAGAAGTTACCTTCGAAAACAAAAGTCTTCAAATATCCTGACTTCTTTCTTTTTGCAAAAATTTTTCTAAGATTAGAATATGCATAACGAACCCACCGAACAACTCAAAAGCTTCTACCATCGAGAAAAGCGCATGCCAAGCTATAGCGAGATGATGGCGCTCTTTGGATTCAAATCCAAAAACGCAGTTTATAGACTAGTACAAAAAATGCTTGATGCTGGAGTCGTAGCGCAAGACCATATCGGCAGACTTTTGCCTACATCGCTTTTCAATGAAATCCCTATGGGCGGACTTGTAAAAGCCGGACTACCATCATCTGTAGATGCGCAGACTGAAAGTATCAACCTCAACGAGATGCTTATCAGCAAAAAGAGTGAGACCTACATACTCGAAGTCGATGGCGAATCCATGATAGAAGCACACATAGAGCCAGGAGATATGGTAATAGTCGAAAAGACCAACAATGCCAAAGTAGGAGACATAGTTATCGCAATGGTGGACGGAGAGCACACTATGAAATACTTCCGCAAAGACTCCAAGGGGGCTATTTACCTGGAACCAGCCAACAAAGCTTTTAAAAACATTTATCCTTCGCAGTCTCTTGAGATCACAGGAGTTGTAAAGGGTGTGGTAAGAAAGTATTAAAAAACACCCTCACTTGGGTGCTTTTTTCAATTTTTTGTTTTAATTTGTTTTGGTTTTTTACTTTATTGTCCATCAATTTTGCAAATGCAATAACGCAAAGCAAGAAAAAAACAACAACATACTTCATAAGACTTATTATTTTAAATACAAAATATCAGCAAAATAACTATTGGTCAATATTTTCCAAATAAGCTTTTGAGGCTTCTAGCAACTGCTCATGGGTCAAAGTCATTTGATATGGGTTTTCTGCCAGCTTTTTCCATGGAGCAGTCTCTCCAAACGGGTAAGATCCAAAAACTATAACTGGAGTGCCTTTTTCTAATATACTTGATCCATCTGGAGAAAGCTCCCACTGACTAGCCCAATCATAAAACCACTCTGCGTCTTTGGCAGAAAAACGTATACATGAGTGAGAAGCAGGGTATCCAGGGAGCTCGTATTCGTGTATACCTATGCCACCTAGGTTGTCTATATTGAAGTTCCACTTAAGGATCCATTCATCGTTTGCAGTACTGATAACTTCTTTTCCTTTCCAGTTGGTATGAAAAAGTCCGTTGGGTGTCTGGGTGCTTTTTTTGCCAGTACTGATACCACCAAATCGCACCAAAGCTCCGTACTCATAAGCACCAAACTCTTGAATACCTTGCGCGATAAATATAATCTTGGGAGTATTTGCTAGTTCAGGGATGTTTCTCGGAAAAGAAGACGAGGCAAAAGGGTCATCATAGCTACTTGGATAAACTATAGTCATGCCTTTTTGGAAATGCTTTTGGTCTATCCTGTTGAGAGACAAAACTGCATCTAGGTTTTCAAACCCTACTATGTCTGTGACTTCTTTGCCTGGCTTGTCTGTCGAGAGCACCAAAGCTTGGTAAGTGAGAGGCTCTGCCTCTACAGGCTTAACCTCTGGCTTTTCTGGCTCTTGTGAAGGAGTAGAAACTGGTGAAATAGCCTTGTTTTTAATAGAGAAAAAATAACCAGCAAAGCCAACAACTCCTAAAAATATGACTATCAATGCGGGTAAAAACTTGTTTTGGCTCTTCATAATTGTCTTAGTATTGTATAGCAATTTGATGCGGTATAATAGAGGGTATGAAACTAATCACACTAAACACATGGGCAGGTAGAGTCAAAGAACCTTTTGAAGCATTTTTGAAAGCCAAAATGGCAGATACAGATATATTTTGTTTCCAGGAAATTTTCAATGACCTTGATGAGGAGCTTGAGACAAATATTGATGAGAAAGGTAGAAATAGACATATCCTAAAAGAAGTAGATGAAATACTTTCTGACTTTGATATGTACTTTTGTCCTGTAATAGAAAACGTCTACGGTATTGCAATCTTTCTTAAAAAAGGATTTGAAGTCATAGCAAGCGGGGAAGTCATGCTCTATGAAAACCCTTCTTATGATATATCTGAAGGCGGTGCAAATCATACCCGAAAAATGCAATGGGTTCATATAAAGAATAAGACCAAAGATGTCATAATCATGAATGTTCACGGACATTGGGATCCTTCTGGTAAAAGTGATACGGCAGATAGATTAGAGCAGTCAAAAATTATTATTGATTTTATAAAAAGCACTGGTCCAGTACCTAAGATTCTTGTAGGAGATTTCAACCTATTACCTGACACCGAAAGTATCAAAATGATAGAAGGTCATTTCACCAATCTCATCACCAAGTACAATATCCCAACCACTCGCACTGAGCTCTACAAAGGCGATGACAAACACGCTGACTATGCCTTTGTCTCTGATGAAATCCTCGTCGAAGGCTTCGAGGCTCTACCTGACGTCGTCTCAGACCACGTGCCTCTAGCACTACAATTTGACGTATTTTAGAAAGTGTTTTGGAATAATAGAGCAGGGAACAAAGTAGGGATTTTGGAGTAGTATGTGGGTATATGGAAAATATAACCAACAAAACCCTGCTAACAACCATGATCATCATCGGTGTTGTTATCGCGCTTATGATAATACCTCTATATCCCAAGAGCTACATCAGCTCAAGAGGTCTTGGAGCTAACGCCTTTGATAGCGTAGTAAGTACAAACCAAAACAACGCAAACCTCGGTATCTATATGAATACCAACTATAGTGTTGGAGCTTTTAGAACAAGTAACACTCGCACTATCACAGAGACAAGTTCTGCGCCTACAACTACAAAGACTTACTATTACACCACTTATGACAATACTACAAACCTACCAGATGAGACTGGCTACGGCTATGTCCCAGCGGGATGTGAAAGTGGTACTGACTACAGCCTCACTACAGGCGAGCCTTGCGGATAAAAAACTTTGACATTTTATAGTAAAGATGTAGTATTGTTTTAAACAAAAAATTACTCTTTATGGATAAAATAATATTTGCAACTATCAACGAAAATGGTCAGCTTTTTTATCTCGTATCAAAAGAAGAAAGCTTGGAGCAAAACTTGAATGTTTTTGAAAATCCGACAATAGTAAAAAATGAGGTTTTTGAAACAGAGCATCCTTCTGAATTTTTCAGGAGAGAAGTTAAAGCGATCTTTGATAATCAGCTTAATGCTGTCGCTCACGGATTTTATGGAGAAACTTTATCAGCGCAAAGAATCGAAAAATTCTTCCAGCTTGCAAAGACTTACAAAAACCTGGAACCTGCTCAGTGAAAAGCATAAAAAGCCCCGCGCGTTGTCGGGGCTTTAAAAATTGATATTGGCGGGGAAGTGGTAAAAATGGCAAAAAGGACAGAGGCCTCAAAAGAGGCTTTTTTGTATTTTTAGGGATAAATATGTCAGGGAATTAATTTAAAAAAAATATTGTTCAAATAGGAAATAATGTCGACCATCTACCAAAATCAAAAAAAGGCTTGGGGGAAGTGGTCTATATAATATAAGGCTTATTTTAAATATATGTTACCGTAAAGATATATTGTGCGACGCTATAGTAAATTTGGCATGAGTATTCCCTCGACTAGACAAAGCTACTGAAATGCTGTGATGCACTTGTTGAAGTTTCTGACTTCTTGATTGTAAGTGTTTATCTTTTCTTTTGAGAACATAAGCTTGGCATTGTAGGCGTCTACTTTGGCATTAAATATTTTTACACTCTCTTGGTAAGAACTTTGGTTTTGAGCTCCGGGAGCTTCGAGAGACTTTTTGAGAGAGTTGATGCTCCCCTCCTCTTCTTTCAATTCTCGGTTGATGAGATCGATAGAAGTCTTGAGGTTAGTATCAATACTCGGACAAACATTTCGACTAGTGCCAAAATGCTGGACTGCAAACCAAACATTTTTGCCTTCGTATTTTGCATACTTTACAGAGACACCAATCTCTTGATATTTAGAGTTCAAGATATTTGCTCGGTGCCCTGGACTATTCATCCAAGCATCAACTATGTCTTTAGCACTCACAAAGTTGCCAAGGGCTAAGTTCTCTCCCATGACTACATACTGATAACCTACCTTTGTTCCAAGGTCAGAAACACCTGCTCCTGTTATAGGAGAAGCGTGTTCGAAGTATTGGTAAAGTACCATATCATCAACTTTTATTTCGGCAGACTCGCTGAGTTTGTCGTTGATAGAAAGAGGTGGTAAACCCTCTGCGACTCTTTGTTTGTTGGTTTCTTCAACAATGTCAGTACTTAAAATATTTGGTTCTTCTTTTATATAACCTATAGTTTTGATATTTGAAAAAACTTTATAAATATTTGAATCCAGTCTGCTATCAAAATACCGACTAAAAGCCCAGCCTCCCAAGATAAATATTCCTAAAATAATAAAAGTTTTTTTCAGCATGATCCTTTGCTATACCCTTGTAGAGTAGCATCTTCTACGCTTTGAAACCAAATATAGTTCTCTGGTTTGATACGACTAGTAGCTGGGCATCCAGGAGTGTAGTATTTGGTGCCATTTTTTGATCCTACATATGCGCCTTTTTCGGAATTGTCTACTACCTGCAAAACCTCTGCTTGCTCTACTGCTCCTTTGTCTTTGGAGACTTCTGTATCTACCTCTAAACTGCTTAGTGGTATTTTTTGAGCTTTGGAAATATCTTCTCCCCAAGAAAACACAATATCGCCCTTTGTGTTTCCTCTTTTTTGCCCTTCTTGAAAACCTATAGCAAAAGAAAGTCCCGCTATCAAAACAATTAAAAAGATAAAAATAGCTTGATAATATTTGTGGACAAAACTAGTCATATTGTCTATGTATTATAACCTTAAAAACCTTTAAAATAAGCCCTATTCCCCACCCTTTTGGCCAAGTATTGACAAAGGCTCACTATAGGGTACAAATGGCTATATTTTGTTGACATAGAGAGGGATTTGATATATTATTGTGGTCTAATAAAAATTATTACTTACACATATGGCACATAAGAAACAAGGAGCGGCATCGAAAAACCTAAAAGATTCAAATCCACAGTATCTCGGTACTAAGATTTATGATGGAGGCAAAGCAACAGCTGGTGCTATCATTGTGCGTCAAAGAGGTACAAAAATCCTCCCTGGAACAAATGTTGGACTAGGAAAAGATCATACTCTCTTTGCTCTCAAAGAAGGAACTGTAAAGTTTACCAACAAAAGAAAGTTAAACTTTGACGGAACAACTACTACTCGCAAAGCAGCTCACATCATATCAAAATAATATAAAACTCCGGATACAAGTCCGGAGTTTTATATTTTAATCAAGATAGATATTTCTTTTTTGAAATCCCCTTCTACTATCTGGACTTTGTACTCCCCCAACTCTTTGATTGGATTTTTGAGAACGATGTTTTTAGTAGAAAGCATGATGCGGTGTTTGGCTAAGGCTTCGACTATCTCTGTTTCTGTAACCTTTGAAAAAAGGTGTCCCTTTTCGTTGGCCTTAACGACTATACTGATAGACTCATCTGGCAGAGCCTTGATAGCCGACTCTAAAAGTCCTTGTTCTAAATCTTTTAGAGCTTTGTTTGAAGAGATCTTTCTGTTTAGTGCTTCGATGTTTTTAGCACTTGCGGGTATAGCCTTTTTGGAAGGAAAAAGCACGTTGTCAGCATAGCCACCTGCGACTTCTACTATCTCATCCTTTTTACCAACCTTATTTACATTTTGTAATAATATAACTTTCATAATTATTGTTTAGCGACAAAATCAATAGCCTGCTTAAGTTCAACATCATTGTCTATATCTGTATTTTGTTCCAAAACAACCTTTGGAGTCAAACCGCTTTCAGAGATAGAAACACCTTTGGGTGTATACCACTTAGCAACAGTTATCTTGATAGAAGTGTTTGATGTTAGTTTGATAAGTTCTTGAACAGAACCTTTACCAAAAGTTTTCTCCCCTACCAAAGTAGCGATACCATGCTCAGAAAGCGCACCGGCTAATATCTCAGAGGCAGAAGCAGAGCCTTTGTTGACCAAGATAGCCATTTTGATTTTACCTTTAAAGACTCCTGGACCAGTACTTTTGTGTACCACTACATCTTTGTCTGTCTTGCCTATCTCTTTTACCACCACTTCTCCTTGTGGCAAAAACCAACTCGCCATCGAAACAGCAGCTTCTAGATAACCACCAGGATTGTTGCGTAGGTCTAAGACTAGTTTGTCATAGCCAGAATCAGCAAACTGTTGCAAGGCATTTCTAAAGAGCTCTGGTGACTGAGCTGAGAAACTATAAAGTTTGATGACAAAGACGCCTTTTTCTGGATGCTTTTCAGTATCAACAGTAGGGATAGAAATCTTGGCACGAGTCATGGAAATCTCTTTTGGACTACTCAAACCATCTCTAACTATAGTGATAGAGACATTGGTCCCTGGTTCACCTCTGATAAGGTCAACAGCACTATCAACACTCATATCGGAACTAAGCTTGTCCCCTATCTTAACTATTTTGTCTCCAGATTTGATACCAGCTTTGTAAGCAGGAGTGTCCTTAAGTGGCGCAACAACAGTCAAAATACCATCCTTTTGAGCCATCTCCATACCGACGCCACCAAACTCTCCGGATATTTGGCTTTCAAAAGACTTACTCTCTTCTGGGTCAAAAAATGTTGTGTAAGGGTCACCAAAAGAAGCCAAGAGGCCTTTTATAGCACCATAGAGATGCTCTTCGTTGCTAGTTTTGCTAGCTTCGGGATACTTTTCTTTGACCAACTGCCAAGCCTTCCAAAAAGGTTCAAAGTCAGTGGTTTGTAGTGGTATAGTCGTTGAGTCTTTGTTGATGACGTCTACTATCTTTTTGGAAGCTGGCCTGTTTTCAAATCCTACATATACACCAATCAAGAAAACTCCGATCAAAGCGACAATACCCACTAGTACCCTAGCTCCTGTATGAATATGATTTTTTTGTGTTGGTTGATTTTCCATATTATTGAATGAGTGTGCCTTGTTGACCTTCTATTCTTTTGAGTTTGAGACGCAAAAGCTTGACGCCTTTTTTGATAGACCACAAAGCCAATAAGCTTATAAATCCAACAACAAAAAGTAGTACGTTTTTTATGGTTCGAGGAAATCCCAAAAGAGGTAGTGCAGTAATCAAAATACTGTTAAATATTAGTAGCTTTATTTTGCCATTCATAGATAGACATTATAACAAAATAGTATAAAAATGTAACTTCAAGATTTATCGGGAAGAAACTACACAAACAAACTCTCCGCGACATTTGTCTTTATGATCTATGAAATACTGAGCGAGTTCTTGCCCAGAGCCAAATACATATTCTTCAAAAACCTTGGTCATTTCTCGAGCGACAAAGATCTCTCTACCTTCCAAGACAGCACCAAGCTCGGTCAAAGTCTTAACTATCCGGTGTGGAGATTCATAAAAAACAACAACGTGTTCTGTCTCACTTATTTTTTTGAAAAGTGTTTGACGACCCTTTTTGTGTGGAACAAAGCCGACAAATTCATAATGGTCTGATGGATACCCCGAAACAGAGAGCGCTGAAATAACAGCCGAAGCCCCTGGTATAGGTACAACCTTGGCGTCAGGATAAGCCTTGCGAAATTCAGATATAAAAAAGCTTCCAGGGTCCGAAATAGCTGGAGTACCGGCATCTGTAACAAGAGCGATGTACTCATGGGCTTCACAACGCTCTAGTGCCTTTTTGAGAGCATTTGGCGTGCTCATAGCATGACTTGAGACAAACTCTCTATCACCCTCAATTTGAAGCAATTTAAAAAGTTGGCCACTGGTGCGAGTGTCCTCTGCTACTATCAAAGTCGCTTGTTCAAGCACCTCCTTGGCGCGAAGTGTGATGTCTTTGAGATTCCCTATAGGCGTAGCGACAACGGATAAAACCATATATTTATATTATATCACAAACTTGACTTTTTGTTAAGGTGTAGTAGGATGAAAGAAAAATATATTTTATGTTCTGGATAAAATTAATATTGTGTATATTATTTATTGGGTTCTTTGTAGTGGTACACTTACTTCCATTTTTACGTATCTACTATTACGAAAAGCAACTTATAAAGTGGAAAAAGTTGGCCTCTATACTTTCTACAAAATCTGGAGAAGATAAAATGGAAAGTTTGTTAGAAGAAATAGTAATAATAGTTAAGGAGGATACTCCTAATAACGAATATAACCCGATACTTAAAGATACCAACAGTTTACGTACATACCTGTACGACGAATTCAAAGAAGATATTTCTACTCTTCAAGACGAAGTGCTCGAGATAGAACGTATGAGTAACTTTGAACCAGAAGCTTGGTGGCCAAAAAAATACGTAGAGCGTTTTTCTAAAGTAAGGCTTGAATTACGAGAAGTTGCAAAATTTTTTAGAAGTTTGTAAAACCATGAGAAACTATTACCATCTCATGGTTTTTTTATATGTAAGGTTGAAAAGTAAGTGAAATTAAAAAATTGTTTTTGTGCGTGTACATGGAATCGGACCATGGACCTCCGTCTTACTGAAGGCAGCGAGTTAAACAATAAAAGACATTCCGCCCTCCGTGCGTGTACATGGAATCGGACCATGGACCTCCGTCTTATCAGGACGGCGTTCTACCACTGAACTATACACGCACACAAGGAATAATGTCTTTTATTGGAAACGAGCGAACCTTCAGTATCCTTATCCTTTCGGATATCAGGACGGCGTTCTACCACTGAACTATACACGCATGAGCTTTACTATACCAAATTTTCAATCTTTTTCAACCCCATTTTTTACTCTATTTATCAAGCAAGGGCGCATAATATTGTTTGTGCAGTGAGGACTCTGCGTAGGCATCCGCAACAAACAAATAATTGTTATGCGCCCGAGCACCTCTTATTCCTCCGCTTCGCCCGCCTGCAAAGACTCGTCTTGCGTGTCGGGCAGGCCTACTTCCCCTACTTGCAGAGCCTCTATAATCTTATCGAGCTTGCCAAGCATAATGCCTGGAATATTTGAAAAGTTTTGGCGAATGCGATGATCTGTGACTCTATCTTGTGGGAAGTTGTAAGTGCGTATTTTCTCACTTCTATCCGCTGTACCTATCTGCGCTTTTCGGTCCCCTGAGTATTTTTTGGCTTCCTCTTCTTCTTTCATTTGTTGCAATTTTGCAGTCAAAATCTGCATAGCCTTTTCTCTGTTGGCGAGCTGGCTACGCTCACTAGTACTGCGTACATCTATACCGGTAGGTTTGTGAATGAGGCGTACTGCTGTTTCAACTTTGTTGACATTTTGCCCTCCTGCTCCTCCAGAGCGTGAATACTCCATGTCTAGATCTGCTGGATTGATAACAAAGTTTACTTTTTTTCTCATAGGAAGGATGGCGATAGAAGCAGTCGAGGTATGTATGCGTCCGTTTTTCTCGGTAGCTGGCACTCTCTGGACTCGGTGTACACCAGTTTCAAATCGCAAGAGCTTATAAACATCCTTACCCTTTATCTCTCTTGTATAGTCATCTAGGTGACGAGTAGTCCAACCTTTGCTGTCAGCGTATCTTTCGTACATATCAGCAAGCTCAGTAGCAAATATAGCCGCTTCGTCTCCGCCCGCTCCAGCACGAGCCTCTAGAATGATTTCATTTGGAAATTCCTCTTCTTCTTTTTCTGCTTTTTCTATTTCAGCTATTTGGTCTTCAAAGGCTTTCTTTTGAATAGCGATAGTTTCCCTCTCTTGAGAGACCATTTCGCTCAAAGAAGCATCGCTAGAGAGAAGCTCATCAAGCTCTTTTTCTTGACGCAAAAGTTTTTCGTATTCTCCAGCTATATACGCTGTACGAGGATTTTGTTTTAGTGTTTCTATATCCATAAGACAATTATGCTACAAATACAAAAAGCCACAAAGTGACTTTTTGTAAGATATTTACTTCTTTGCAGAAGCAGCGCGACGCTTGTTGAATCTATCTACTCGTCCAGCGGTATCGATAACCTTTTCGTTACCAGTGAAGAATGGGTGTGAAGCACTTGAGATTTCAACTCTAAAAAGTGGGTACTCTTTGCCCTTGATAGTGATAGTTTCTGTAGTATTGATAGTAGAACCAATAATAAATTGGGTGTCTGAAGAGTTGTCATGGAAAACAACTTCTCTAAAGTTTTTTGGGTGAGTGTCCTTTTTCATAGGTTCTTATTCTAGCATAGAGTGCTAATTTTTCAAGTTTTTAGGCAAAATCAGTCTTATCTTCTAGAAACACCATACTGTTTCAAATAGTCAATGTCAGACTGGACGGAACGAGCTATCGCCATAACGTTGTTACCGTAGAAGCTATTGGCTGGTCTTTTACCATCACAAGAGCTTCCTGAATAATACCGACAATCAGCATTACGCTCATTGGACTCCCCTCCTACCGCTCCACGACGCTTCAAGTAAACAGCTGAAGCCATAATAGCGTCCTTGGCCCTCCAAGGATTTGCAATAGAAACTCCAAGATCACTAGCAACTTCATCTGCCACAGTCTCCCAAGTAGAAGGGATAAACTGAGCTGGACCCATAGCTCCACCCCAACCTCCTCCAGCAATAGGACAAGATACAGGGGTAGTGTCAGGATTTAGCCCCAGAGCTTCTGTTATACGTTTAAAAGGAGCTTGGTCTCGAGTTGGACTCATAACGTTTTTCCAACTTTTACTTGGTGGATCTCCTGCTCTGTTACAAGTCCCGACATTTTTACCGAGATTTGATTCTTGAGTAAGGATAGCCAATATAAACGCAGTACGAACCCCTGTCTTAGCCGACGCTGACTCTGCATACTCATAAGCTTCTGCGAAAGGGATAGCCTTGGTACTACCTCCAGCAAAACTAAAGAGTTTGTTGCGTATTTCAGTAACCTTTTTTTGTCTTTCTTTCAAAACTGCTTGATACTCTTGTTCTTTGCTTTGGCTTATCTGTAGGAGCGTCTTTTTTTCTTTTTCTGTTTGTTCAACTAGCTTTTTTTGATAGTCCAAAGAACTCTTGGCATCAAGCTCATCTTCTTTTTTGGACTCGAGTTGTTCTTTTTGATCTTCTGTTAGAGATTTGATTTGTTTTATTTTGTTGACTGAAGCATAAAGAGACTGCTTGACCGAAAGAAAATCATCAAGGTCTTGGTAAAAATCAGAGACAGAATCAGCACTAAGAAGTACATAGGTTGCACCCTTTTGATCTATCTCATTTGTCTTTTTGATAAGCTGAGCCATAGAGCTTCTTTCTCGCCCTATTTCAGATTCTAGGTCGTTAATAGCTTTGGATTTTTGGTTTATCTCTTGACCTAGCTTGTTGATAGCTATGGTTTTGGCTCTGATTTTGAGCTTGGCTGTTTCTATTTGAGAAGTTAGGAGTGCTACGTCCTTTTTGAGGGTACCAGTTTTTTGTTGCTGGCTTTTGAGAATAGCTTCTTTTTCTTTGATTTCCTGCTCAAGAGCTCTGAGCTCAGCTTCAAGCACGGCACGCTCTTCAGCTGAAGTTACTTGAGCAGAAACAACATTATTTACTAGAGAGCTTCCAGTAAAACTCATAGGTGAAGCTATGAGAAAAATCAATATAAAAATAAAAGCCTTACGCATCATATGTAAGACTTTTATTATAACAAAATATTACTCTCTTTACCCTTGACGAAAAGCTCTCGGTATTGACTAGCTTGCAGATTCTTCTGCTCCCTCTTCTTCTTTCTTACCTTTCTTTTCTACTTCAATAGCATCTAGATCAAGCACTGGTGTTTCTTCTTTTTCTTCTACAAAGGCAGAAACAGAATCGATAACATCATCTCAGTAAGTAAC
>CAZDGL010000010.1:0-5587 GCA_964505155.1 uncultured Candidatus Saccharibacteria bacterium
AAAGGCCACGTTCTTTAACTTGGCTTTTATCATGTGATTAACAGAGTTACAACCTGATCCACCCACACCAATAACCTTGATGCGTGCAGCGGTTTCAATTTCAGGGCTTATTTTAGGCATAGTTTTTCTCTCTTTTCCACTTATTTACTATACCGATATAGTATCAGACCTTTTAAAAAGGGCAATAACGTTGACAGGAGGAGTTTTAGTGTTGTTTTATGGCATTAACTGCTTAAAAAAGTTTTTGAGTACTGACAGAAGTCCTTCATTTTCAGATTTTGAAGAAACTTTTGAGTTTGATTTTGTTTTATCAAAACTTGAGATAGCTAGGGAGTAGGCAACCAAGAGTTGTTGGTCTTTTATCGGGCCTTTGGTACTAGGAAATTCTACAAAACCTCTACGCACTGGTATCTTGAGCATAGTTTTGGCTACAGATTCTATGTTGTTTATGTGAGAGCCTCCACCGATGATCACTGCTCCAGCAGGCAAAAGTCCACTACGGCCAATCTTTTTAAAATATTTATCAACAAGCTCAAATATATCAGAGAGTCTAGCCTCAACTATCTCTTCGATTTTCTTTTTGGGTACACTTTGGAAACTGACAACACCGAGCTTGATGCTTTCAGCTTCTTCTGGAGTGATGCGTAGTCCCAAAGCCAAATCTTTGGTGATGTTTAGAGAACCAATATCAAAAACATGAACAGAGATGAGGGTGTTGTTTTCAAAAACTGCAACAGAGACTGTCTCTTCTCCGATATCGATAAGCGCACAACCAAAGTTTTTTTGTAAATCAGTCAAAAGCAGTGATTGAGTAGCGATAGGGTTAGCAGTGAAGCCTAGGACTTTTATACCTGCATCACCAAAGACTCCAAGCAAATCATCTAAATGTTGCGCAAAACAAGTGATGAACAAAGTTCTGACTTCAAGTTTAAGTCCAGAGATACCTTCAGGTCTAACAGGAAACTCTTTGCCATCAATCTTGAAAGAGACAGGATAGGCATGAAGCATGACTTTGTTTTTTAGGTCGAGCCCTGACTCGCCATCACTGATAGCTTTTTCGATGTCTACTTTGCCAATGATGCCATCAGCCCGAGAGACAACTGAGCTCCCAACACTAAAGACCGAGTCTATACCGACTCCACCGATAGCGATATTTGCTTGTTTAATCTTGATACCGCTTTGAGTTTGAGCATCTCTTAGAGCTTTTTTGAGACTGACCAAAACATCATCACGAGAAACTATATAACCATGTCTTACTCCTTGGGTATTAGAGACGCCGAAGCCGAGCACCTTGATACCTTCTGCTGTTTCTTCACATACAACTACTCTTGTATTTTTTGTTCCGATATCTATACCAACTGAAATGTTTTGCTTCATTCTTTTTTAAAATTTAAGAAAAGAGCTTTAGATATTTTTGCTCCATGTCTTCCATTGTACTCCCATGTTCGAATCCTTTCAAATGAAGCATGCTGTGGATGAGCAAAAATGTTAGGTATTTTTTGTAAGTCATATCAAAGTTTTTGTATTCTTTTTTGATAGCATTCAAACACAAAACTATCTCACCACTTTTTTCTGTCAAAGAAAAAGATAAAGTGTTTGGTATATAAGTTTTGTCACGGTACTTTTTGTTCAAAGACTTTGCTACTTTTTCATCCACAAAAGCGATAGAGAGTTCATAACCTTTACCCAAAACTTTTTCTTTCAAAGCCAAAAATGGCACGCGTGGGAGCGTGCCATTTTGTTTTGTTATAGAAAGATTGTGAGCTTTGAGGCTTGGCATCGACTATTTTGAATCTCTTGTTTCCATCTTTCCTAGCTTTTTGAGCTTTTCAACTTCCTTTCGGCGAGCAAGCTTTCTTAGGGCGATAGTTTTTTGAGAAAGCTTTGATGTATCTCTTTGAGCATATCGGTTACCCTTTACTTTTGGAATAATTCCAGATTCTTGGATCTTACGAGTAAAACGACGGATCAAGTTTGTCGCGTTTTCGTGCTCGTTTTTCTTTAGTTCTACGTTTATCATCGGCATGGGGAAAATACTACCACAAAGCACGCCTTGGTGCAATATTTCACTCATCTAAGAAAGTCTGGCTGGATTTATCTCTATTTTGTAAGGATAGCGCAAGTCTACTAGCAAAGACTCAAGTGCTTCACTGTTGTCAGCTAAATAAGATTTGGACACCTGGATAATCCAAATGCACAAAACCTTCATACTCGCTGGACTTATGCGCCTTGGTGGAAGCATTGTTTTGTCTTGGTCTTCAAAAAACACTTTGATCTTTTGCGAAACTACTTCTACGTGAGAGACAGGCACAGTGACTGAAAGCTTGAGCAAAGTACCAAAAGGCGGATAGAGCAAGCTTTTTCTATTTTCGATATCAGTGTTTATGATTTCTTCTATCTTTTTTGTAGAGAGAAGTTTGGTTATAGGAAATTCTGGATTTTTGGTACATACGACAAAAGTGTCTTTGGTTTTTTCATTAAGACTCATTATCAAGCGCAAGACTTCTTCAACAGTAAAAGGTGATGGAGTAGAGAGCAGTCTATCAAAAAACGGCACCGCGATAAAATCAATATTTTTAACAAAGGGAAGCATTTTGGAAGTTCCGACCATTACAAAGAATTTCTTTTTTTGAATTTCTGTTATTAAAGCTTCCGCTTGCTTATCGTCGAGTGACATATCGTCGTCTATAGTTATGATTTGTTCTTGGTCTATCAAAGACTCGAGAGCTTCTTTGATACTTTCTGTCCCGACAGAAACAGGAGTGATGTTCCAGCTTCCGCAATACTCACAATGATGATCTGCTGGCAAAGTACTAGCGCAGTGACTACAAACAAACATACGCTCTCTTTCCATCAAAGAGTTCACTTTGTAGCGCAAAACAATAGGCAAGCCACAACTTGGACAGTCGACACTAGTGCCACAATCAGCACACCTTGATATAGGAGCGATGCCTTTGCGGTTGGTATAGAGGAATAGACTTTTTTTGTTTTTTTGGCAATACCTCACAAGCTCGACTATCTCTGTAGGCAAAAGTGTTCTAAAAGGTTCTGTGTTTACGATGACGAGTTTTTCTGGATTGAAGCTTCTAGCGAGGTGAGTCATTTGAGCTTCGACCAAAGTCTCAAATCTCGGCAATATATCTCCATAGATGACTGAGATCCCATAACTATCACAGATACATCGCAAAACCACTCTCATATCAGCACTATATCTATCATGAAGTTTATAAAGAGAGCTGGCTTCATCTTCAAAAACAAAAGTTTTGATATCAGTTCTAGGAACAAAAGCACTCTGAGCTGTGGTGCAAATAAAAAGCGGACGTTCTGAGTTTTTGATTTTGGTTAGTGAGCTTTTTTGATCGCGTTTGTTTTTTTTGCTATGCAAGATAACACTATGCGCACTGATACCTTTGGATAAAGTCGCAAACCAGTTCTCGGCAGAACGGATAGTCGGCACCACAAAGACAATACTCTTTTTTTCAGCAAAAGCACTCCTGATGATCCTTTTATAATAATCAGCTCGATCCAAAAAAGATCCATAACAAACTCCCACAGGTTGAGACTCAACTTTTTCTAAAGAAGAGCTCATCAAGGCACTTTGAAATGTTTCCAAAAAAAGCTCATTGACCAAAGTAGACAAAAGAGCGCCAACTGGGGTCAAGGTTTTGATGCTGGCTTCTTCCAAACCTCTAAGCAAAGCTTCTCCAAGTGGTGAAGTGCCAAGTACGCGCTTTATTTTTTTGAGAGAAAATCTTGATTGTTTTATTTGGCTTTTGGATTCTATAAGAGAAGTAGAACTGCGAACTATGCCTGGGATAAACTTTTTGCCAAGCGGGACTTCTACCAACATCCCAGCAGAAAGAGACTCTCCGCTATAATAGCTAAGCTCACTAAAAGGGATACCTCTAGAAATAGGGATAACAGATATGATATACATACTTTGTTTTTAAGCTAAAAAAATAAGCTTATGATACTATTGTAAACATAATGTTTAAATTTCCTAGCTCCAAAAAAATAGGGATTGACCTTGGCACCACAAATACCTTGGTTTTTGTGGGTGGTCGCGGGATAGTATTGAACGAGCCCACGGTTGTTGCTATCAATCAAGCCACCAAAAAGGTAGTAGCTATAGGCTCCGAAGCCAAAGCTATGCTTGGCAAAACTCCAGAATCGATAGTCGTCTACAAACCCATGCAAGATGGAGCTATTGCAGACTATCATGTGACCTTGGCTATGCTCAAATACTTTATAAGTCGTGCCTTGGGTAAACATTCATTTCTCAAGCCTGATGTATTAGTCTCTGTCCCAGCTGGTATCAGTGGCTCTGAACGACGCGCTGTCATCGAAGCCACAGTCAAAGCTGGTGCAAAAAGCGCTGTCATCGTCAAAGAACCTATCTTGGCAGCTCTTGGGGCAGGAGTGGCTATCAATGAACCAAAAGGTCAAATGATCATCGACATTGGAGGCGGAACAACTGATGTCGCTGTTATCTCGCTCGGCGGAGTTGTGGCTTCGACATCAGTCAAATGTGCTGGCAACAAGATAGACAAAGCTATCGCTGAGTATTTGCGCAAGACTTACTCTGTAGCAGTAGGAGAACAAAGCGCTGAAGAAATCAAAAAGACTCTTTGTTCAGCTTTGCCAATAACACCAGATGTGACAGGGGAGATCAAAGGTCGCGATATCGTCTCAGGACTACCAAAGACTATCAGTGTCTCTACAAACGAACTCGTCAAAGCCATCGATCAAGAACTCAAACAAATAGTCCGCGCTATCAAAGATGTATTACAACAAACTCCACCCGAACTCGCTTCAGACATCATAGACAATAGTATCGTTATGACTGGTGGAACAAGTCAGCTCAAAAACTTAGACAAACTCATTGCCAACCAAACAGGTGTTGCTGTCCGAGTGGCTGATGAATCACTGTACTGCGTAGTAAATGGAACCGGTATACTCCTAGAGCATTTAAACGAATACCAAAGATCTATTTTGGCAAAAAGATAACTTTTATCATGTACAAAAAACTCATATCTTACAATCCAGAACAAATATTTTTGATTCAAGGTAATGAAAAAACTTTTGCTAGTTTAGTAGAAGACTTTTCCAAAGAACAAGTCATCTTAGAATCTCAAAAGCTCTCTCGCTTCACCATGGAAGACGCCAAGGATTTGGTGGCTTTTAACTTAGAGAGGATTGGTGACTCTTGGTGTGTGATTTACTTTGATGTTTTTGTAGGTGGAGCAACAGAAGTACTTCTCAAAACTTTGGAAGAGCCTAGAGAGGGCATATATATAGTCTTTGTTACTCCACATCCATACCTCATCCCACAAACTATTCGCTCAAGAGCTCGTATCATTCCTTCTGAAAGTCTTGCCTTTGGAGATGCTGAAGACTTGCCACAATATATAAATTCAAAAAAAGAAGTTTTGGAATATATCAAAATCTTTGGAGATGAAGACATAGAGGCTTCTGACAGACGCGCTATGGCTACTGTCTTTTTGGACCAGCTCGAAGCGCACTTTCGTGCTGAAAAAGAAAAAATAAAAACTATCTACCAAGCCAAAGAAATGCTTTTCAAAGCCAA
>CAZDGL010000010.1:5687-22538 GCA_964505155.1 uncultured Candidatus Saccharibacteria bacterium
AAAAATCTCTGGACTAATAACTATTAGCCCAGAGATAGGGGTTTGGAGATTTAGTCTCCCAAAAAGAGCGAGCAGATAGCCACTCCTTCGTGTCTTTCGTTTAAAGGATTTGATCCGGTAAATTTCCAGGTGCCACTCCAGGCTTCCATAGTAGTTCTTCTCAAAAGAGTGTATTTGAAAGTGTTTCCGATTTGACCATCACTTTTTACATAACTCTTTTCGAAAGAAATTTCTTTTTCATCAAGAAAGCCTTCGATCTTGGATTTACCATAGCAATCTTCGAGCTCCCCAGTAAAATCTCCTTTTTCATTTACTTCTAAAATCCCTGTGAAGAAACCACCTTTTTGAATATCATAAGTACTCAAGTGTTCGTGTCTTCCTACAGAGAATGTCCCAAATATTCCGTACATCATGTTGTAAGTTTTCTAAACCTTACAACCCCTCATTGCCTTTGTCAAACAAAAAATCAAGGATCGGGTGCTCAAAATGCTATAATAATCATCGATGAAAAAGCTTCCCAATGTCACGCTTTTAGGGATTGACTGTGTAGACGCAAAACGACTCCAAAGAGCTCTTGATATATCTACAGAATGTCTAGAATTTAGTAACGTTAAATTGCTAACATCTCTAGCTATAAATGATAGCCGACTGGTGCCAATACCGACCTTAGAATCAATTGATGAATATTCTAAGTTTTGTATCAAAGACTTAAATCAGTATGTGAATACAGATTTTGTACTTTTAATACAACATGATGGTTTTGTTTTAAATCCTAACAAATGGTCAGAGGAATTTTTGCAATATGATTATATTGGCGCAGTGTGGCCAGTAGGACCATGGGCGGGGGATGATTTTCCAAAAGAACTATACGGGCAGAATATTGTAGGAAACGGTGGCTTTAGTTTGCGAAGCAAGAAATTTCTAGAAATAAGCTCTAGACTTTTTGTTGAAGGTAAGATACTAAACTACCAACCTGAAGATATTGCGCTTTGTGTGTGGTATAGAGAACTGTTGGAAAAAGAAGGTGTTGTATTTGCTCCAGCCTCAATTGCTCAAAAATTTAGTTACAATATCAAAGATAAAAATACTTCATGGAGTGGTGAATTTGGATTTCACGGCTTGAAAGATTCAAACAGAGAAAGAATCTCAAAATGGTTAGATGAAAATCAAAAATGGGGGCTATAAGTTATCAAAAAAAACACATAACAATTTAACTAACAATCTTTATGTTATAATTACCCTCATGTATAACTTAGAGGGATTTAAAAATGAGCTGAGGGGTGCTAGTGAATGGCTCACAAAAGAGTACAGTCAGATACACACTGGCCGAGCAAATCCGGCGCTTCTAGATGGCGTGATGGTTGAGGCATATGGCGCGATGGGACCACTCAAAAACAGCGCTTCTATATCTATCGAAGACCCCAAAACTTTACGAGTAGTACCATGGGACAAGAGTTTGAATAAGGCTATCGAAAAGGCACTCCACGAAGCCAACCTTGGATTTTCTATCGCGGTAGATGATGCGGGTGTGCGTGTAATCATCCCAGCGCTTACTACAGAGACTCGCCAAAAGCTAGTAAAGATCGCCAAAGAAAGACTAGAGGACGGTCGCATAACTATCCGAAAAGCTAGAGAAAATATTTTGACTGAACTCAAAGGCGCATCTTTGCCAGAAGATACTTTTGCTCGTGCCAAAGAAGAAGTCCAAAAGTTTGTAGATGAGCACAATGCATCTCTCGAAGCTCTCTTTGCCAAAAAGGAAGCAGAGATTTTAAACTAAAACATGACAATCATACTATTTATCATTGTTCTTCTTGTAACTGTACTTGTTCACGAATGGGGGCACTACATAACTGCCAAAAAAAGCGGAATGCTGGTAGAAGAGTTTGGCTTTGGGATACCACCAAGACTTTGGTCATTTAAAAAAGGTGAGACCAAGTACTCTATCAACGCCTTACCTTTCGGTGGATTTGTAAAAATAGCAGGGGAAAATGGCCTAGAAGAAGGTGCGCCTATAGATAGACAGTTTGAATCCAAACCTTGGTACCAACAAGCACTCGTCTTGGTAGCGGGCGTAGTTTGCAATATTTTACTAGCAATAGTTTTGTTTACTATTTCTTATAGTATTGGTTCACCATCTATCTCTGAAAATGGCACTCCGACAGTTTTGCATGTGACCAAAGACTCTCCGGTAGATAAAGCTGGTATAAAAATAGGAGACCAGATACTAAATATCAAAAAGTATGGCAAGGACATAGGCTCTATCGATACAACATCTATCAAAAAAGCTATCAGTAGCTCAACTGATCCGCTAGAGATAACTTTTTTGCAAAACAAAAAAGAGCAAACAGTCTCTATCTCACCTGAGAGTAAGGGTGGTGTCACAGCACTCGGTATCAGCGTTGAGAAAGTAATAGTTCAAAAAGATTCCTTACCCAAGGCTTTTATAAAAGGTGTTAAACAAACTATCAATGTTACTGAGAGTATTTTTCAAACTGTAGGCTCACTTTTGTCCAAACTCTTTACCAAAGAAAAACAAGAAGGCTCTCTCATCGGCCCTATCGGACTAGCAACTGAAATCAAAAATGCTTCTTCTATAGGTTTTGGATATCTTCTGGCTTTTACTGCAATGATCTCCGTAAACCTAGCGGTGCTCAACATCTTACCTTTTCCAGCTCTCGATGGTGGAAGGCTCTTGATAGTGCTTTTGGAAAGAATCACAAGAAAAAAGTTTTCAAAAAAGGTCGTGGGGATAATACACGCTGTCGGCTTTTTGACCCTTATAGGACTTATGATTTTCCTAAGTGTGGGGGATATAGGCAGGCTTTTTTAGGAAACAAAGGGAGATATTGACATTTTGTTGACTTTTTATATATCCATGATAAAGTTAACGTATTGATATAAAAGTTTAGATTTAAAAAATTATGGCAGTTATAAGTTTCAAACCAAAACAAGTTACAAAAAAGCTCCTCGGAACTCTTCAAGATAGAGCCCATGACATTATCGTAAATCGATATGGTCTAGGAGACGACACACAGTCAAAAACTCTCGAAGCAATAGGTAAAAAATACGGCATAACTCGAGAACGTGTAAGACAAATAGAAAACGCGGCACTCTCTGCTATTCGCAAAAGTGATAATTTTAAATCTGAACACAAAACTTTTTCTGAACTCAAAGACCTTATCAACTCTATGGGCTCTCTAGTACACGAAGACGATTTTCTATCTGCTGTTTCAAAAGATCAAAACACCAAAAACCATATTCACTTTTATCTAGTTCTTGGAGACGAGTTCAAAAAACTCAAAGAAGATGATCACTTCAAGAGTCGTTGGAGCATCGATGAAAAACTATCTGATGTTGTTCACAATGCTCTTCATAGTGTTTACAAAAATCTAGACGACAAAGAGCTCCTATCAGAGAACGATCTAGTGACTCGGTTTATCGGAGAACTCAAAGACGTCTCTGCTCAATACAAAAACGAAGAGATAGCCAAAAGATGGCTCTCTATCTCAAAGAAAATAGCAAAAAATCCACTCGGCGAATGGGGTCCATCGGATTCTCAAAACGTCAAAACTCGCGGTATCAAAGACTTTGCATACCTTATGATGAAAAAGCACGGTTCTCCTATGCACTTCCGTGAAGTAGCTAAGGCTATTATGGATACCTTTGGTCGCAAGACTCACGTTGCAACTACTCACAATGAGCTTATAAAAGACTCTCGTTTTGTTCTTGTAGGTCGTGGATACTATGCGCTTGAAGAATGGGGTTACAAACCAGGAGTAGTGCGTGACGTTATCGCTGAAATTCTCAAAAAAGAAGGTCCTCTTTCAAAAGAAGAAGTAGTAGACCGAGTATTAAAAGAAAGATTTCTCAAGAAAAACACTATTTTGGTAAACCTTCAAAATCCAAAGTACTTCACAAAGCTTTCTGACGGCCGTTACACTGTTGTCAAAAAGTAGTACAATATAGCTACTATGGCAGACGCACCGAGCGGAGGATCAAGTTGGGGGATATTTGAAGTCATCTTGGGACTGCTTCTTGCTATTGGACTACTTTCAAATATCTCTGGCAAACCTATCACTCCTATAACAGAAACCAAAAAATCAGAGCAACAAGTCACAAAAGTAGACGACTCTGAAAAGCGTTGCGGACTCTCTATCACTTCACCACTTTCTTTATCCAAAGTCTCTACAAGCTTCAGGCTCTCTGGATCAGTAAATGGTTGCAATTGGAAAGCTGATGGAAAAACTGCTTTGTTTGCCCAAGTCATAAATGGCGCTGGTGTACCTGTGTCTGATTTTGTAAGAGTAGAAGGTACAGGAGACAATGTTTTCAACACTTCGTTTGACAAACAAATCTTTATAACAGGCAGTCCAAAAGGCACTGGCTATGTGCTACTGATCCCAGCAATTCAAAATCCTGACAAACCTATCTCTATACGTATTCCTCTTACTTTTGTATCAAACTAATTTGTTTTAGTGTTATAATATTTAACACATGGGAAGTTCAATATTTTCAGAGCTTGGTGTTTTCATCGCAGTACCAATACTAACTATTGTTGCTTGGAACTTGTGGCTGACTTATATCCAAAGTGTTTTTCTCAAGAGTCTCAAATGGACTCTTCTTGAAATAAAACCTCCAAAAGAAGTATTCAAATCGCCAGCAGCAATGGAGCTTGTTTTGAACGCTCTTTATGCTGGAGCACAAGGAGGAGACTGGGTTACAAAGTACTGGAAAGGAGAAGTTAGTCTTTGGCATAGTTTAGAAATTATTTCTATTGATGGGCAGGTTAGGTTTTTTGTTAGAACACCAGAGAAGTTCAAAAAAATGATTGAGGCTCAGGTATACGCCCAATACCCACAAGCTGAAGTTTTTGAAGTGGAGGATTATACAAAAAATGTTCCTAGTTACAACAAAGATGAAAGTTTCAATATCTGGGCTTGCAACTTTATCCTTTCAAAAGATGATATCTACCCTATAAAATCATATGTTGATTATGGGTTAGATAGATCTGTTGGTGCACTTGAAGAAGAACAAAGAATAGATCCGATAACACCTATGATTGAATTTTTGGGTTCTCTAAATATAGGCGAGCAAGTTTGGTTTCAAATAATTATAAGACCAGACACAAAAAGATTTTCTACAAAGGACAAAGAAGGTAAAGAAGAAAAAGGGAAAGACTGGAAAGCAAAAGCTCAAGAAGTAATAAAAGAGCTAAATGACAAACTAAAAGAAAAGGATAAAGAAGGTAAGGTAACAGCCGTTCTCAAACCAACAAAAGCTCAACAAGGAACCATAGAAGCTATAGAACGTCATGCTGCGAAGTTTGGTTTTGATGCTCACATAAGAGCTTTGTACATAGCAAAAAAAGAAGCTTTCAATGCTGCAACAAGAGCACCTTCTTTGATAGGATCTCTTAGACAATACGCCTCTAGTGACCTCAATGGCTTCAAGCCAGATAAGGCAACAAAGATAGACTTTCCTTGGCAAGATTTATTTGGAACTAAGATAGTAAAAATGAAAAAAGATTTTCTTGATGACTACAAAAATAGATCTTTTTTCTACGGTGGATTTAAGTTTTCCAAACTCAAAAAATACTTTACTCATCCGAACAAAAGCGGAGGAAAGCCTTTTATACTTTCTACCGAAGAGCTTGCTACTATCTTTCACTTACCAGGACGTGTGGCTGAGACTCCTACATTTACTCGTATCGAATCCAAAAAAGCTGAGCCCCCAGCAAACTTACCATTTTAAAACACATGTTTATTTCAAAAAAACTAAAAATCTCTCTTTTATTACTCGCTATAGCGATTTGTTTATATGCTTCTTTGAGCTTGATAAACTACTTTGTCATGCCACCCAAAAGTTTTCCTACTCCTTACCAGATAACCATAGATAGTGGGCAATCGTTGTTTTCTATTTCAAATGAGCTTTATAAAGATGGAGCCATAAGAAGCAGAAGAGTATTTGAAATGCTGATGCTAAGCTTTGGTAGCGACAAGACTATCAGTCGAGGAGAGTACTACTTTGAAAAACCAGCAAACGTAGTGACTCTAGCTATGCGCATCTCGGGAAGAGACTTTGGAGTAGACAAAGCTAGAGTTACTTTTCCAGAAGGTTTTACCAACAAGCAAATGGCCGATAGGTTAGACAAAGAGCTTAGCAACTTTGATAGTGAACTTTTTTTGAGTTTAGCCAAAGATAGCGAAGGGTACTTGTTTCCAGATACATACCACCTTTTGCCTTGGGCAACACCGGAGAGTGTCATCGAAACGCTCAAGAAAAACTTTGATAAAAAAATCTCTGGCTTAGAAAAAGATTTGTCATATTCTGATAAATCTCTCAAAGACATAGTCATCATGGCTTCTCTCATAGAAAAAGAAGCTCGTGGTGAAGAAGACCGATATATGATCTCCGGTATTTTGTGGAAAAGAATTTCTAAAGGTATACCACTACAAGTGGATGCACCGTTTCTATATATACTTGGCAAAGAAAGTAAGGAGCTGACAAGAACAGATCTAGCTATCAACTCTCCATTCAATACCTACAAATACAAAGGCCTGCCTCCAGCTCCGATAGGCAACCCAGGACTAGAGAGTATAAAGGCTAGTCTCAACCCCAAAGACTCTCCGTATCTATATTATTTGCATGACTCTGATGGTAAAATCTACTACGCCAAGACCTATACCGAACACCAAAAAAATATCAGAAATTATTTAAAATAAAATGTTAGACCAAAGAATAGCTTTTGTAGATATAGAAACAACGGGACTAGATAGAGATGAGCACGAAATCATCGAACTAGCTGTGGTTGTCGCCGAGATGAAAGACGGTAAATTTGTAGTTGTTGATCAGCTTGACCTCAAAGTGCAACCCAAAAACATAGAGAAAGCCGAGCCTCAAGCCCTTCGAATAAATGGCTACAATGAGGCTGATTGGCTATTTGCTATCTCGCTAGAAGATGCCATGCGTGAATTTGCCAAAAAGACAGACGGCGCTATCTTTAGTGCGCACAACATAACATTTGATTATGGTTTTATCGAAAGAGCTTTCAAAACTTCTGGCGCAGAAAACAAAATGCACTTTCACAAACTAGATACCATCTCACTTGCTTTTGGTATTTTGCATACAAATGATGACATCGGCAAACTATCCCTGCGAGCACTTTGTGAAAAATACGGTATAGAAAATAAAAAAGCGCATAGTGCCTTTGCAGATGCCTATGCACTTTATGAAGTCTTTAAAAGACTGATGAATTTGAAATAAAAAAAGCGCTAGTGGATTAGCGCCGGTTCCATATAAAAAGATTTTCTCTAAGGTAACCACCCTCTTAGAGTTGTTAAATAATTCTATAATAAAATATCATATTATTTGTTAAAAGTCAAGTGGTCATGCTAATATTAAAAAATGAGAGAAAAAGCTAAAAAAGTATTTGTCGGGATTTCAGGTGGGGTAGACTCATCTGTTTGTGCATACCTGCTCAAAAAAGAAGGTTACGACGTCCACGGTATCTTTGTAAAAACTTGGTCACCAGAATGGCTTCCTTGTACTTGGGTAGATGAGAAACGTGATGCCATGCGTGTTTGCGCGCACCTAGACATCCCATTTCACTTCCTAGATGCCGAAGAAGATTACAAAAAGGGTGTAGCAGACTATATGATTTCTGAATATCACGCTGGAAGAACTCCAAATCCAGATGTACTTTGCAACCGCGTGATCAAGTTTGGCGTGATGTGGGATTATGCCAAAGCTCACGACGCAGACCTTGTCGCTACTGGTCACTACGCCCGCCTGCTCCCGAGCAGTCGTGAGGGTGGGCAGGCACAAACTGACAGAAAAAGTTTGATGAAAGGAGTAGATCAATCAAAAGACCAAAGTTATTTTCTTTGGATGCTTACACAAGAAGATTTATCTCACACACTTTTCCCAATAGGTCATTTACAGAAGTCTGAAGTCCGTGCTATCGCACAAAAATCAGCGCTGTTTACTAGTGACAAAAAAGACAGTCAAGGGATTTGCTTCCTAGGTGATGTCGATATGCGAGAATTCCTATCTCACTACATAGAGCAAAAGAAAGGTCCTGTTGTGAATACTCTAGGAGAGACAGTAGGAGAGCATGATGGTATTTGGTTTTATACTTTAGGCGAAAGACATGGATTTAAGATAACCAAACAAACAGACGAGCAAAAACCTTACTATATAGTTGGCAAAGACATAGAAACAAATACTCTGACTGTTTCTCATGATCCAAAGATAACTACAAACAAAAAAACCGCTCAAACCATCACACTCCGAGACACCAACTGGCTCTCTACTAGGCAAGACCTATCAGAAGGTATAACTGCACAAATTCGCTATCATGGAGAACAAATACCAGCCAAAGTTATCAATGACTCCACTATAGAGCTTACTTATTCTGGCACTATCGCCGAAGGACAGTCTTTGGTTTTGTACCAAGGTGAAAATCTTGTCGGTGGAGGTGTTATAGAACAAATCTCATAGTATACTTATAATCATATGCAACAAATTTTTAATATTTTGGGAACTGATATTTTTGTAAGTCTTTTTATTGCTATGGGTCTTGGGATTGCGATAGGTGTAGAGAGGTACTTGGCAGGCAAAACTGCTGGCGTGCGCACTTATACACTCGTCTCTATGGGTTCAGCGCTCTTTGTGATCATTTCTCAAATCATAACTTCAAGATTTGTTGATCAAACTTTTGACCCTATGAGAATGGCAGCTCAGATAATCGCAGCTGTTGGTTTCTTGGGAGTTGGAGCTATCTTTCACAAAGACAACCAAGTCAGCGGTGTCACAACCGCAGCGGGACTTTGGGTATCGGCCGGAGTCGGTATGGCTTGTGGCTTTGGACTCTACTCTTTGGCTATCATGGCGACTCTTTTGACTCTCTTTACCTTTATAGTTTTGTGGTTTATCGAAAAACAAATCCGCAAATTTTCTCGCCAAGACGACCAAGCCAACCATTCCCTCTAAATGATTTTTTTGCTAAAGTAAGACTATGACATCTAGAGAAATCAGAAAGCGCTTTTTGGACTTTTTTGCCAAGCGCGGACATGCGGTACTGCCAAGTGCCCCCTTAGTGCCCAAAAACGACCCTTCCGTGCTTTTCAATACTGCCGGCATGCAACCACTAGTCCCATATCTAATGGGCCAAAAACACCCCAAAGGAGTTCGCCTAGTAAACTGCCAAAAATGTGTTAGAACTCAAGATATTGAAGAGGTTGGGGACAACACTCATGATACTTTTTTTGAAATGTTAGGTAATTGGTCTTTGGGAGATTATTTTAAAGAAGAAGCTATAGGATGGAGTTATGAATTTCTGACTTCTAAAGAAGAAGGCTTGGGTCTCGATCCTAAAAGACTTTACGTAACTGTTTTTGAAGGAGATGAAAATGCACCCAAAGATACAGAAGCATTTGAGATCTGGAAAAAATACATACCTGAAAACAGAATTTTCTATATGGGCGCAAAATCAAACTGGTGGAGCGTAGGAGATAACGGCCCATGTGGACCAGATACTGAAATGTTTTACGATATTACCCCTGAAGGTTTAGGCGACTTGACCAAAGAAGAATACATGAGAGCTGATGAAGGTCAAAAAGTTGTAGAGATTTGGAACGATGTCTTCATGGAATATGAAAAGAAGGATGGTAAGGTTATTGGCAAACTAGTTAAGAAAAACGTAGATACCGGAAGTGGACTAGAAAGAGTTCTCACAGCAGTACAAGGAAAAGACAACATTTTTGATACAGATCTTTTTTCTACTGTAATGGATTTTATCTATACCAATTCTCGCAAGCCTTATAACCTAAGAGCTGCTCGTATAATTGCTGACCACATAAGAACCGCAACCTTCTTGATTGGTGATGGAGTAGTACCAAGCAACAAAGATCAGGGCTACATTCTTCGACGCTTGATTAGAAGAGCTGCTGTCCAAGCTGATGTTTTAGGTCTGACTCAAGGAGTCTTAATAACAATCCGTGGTTTTTTTGCTGAGCAATATAAAGATATTTATCCAGAATTAGAGAGTGGCCAAGGAGCACAAAATGATATTTTCAAAAATGAATTAGAAAAATTTATAAAAACCCTTGAACAAGGTTTGAAAGAGTTTGAAAAGGGGACTGATCCATTTATTCTCGCTACTACTTATGGATTTCCTATTGAGGTGACTGAAGAAATAGCAAAAGAAAAAAATATAACGATAGATAGAGCTGATTTCAATCAAAAAATGAAAGCTCACCAAGATGCTTCTCGCGCCGGAGCAGAACAAAAGTTCAAAGGTGGACTGGCAAATACTAGCGAACAAACTACCAAACTTCACACAGCGCACCATTTACTATTGAAAGCCCTTCAAGAAGTCGTCAGTCCTGATATTCACCAAAAAGGTTCCAACATCACCGAAGAGCGTTTGCGTATAGACTTCAACTTTGACCGAAAACTTACTGACGAAGAGAAAAAAGCTGTAGAAGATAGAGTAAACGGCTGGATTGCAGAGGACTTAAAGGTTGTAAAGCGAGAAATGCCAAGATCTGAAGCAGAGAAGATAGGAGCTGAAATGGAGTTTGGAGTCAAATACCCAGAAGTTGTTTCTGTTTACTTTATTGAGGACGCAAACGGTGATGTCGTATCCAAAGAATTTTGTGGCGGACCTCACGTCGAGCATATTGGAACTCTTGGCACTTTCAAAATTCAAAAAGAAGAAGCTTCTTCTGCGGGAGTGCGACGCATCAAAGCAATATTAATATAAAATTTACCCAGCAAGAGGGTTATATATTATTTCTGCCCTGAGGACTCTGCGTAGGCACTCCGCAAGAAAGAAATAATATATAACCCTCGAGAGAAGTAGTGCTATAATATAAACACGATGTCCAAACACGCTGGCAAAATTATTCCTGTTGCGATTTTTGATATTAGCTCAAGCTCTGTAGCCGGAGCGCATACTTTGATTTCTAAAGCTCCAGACGGCAAATCAAATATCTCATTTTTGGCAAGCTCTCGAAAGTTTTTAGAACCCAAAGATGATATAGATATAGAGAGATTTGTCGCCAACAATCTAAGCTCGTTGGAGTCTGTAACTGCAACACTTCAAAAAGCTGACAATCACAAACCCAAAGAAGTTTTTGTCTTACTTAGTTCGCCCTGGTTTGTTTCTCAAACTCGAAATATCGTTTACAACAAAAACACTAGCTTTGTTTGCACCCAAAAGCTCATAGATTCTTTGATCCAAAAAGAGATAGACTTTATAGTTGAGCACGACATGGAAAGATTTGGCTCTATGGGCAAAGATGGCAAAATAATAGAAAAACAAATATCAAAGATAACTTTAAACGGCTACACCACCAACAACCCTTTTGGCAAAAAAACAACAAGTTTGGAAATCTCTATACTAGTAACATTTTCACCCAAACAAATCATCCAAGAATTTATCTCCAAAATTCAAAAAGCTTATGGCAACCCAAAAATAAGTTTTGCTACTAGTCCTTATGCCACATTCATCGCAACTCGAGATTTTCACGAGGCACCAAACGAGCTCTTGATAATAGACGCTGGAGAGGAGACTACTGACATAGCCTTTATCAAAAACCAAATTTTTCTTTATCAACAATCCTTCCCGACAGGCTTTTATGAACTCTATCGCAAAATATCTGCTTCAAATCATGGGACTCTACTTGAGACACAGGCTCTAGTTGAGACTTTTAGACTAGGGAAGCTCTCAGCTCAGCTCTCTAGTAATCTCCAAAAAATAACCGAGGACTTTGGCGAGATTTGGATCAACAAACTCAAAGAAGCTTTTCAAAACAACCAAAGCCTAAAAATTCCAGAAAATATTTATGTTATTTCTTTGCCACCATTTACTTCCTTTTTTGTTTCTTATATCAAAAACAGTGACTTTATCAAAAACTTTATTTCTGGGACAAAGCCAAATACAGCAGAAGTAGAGTCGGCGTTATTTTCTAGTCACATCAGCTCTATTGATCCTGAAAAAATTGACAACACCCTAACAGTTGGAGCGTTATATGCTTCTAGAATCATATAGTACAATTATCCTATGAAACTTTATGATGTCATCAGAAAAGAAAAACTACCTATCGAAAAAATAGAGGAGCCTAAAGAAGATTTTGTATTTGAAAACACAAACAAACCAACAAATAGACGAAGAAGGATTGTTTTTTTTGGACTTGTGGCGTTATTTATTTGTTTTGTTTATATCTTAGGAATAAAACTTGTTAGAGCCAAGATTGTTATCCATGAGCGCAATATCCCTTTTAGTATAGAAAATACTATCTTAGAACTTCCTCACGAGAAAAATAGTGACCCCAAAAGGCTCTCTTTCCAAACAATGACTGTTCAAAGCGAGATAAATAGAGAGATCTTTGGATCAGAGCTCACTCAAGTGACAGGCAAAGCAAAAGGTAACGTTATTTTTATAAATGAATACTCAAAGACTTCTATAGCTTTAAAAAGTGGGACTAGACTGGTTGGTCAAAACGGAAAAACTTACCAAACAAATCAAAGTGTGACAATACCGGGCTATACGCTAGATGCCAAAAAGAAAAAAGTCTCAGGTGCTTCTGCTTCTATAAACATAACTGCTGTAGAAGTCGGGCCAGGCTCAAACTCAAAAGGCATGTCTTTGAGTATTTACGGCTACAGTGGAGCAAAAAAAGCCCAAGTTTATGCTAGAACTGTAGGGGAGTTAGTAGGTGGAGAGTCGGGTATGAGACACACAATATCACAAGACGAGAGAGAGTCTGTAGTTGAATCCCTCAAAACTCAACTTTCGGAGAGACTCCGTCGAGAAACAAGAGCCCAGATACCGAACGGTTTTATTACTTATCCTGATTTACAGTTTATATCTATAGATCCAGACAGTTTGAGCCTCTCTGGGGAAGGAGTAAAATTTAGTGCAAAAATCAAAGGCACTATGGTTTCTTACTTATTGCCTCAAGATTTACTAGAGAGTGCTATTGCCAAAGAAGTCCTCAGTGACGCTTCTTATAGAGAAGTGGCTATACCAAATGTAAGTACTTTAAATATTTCACCTGAAAGCGCCATCCCTATAAACACAACAACGCCGCCAAACACTATATCCATAAGTATCTCTGGTAGTGGCAACATCATAACCAAAGCTCCAAAAGAGCTTATAAAACAAGCCTTGATAGGTGTCAGTAGAGGTAAGTTTAATCCTCTGATTACAAATTTTAAAGAAATAGAATCAGCTGATTTCAAAATTTTTCCTTTTTGTTCACCATTTTTCCCAACACAAGAACGGCTTTTCAACATAGAAACAAAATAGTATTTGACCTTTTTTTGGCTTTGTAGTATATTGTCTCTTGTAACTCATGACAGATCAGCCAAATGTTGTTAAGGGCACTATTTTAGAAGCTCTGCCAAATACCATGTTTAGAGTTGAGCTCCAAAACGGAGAAACTCAAGTGGCTTATTTAGCTGGGAAAATGAGATTAAATCGTATCAAGGTTTTAGTGGGAGACTCTGTTGAGGTCCTTCAAGACCCATACGGTGGAAAAGGACGTATTGTCAGAAGAATATAAATAGTATATAATAGCCCTCTCTGACCGAGAAACCTTTCCTATTTTTATGAAAATAAGATCAACTGTAAAAAAAATGTGTGCTAAGTGTAAGATTGTAAAACGCAATCGCCATTTAGTTGTTATTTGCGAAAATCCAAAACACAAACAAAAACAATAATATCATGCGTATTTTAGGTATAAACATTCCAAACGAAAAGCGTCTAGACATCGGACTTACAAGTCTCTATGGTGTTTGGTCTGCTACATCTCTAAAAGTTTTAAAACAAGTTAAGGTTGATCCAAGTACAAAAAGCAAAGACCTCTCTATAGACCAAGAAAATGCTATTAGAAAACTTATCGAAGAGATGACTATCGAAGGTAACCTTCGTCGAGAAATAGCTTCAAATGTCAAAAGACTAAAAGATATCAAGGCTTACCGAGGTATTCGCCACATGAGAAAGCTTCCGGTAAAAGGCCAACGAACAAAAACAAACTCTAGAACTGTTCGTGGAAATGTGAGAAACACAATGGCATCAGGTCGTCGTAAAGAAAGTAAAACATAAAAAATCATGGGAAAAAAACGAATTGCAACTCAAGAAGGACAACTGGTGGACGCTAAAGCGCGTTCTTCTACAGCGCGCGCTGGCAAGAAAAAGCTTGTTACCTGCATGCTCTCTATCGAGAGTACTTTCAACAACACAAAAGCTGTTGTTTCTGACATGAAAGGAAATGTTCTATTTTGGTCTTCTTCTGGTTCCCTTGGATTTAAAGGTGCAAAAAAGGGTACACCATTTGCTGCTTCAAAAGTAGGCGAAATCTTGGCTGAAAAGGCAGTAACTGCTGGTATCAAAGAGGTTCACGCAGTTGTAACAGGTGTAGGTTCAGGTCGCGAACCACTTATCCGTGCCTTTGTAGCTCCTGGAATCGATCTTCTTTCTATAAAAGATCGCACACCAGTGCCACACAACGGTCCAAAGCCTAAGAAACCTCGAAGAGTATAAACATATGAAAACAATCGCAAAATACAAAATGTGTCGTCGCCTAGGAGCAGGAGTGTTTGAAAAGTGTCAAACACAAAAGTTTGCTGCTGTAGAGCAAAAGACAGTGAGAGGTGGAGCAAATGCAAAGCGTCCAAAAGCACCATCTGGTTTCGGTCTTCAACTTATCGAAAAACAAAAAGTTCGCTTTACTTATGGTATTAGTGAAAAACAACTTCAAAACTACGTTAAGGCTTCTTCTACTGCAAAAGACATGTCAGTAACTGACAAGCTAAACGAACTTCTAGAAACTAGACTAGACAATGTTATCTATCGTCTAGGATTTGCTCCTACTCGTAGACAAGCTCGACAAATGGCTTCTCACGGTCACTTCACAGTAAATGGCAAAAAGTCTACTATTCCATCTCAACACCTTCACATTGGTGACATTGTTGCTGTTAGAGAAGGAAGTCGCGGATCAGCTCTTTTTGCTGAATACGCAAAAAACATGAAAGATAGAGCTTATCCAGCTTGGCTCAAGCTTTCAGTAAATGATATGAAAGCTGAGGTCGTTGCTAAACCAAAAAACGAGGAGCAGTTCCTCAAATTTGAAACTGTGCTTGAGTTCTATAGTCGTTAATAGAACACAAAGTTGCAAAGATTACAAAATAATTGTATTATTTATTTCTATGAGCCAGCAAACAATCATACTACCATCAAAACCAAAACCAGTACGTTAAGAATGATTCAAGGGCCGGTAAGAAATAGTCGGACATGTCCCAGGATACGGATACCACCTTGGAAACTCAATTCCCCCAATTATTGATTCTTCTCTTAGAGGCTCTGCCGCTACAGCAGTTAAGATAAACGGTGTTAGCCATGAATTCTCTACTATCGAAGGAGTAAAAGAGGATGTAATAACTATACTTCTAAATATCAAAAACATTCGTTTCAACCTCTCTGGAGACGAAGCTCAAAAAGTAACTCTTTCTATAAAAGGTCCAAAAGTTGTAACAGCAAAAGACCTAAGTTCAAACGGTTCTGTAGAAGTTATCAACACAGACCAATACATCTGTGAGATAACAGGCAAGACAAAACTAGACATTGAGATAACTATCGAAAAAGGTCTTGGTTTTGTGCCTCGTGACCAACACCACAAACAAAAAGCTGAAATAGGAACAATCTTTCTCGATGCTATCTTTTCACCTATCCGCCGTGTATCTTACGATGTTGAAGAAATGCGTGTAGGAGACAAGACCAACTTCAACAGACTTCGCATGACTATCGAGACAGATGGTTCTATCACTCCAAGAGAGGCTCTAGAGCAATCAGTAGCAACTATGATTGAGCAACTAGCCGCTATCATCTCTGTAGACTCACAAAAGATCATAGAAGAAGTTCAAATGTCAGTTTCTGCGCCTTCAAAAGCAAAAGAATCTGCTATGGTAGAAAAGAGTGAAGATGATGAAGACGTAGATGTAACCGATGTTTTGAAAAATCGCATCGACACTATCGGTCTTTCAACTCGCACACTCAACGCTCTCTCTGCTGCAAATATCCGCACAGTTGGAGGTATTGCTCGCAAAAAAGTTGAGGATCTTCTAGAGATAGATGGTATAGGGGATAAGGGTATTACAGAGATCAAGGAAGCTCTTTCTGCTTTCAACTTGTCACTTAAGGATTAATTTGTTAATGTAAGAAGCACTATTATGAGACACCACAACGCAAACAGAACATTTGGAAGAAGTAAGAACCAAAGAGGAGCACTCCTTAAGGGTCTTGTAGCGTCTCTTATCGAGCACGGCAGTATCCTCACTACCGAAGCAAAAGCCAAAGAGCTTCGCCCAAAAGTAGAGAAAATGGTGACAAAAGCCAAAAACCCTACTCTTTCAAATCGCCGACTTCTACTTTCTTCTCTTTATAACAACACTATCGTAGTAGAGAAGCTTATCGGTGAAATAGCGCCCAAGTTTGAAAAGCGCGATGGTGGATACACTCGTATCACAAAGATAGTTCAAAGAAAAGGAGACGCTAGCCCTATGGCAGTAATAGAATTTGTATAATAAATATTTTATGGAATACACAGTAGACGCAACAAACAAATCCCTAGGCCGAGCAGCTACAGAAGTAGCGTCTTTACTCATGGGTAAAAATACAACTTCTTTTGTAAGAAACGATACTCCAAATGCAAAAGTTTCTATCATTAATGCCTCAAAGATAACTATCCCAAATCAAAACAAACTTCTAGAAAAGACTTACAACTCTTTCTCAGGATATCCAGGTGGTCTCAAACAAAGCACTATGGCTCATGTGGTAAGTAC
>CAZDGL010000011.1:0-18066 GCA_964505155.1 uncultured Candidatus Saccharibacteria bacterium
CACCTTTTGAAAGAAGCAAATAATCATTCATGTTGAGAGCTTGTGCGACTTCAGCTGCTACGACAGCGTTGACGAGAGCACTTCGATAAGCAGTTAGATCCCCTTCAGCATGATCTGGATAAGCTTTGAAAAGGTGGTCAGTGACGACAAGCTCAAGTACTGCATCACCTAGAAACTCTAAGCGCTCGTTGTGAGAGAGTCCGGACTTTGGATTTTCGTTGATGTATGAACGATGAGTAAAGGCCTGTTGCAATACTTCTTTGTTTTTAAATTTGATACCTATTGATTTTTCAAATGGACTAAAGTCTTTCATAAAAAGAGGATGGAAAGTGGAAGGTGGAAAGTGGCATTTTTTTAAGTGTCCACTCTCTACCTTCTACTCTCTAATATTACTTAGTATTAATAATTTCAATCGCCTTTGCGATTGATGGCAATATATCATCATATATGGTCAAGTCAACTAGCTCTTCGGGAGAGAACCATTGTGCCTTGTCTAGTCCACCATTGCTTTTGAGCTCCATTTCTTTGTATGGTGCTTCCATCAAAAAGTACGCCACAACTTTCAAAATCTTCTTTTTCTCTGGGTGTGAGGCTACGTATTCTATCTTGCCAATCTCAGAAACAACACTACCCATAAGACCTAGCTTTTCTTTGATACTGCGAAGAGCTGTTTGTTCATAGGCTTCACCTTCTTCTACTCCGCTTTTAACAAGCGTCCAATACCCAAAGACATCGTGAACAAGTGCTACCAAATTCTTACCTTCATGTTTGGTAAATATTATTCCTCCAGCTTTAGCCTCTACTGGAAGCTTAGAGATATCTATCTCCTCTTCTGGCTCTTTTATTTTTGGGGACTTTGGTTTTGATTGTTGATCTTTACCTGGTTCGCCGAGCTCTTTGTAAACAGCGCCTAGTACGCCGTTGACAAACTTACCACTGTTTTCCCCACCAAAAGTCTTGGCGAGTTCTATGGCTTCATTGATAGCCACCTTAGGTGGCACTTGTTCTCTATCACCAAAGATAAGCTCAGCTAGCCCCATGCGAAGTACACTTCTATCTACATTTGAGATTTTTTCAAGAGGCCACTCTGGAGCAGCTTTGGTGATGATATCATCTATGACTGTTTGCTTACGCTGTACTGTCTCAGCGAGATTGTACATAAACTCATTGTCAGAATGTCCTGGCGCAAATTCAAAAACATTTCTATCTACGATAGATTTCAAATCTTCAGGCTTTCCGGAGAAATCCCATTCGAACAATGATTGAAGAACAATTGATCTTGAAAGGTGGCGATTTGCCATGGTGTTTTATTTTTTAGCTTTTTTAACAGCTTTCTTTTTTGCTGGAGCTTTCTTTGCGCTTTGTTTCTTCATTACCTTTTTTACAGGATCTCCTGAAGCAACAGAACGTCCTTTGTACATACCACTAAGAGAAGCTCTGTGGCGGATATGCATTTCACCACTTGCGTCCTTTGAAAGAGCTGGGCTCTTGAGGGCGTGGTGGCTTCTTCGATTTGCAGTGTGACTGCGTGTGTGTCTCATTCGTACTACCATATGCCAAACATCATACTATATATAAAAAAAAATGCCAAATATTTTAAGAGACTTTTATAAGTAAGCTCAAAGTGGTATAGTTTTTGATATGAATATAGAATACACAAGACATTCCCTTGCCCACCTTTTGGGGGCTGCTGTTATGAACCTCTATCCTGACGCCAAACTAACGCTTGGGCCAGCTATCGAAGACGGGTTTTATTATGATGTGTCTTTTGGCAAAAACATCAGTAGCGATGACTTGCCAAAGATAGAGGCCAAAATGCGCGAAATACTTCCCTCTTGGAAAAGCGTCTCCTACAAAGAAGTCTCCAAAGAAGAAGCCCTAGAGTACTACAAAGGCAATGAGTTTAAAATAGAGCTCATCAATGAAATCTCAGAAAAAGGCGAGAAAATCACCCTCTATACTATGGGCGACTTTACTGACCTTTGTCGCGGTGGTCATACTGATGATTTGAGCGCTATTGATCCAGAGAGTTTCAAGATTGATCGTGTTGCTGGAGCATACTGGAGAGGAAGTGAGAAAAATCCGATGCTTACTCGTATTTATGGAATAGCTTTTGAATCAAAAGCAAAGCTTGATGAATATCTACATATGCGTGAAGAAGCTGAAAAAAGAGACCACAGAAAGCTTGGTAAAGAGCTTGGGCTTTTTACATTTTCTCAAACTGTTGGACAAGGCCTCCCTATTTGGCTTCCAAAAGGAGCTACTATTCGCCGTGAACTTGAAAGATTTATAGTTGACACTGAACTTGAGTGGGGTTACTTACATGTTAATACTCCAGATATTGCAAAGCTTGATCTATATAGAAAAAGTGGACACTATCCATACTACAAAGAAAGTATGTACGCTCCTATCGTTATCGATGATGAAGAGTTTATGCTTCGCCCGATGACCTGTCCGCACCACTTCGAACTCTTTTCTGATAGTCCAAAGAGCTACAGAGATTTACCGATGCGTATAGCAGAACTTGCCAAACTTTATCGCTATGAAGCTTCAGGAGAGCTCTCTGGTCTTGTTAGAGTAAGAGGATTTTGTCTAGCTGATGCACACATCATCTGTGCTGATCCAAAACAAGCACAAGAAGAAGTTGCAAAAGCTCTCGATCTTATCGAATACGTAGCCAATGTTTTTGGACTAAAAAGAGATACTGACTACTGGTATCGACTCTCTCTTGGGGATCGAAATGACGACAAAAAATACTATAAAAATGACGAGGCTTGGGATGAAGGAGAAGCACTTCTTCGAGAAACACTTAAGACTCGTGGGTGTAAGTTTTATGAAGCTCCAAATGAAGCCGCTTTCTATGGACCAAAGATAGATATCCAAATGAAAGATGTGCGAGGTAAAGACAACACTGCTTTTACTGTCCAATACGACTTTTGTATGCCTGAGAGATTTAACCTTGAATACACAGCCCAAGATGGTACAAAAAAGCGCCCTCTTGTTGTTCACCGATCTTCTATCGGAGCTATCGAGCGCGTTATGGCCTTCCTTATAGAACACTATGCCGGCGCCTTCCCTATTTGGATATCTCCTCTCCAGGTCGCAGTACTACCTGTCGGAGAAATGCATGAAGAATATGCAAAAGGTGTAAATGATGCTCTTAAGAAAGCAGGCGTCAGATCAGAACTCTGGACTGCAGATGGTCTCGGTAAGCGCATCAGAAAAGCAAAAGTAGAAAAAGTGCCGTATCAAATCGTTATCGGAGACAAAGAGCGAGATGCAGATAGTATCACTGTGGAAGGAAGAAATGATATAAAACTAGAGCAAATAAAAATCTCAGAATTTATAACAAGAATAACTGAGGAGATTAAAAATCGAAAAGATTTGTAGTACAATATAACCATGGAACACAACAACACATACAACCTGATGACCCAAATGACCCAAGAATCAAAGAGTCTTTGGAGAATAAAGAAACAATACATAAAAGAAGCCAAGTCAAAAGACCTCAAAGCCTTTTGGACCAAGCTTGCAAAAGAAAAAGAGCTACACCTCAAAGAAATGAAAGCTCTCTTAAAAGCAGAATTAAAATAAACAAAAATCTCTCACAAACTGTGAGAGATTTTTGTTTATATGTCTAAGTTTGCCATTTTGGCATTGGACTGAATGAAAGCCTTGCGGGGAGCTACTTCTGAACCCATCAAAGTATCAAAGACTTTGTTGGCTGCTTCGGCATCTTCTACCTTTACTTGCTTGAGCACACGTCTTGCTGGATCCATAGTTGTTTCCCAGAGTTCTTCGGCATTCATTTCTCCAAGACCTTTGTAACGCTGGATAGAAATCTTACTACTCTTTTTTGCTTTTACTTCTTCAACTTCTTCAGCCTCAGTATCAAGATCTTCTGTATCATCACTTTGATTTGAATCATCTATCTCATCCACACCTTGAGCGCCTAGACCCTTCAAAATCTTTTCTTTATCATCATCAGTATAAGCATAGAAAAGCTCTTTACCTTTTTTTATCTTATATAGAGGTGGCTGAGCGATATATACGTATCCTGCATCAATAACTGCTCGGAAGTATCGGTAAAAAAGAGTAAGTATGAGAGTTGTGATGTGTGATCCGTCCACGTCCGCATCGGTTGCGATGACTATCTTGTGGTAGCGCATTTTTTCGATATCAAATGTATCCCCGATAGAAGTCCCCATAGCTATCACCAAATTTTTAATTTCGTTTGATGCCAGCATTTTGTCGAGACGCGCACGCTCAACGTTCAAAATCTTTCCTCTCAATGGTAGTATAGCTTGAGTGCGTCTATCGCGACCCATCTTGGCAGTACCGCCCGCAGAGTCTCCCTCAACGATAAACACTTCACTCTCTGATGCATCTTTGCTTTGACAATCAGCTAGTTTTCCAGGAAGAGTCATGCCTTCAAGTGCACCTTTTCGGAGTATTGAATCCTTGGCAGCCTTGGCAGCCTTGCGAGCACGAAGTGCGAGAAGAACTTTGTTGATGATGGCTTTAGCTTCATCTGGATGCTCCTCCATAAATGTCCCAAAAGAGTCCCCAAAGACAGTGGTTACAGCTCCTTGAGCTTCGGTAGAGCCGAGCTTGGCCTTGGTCTGCCCTTCAAACTGTATCTCAGCCAGCTTCACAGAAATAACAACAGTGAGTCCTTCGAGTACGTCATCTCCAGAGAGAGGCCCATCAGACTCTTTGATGATGTTGTTTTTCTTGCCGTAGGTGTTCAGTAGTCTAGTGAGGGCAGTTTTAAATCCTGTCACATGGGTACCGTGCTCAGGGTTGTAGATGTTGTTGGCAAAAGGCACGATACGCGCGCTGATATCATCTACGTATTGCAAAGAGATTTCTACACCTACCCCGTCTTGTTCTTTCTCACAATAAAAAACAGTTTCGTGGATAGGTTTTTGGAGTTGGTTGTAGTGACGCACCATACTCTGGATACCTCCTTCAAAATAATAAGTGATAGACGGACTATTAGTATAGGTATCTCTAACTTGATCTTTAAACCAAAATGTCTTGGTGCTATCTACCTTACCAGCTTCACGAGCATCAATAACAGTCACGCGCAATTTCTTGACCAAGTAGGCTTGTTGGCGAAGTCTATCGATGACAGTTTTCCAATCAAACTTAATACCTTCTTTGAAGATTGAGGCATCTGGCTTGAAAGTAATTATGGTACCATTGTCTTTTGTTTTACCTATTTTCTTGACCGCAGCTTTTTTATTTCCTTGGCTGTATTCTTGAGCAAAGACTTCTCCTTCGCGATGAACTTCTGCGCGAGTATAGTCAGAGAGCGCATTTACTACAGATGCTCCCACACCGTGTAGCCCTCCAGAGACTTTGTAACCACTTCCATCTCCCCCGAACTTTCCTCCGGCATGGAGCACAGTCATGACAGTTTCAAGTGCTGAAACTTTTGTCTTTGGGTGAATTGCTGTTGGGATACCGCGACCATTGTCAGCCACACGCACATGATCGTCAGGCAATAGTGTGACCTCGATAGTATCAGCATGTCCTGCCATCGCCTCGTCACGAGAGTTGTCAAAAATCTCCCAAACAAGGTGGTGAAGGCCGTCTGGGCCAGTCGAACCGATGTACATTCCCGGACGACGTCTCACTGGCTCAAGACCTTCAAGGACTGAAATCTGCTCTGCGCCGTAATCTTTTGATTTATTGTCTTTTGCCATTTGATATAGTGAAAATAAGGATTTTGTAACGATTCATTATACCAAAAATAGCCCCTAAATACTATTTGACTTTGTATATCAAATATGATATAATATAAAAGAAAACAATAGTTATTCATTAAAAACTCAAATTATGATAGTTGTAACTAAAAGCACTGAGGATATCTCTCTGGAAAAAAATCAGATTTGTATTCTCTGTGAGTCAAACGAACAGATACCAAGTACTTTTGCACTCGATGGTTATACTTATGTACCAAAAATGGCAGCGGGCATTCCTTATGATTTTGTTCAAAAAGGAATAACAAAAGGTTCAATCCTTGAACATAACACTTGTGTTATCCATGGTTGCGACCAGGCTGATTCTTTTGAGAAGATACCGGTACCTGAAGAAAAAATTAAGGAAATGTGTAAAGAAATCTGGGATAATCCGGATAAATATTCAGACTATAAGAAAGATAGCGATGGCGCCTTCTATGGTTTCCTGAAATATTTATATGTAACGTTCCCGGACGGAGAAGAAAAAAGTCTTCATGATGTTGCAAATTCATAAAGCAATCGCAGGGGCTAATCAGCTCCTGTTTTTTATTTTTTAAATATTTTTGCCATTTTGCAATATTCACATTCCGTCTTGTCGCCATAGCCTTTATGATGGCACTCTCTATCTACCCACTCCCCACTTTTTAGTTGCTCATCATACTCTTTGATGTCTTCAACCAGAAGATTTATTTGGTTATCTGTTATCTGAGTTTCGTAGAGCGCATTTTTGTCTTTCTTATCAGCTTCGACAAAGAGAAGCCGTGAACTGGTCACTTCTTTTTTCTCAGCACCACGCACAAGATATGAATACATCGCCAACTGGCGCATGAGGTCAGAGAGTTTGCCTTCTTCAGTTAGCTTTTCTATAGAGCTTGGAGTTTTGACAGAGCCAGTTTTGAAATCTGTGACAGAAACATTGCCATGGTCGTCTCGCTCTGAAAGGTCAATCTTGCCGTACATCATAAGATTTGGGAAGTTGGTATCTCGGAAAGAAATAGATCTTTCGCTTTGTCTCTCTTTTGAGAGTTTGGGGTAATACTCTTCAAGCCAGTTTGTGATAGCGCTAAGTGCATCTTTGTGAAGGCGTTTCAACTCTTTGGCTTCTGTAACGCCTTCTTTTTTGAGCTCATATTCTATCTTTTCTTCCAAAGATTTTTCTGTAGGCTTTTTATCTGCTTTTAATATAAATTCGATAGTGCTGTGTACCACGCTTCCAAGAGCGAGACTTGTGCTTTTGACTTCTGGCAAGCGCAAGAAATTTCTAAAATACCATTTCCAAGGACAATCAAAAAAGTTGTTTAATAGTGTTACCGAGACTTTGACTGATTCATAGTTTGCTTTTACATAGTCTTTCAATTCTTCGAGTGTATCTGCTTCCTCTTTGTTTTCTATAGAGACATAAATTGCTGGACCATGAGAGAGGAGTTCTTTTTCTGTTTGCTCAAAAGATTTTTTGACAAAGTGAACTTCTGGCAAATCTCCTATCATACTCGCAAGTTCCAAAACTTTACCATCATAGCTTTGGTGCGCAAAAGATATAACACAACGCTCCTTGGCTCTTGTGATAGCGACATAAAGCTCACGCCTTGCTGAAGCACTATCACGCTCATTGATATGAGCCTTGATACTTTCAGGCAAAGTAAAAGGTTGGCGCTTGCCACTCATCAAAGTCTCTTCGTTCATATGCGCTACCCAGACGTTTTTGTATTCGAGACCTTTTGATCTGTGAAGAGTCATAACTTGTACCCCAGAAGCAAAGCCGAAACTCGCCAGCTCTATACTTTGTCCGTATTCTTTGAGTCGCATTAGATACTCTAAAAAGTCTCGAAACATTCCTCCAGGATGCTTTTCTTCCCAAAGCATAGTGGCATGCAAAAACGATCTAACAACTTCAGTATTTACCAAAAGTTCTTCATGGGAAGATGAGCTCTTTATAAGCAAATCATTGCCAACACTAGAAACTACTTCTGAAATCCTTTGAGAAGATGAATTTTCTACCCAAGCTTTGAGTTTTTCTCCCCAAAGAGAGATCGAACTTTGTCCTTCAAAGAGAGAGCTTTTGACTCCGTCAGAGATTAAAATATCTATATCTAAAGTATTGAATTTGTTTTGGTGTAAAAATTTATGAGCTAAAAATGCTGGAGCGCCAGAGTATTTATCAAGCAAACTCTCTGCCAGAAGCACGCTATCAAAAGGATTGGCCAATATCTGTAAAACTCTAAATAAACTTTGTGAACTAGAAGTATTGAAGAGTGAATCTCCTCCCAAGCTTGAAACCATAAGCCCCATATCTTTGAGGGTCACAACAGCACTCCTAACATGGCGATTTTTGGGCACCAGTAAGGCACAGTCTTCTGGTTTTGCCCCCAAGGCAATTTGCTCCTTGAAAAATAATCCGGCAGCTATTATCTCATCTCGCTCATATGAATATTCTGACAAAAATACTTTGTCCTCTCCTTTGGTATTGCTCTTTAGTTTATCTTTTGTTACTGAGCTTTGAAGGAGGTCGTCAGCTAAAGATAGTATATTGGAAGTTGAGCGGTAGTTTTCGGACAAACTTATAAGCTCAGCCTTACCAAAAGAAGTGGCGAATTCTTCAAAATAAGAAAGTGAGGCGCCAGAGAAACCATAGATGAGCTGTCTATCATCTCCCACTACAAAAATATTTGGCTTTTCTGTTTCTTGCCAAACGGCTTTCAAAAATGAATTTTGCACAGCACTAGAGTCTTGATGTTCATCTATCAAAATGTATTGGTAGGCTTCTCGTATATCACCCCGAGCATCTTCTGACTTTTCAACAATCTCTACCGCATAAGCAAGAACATCATCATAATCCATCAAAGAGCGCTCTTTTTTCTTTTGTTCATAGAGACGATAAAACTCGACTACTTCTTTGGTTCGTTCGAGAGACTCTATCTTTTTCTCTATCTCTTTCTTTAGCTCCCCTTTACTTTCTCCACGACTAGAGATACTGTTTGGATCTTGTTTGAGAAATATTATCTCTTTTTCTACTTCTTCCAAAAAATTCTCTGGAGTTAACCTTTCTCTTTTTAAAATAGAGATCAAACTTTTTAGATCAGAAAAATATTGAGATGGATTGGTTCGAGGTCTTATGTATTCCCACTCATACTCATGCAAAAGTTCATCAACCAAAAGAACACTTTCATTGTCTTCTAAAGTTTTTGGTGGAGTATCAAAATCAAGAACGCTATAGTATTTCTCCACAATATCTCCGGCAAAAGAGTGAAAAGTGCTGATATAAACATCTTTGGCAGAGCTTCCTATATAGCTTTCAAGTCGAGCACGCATAGCCGAGACTCCGCTTCGAGTAAAAGTCAGACAAAGAACAGCATCAGCACCAACGTCTGTTTTTTGTAAGATGTTGGCAATCCGAAGCGCCAACACTTGGGTTTTGCCAGTACCAGGGCCTGCCACAACCATAACTGGACCATCTATGGTATCAACAGCCGTTTTTTGCTCTTTGTTTAGGTTGTTATAGGCGCTCTGGAAATCTATCATAAGACCATTTTAGCACGATGCAGAGGGTAGGAGATTCGCCCGCGACTCTCGCCTCGTCAGTCACTAGGCTCGGTCTGGGCACCACCTCGCGGTTTCGCCTGCTGGCTCAACATCACTCCGGTGTTCGAATCTACAACAAAACTATTTATATTTTTGCAGAGGGTAGGAGATTCGAACTCCTGAACGAGTTGCCCCGTTGCCACCTTTCCAAGGTGGTGCACTAGACCGCTATGCGAACCCTCTATTTTTTTCCTACTTGCGCAGACAGTCCTAACAAAGCACTTATCCTCTCCTCTACTGGCGGATGGGTCATAAAAAGCTTGTGTAAGCCACCTAATGCTCCACCAAACGGATTGGATATGTATAGGTGTGCTGTAGCATCACTAGCGTTTTGCATAGGTATCCCAGCACTATGAATCTTGCGAAGCGCAGAGGCAAGACCTTCGGGATAGCGAGTAAGGAGTGCTCCACTAGCATCCGCCAAAAACTCACGCTTTCTTGATATAGCCAGCTGAATAAGCTGAGCAATGATTGGAGAGAGTATAAGAAGTACAACACCAACTATTGCCAAAACATTACTTCCCTTTCTGTTATCACTATCTCCACCACCCCAAGCTAAGCTTCGAAGGAAGATATTTGATAAAAGAGAAATAAAACCAACAAGTACTACCACCATACTTTGAAGTAAAATATCTCTGTTGCCGATGTGTGCAAGCTCATGAGCAATCACTCCTTCAAGCTCACTTCTATCGAGGATTTGTAGAAGCCCTGTTGTAACCGCAACTACTGCATGCTCCTTGTTGCGCCCTGTAGCAAAAGCGTTCGGTGACATATCAGGGATGATATATACACGAGGCTTTGGAAGCCCAGCAGTTATAGATAGATTTTCTACTATTCTGTGGAGTTCTAAATATTCTTTTTCATCAGCTGGTACTGCTCGAGCAGAGGCCAAAGCTATCTTGTCAGAAAACCAAAAACTTGCAATGTTCATCACTAAAGAAAAAATAAATGCAATTGCTAAAATACTAGGATTGTTATAGTAAACAGAGAGAAAATAACCAAGCCCTAAAATGACGCTCAAAAACACTCCGACGAGTAGCCAGGTTTTACGAATATTTTTTGATTGCTGTGTATAAAGCGTCGCCATTTATTTTTTATTGAACTAAAACAAATTGTGTACCATCAAATCTATATGTCTGGATTTCAGAGTAACCTACAACTTTAAATAAGTTACTACCCAAAAAATACCTGGTGACTTCAAAGTTACTAGGGATTTGATAACCTCCTCCGTAGTCATCTGTCGGGCCCTGATAGGCCTTGCCAGTATTTTTATCTACAACACCAAAAGCCATACAACCAGAGCCACAACCATAACTAGCAACAACATAGTGCCCGTTAAAATCTGCTGGCTTCTTTAGTGCTTCACTAAAAATAGTCTTGTATTGTTTGGTATATGAATCTGAGGTATCAAGTGTAACGGTATTGTTATTCGGTTGACGACTTGAATTATCTTTTTCATAAGACGTATCACCAACCGGAATTTGGTAAGCGTCTTTTAGTCCTAGATTTTGCTTATAAAAATCAGCGTTTTTACGCATTTGCTTAAGTGCAAAGACCATTAAAACGATAAGGACTATAAGTAAGACACTATTTAACTTTGATCCAAAAAACCAATATTTTCTTTTTTGTTCGTTTTCCATAGTTTAAAACTTCACTTCTACTGGTTGTTGCGCCACGTCGTTATCAGCAAGATCAAAGAATTCTGCGTTTTTGAAACCAAACATTTTTGCCACGATATTTGATGGTACAGACTCTACACGAGTATTGAAGTCCTTTACTGTGCCGTTGTAAAAACGTCGTGATGCTTGGATTTTGTTTTCAGTATCAGAGAGTTCACGTTGGAGTTCGATGAAGTTGGTGTTGGCTTTGAGTTCTGGATAAGCCTCAGCGATGCCAAAGAGTCCTGAAACTGCCTTGCCGAGATTTACTTCAGCACTAGCATGATCTGCAAGAGAACTAGCCTGCATAGCTTTGCTACGAGCTTCTGTCACCTTTTCAAAAGCGGTAGACTCATGAGTGGCATAACCTTTCACGGTATTTACCAAGTTTGGAATAAGGTCATAACGACGCTTGAGTTGTACTTCGATATCTGCCCAAGCTTCAGTGTACTGATTTTTTCCTCTAACAAAGCCGTTGTAACTAAATACAAACCAGCCTATAACAACAATTGCGATAATTAATATAATGGTCATATTGGCATTATATTCCTTTTTGGCTGGAGTACAAGAGGGATTTTTATTTGTTTTTCTTTTGTAGAGACTCGATCACCACTAGAAGCGGACTAGCCAAAAAGATAGAAGAATATGTACCGAAAAACATTCCTATAGCTAAAACCACTGAGAAGAGTCTTGTACTTTCTGGTCCAAAAAACACTAGTGAGAGAACCATCAAAAGCACGACCAAAGAAGTGTTGATGGAGCGACCAAATGTTTGTGACAGACTCTGCCCTACTAGATCGGAGAATTTCATATTTTTATTTGTGGAAATGTTCTCACGGATTCTATCAAAAACAACTATAGTATCCATCACTGAAAGTCCAAGTGTAGTAAGGAGTGCAACGATAAAAAGTGTGTCTACCTCAACTCCCACAAAGTGACCAAGTACAGCAAAGACTCCTGTAGGAATAATGATGTCGTGAATAAGGGCGATGATGACGACAAGACCGTACTTCCAAGAAGAAACTGGATAAGAAACTTTTCGGAAAACATAAGCAACGAACAAAATAATAGCCAGCAATACCAAGACGATAGAAGCTATAGCCTTTTTCTTGAGTTCAGAGCCAACAGATGGTCCGATAGTGGTAAAGCTCTTTTGCTCTACAGGATTTCTACCATCCAAACTAGCCAAAGAAACAATACTTGCTCTCTCTGCCTCCGTTAGGTCTCGGCTTTTGATCACTAAACCTTGTTCGCCAGTCGGCACGACACTTGCGTCTCCATAACCAGAATTAACCAAGGTACTTTTTATTTCTGAGATTTCAGGTCGAGTACTTGTATAAGAAAGCTCTAGAGAAGATCCTCCTTTGAAATCTATACCGAGCTTAAGTCCAAAAACTATAATAGCAGCGATAGAAAGACTAACAAAAGCTATTGATAAACCGATAAAGAATTTTTTGTATTTAATGACAAACATAAATTATTGTTTAAAACCGTTACTAAATAAGAATCTGCCGACCTTGCTATTTTCAAGAGTTGGAAGTGCTCGTAGAAATACTCTTGTAATACCAATAGCAGAAACCAAACTAACAATCACTCCGAGACCAAAGGTCAGAGCAAAGCCTTTGATAAGAGAAGATCCGAACCAGAATAAAATAATAGAGATGATGATACTTGCAGTGTTAGAGTCTCTGATAGAAAGCCATGCTTTTGAAAATCCTTCTGAGAGAGCATCTCTTGTGCCTCTACCCTTTTTACGCTCTTCTTTGAAACGTTCAAAGATAAGAATGTTGGCATCAACTGCCATACCGATAGAGATGATAAATCCAGCGATACCTGCAGAACTAAGAGTTACCGGGATGAGTTTGTAGAGAGCTAAAGTAATAGCAATGTAAATAACCAAAGCGATAGAAGCGATAAGGCCTGGAAGTCTGTACCAAATGATTAAGAAAAAGGCTATCGCCAAAAATCCTATGATTGCTGCCTTAACTCCAGCATTGGTTGCTTGCTCACCTAGAGTTGCTCCTATAGTTTCTGTTGAAATCAAAGAGATAGGAACAGGTAGGGCACCAGAGTTCAATCGTCCAACAAGCTTCTTCCCTTCCTCTGGAGTGAAGTTGCCCGAGATTTGTGCTTGGCCACCAGTGATAGCCTCTCTTACAACGGGAGCGGAAATGACTTCACCATCTAGATAAATAGCAACGGTTTTACCCACATTGTCACGAGTGATTTGCTCAAACATCTTTGCTCCTTCGTCATTAAAATTCAAATTCACTATAGGCTCACCGGTTGAAGAGTTAAAAGAAAGCTGTGCTGATTTTAGATACTTACCATTTAGTGGTGTTGGGACAAAGTTGCCATTTGGATCGATAACTGCATTACCATCTTTGTCGACAGTGATTTGTTGTGGCTCACTTGACTGAACACGAAATTCAAGAAAAGGTGTTTGACCAATCATCTTGATAGCCTCACCGATATCAGTCACACCAGGAAGTTCGATAGAGAGTCTGTGATCGCCACCAGAGCCAAATGAACCTGTTTGTTCTTGAACTATAGGCTCTCCTACTCCAAAGAGGTTTATACGTCTTTCGATAACATCTCGAAGAGCGCTCATAGAATCATCTATCTGGTTAGAGCTTAGCTTGCTAACATCAGCACTATAAAGAAGATGTGTTCCTCCAGAGAGGTCTAGTCCAAGTCTAAAAGGGTGATTTGCCAAGATTTTTGGAGCATTTGGTTGTTCTCCTCGAAGAACAGCCCAGCCTAGCCCTAAACCGAGCAACAAAACTATTAGTGCAAAAATTCGTTTTTTAATCATATATAGAGCTCCATTCTAGAGTATTTTAAGCTTTTGAGCAATGATATTGACTTTCCTACAAAGTATAGCGTTTAAAAACTTTTACAATGATGAAACTGATAAGAGTCCCAACAAAAGCTCCTGCTAGAACATCGAGTGGATAATGAACACCAACATAAATGCGTGAAATACCTATGATAACTGCAATACCAAAGAGCATGAGCCCAGCTCTCTTTGAAAGGCTATAAACAAAGTATGCTAAGGCAAAAGAAAAACTAGTATGTAGTGACGGGAAGGAATCATTGTCCCCAAAAACCAAAAGATTTTTTATATTACCAAGAGCTTGGTATGGTCTTGGTAAGGATACTAAACCTTTGATAAGTTCAGTAATAGCCCAAACAAAAGATAGTGCTATAAAAAAAATTAAAATATCGCCTATTTTCTTGAGAAACAAAGAACTATCTTTTTTGCTTTTAACTGCCAAAAATACTAACCAACCAAAGACTAAAAGTGCCAAAGCTTGAACAAAAAACTTGCTTACAAAAATCATAAATCCGTCCAACACCGGAGATTGTAGGGCGCCGTGGTTGATAAAGAAAAATAATTTTTGGTTTAGTGTATTAAGCATATCCTAAAAACTCTTTGTTGATATCATCTCTATGGGTCGCTCTTTCATAGCGAGTCATAGATAACACTATACCAAGACCAATCATTTCTGCCAAAATATGTGACCCTCCATAACTCATAAATGGAAGCGGAATACCTGTTACAGGCATAATACCGATATTCATACCAACATTGACTAGCAAGTGTCCAAATAAAAATATAAAATATCCAACACAAAATAGCGTCTCAAAGTTGCTAGCGCCATGCTGAGCATGAACCTTTATCCTCCAAAGGAGAAAGCTAAAACAAAATATAATCAAAATACTTCCAAGAAATCCCCACTCTTCTGAAAAAGCAGCAAAGACAAAGTCTGTCTGGTATTCTGGTAAAAAGTTGAGTCGGCTTTGAGTACCATAACCAAGACCTTTTCCTAAAAATCCACCAGAGCCAACAGCGATAACGCTTTGGTAAGCATTGTACCCTGCTCCTCTGATATCACTCATAGGATCAACAAAACTAATGATTCTAGCTTTTTGATAAGGCTTAAAAAGAAACAACCAGGAAATACTAAAAACAATAACCACGGCCGAGAGAACTACCAAAATATGCTTTTTTGAAATACCAGAGACCAATGCCATTCCAAGCCACAAAAGGGCAACTATCATAGCTGAACCAAAGTCAGGCTGAAGTAGGATAAGACCAATAGGTACTAATGCATATAAGGCTGAGATCAAAAGGTGTTTAAATTGTGCAATAGCCACATGCCTACGAGAAAAGTATTTTGCTAAAACAATAATAACCAATATTTTTACGAAGTCTGTTGGTTGAAAAGAAAAACCGCCAAAATCAAACCAACTTTTGGCACCTTTGACTGTTTTACCAAGAAATAAAACCAAAATAAGAAGTGTCAAAGAAAAAAGGTAGGCCATAACCACATAGCGGGAATCCCTTAGAAATCTTATATCTATGAATGCAATGGCAAACATAAGAACAAGTCCAACCACTACCCATATAAGTTGCTTGGTAAAAAAAGAGGAATCTCCCCCAAAACTCGTCATAGTCGAAAGCGAAGCAAGCATGATAGGCAAAACAACTCCGAGAATACTCCAATCGATTTCTTTATAAAGTTTTCTAATCATATTTCAGAAGATTTAAAGGGGTTGATCCTTGGAATGATCTCTATAGTTCGCACTAGCTTGGGGTCAGTTTTATCTGGCCAAGTAAAATACACAGTTTGATTTGATAAACCAGAGATGTTTGGCAAAAGGATCTTGGAAACATTTATAGCATTATCATTTTCGTCATATAAGATAGCTACGACATCTATGTTTTCAAAACTATATCTAGATTTGTTTTCTAGTGTCGCTGTCAAACGAAGTCCTCCTTCAAAAGCCTCTAGTAGATTTCTATCTGTTTTTATAACTACTTGTGAAAATGCAGGATCAGACTTTTCCCAAGTTATTGGCGGCAAAAAAGCAAAACGAGTAAGAGCTACCTTGCTGTTGCCTGTTTGAATAAGGTTTTCAACTATAGCACTACGCCCCATAGGTCCTAGATAAGTCACACCTTCCTTTTGTGTTATCAATGAGTTTTTGTCATCATAGAGCTTAAAAACATACCTAGCTCCACGAGACGAAGAAGCTGGATAACTATGCTCTATGTAAGCAATACTGTGTACTATGCCAGGAGAAATCTCAAAACTTCGGACCCACCTGACCTTGGGGTCAGAGAGTTCGTTGGGACAATATGAAAGACATGTTCCCCCGCAGTCCACCCCTGACTCACCTCCGTTTTTTTTGTTATCAAAACAAGTCGGCACTACTTTTGTAGAACTTTGAAAAACTAAAAATGAGACCACAAACAAAAAAGTAAGTAGTCCGGTCATATAACTAAGTTTCCGCCTCTGTGCCCAAACCATAGGCTTATTATACCAAAAATAACAAGCTAAAAATACAAAAAGCCATACCAATGATAAATCAAAAGTATGGCTTTTTGTATTCTGGATATATTCAAGCTCACAGTCCTGGCAGCTACCTACTTTTGCCTTAAAAAGACTATCATCGGTTCTACAGGGCTTAACTTCTCTGTTCGGAATGGGAAGAGGTGTGACCCCTGCGACAAACCACCAAGACAGTGAGCTCGAATACGCGCCCCGCCATGGCGGGGTAAAGCATTAAAATTTTATTTCTGAATCTGTTTTTCAACAGTTTGATTTCCAGATTTCCTAATAGGAATCGGGCAATTAGTACACCTCGGCTGAGCAAATTGCTTTGCGTACACCTAGTGCCTATCAACGTGATCATCTCTCACGGCCCTCAGACGATACTTAATCTTGGAACTGGCTTCCCTCTTAGATGCTTTCAGAGGTTATCCATTCCGAACATAGCTACCGGGCGGTCCAGCTGGCGCTAGAGCCCGTACACCAGAGGTTCGTTCACTCCGGTCCTCTCGTACTAGGAGCGATCTTCCTCAAGTATCAACGCCTGCAGTAGATAGGAGACCAACCTGTCTTACGCTTCTTTTCATTTATTACTAAATGGAATGGACTATATCTTGTACTCATTTTTATAAGCACCTCAACGTGTAGTCTCTACGGGTAGTCATACACTTAAAAAAGTAGACAAGTATGGAGGCTTGTCTACCTCGCAAAACTTATCCCAAAGTTACGCTTTGCTATTTTCTACTACAACCAGATACTTAGATGTTTCAATTCTCTGGATCCTCAGAGTTTTATCATGAGGCATGGTGTAGAAAAGTGCATTTTGTGTACTACTTTTTTAAGTGTATGACCTTCCCTCGGAATTAACCACATGGGCATTTTCCGATATTAGTTGAGCATGTCACCTTGTATCACTACAAAGGACCGCCGTAATAAGATGGTTCTCTCTTAGCCGTCCAAAAACGAACTCTGTTTTTGGATTAGGCTCTCTCATTTTTATCCTAAATCATTATAAAATAAATTTTATAATGATCGGACTCGTTAGACGAAAAGACTAAAACATATTTTATATGTGAACATTTTATTTTAAAATTATTCAAAAAATTCTCTCGGGATTCAGACGGGTCTTGAAATGAGAAAGATAAATCTTTTCATTTCAAGACGGTCTGAACCCAGCTCGCGTACCTTTTTAATTGGCGAACAGCCAAACCTTTGGGACCTTCTCCAGCCCCAGGATAAGGTGAGCCGACATCGAGGTGCCGAACTCCGCCGTCGCTATGGACGCTTAGGCGGAACTAGCCTGTTATCCCTAGAGTAGCTTCTATCCGTTAATCTTCAACCGCATCTAATGCGAATTGTCGGTTCACTATGCTCTGCTTTCGCACCTGCTCGGGATGTCCCCCTCACAGTCAAGCCAGCTTATGCCATTGCACTATCGGCACGGTTTCCATTCGCGCCTAGCTGACCTTTGGACTCCTCCGTTACTTTTTGGGAGGATACCGCCCCAGTAAAACTACCCACCAGGCACTGTCTCGATGAGTTTTTGCCTCATCGGTTAGGATATATACATATAGATAAGAGTATTTCACTGACGACTCCACGCGGCCCGAAAGCGGCGCTTCAAAGTCTCCTCTCTATGCTACGAAATATACAGATATACCCAATACCAAGCTGTAGTAAAGCTTCCGGGGTCTTTTCGTCTAACTGCAGGTAACCGGCATCTTCACCGGTACTGTATTTTCA
>CAZDGL010000012.1:0-17994 GCA_964505155.1 uncultured Candidatus Saccharibacteria bacterium
CACACAAAGCAGTTTGTGTGCTTCATGCGCAAAACAAATGTTATTTGTTTTGCTGCCTGACAGGGACTCGAACCCCAATAGACGGTACCAGAAACCGTAGTCCTACCATTAGACGATCAGGCAATTTACTCAGTCACTATAGCTAAAATAAGCCTTTTATTCAAGCTCAAAAGCCAAGATGCCAAACTCCTTTATTTTCTCTTTATAGCCTGGGAAAGAATACCATCTATCTATCATTTCTTGTTTTGACGTAACACCAGGATTTATTTGAGAATATTTATAAGCATGCAGTATTGAGTCTAATGTTTTAAAATGACGAACGTTTTTTACTTTCTTTTCCAAATGGTTTTTACCACAACAAAGAAGCAGTGTGTCCCCTTTTTGAACCTTCTGATATTTTACAGTTCCAGCCCGAGTTTCTATCTTTTTCTTTCCACTCTTTATAAAATCCCAAGTTGCTTTATTTTTTGCAGCAAACCTTAGTCTATGAACTTTACTTTTTTGTACTTCTTTTTTCATATTTTTATTAACAATATTTTACATTACACTTATGTTTCAGTAAATAAAAAACCCGTCTTGTTGACGGGTTTCGTTGAAAGTACATTTTTTTAATATGGACACGGGCACCAATAAAGGCATCCATCTCTCTGAAAAGCACAAAAAATAATTGATGTGCCTCCAGCGTTTTCAAGGCAGGCATAGTAAGCGGACCAGCAACCAATGGTACATCCCAAACACGAAGGATTAAGTATTGCCAAAAAAGCAGAACTGACCAGATCCACACTTGGCTTTTGCTGGGCGATTTTTAAATCCAGCACTGTCAATTCTTCCAGCATTGATTTAATCTTCGGGCTCTTCAAAACAGCCTCCTTGTAGCCCTGTTCAGTTTTGGGCACACCGGCATCTTTCATTTCAACGTGAATTTTTTCATACAGGCGATAGCTTTTCTGAATCATGGTCTGTACTTCTTTTTCTGCCAGCTTTTTAGGTCCAACAGTTTCAGTCATTTTCAGAAAACTTTCTGACTGGCTGAAAACATTTTCAGATGTAAAGAGCAACATGGCCAGAGCCAGGAACAAAACAACAATCTTTCTCATGTGAATGATGGTTTAATTAAAAAATTTATTTCGTAGGTGATACTAATACACAAGTACAAGAAAGTCAAATATTTAGTATTATTTTGAAATTTTATTTTTTATAGAAGCCTTGATAAAACCTGTGAAAAGTGGGTGCGGGGCAAGAGGACGAGCTTGGAACTCTGGATGAAACTGACATCCGACGAAAAATGGGTGCTGTGCTGGTGGGAGCTCGGCTATTTCCATGAGGGTGCCATCTGGCGAAACACCCGAGAAAACAAGCCCATTGGCCTCTAGGCGCTCGATAAAGAGTGGGTTTACCTCATAGCGGTGTCTATGACGCTCAAGTATTTTGCTCGTTTTGTAGAGGCTTTTGGCAATGGAACCGTTTTTGAGGAAACACTCATAAGAGCCGAGTCGCATTGAGCCACCGTACTCTTCTTTTTTGAGTTTTTCTTTTTGACTATCCATGACGTCTATCACACACTCTTTACTCTTCGGATCAAGCTCTCTCGAAGTCGCACTCTTGATACCACAGGCATGCCGCGCAAACTCTATAACAGCAAGTTGCATACCATAACAAAGTCCTAGATATGGTATTTTGTTTTTACGAACGTATTCTATAGCTTTTATCTTGCCTTCGATACCACGACTACCAAACCCGCCGGGTACAACTACTCCGTGATACTTTGACAACTTTTTCAATTGCTTTGGATCCCCGCCTGCTCCCAAGCCTTTGCGAGGGCGGGCAGGTTTTTCAAATTCAAGTGCATTGACCCATTCGATGATTGGCTTTTTGTTTTGAGCAAAACACGAGTATTTGATAGCTTCTATCACAGAGATATAAGAGTCAGTGAGGGTAAAGTCTCCAGAATCAAAGTACTTGCCGACAAGAGCGATGCGAACTTCATCTACGGCATTGTTTGCGACAGAAACCATCTTTTTCCAAGCCAAGGCATTTTTGGAAGGTTTGTTGTTGAGTTTGAGGTGTAGAAGCTTTGCTAAAGTTTTTAGTATGCCCTCTTTTTCAAAGTTTATAGGTATATCATAGATACTCTTTACATCTGGCGCAGAGATGACTTGGCCTTTCGGAACATTACAAAAAAATGAAATCTTCTCTTTGCGCTTTTCATCTATCGGCTCCTTGGATCTAGCAATGATGATATCGGGCTGAATACCTGAAGAGTTGAGTGTTCTCACTGAGTGCTGAGTCGGCTTGGTCTTCATCTCGCCTATTGAGCTTGGTGTCGGCAGATATGACACCATGACAAATCTAACATCATCTGGAGATCGGAGCTTGAGCATACGAGCCGCTTCGAGAAAGAGAATGTTTTCATACTCTCCGACAGTCCCGCCTATCTCTATGACTGTCACTTCTGCCTTGGCGTTTTTTTGAGCTCTTTCGATACGTGAGACTATCTCTAGTGGTATATGAGGCACGACTTGGACACAAGCGCCTTTGTACTTGAGTGCTCGCTCATTTTCAATGACGCTTTGGTATACACGCCCTGTTGTCATGTAGTTGATGCGAGTGAGATTTATCCCGAGAAATCTCTCATAGTTACCCATGTCTTGATCACATTCATCACCATCTTCTGTCACAAAGACTTCACCATGCTCTGTAGGATTCATAGTCCCAGCATCGATGTTGACATATGGGTCTATCTTGATAGCTGTCACTGAGACACCACTGTCTTGAAGTATCTTGGCGATAGAGGAGGCTGTTATCCCTTTTCCGACTCCGGAAATCACACCCCCTACCACAAAGATGTACTTGGGATTTTTGATCATAATCAAACGTTGAGATATCTACGTGCTGCTAGGAAGCTAGAGATTGCTCCGAGCGCAAGTCCTATCAAAAGCACGAGAGAGCCTATTTGGAACAAATGCGAAACATAATACTGATAAAGATTTATAGCTATGAGCGAACCAATACTCTTAGTAATGATATAGGTAATAGGCAAAAACATAAGTATAGTGATGAGCCAAGCAAATGCTCCATAGAGCATACCTTCGACAACAAATGGTCCACGAACATATGAACTACTTGCTCCTACTAAACGCATGACCCCTATCTCTTCACGAGACATATAGATAGTGAGACGAACTGTGGTGTACATGATGATGATAGAAATCAAAGCCAAAATCAAAGTCGTAGCTCCTCCACCCTTGCGAGCACCTGCTATCAGAGTGTTTAGTCTTTCTATCACGAGTTTGTTTTGAGCAAAGTTGATACGCTCTATGATTTGACTATTTTCGCGAGCCACTTCACTGTCACCTTCTAGAAGAGAAGCGATAGACTCGTACTGAGCACTATCTTTGGCTTTGATACGGATAGAGCCACCAAAAGGATTGCTACCGAGCTCGTCGAGTGCTTGTAGTGTCAAATAATCATCCGCGTGTCTATCACGAAAGGCTAGCACTTCTTCATCAGCAGAGACATACTCTACAGATTTGACTTCGGGTATCTTGGAAAGAGTGTCCTTCAAAGCCAAAATCTTCTCTTCTTGCGCATCAACAGTAAAATAAACAGCGATATCGACTTTGTCTTCTAGAGAGACAATCATAGAAGATAGTGAGGCGTTAAAAAGAAAAAGCGCAGTGATAACCGAAAGAGTGATAGTGGTCACCAAGACTGAAGCAGAAGAAACAAGTGGATTTCTCTTGAAATTCACCCAACCACTTTTCATTACTCTTTTTAGTGTGACCCAAAACATATGCTTTTATTATACCTTAGAAATAGGCTTCTTATCGTCTCCTACTATACGACCCTTTTCCATCGTCACTACCCGAGAAGGGATAGCATCCATGACTTGTCTATCATGAGTGGTCAATATAACTGTTGTACCGAGATCGTTTATCTTTTTCAAGATATGGATAACTTCAGCCGTGTTGGCATGATCGAGGTTGCCTGTTGGCTCATCAGCTATCAAAATCTCTGGTTGGTTGATGATAGCGCGAGCAATAGCCAGACGTTGCTTTTCTCCACCTGAGAGCTGACTCGGGAAGTGATACATGCGCTCTTGGAGATCTACGAGAGAGAGCACATGAGGAACATCAGAGATGATTTCTTCATCGCTTTTACCAGCCGCCTCCATAGCAAAAGCTATGTTTTCATAAGCAGTCTTACTCGCCAAAAGTCTAAAGTCTTGGAAAACTGTTCCTATCTTGCGCCTCAGTGAAGTAAGCTCACTACTAGAAAAAGTCTGTAGATCAACATTGTCATACAAAACAGTACCTTCACTTGGAGACTCTTCTGCCGAGATAAACTTAGTGAGTGTGGTTTTGCCGGCACCAGAAGGACCAACAAGAGTTACAAACTCCCCCTTTTCTATTTCTAGATTTACGTGCTCTACCCCAACAGCCCCGTTGGGAAACACTTTTGAAACGTTTACAAATTGAATCATAATAACAAAAGTTATTATACCATAGACTATTTTGTCTCTAGGAACGGTTCTATGTTCCCTCTCTCAATTACACTCTCCACGTCATGTACTTCTACACCAAGTCTGTGGTCTTTGACCATTTTGTAAGGGTGGAGTACATAAGAGCGGATTTGGTTGCCCCAAGTGATTTCCATAGTTTTAGAAATATACATACCTTTTTCTTTGGCGAGTCTCTCTTCTTCTTGGCGAGCAAAGAGTTTGGCTTTGAGCATGCCCAGAGCCAACTCTCTGTTTTGTTCTTGACTACGCTCACTGGTGACGTGGACAGAAAGACCTGTCGGAGTATGGACCATACGCACTGCTGTCTCGCGCTTGTTGACGTTTTGTCCTCCTGGTCCACCAGAGCGCGCAAAAGATACTTCTATATCGCTCTCGGGTATATCTATGCTTGTGTCAGACTTTTTGAATTCTGGGATAACTTCTACCATAGCAAAAGATGTGTGGCGCTTGGCATTGGCATTAAATGGTGAGACACGGACTAAGCGATGAACACCAGATTCATTTTTAAGTGTCCCGTAAACCTTAGAGCCTTCTATCAAAAAAGTGATATTGCGATAACCACCGTTATCATTTTTGTTTTCATGAAGAAAAGATATACTCCAGCCTTTGTTTTCTACAAACTTCATATACATATGTAAAAGCATGCCAGCAAAGTCTTCGGCATCGTCCCCTCCTGCTCCAGCAAAGATAGTCATAACGGCATTACCTTTATCATATTTGCCGACGCCTTCCAAAGCATCTTTCAAATCCTGAAGTTCTCGAATCATAGATTGAGCTTTTACTTTATCAGACCAAAAATCCGCTTCGTTCATAGCAAGCTCTATTTCAGTAATTTTTTTTTGAATAGTTTCTTTTTCCATAAAAATTATTGTACTAATTTATTAAGCGAGTATAAAAATATTACTCAAAGCGAGAGAGCATAGTACACCTTGTGCACTGAGGACTCTGCGTAGGCATCCGCAAGAAACAAGGTGTACTATGCTCACGAGCGCCTCTCATAATAACAAACTATACTCCGCCTCTTATTGGGTTTGCCTCTGATATTATGCTGATGAGAGAGCTCTCGGTGTTGCAAGATAAACTGCTCGCCAAAAGCATCGTTTAGAGACTCATCAGTCCAGACGTATTCATAGACTTTCATTTTTGGATGAATATAGGCATTGTGCTCTCCAGCACTTTCGTTTTTGATCAAGTCTTGTGCGTGCTTGTCGCCTTTGCCATAAAAAGATTTGAAAAATAGTATTCCTTGAGGCTTGAGTACTCGGTGAAGCTCTTTGATATACCGCTCACGCTCTACTTCCTTGAGAAAGTGACTCGCCATCATGTCGAGCACCACATCTACTGACTCATCAGGAAGCGGAATAGTAGATCCTATGGAATGTGTAATAAATGTGAGCTTGCTTCCCCACTTTTGTTTTTGGGCACGCGCATTTGCTTGCTTGATAGCTTCTTCAGAAATATCATAACCAAAACCACGCACACGAAACTCATCATTCATCCAAAGCAAGTTGCGACCGTTGCCACAGCCAGCATCAAGCACGGTTATATCGGGACGGAAAACATCATCTCCATACTCTTTCTTTGCCCAACGAGTAAACTTTTGCAAGTCTGAAGAAACACCGTCTGAAATCTCAAACAGCTCTGGCTTTTTGTACTCTTTATCCCAAAATTCTTTTAATCGTTTTTCATTCATACTGTATAACCCTTGTATTTGACATTCTAACAGAAAAGATGTAATGTAGCAAAAAATAAAAAATATGATAAGTCTTGAAAATTTAAAGTTCGATTATGAAGGTTCTGCTGAATTTAAGCATGGTAGGGTTAAGTTTAAACTCTGTCTTATAGATTCAAATGTTGCAGATGATTTCTCAGGTATCTTTATTTCTCCAGAGTTAGGTGAAGGTCTTTTCAAAGGTAAGAGAACTGATGAGTATCTACACTTAAGAACTACCCTGCTTGGTGTACGAGAAGAATTTGATTTACAATTTGGCTTTTTAGCTAAAAATCTTGATGATACAAAGCACACCATTGTGGGTAAATGTATTTCCAATTTTCCAAATTCGTCCTATATCACAGGTGTTGAACAAATAACACTTGAGGCGAAATTAAAATCCTTGTAATAAAAATAAAATCCCGATCACAAATTATGTGGCCGGGATTTTTTAATTTTACTGCTTCGGTCGTCGTGCTCGCGCTCGATCTGTTTCAGTCAAATATTGCTACTATATTTTATGATACACTTTTTCTATGAGTAAAGATTTTGATTCTTGGAATGAATTAAAAAAGAATATGGATGAACGCAAAAATACACCTTTCGCAAATCAGAGAGATATTTGGTGGTGCTCACTCGGACTAAATGTAGGAACAGAAGAAGATGGTAAAAATGAATTATTTGAAAGACCGGTGCTTGTATTAAAGATATTTAGTAAAACTATGATTAGAGTTGCGCCACTTACTAGCAAGATTCGAGACGATGACCACCATATCGTTATTAGTTACAACAAAAGAGAAGGTTCTGTTATTTTATCTCAAACAAAAACAATCAGCACTAAACGCTTATCTAGAAAACTAACTCGCCTACAAAAAGAACAGTTTGAAAAAGTAGTTGGTAAACTAAAAAAATCTATCTAAAACGGTCGAAACCCATCACTTTCGTGATGGGTTTCTCGGAGCCCGAAGGCCTAGTAATCTAATAATAGCAAATTAATCCTGCCTAAGTCAAGTGCTTTTGTATTTGACATTCTACCAGAAAAGATGTAATGTAGCAAAAACATAAACCATTACATTTATGATCATTTCTTTTTTAATAGGAGTAGTTACCTTTTTACTTGCCATCAGTTTCTCAATATCAGCTAAAAAACATCTGCTTTCATCTTGGGGCCAAGATGATTCAATAACCCATACATTCATTTCTTACATTATGAGTTTTTTTAGCTATATCAGTACCGGTTATGGACTTGAGTATTATACAAAAGAAATAAATCGTACTGTTTACTTTATCATATATGGGATACTTGTTCTCATAGAATGTTTAATACCATACTTGATAGCAAGAATAAAAAGTAAAAAATGGGAAAAAGAAGGTGTACGCTACTTTGACCAACTAGGTAACCCTGTAAAATAGCAAAATCCTGCAATAATGCAGGATTTTTTTATTAATTTTTCGGTCGTCTTGCTCGCGCTCTATCTGTCTCAGTGAGGTACTGCTTTCTTAGACGCACAGAGGTAGGTGTGATTTCTAGGAATTCATCATCCACCATCACTTCAAGCCCACGTTCGATGGTCATAGTCCAAGCCGGGATGACGTTGACTGCTTCATCTGTTCCAGAGGCGCGCATGTTGGTGAGTTGTTTACCTTTGGTAGGATTTACTTTCATTTCTTCACCTTTACTAGTGTTACCGATGACCATACCTTCATAGACTTCTGTTTGTGGACCAATATAGAGAGTTCCTCTATCTTGCAACCCCCATAGAGCAAAGGCAAGCGCCTTGCCACTTTCCATACTTATCATAGAGCCAACATTGCGACGAGTGATCTCTCCTGCATAAGGCTTGAAGCCTATCACACGACTACTCATGATCCCCTCACCTTTTGTATCCACGAGAAACTGGTTGCGATAACCAAGAAGTCCGCGAGTCGGGCCAGTGAAGATCATTCTGACAGTATTGTTTTTCAAGTTCATATCCGCCATGATAAATCCTCGCATACCAAGCTTTTCAATGATTACACCTTGGTGTTCACTTGGCGCATCGATAGTCACTTCTTCAAATGGCTCGCTCTTTACCCCATCTATATCTTTGATGATAACTTGTGGCTGAGAGACTTGGATTTCATAACCTTCACGTCGCATAGTTTCAAGAAGCACAGCGATGTGCATTTCTCCGCGACCAAAAACTGTGAAGCCTTCAGCGACACGATTTGGATTTGGTGTGAAATCTACCTTGAGTCCGACGTTGACTTCGAGTTCTTTTTCAAGACGCTCTCTTATTTGTCTACTAGTCACAAACTTTCCTTCCTTACCAGCAAATGGTGAGTTGTTGACTAGAAAATCAAGAACGATAGTTGGTTCATCGATAGTGATAGCTGGAAGAAGCTCGGCGTCTTTTTCTTTGGAAATAGTTTCTCCGATAAATATATCCGCTATACCAGCAATCATGACGATGTCTCCTGCTTGAGCTTCAGATACTTCTTCACGAGTAAAACCATGGAAAGAAAATAGTTTGATGATCTTGGCTTGTCTATCTGTCTTACCTTCTGATTTTACAAAGACAGTCTCACCTACCTTTGCTACACCTTCATAAACACGTCCTACAGCGAGACGACCGAGGAAGTTGTCATAAGCGAGGTTAAAAGCCTGCATACGAAATGGCTTGCTTGTGTCGTTCTGAGCAACTGGGACTTTTTCGAGAATTGTTTCAAAAAGTGGCGCCAAGTCTTTTCTCTCATCATTTTCAGCTTTCATTGCTACGCCATCACGACCGATAGCATAAACAGTAGTGAAGTCGAGTTGTTCATCTGTCGCTCCAAGCTCTAGAAATAGTTCAAACACCGCATCATGAGTATGAGAACAATTTGCTCCTGGCTTATCTATCTTGTTGATAACTACTATGGGCTTGAGTCCGAGTTCAAGACTCTTTTTCAAAACGAAACGAGTCTGTGGCATAGGGCCTTCTTGGGCGTCAACAATGAGAAGCACAGAGTCGATAGACCGAAGCACACGCTCTACTTCAGAACCAAAGTCCGCGTGCCCTGGTGTATCCACTATGTTGATCTTAGTACCCTTGTATTTTACTGCTGTATTTTTGGCATAGATAGTGATACCACGCTCTTGCTCTATCTGATTTGAGTCCATAGATCCCCCATCTAGAACTTCTCCACAAAAAGAAAGCATCTTATCTGTAAGAGTTGTTTTGCCGTGGTCCACGTGGGCGATGATTGCAATGTTTCGAATTTCCATAATAAAATTTTTGTTTGAATTAAATAAATATGTCCTCTGGCTAAAACAATCCGTTCCTCGGATTATTCGCCCGACCATTAAGATGGTCTAGGGAGCCGTCTATGGGAATCGGACCCATGCTCTCTGTCTTACCAAGACAGTGCTTTACCACTAAGCCAAGACGGCAGGTATCTGATTAAGATACCATAAAATAAGCTTTTTTCAATGTTCACAGGGCTCGGACGCAGATATAGTTTTTGAAAGTCATTGCGCAGTCTGTCTGAGACGAGCATAGCAAAAATTCATCAGAATTTTATGCGTGGCTTTCAAAAACTTATATCAAGGAAGAGCTTATATTTTTAAATAAAAGTCAAAGCTGTTCCAGTTTTGTTCCCTCTTCCAGTTCGTCCGATACGGTGAATATATGTGTCATATGTCGAAGGAGTATCGTAGTTGATAACATGAGTCACATCTGGGATATCTATACCTCGAGCAGCGACGTCTGTAGCTACAACTACTTGTATAAGACCTTTAGCAAGATTGTCTACTGCCCTACTTCTTTCACGACTTCTCATGTCTCCGTGAAGTGCTGAAACTGCAAATCCACGAGCCCTCAAATCTTTTGCCAGTTCATCCACTGATCTTTTTGTTTCTCGGAAAATCAAAACTTTTTTGGCTTCTGGACGAATAAGGATATCGTGTAAGGCATCTATCTTTGCTCCACGTGGTGCTCGCACTACATCTTGCTCTACAGAGCTAGCAGTATCACGAGTCTTAACTGAGACAGTTATCGGATCTTTCAAAAAGTCACTACAGAGTCTCTTGATCTCTGGAGCAAAAGTAGCTGAGAAAAACATACCTTGTCTATGCTCAGGGATAAGTTTCAATATCATTTTCATATCATCCACAAATCCCATATCAAGCATTCTATCTGCTTCATCAAGCACGATGGTAGAAATTTTTTCCATCGGGATTTTGTTGCGAGCTATCAAGTCTTTGACGCGTCCTGGAGTACCCACTATGAGATGCACTCCGTGCTCTAGATCTCGCATTTGTTTGCCGATAGGTAGTCCACCAACAGCAGTCATACTAAAGAGTCTCATACCATGAGTGAATTGTTTGAACTCTTCTTGTACTTGTTGAGCCAGCTCACGTGTTGGTGCAAGCACCATAGCTTTGTGATTTCTATCTGTAACCATTTTGTTGATGATTGGTATCAAAAACGCTGCAGTCTTTCCTGTTCCGGTACTAGCAATACCGATAATATCCCCACCCTTTAGAGCTACCGGGATAGCTTGGTCTTGGATTGGAGACGGATGAACTATGCCTTTTTTGATAAGGTTCATCGAAAGAGTTTCGTGTATATCAAAGTCAGTGAAAGCATGCTTAGCTACATACTTTTCTTCTTGAGCAACTGTTGCTTTGTTGATGAACATGTTTTCATCTATGCGATCCTTTTTGAATCCGCCACCTCTACCACCTCGTGATGGGCGTCCACCTGCCTGCGCAGACCGGCCAAAAGAAGGACGAGTGCTTCTAGAAAAAGAAGGTCTGCCACCATAACCTCCGCCAGTACGGGCTGGCCGAGATGAAGTATAAGGTCGCGCTTCTCCAGAGGGTGCTGTTCTAGGTCTAGATCCATATGAAGAGCCAGTATAACTACCAGTAGGCTTAGAATTTGAACTGCCCTTAAATGAAGGTTTAGAAAATGAAAACTTCTTTGGGCCAGAAGAGTAACCTCCTGTCTTTGAAGCAGAAAAAGGTCTCTTTGAAAAACCAGCTCGTTTTGGAGCATTTGACGAATAAGAACGGCGCGGACTTGATCCGCTATTTTGTGTATTATTTTGATTCATTGTTTGTCTCATACCGTGTCATGTAGACACTGATTTGTCGACAACACAAGTAGATATATTATTCAGTACGGGATCATAATAATACGAAAGGGTAAAAAAGTCAATATGCGCGAACGGTGAGACTTTCCCTCGACTATTTTGCAGAGCAAAATGTCTAGGCACCACCTCGCTTGTCGCTTTGCGACATAGCTCCGGTGTTCAAGATCCCGACGCAAAACAAGCAGTTGTTTTGCTCCGTTATCACAATAGTAAAATCCCCACGTAATGGGGATTTTACTATTGCGCGAACGGCGGGACTTGAACCCGTAACCTCCCGCGTGACAGGCGGGTGCTCTAACCAGTTGAGCTACGTCCGCAACTTTTGTTGCGTCTACACAATAGCATTTGATTGTGTATTGTGTCGAGGGAGAGGCTCGAACTCTCGACCTTAGCGTTATGAGTGCTACGCTCTAACCAACTGAGCTACCCCGACAAGCGAGTACTAAAACATAGTTTACTATGGTTTTATGTACGAGCGCCGTCGGGGCAAGCTATGCTTCCCCCGACAAAACTCACCAAAATTGGCTACATTTGGTCTAAAAAATATAGCATATTTTCATCTTTTTTCAAGACAATCAATTGTTGCGGGGCCCTGAGTCGAACAGGGGCCTCAAGGTTATGAGCCTTGCGAGATACCGCTTCTCTACCCCGCGGTAAAATATTCTTTTCGAGGTTTTGATTATACGATAAAAATAATCTGTTTGCAACCTAGTCTATCACCTCCAAATCTCTAAAAGTGATTTCAAAATAAGAAAGTGTACGACGAGCTTCTGGTTGGGTGAGTATATAATCCACGCCATCATGAGCTATGCGATTGCGGACCTTGTGTGCTTCCCATGCTAACTGAATAGATGGAAGTTTCTCAGGTGTGATTTGCTTGAGTTTGTCCCCTAGTGTGTCTCCATAAAAGCCTTTTTGGTCGAGTACTTTGTCCAGATAAATATCAGCCTCTATGATAGCTAGACGCCAATCACTTGGACTGTCAGAGAGAAGCTTGGCTCTGATACTATTCCAAGTTTCGTTTACTCTCTGACTAGTACTATCGACAAACCTATCGCCTTGTGTGCTTTGAGTATCTACACCTACTTTTTCAGTACTTATAGCTTTTGTCTTTTTGGGTTTATCTTCTTGCTTGAGTTCATAAATACGAACCAAACAATACAAAATAATAGTGATAAGAATAATGACTAAAATAGTGGCAAAAGTTTTTAGTCCGTAGAAAAAATTACTACCAGCATTAGGATCAGTAATATTTGAACCAAAAAGAAAACTAAAGAACTTGTTGATAGCTCTATAGATCAGAAAAAATATATATTCAAGATTTAGAAAGACAGGATTTGGTACTGAAGTTTCCATACTGCTATATTGTACCTCAAACTAAGATTTTCTTACACTCTCTACTATTTCTCCAAGAGCAAAGAGTTTGTCTTCTCCAAATCTCTCTCCTATAAACTGCACTCCGAGTGGTAGTCCACTAGCAGTTTTACCAGAAGGCACTGAGATAGCTGGGTGTTGTGCAATATTTGCTGGCACAGTGAAGAGGTCGGCTAGATACATTTCTACTGGATCATTAGCTTTCTCTCCTATTTTAAAAGCTGGAGTTGGAGTGGTAGGCGTAAAGATGGCATCGTACTCTTTCAAAACTTCTTCTACTTCTTGGCGAATAACATTTCGCAGTGCTACTGCTTTGTTGTAATAAGCATCATAGTAACCATGAGAGAGTACATAGGTACCAAGGAGTATGCGACGACGCACCTCTTTACCAAAGAGCGCTCCACGAGTTTGCTCGTACATGTCTTTGACGCTTTCATTACTCACCCTATCTCCATATCGCACACCTTCGAGTCGAGCCAAGTTTGAAGAAACTTCTGCTGGCATAAGTATATAGTAGACAGCCAAAGCATCTCCAAAGTGAGGTAAATCCGCCTCCGAAAAAGAAAATCCTTTGTCTTCCATTTCTTTCTTTATTTGCTGAAAATTTTGTTTGACTTCTTCGTCTACTCCCCCGTTATCAAAGATACCTCTTGGGATAGCGATTTTATGCTTGAGATTTTGGTTACAAATTCTATCTTCTAGTTTTACACTTGTTGCATCGAGCTTTTCGTATTTTGAAATAGTTTTATAAAGAATCTCTGCGTCTTTGACAGAGTGCGCCATAGGACCTATAACATCGAGAGAACTTCCCATAGCGATGAGCCCGTGACGCGCGACTGTACCATATGTCGGAAGCAAGCCGACAATCCCACAAAATGATGCTGGCTGTCTAATAGATCCTCCTGTGTCAGACCCAAGAGTAAGTGGCACGATATCTGCAAGCACTGCCGCTGCTGAACCTCCAGAAGATCCTCCGGGTACACGAGACTCATCGAGCGGATGTTTGGTCACGCCATAAGCTGAATTTTCAGTACTTGAACCCATCGCACCATCGTCCATATTTGTCCGACCTATGATGACTGCTCCAGCATCGATCAGAGCTTGAACGGCAGTAGAGTTGTAGGCTGACATATGGTGCTCAAGCATTTTGGAACATGCTCCCGCAATGTGTCCGGCAAACATGATGTTGTCCTTGATTGCTACCGGTATACCAGTGAGAGCAGTAGCCTTGCCTTCAGCCAAAAGATTTTCTGCACGAGCTATCTGCTCATCAATATCAGAGAAAACTTCACGAAAGATGTTTAGTTTATCTGCTTTTGCTTTTGTAACTGACTCTTCAACAAGAGCTCTTATTGTGAGCTCTCCAGAGAGTATTCTTTTGTGTAATTCTTCTACCATAATTATTCTCCTATTACTTTTGGTACTTGGACAAAGCCATCTTTGTGCATTGGTGCCGCTTCGACAAGATCATAAGCACTTCCTAGAGGTGCAACTACATCCTCACGAGCGACATTTCTTTGCTCAAACTTTGCCTCACTTTGATTTGGGAGCTCAACCTTTTGGACAACATCAATAAACTCGACCATGTTGTTTATATCTTTGAGCAATTGCTCCTTTTCTTCATTTGGAATAGCAAGTCTCGCCAAATGCGCCAAGTCGTCTATAGTTTTTGAGTCGATCATGCCCTAAATATACCAGATTTTATAGTCTTTTCAAAAAATCTTGTTCTTCTATTATTTTTACACCTAGTTTCTCCGCTTCATCTTTTTTACTCCCCGGATTGTCCCCTACAAGCAGATAGTCAGTCTTGGCTGAGACGCTACTTGCTACTTTGCCACCATTGTTTTGAATCAATTTTTTAGCTTCTTCTCTTGAGAAAGTAGTGAGTGTGCCAGTAAGTACAAAGGTCTTTCCTTCGAAAGCTCCACCTTTTTTTATTGTTACAGAAACTGGTTTTACACCGGCACCAAAGAGCTTTTTAACCAGATGATTGCCATAGGTACTCTTGCTGTAGCTTAGGATACTCTCTACAACAGCCGGACCAATGTTTTCGATACTATCTAAGTCTTCACTTTTGGCATTCCAAAATTTATCAAAAGTCTTGAAGTGTAGTGCCAGGTCACGCGCTGTCTGCTCTCCCACATGCATGATGCCAAGGGCATTGATAAATCTATCAAGTGAAGGGCTTTTTTTGCTTTGTATTTCTCTTACTATATTTTCAGCGCTTTTTTCTCCAAATCTCTCTAGTCCTGACAAGTCTCCTTCAGAGAGGGTGAAAAGGTCTGCGGGATCAGATATCAATCCTTCGTCTTGAAAACGTTCGACTATCTTGGGTCCCACTTCATATATCTCTAGCACTCTTACAAAGTGAATAATGTTTTTGGTTTGCTTAGCTGGGCAAGATTTGTTGACGCAGTAGTACCCGACGCTTGTCTCTCCTGTGGCGCCCTTTCTCTGCTCTACTGCCTCCCCACACTCTGGGCACTCTTTGGGCATAGCAAACTCTTTTGTTTTTTGTGGACGCAAGTTCTTGAGTACTTCGACGACTTCTGGTATCACATCACCGGCTTTTTGAATGATAACAGTATCTCCGACTCGCACATCAAGGCGCTTGATTTGGTCAATGTTGTGAAGCGTAGATTTGGAAACCAGAGAACCTGCAACCTTAGTCGGTACAAAGTGTGCCAGTGGAGTCAGTATCCCTGTACGACCAACTTGGACTGTGATATCTATCACTGTGGTGGTCGCTTGTTCAGCTGGGTATTTGTAAGCAATAGCATAGCGAGGGGCTTTGCCGACTATTCCGAGAGTGTTATGTAAAGATAGTTGGTTGACCTGCACTACTACTCCATCTGTTCCATAGTCTAATCCCCCACGCTCTTTTTCTATAAAGGAAATAACTTTTTTTATTTCTTCCAAATCTCCACAGACTCCTTCAAAAGGTGCAATTTGAAAACCAAGCTCTTTGAGATATATGTGTTCACTACTATGAGAATCAAAGTCTTTAGAGCTCTGAGCGATATCCCAAGCAAAAAAATCCAAACTTCTTTCAGAGGTGAGCTTGGGATCGAGTTGTCTAACTGAGCCAGCGGCAGCGTTACGAGTGTTGGCCAAAAGAGCTTTACCTTCTTTGGTATACTTTTTGTTGAGTCTTTCTAGAGTGCTTTTGGCCATAACTATTTCTCCTCTAACTTCAGTAATACCTTTATCTTTGATATTTAGAACAATCGGTACTGAGGAAATAGTACGCACATTTTGAGTGATGTCTTCGCCGACGCTTCCGTCTCCTCGAGTGATAGCACTCTCCAAAACACCGTCTTTGTAAATAAGAGAACATGCGAGCCCATCCATCTTGAGCTCAGCAAAATACTCAAAATGCTCTTTAGGTGCTAGTTTTTGTATCCTCTTTTGCCAGTCAAATAACTCTTCAAAAGAAAAACAGTCATTAAGAGAGAGCATGCGTATACTGTGCTCCTTTTTTTCAAACTGCTCAAGAGGCTTTCCTCCGACACGATAAATAATAAAGTTTGGATCTGAGAGTTCTGGATAATCCTTTTCCAAAGATTTGAGCTCTCTTACCAAAGAGTCATAAGCCTCGTCACTAATAGTTGACGCGTCTTTTTCGTAGTAGTCTTCAGCGTGCTTTTTTATCTCTTTTCGGAGATTTTGTATTCTTATTTTTGCATTTTTGCTATCTATCATAAGCCATAGGTTACCTGGAGAGCTCTCTGAACCTGTCTAGGACTTTCTCCACAAACACTGTATCCAATGCCTTTAACTATACTTTCACTCGTTGCCACGTTAGTTACTTTATCAAAAACAATAGTAGCGCAAGGTTCAGCCTGATTAGCCAAGCCTTGTTTGAAAACAAAATAATCGTTATAGCTAACAGTATAATCAAGGGAAAAAGCACTATTACCACAAGATATTCTAGAAATTGCGGCTGAGATATCGGTACCAGATGGAAAAGTATCATTTGTATCGTAGTACATGCCACACTCTATAGCGGCATCTGCTTGATAAAATGCGACTTGAGAATCTTTGGCAAGAGAGGATAGGATAGTTTGCTTAAGTGTGATGTTTGATATTCCTAAAGAGATAGAAAGTATCAAACTTATAATAAGCACCGTGAAGAGCATTGCAAAACCAGAATTATTTTTTTGTTTTTTAAATTTAATCATTATGGTGTCCAATTTGTTATCAAATCTTTTTGTATAAGAGTCTTTGTATTTGTACCATTTTGCCAAGAAATAGTAGCAGTGACAATAACCTGGTCATCAGAAGAACTAGATGGTTCTAGTTTTATAGTTCTGACAAAAGATGTTGCATAAGCAGGGTTTGTAACAACAAAAGGGTAAGAGTTGCTATAACCATAAAAATTATTATCAGGATAATATAAAATATTTGGACAAACACCACTGCAGGCTTTGACTTTATTGCCAGAAGTATAAGGGTCAACGATACAACCCGAGGCACTAAAGCACCCATCGGTAGATCCGCCTGTTAAACTTCCAGACTCATTTACATTGAGAGAGCTTTTCCAGCCATTCCAGCCCAATGACTGCAAAAAAGCTGTATCTCTAGTATTTCTAACATATTCGATAGATTCGTGTAGTAAATTGTTTGCAATTATCTGGTTGCGTGAATATCTAACAGAAAAAAACCCACCTGCAGCCAAAGACAATAATCCACCTATAGAGAGTGTCAAAATCAAAACAGCGATCAATGTTTCAACTAAAGTAAATCCATTTTTTTGTAGTTTTTTTTTATTCATAATTATTCTGTGGTTCTTTGTGATAAATAAGTCTGTATAGAAAACGGAGCAATAGAGTCTCCTGTTGTAGCAGAGCCTTTTATAAAAACAGAGACACTTGTTTGAGCACCATCACTAGGACTTGCTCCCTCTACATAAAAGATCAGCTGTTCTATATCTATCTCCGAAGAAGTAAGAGATATCCAGTTTGTCCAAATACCAGATACTTGGTTTCTCTTTTGAATAGTACCATTGCCATTTGGATAAAACCCTAGTCGGTACTCAACAAGCGTGTTTACTCCTATAGTAGAATCTACTAGCAACATCGATGATTGACTTTGGCTAGAAAAAGAACAGTTTGGATCACCTGAAACGTTTAGTGACCCCCCACAAACAACTGAGTTTGAGGTTCTGACTGATCTTGATAATGATTCAACAGCGAAATTAAGATTGTCCAAAACACTACGCATAGCTTGAACTTTTCTAGATGCGTTATTTACAGTATACAAAGACCCC
>CAZDGL010000013.1:0-9320 GCA_964505155.1 uncultured Candidatus Saccharibacteria bacterium
ACCAAGCCCTGTGGTATGGGCATCTGTTTATCCAGAGAGTCAGGATGACTTTGATGAACTCCGAATGGCTTTGGCAAGACTGCGACTCTCTGATAGTGCTTTTTCTTACGAAGAAGAGGTCTCTGGCGCTCTAGGTAGAGGCTATAGATGTGGTTTCTTGGGAATGCTTCACCTAGAGATAATCACAGAAAGACTAAGGCGAGAGTTCAATATCGCCCTTATCGTCACACTGCCGTCAATCACTTATGAAGTTGTAGTGCGGGGAGGAGAAAAGAGGATAGTTTATTCTCCGCACCTTTTTCCAGATGATGGCATAATACAATCCATAAAAGAACCTTGGGTAAACGCTGCTATTATTACACCTCTTGAATATGTCGGAGGACTTATGCCTTTTTTGTACGATCATGAAGCAGAGGTAGGAGAGATAGAGCAATTTGGAGACAATCGCTCTCGTGTAAAAATGCAGATACCACTTCGCGAACTTATGAGAGGATTTTTTGACGAACTCAAAAGTATCACCTCCGGCTATGCCTCTATCTCTTATGACGGCAGTGCGATGCGAGATGCTGATGTACTTCGTATGGATATTTTGATTGGAGATGAACCTATGCATGCCTTTACTCGTGTTGTTTCTAAGCGCCGAGTCCAAGAAGAGGCAGATAAGTTTGTAGAAAAACTCCAAAACATTATGCCAAGACAAATGGTAGAAATGAAAATCCAGGCAAAAGTTGGAGGCAGGATTATTGCTTCTAAAACTCTCAAAGCATTTCGAAAAGACGTGACCGGCTACTTATATGGAGGTGATGTCAGTCGCAAAAACAAACTTCTTGATAAACAAAAAAAGGGTAAGAAAAAGATGCGTGAGCACGCTTCAGTAAATGTCCCGCATGAAGTCTTTATAAAAGTAATGCGAGATAGAGATTAGAGAACTTTATAGGAAAAGACCAGGTAGAGAAAAAAGAGCCATAGAAAGTATTATGATAATAGCAAAGACTTTCCAGACCAAAGCGACTTTTCTTCTGTTATTGTGATTAAATAGCATATAATAAGCATACTAACAAAAATATGCCCCCAAAACAACATATCAAAAAAAACAGAAATTATAGCCCCAAAACCATACTTTTGTTTATTGTTGCCTTGCTGGTTTTTTTTATGATACTTTCTTCTGTTGTCGATCTCACAAAAAAATACCTATCTATTCGTCGACATATCTCTGAGCTAAAAAAAGAAGAAGTTGAACTAAAGCTAAAAAAAGAAAACCTTATAAATTCAAATCTATTTCTAGAAACACCAGAAGGTAAAGAAAAAGTCTTTAGAGATAGTTATAGGCTAGTCAAAGAAGGAGAGGGAATAATAGTGATAAACAAAGATAGTATCCCAGATGATAATGCAGTAAAACGTGTGGGTATAAAGAGATTTTGGGATTCTATACTTAGAGCTCTAGGTTTGAGGTAGTGTGATATAATAATGCTTATATAAAATAATTTTTAATCTATGAAAAAAGTTACCATTTACAGCACAGCATCATGCCACTTTTGTCAATTAGCAAAAGAGTTTTTCAAAAAAAACAATATTGCTTATACAGAGCACAATGTGGGTTCTGACATAGAGAAAAGAAAGGAAATGATAGAGCTCACTGGACAACTTGGAGTACCAGTTATCAGAGTGGAAGATACTGTGCTTGTTGGTTTTCAAGAGAAAATGCTCTCCGACTTGCTTTTAGCAAAATAAATATTAGCCTTTATCTTGGGCTTTTGCCTTCATAGCTCAATGGATAGAGCAGACCCGTCCTAAGGGTAAGATGTATGTTCGATTCATACTGAGGGCACAGATATGGAAACTTTATTAAATTTTTCAGAACCTATAATCTACCTGTTGGTGTTTTCTATAGTTTTTTCAGAAACAGGAATACTTCCTTGTTTCTTCTTGCCTGGCGACAGTTTACTTTTTAGCTTAGGCTTATTTGCACAACAAAAAATAGTAAATCTTATTTATATAGTAGTTATTGTTTTTATTGCAGGATTTTTGGGTAATATTTTGGGTTATGCTATTGGTAAATTTCTACGAAACAAAAGATCTTCATCAACATTTCTTAAAAAAGTACCTGAAAGTCATATAGAAAAAACAGAAAAGTTCTTTAAAAAATACGGAGTGTGGGCGATCTTGATATCAAAATTTATCCCTGTAGTTAGGACAATAGCCCCATTTTTGGCGGGTGTAAGCAAGATGCACTATAGGAAGTTTCTAGCTTTGTCTTTAGTCGGTTCAGCCTTTTGGGCTATTGTGGTTATCCTTTCAGGGTATATTTTTGGATCTTACCTCAAGGATTTCAATGTGGGTATACTCACTCTTTCTTTGATGATAGGAGCCTCAGTGGTTGTACCTATAGTTGGCTGGTTTTTAAAGAAACTTTCTAAAAAAGGCTAGATTTTATAGTTATTTGTGCTAATATAGCTACTATGGATCCAAATATAGATGCTCGTTTGAAAAGCATTGAGGAGAAGCTAGACAAAACCTATGGCATGGTTCATAGGGTTCGTCGAGTCCAAAAAAATTCTCAAATATTCCGTATCTTTTATTGGTCCATAATAATTCTTGCAACTTTTGGTGCTTTTTATTATATTGAGCCTTACATAAGCCAGCTTATAGAAGCTTATACAGGTATTCAAAATACACAACAACAAATCCAAACAGCACTTCCAGAAGTTGGTAGTCTGACTGATATTATCAATCAGCTGAAAGGGAATTAATAACCAAGTTGTTTCGTTTGCTCAGGGAAGAAGATCTTGCCTGAGCAGTACTCGAACATTTGCTCAGGTAAGCATAGCTTTTCTGAGCGGCGTTCGGACAAAATGATAGTAAACTATCTTTTGATCCTCACTTGCTCAGGTAGCTCAGTTGGTAGAGCGCTCCCCTGAAGAGGGAGATGTCACCAGTTCAAGTCTGGTCCTGAGCACCACTTCATATTTACCAAGTTTGACACTTCGCAATGCATTCACAAATACAAAAAGGCCTCATATAATGGAGGCCTTTTTGTTAGATAGACTTGATTTTTAGCACTGTCTTTCTTCCTCTATCAGTCTTTGGTAGCTTGATCATGAGCATTCCATGGCGCTCGATAGCCTCAGCGTTGTCTATGTCTACTTCCGCTGGTAAATCCACAGAACGGGCAAAACTACCCCAATAAAGCTCTTTTATAGAATATTGTTCTGGGGAAATAGTTTTATTTTCTTCTCGGCGACCCTTGATAGAGACATTTTCTCGAGTGATAGCGATAGAAAGATTGTCTGGCAAAACTCCAGCTATTAGAGCTTGGATAATGATTTCATTGTTGGTCTCATAAACATCTACTGGCAATTCGCCGACCTCTTCAATCTCTTTTGTTGGCAAAACCGTGTTTACTTTTGATTCTTCTTTTTGTAAAACAGGGTTTTTTGTTTCTTGTGTTTGAACATCTTCTTCGTTGTCATCAAAACGAAGGTTGCCTGCTAATCTTTCAAAAAATGATCTTTTCTTCATGTTTATATTGTAACACAATCCAAAATCTTAAGTAGTGGATTCTTCTGGGGGTATGCGGTTAAGTTTTTCAAGTATTACAAGGCTGATAATAGCACTGACCCACAAGTAGCCGTATATCTGGAGGAAGCTAGCAGTTGTGTTTTTGAGAATAAAGATATTGAAAGTACTATGCAAAAATGTTGCTCCAGCAAGACCAAAAATCATAAACAATCCCCGCACTTCTTTTGGAGCTAATCCTACAACTATTCCAATAAAGCCACTGGCTATAACATGCAAAAGTGTAGAGCCAAAGAACCGCAACCCTCCAGTCAAAAGTCCGGCAGTGATACTGAAAGAAACATCAGGCTTCAAGATATAAAGAGTGTTTTCAAGAGCCGCAAAGCCAAGTGCTATAGTGATGAGGTACATCGCTGGATCTATAGCTTCATTGTTGGCTTTGCTTCTATAAGCGACTAGATAAAAAACAGAAAACTTCAAAACTTCTTCTATTCCAGCCCAGATAGCTATTTTGACTTGTTCATTTATAAAAAAGTCTTTGACCTCTTTTTGTAAAAGACCAGCTATAAGTACAACCCCAGCTCCTAAAAGAAAGGATATTGTCAAAAGAAAAAACGGTTCCGGGTTTTTGCGGTCACGACGGAGCCAAAAATAAAGCCAAATAAGAGAGGGTAACAATCCTGTAAAAAGAGCAAACGTTATATGTGATGTGTCTATACTCCAGGCCATTTTGAAATCATAAGTAATGGTTTTTCTTTATGAGGCAACATTTGCCATATAGTCTCTGTCACAAATGGCATAAATGGGTGAAGTACCGTGATGCTCTCAGTAAGTAGAGTATACAACAGCTTTTGGCGAGATTGTTTTACAACTAAATCATCGCTTACAAGAAGAGATTTGCTTTCTTCAAGAATTGTTGAGGCTAGTGTGTCCCAGATATAATGATATATAGCTTCTGAGGCTGTGTGAAGAGAATATTCTTCTATGTCTTGTGTGATTTTGCCAAGTTCATTTTTCCACTGTGACAGAAGTTCTTGATCTCTATCAGTATATGTGGCGCCCATATCCATATCTTGCGAGTTTGAAAGAATAAATCTGGTGATATTCCAAAGCTTGTTGGCAAAGAGTTTCTGCCCTTTGATTTTATCTTCTGCCAGCTTCATATCTGTCCCAGGAGCAGTACCAATAATAAGAGCCATTCTGCCAGCATCAGAACCATATTTTTCGGCTACGTCCAATGGATCTATGCCATTTCCTAAAGATTTTGAAAACTTTCGACCTTGAGTATCTCTAACAACACCAGTGAAATACACATCTTTGAAAGGAATAGTTGCTAGTTCGTATTCTGTCATTAGTATCATACGGGCTACCCAGAAAAAGATTATTTCATACGCGGTTACAAGAACATTTGTAGGGTGATATAGTCTTAGGTCTTCAGTATTTTCTGGCCAACCAAGGGTAGAAAACGTCCACAAGGCAGAAGAAAACCATGTATCAAGACTATCTTCATCTTGGATCCAACCATCTCCTTCTGGTGAATTAACACCACAATAAGCTTCAGTTTGTCCTGAGTTTTCCGAAGGGTACCAGACAGGTATTCTGTGCCCATACCATATCTGTCGACTAATACACCAATCACGCAGATTTTCTACCCAGTTAAAGTAGGTCTTATCAAAGAAACTTGGAACCAAGGTAATATCACCATTTTTGACAGGTTCAAGCATCAAATCCTTTAGAGTTTTATCCCCATGTTTTGCAATAGGTTTGTTTACATCTATGAACCATTGAAGTTTTGGAAGTGGCTCTACTACTCCCTCTGTTCGTTCAGCTGTGGCAACGCTTTGATCAATCTCTTTCTCTTCTATAAGAAGGTTTTGTTCTTTAAGCCAAGCAACAATTATCTCTCTAGCCTCAGTAACTTTTTTGTCATATACAGGAGAATCTTCTGATATACCTGTCATCTTGGCATATTCATTGATTACTTGTGGGCGAGGAAGGTTGTGCCTATCAGCCATTTCCCAGTCTATGAGAGAGTGAGCAGGAGTCACACCGAGCGCTCCAGTACCAAAGTCTTTCTCTACTGCTTCATCAGCGATGATCTTGATATGAATAGGTGCACCGCAAAATACGACATCGTATTCTTTGCCAACATACCCTGTGTATCGATCATCAGTAGGATGTACTGCTACAGCCACATCGCCAACCTTTGTCTCAGGGCGAGTTGTAGAGATAGCGATAGGGAAATCATGACTGTATTTAAATGTATAAAGAGCTGATTTTCTCTCTACATAAACTATTTCATCATCAGAGATTGTGGTTTGCCCTTTTGGATCCCAGTTTATTATTTTGTTTTTACGAACTATTAGTCCATCGTCGTACATTTTTTTAAAGATTGTCCGGACCGCAAGATTTCTTTTTTCGTCCAAGGTAAAAGCCTCTCGTGACCAGTCGCAAGAAAATCCAAGAGTCTTTATTTGATTGACCATTGTGTCATGACTTTCTTGGGCAAAAGCAGAAACTCTTTTCATCAGTTCTTCTCTTCCTAGGTCATGTCTAGATAAACCTTCTTTTTTCTTAATATCTTTTTCTACCTTTGATTGAGTAGCGATAGCAGCATGATCTGTTCCAGGGATCCAAAGCGTGCGAAATCCATTCATTCTTTTGTAACGAATAAGTATATCTTGGACAGTACCTCCTAGAGCATGCCCCATATGTAAAGTCCCAGTCACATTTGGTGGAGGCATAACGATAGTGTAAGGAGTTGCGTCAGCGTCAGTGTGCCCATCTGCGATCATTTTGTCAGGATTGAAATATCCAGAGTTTTCCCAAAGTTCATAAGCCACCTCTTCTTCAAGATAAGGGTTGTAGGGTTGTAACAGCTTTTCAGGCACGTTTTGAGGCCTTTGCTCAGAATTCATGCCCTAATAATAACACTTTTTTAGGGGTTTGAGGAGAGATATTGACATATTTAAAAAACAGTTTAAGGTTAATAAAACTCTTTTATATGAAAAATATAGTATTTATTCTTTTGATTTCTGCACTCTTTTTATCTTCTTGTGAATCATGTAGTAAAGATGTAGAAGGTGTTTCCCTAAAAAGCGGAGAATCTTTTACTGCAAGAACATACAAGAAAGATATTTATTTTGAAGTTGGCGATATTATAACAATAAAATCTGAACGAGGTGGGACGATTTGGTTTTCTTTATCAAATCAAAATTTTTCTTCAGCAGACACCCTGGTTGATGAAGGTAAAAACCAGTTTACTCGTTTTATTAAAATCAAGGTAACTTCAATCAAAGACAGATGATTATAAACTTAAATTTCCATCCGCTTTCAGCTCATCACTGGAAGCGGTTTTTATTTCTCCAGAAAACACTTTTCTAACCTTTTACCGATAATAATTGACAATAAAAACTTTATATGTATAATATTAAAAAATAAAAATTATGTTATTTAATCAAATTTTAACTCCGCTTGATATTTTAAAACATATTGAAGACCTTCAAAAAAACAACATGGAAGATGATGATGCATGGGAGCTTTATTATGAATCATATCGTAGTGCTACCTCAGAAATGCAGAGAAAGGCTGAGGAGTACAAAGAACGCTATGATATATACCCAAGTAATATAAATTATATGGAAGAAGCTCATGAAAGCTTTGGTGTTTTTTGGGTAGGTATAGAAAGTTGGTTTTTTAAAATATTATAAGCTCAAATTACCATCAGCACGCAATTCTTCGGGATTGCGTGTTTTTACTTGCCCAGAAATTACCTGGAGCATTCCCGCCATACCTATCATCACAGCATTGTCAGTCGCGAGCCATTGTTCTGGGAATAGCGCTGTCACATCCAACTTGGAGACTGAGCTTCCAAGTTGTTCACGGAGGTAAGTATTGCCAGCGACACCACCGCCAACGATGACAGTTTGCGCGCCGTATTCTTCTACGGCTTTAAGTGTTTTGTGTACTAGTACTTCTATAGCAGCATCTTCAAAGGCACAAGCTAGAGCAATTTTTTCTTCATCAGTGAGCTCTCTAGTGTTTTGATTTGTGAGGTCTCTTATTGTGTAAAGCATCGCTGTCTTGATCCCAGAGAAAGAAAAGTCATAGTCACCACTATGCATCATCGGCCTTGGCATCACAAAAGGATTCTTGTCCTGAGCTTTGTCGAAAGATTCTCTATATTCTTTTGCTAGCTTTGAAACAGCAGGGCCTCCTGGATAAGGTAGTCCAAGCATGCGAGCTACTTTGTCAAAGGCTTCGCCGACGGCATCATCGCGAGTTTGACCTATTTTTTCATAAGTACCGAGTTCGTTACAAAGCACTAGCTCTGTGTGCCCACCAGAGACAAGGAGAGCAAGTATCGGTGTATCGATAGGCGCAAGTACAAAGTCCTGTTCATTTATCCTTTGGAAAACTGCTGTGACGACGTGACCTTCCATGTGGTTGATAGGCACAACTGGTATATCCCAAATCTTAGACAATGCCTTGGCGGTGTTAACTCCCACCCAAAGAGCTGGTTCAAGCCCTGGGCCGACAGTCACTGCGATATAGTCGATGTCAGGCTTTTTGTAGTAAGTGAGAAATGGTTCCAAATGCTTTTTGAGATCTGTTTCTTTTTCATCCAAAAATGAAAGTTTGTTTTCTATGCCTTCAGCAGGCTGATCAATCGCTTCCAGAAGCTCAGCGTCTGAGAGAGCTTGCTGGATGAGAAATGTAATCTTTTCTGCATGAGCACGCTTGGCAAGACTAGGGAAGACTCCGCCGTATTGTGCGTGGATTTCTATCTGAGAGGAAAGTGCATTGCCCAAGATAGTCACAGTGTTTTCTGCCCCGCTTTCAAGTATGGCTACGCCAGTTTCGTCACAAGAGGTCTCTATACTTAATATCTTAATCTGTTTAGTCATATTTATACTATGTTAATAATTTATCCACATCTCGCCCCGTAGCAAATCTTGTGTGCACTCGACATAAGATTTTGCTTTGGGGTCGTCGCATGAGGTTTCTATGCTCAAGATTTTCATGGCCACACTATAGCAAATCGTTGCCTTTTTTGAAAGGTGTGGTGGGATAAATACAACCTACCCAATTTGCTATAATGGCCAAATGAAGAAACCTCTTCTTATTTGCACAATCGGACACCCTGGGTCAGGAAAAACATATTTCTCAGAAAAGCTGGCAAAACAGTACAATCTTGTTCATTTGAGTAGAGACAGGTTTAGAAAAGAAATTATTCCAAATCCAACATTTCAACCAGAAGAACGCGACGCAATAATGCGTGCCATTAACTGGATTACTGAAGAATTTCTTATGAAAGGGATAGGCGTCCTTAATGACGGAAACTATAATAAAAAACGGTACCGCAATGGACTTGCGAAAATAGCAAAAAAGATTGGTGCTAAGTACGTTATCGTTCATGTAGTTACCTCAATAGAGCAAGCAGAAAAACGATTGTTACAGCGACAGAAAGTTAAGTCCGAACTAAAGAGAAAATACTATCACCCATCTGATGTTTCCGTTGCTCGCTTACTAATGAATGATACTGAGTATCCAACGAAGTCTGAGCCTGTTATAGAGATTGACGGCTCTAAGCCTTTTTCTGATCAACTTAAAGAATTTAAGAAAGCTATTAAGAAAATCTAATTTGTGACCCTACGGGGAACCTCCCTCGAAACTTTTTCGTCAGTCACTTAAAAGTTTCTGGGCACCAGATTGTCGACAAGCACTGATGTGCTCGTAAACCGCCAATCTGTTCGATTCCTTTTGCAAAAGCAAAAGTCAAAAATTGCGATGCAATTTTGTGA
>CAZDGL010000014.1:0-7957 GCA_964505155.1 uncultured Candidatus Saccharibacteria bacterium
ATTGATTACTTTATCCGAAAAATAAAGCTATCAATATCTGGATTTTCAAGATTATGCATGTTCTCATGGTACAAACCTATTAGGATTTCCGGATCTGTATGATTTTGTATTTCATACAGTATTACTACCTGTCTTTCAACCCTCCGAAGGTGACAAATCTAGTAAAAGCGTGGGAGTAATAAAACATTAACAATGATGGAACCCAGCAAAAGAATACTGAGAGCAACGATAATGATTTGATTAGTATTTAACATATTAAAGTTTTTTATACTATATAGCACAAAAAACTTATGTCAAATAAATAACTATATGTTAAAGAGTTTCTTGGTATTTTCCAAAAGCTTTTTTTGGGTTTCTTCAGATGAGAGGCCTTTTATTTCTCCAACCTTCTTGACTACCTCTAGCACGTACTGTGGTTGATTGCGTTTGCCTCGGTGTGGCACAGGGGTAGCAAAGGGGGCGTCTGTTTCTGGAAGGATTTTTTCTATCGGCACAAAGTCGACAAGTTCTTCATACTCTACGACAAAAGTTATCACACCAGAAAAAGAAATATAAAAACCCAAATCCAAAAACCTCTTAGCTACTTCTTTTGTGCCGACAAAAAAGTGAGCTGTGCCACGAATATTGGGCCAAATATTTTTATATTCTTCCAATATCTCCAAGGCTTCTTCATAAGCCTCCATAGTTCCCTGCTCAGGTCTGATGTGGAGCATGAGTGGTAAATCAAACTCATGAGCCAAGCGTATTTGTTTCAAGAACATCTCTTTTTGTTTTTCTTTTTGCCCTCTATCATCTTCTCTAAAATAATCTATGCCACACTCTCCCACTGCCACAACTTTTGGCTCTGTTAGAAGCTTGCGAAACTCTGCTTCATCAAAATCCTTTTCCCACTCTGTCGGATGCTGTCCCACGCAAGCCCAGATATTTGCATGATCTTGTGCCAAGCGCATCGCGGTATCACTGGTATCCAAATCTATCCCCACGCAAATAGTCCCAACTAGAGCTTCAGTCATACTAGCGATGGCCTCTGGTAGATCGTGCTCAAACTGATGAAGGTTGAAATGCGAGTGAGTATCTATGGTTTTCATAATAAAGAGATATTAACATATTTGACATAAAATCCTTAAGGTGTAGAGTGTAAAAAACTAAAAACATGAGAAGTCTTGGTTTGTTGTTATCTCTACTGGGGATATGCGGATTGATTTTTGCAACAAGCAAAATGTCTCCTACAGAACCAGATCAAACTATCATGCTCAACATCTTTAGTCTTAGTATAGAGGCAAAGGTTATGCATCTGATAGGTTTATCGGTCCTTTTGGTACTGATAGGAGTGACTTTTCTTTGTCACAAAAACAAAAAGCCTAATGACTTTTACAGAGAGTAGTCTTTCGTTTTCGAAAGGCTATTTTTATTGCAACCTCGCAAAAAGAGGATTTTCTGGTTTTTTGTTATCACGAATGAGAGAAATTATCTTTTCACTTGTCTTTGGCATAAACGGCGCAAGTGATACTGCTATGCCATAGAGGTCCGCTACCAAGCTCTTGATTATTGCTACCCCTGAGTCTTTGTCTTCTTTGATCACAGAGAAAGGTTTGGTGAGTTGTATCTTTTGGTCTATCTCCCCGATAGTATCCCAGATATAGTTCATAGCCTTTTGGATATCAAAAGCTTCCATGGCATTTTTTATTTTTTCTTCATGTTCTGTTTTTGGCAATTCATCAAACTCATCACAGTGTGTTTGTGATAAAGTCATGATACGAGAGACAAGATTACCCAAACCATTTGCTAGGTTTGCTTGATAAGCTTCGTTGATACTTTCGATAGTCATATCTGAATCCTCAAAACTATTCATATGGCGAAGTAGATAATAACGAAGTACATCACTAGATAGTTCCCCAGAAACACCTGCAAAAACAGCAACTATATCGTAAGGGTTTAAAACATTACCAAGACTTTTGGACATTTTCTGCCCTCCAGAATTTATAAAACCATTTATTATTATACGATCAGTAGTTGGTAGTCCAGCAGCCAAAAGCATCCCTTGCCACATCATAGATTGTTGGCGAGTATTGTCTTTACCGCAATACTGAATCTTCTCACCTTCTACCCAAAACTTTTCAAATTGATCTGTATTTTCCGGCCACCCAAGTGTAGATATGTAGTTGGTAAGGGCATCAAACCAAACATACATGACATGCTCATCATCCCCTGGTACTGTTACACCCCAAGACATTTTGCTCTTCAACCTAGATATAGAAAAATCTTCCAAACCTCTTGAGAGGAAAGCTTTCATTTCGTTGTAACGAAAATCCGGAATGACCAGTGACTGCTTTTGTTCATAAAGTTTCTCTAAAAGCGGGACGACTTTTGAAAAAGCAAAAAAATAGTTCTCCTCATCACGAATTTCAATATCTCTATCTGGATGAAGAGGACAACGACCTGATTCGTTCAATTCACTATCTGTTTTTTCAAGCTCACAACCTACGCAATACTTCGCCTTGTAGTTTTTTTTGTAAATAAAACCATTTTTCTCTACGATCTTCCACAGCTCTTGAGCTGCTATTTCGTGATGAACATCAGTAGTACGAATAAAGTTTACACTCTCAGATATTCCCAACAAATATATAAGTCCTTTGAATTTTTCAGCATAAAAGTCTACATACTCTTTTGGTGATTTTCCTGCTTTTTGAGAGTCCAGAAGCAACTTCTGCCCATGCTCATCAGTACCAGTATTGAAAAACACTTCGTAGCCTTGCAGTTTTTTGTAACGAGCGATACTATCAGCTCGTATTATTTCCATAGCAAAACCAACGTGAGGATCAGAGTTCACATAAGGCAGTGTGGTAGTAATATAAAAAGCTTTCTTTTCCATAAGTTAGTTCTCAGTGACAGTCACGTATTTGTTTTTCTCTACATCTCCTAGATATTCAAGTACAAATACAGCTACTGGTATAGCCAGTATCGCTCCAAAAAATCCAGCCAAACTAATACCTATCAAGAAGGCCACCATGACGATAAGAGGAGGGATTCCAACTACTCGCTTCACGATAACAGGACTTAAGACATAGTTTTCTATCTGCTGGACAACTATATAAAAGATAAGAGTCTTAAATCCGAGCAATACACCGCCATCAATAACTGCAAAGAGTACTGCTGGGATAGCTGCAAATACCACTCCAAAAGGAATGAGCTCAGCGATACCAGTAATAATAGCTATCAACAAAGCATATTGAACCCCAAGAAGAGATAGTCCAACAAAGGTTACCGCCGCCATCACAAGCCCTAGAAGAAGCTGACCTTGGAACCAAAGACCTATCTTGCGCTGTGTGCGAACCCATAGATCGATAACGTATTTCTCATGTTTTACAGGAGTAACTATTCTTAGAAAAGTCTGTACGCCCCGCTCTTGGATAGAGAGATAAAAAGACATGACCAAAACTAGTATAGTATTTACGAGTCCTCCAAAAGTGTTCCCTATGATAGATGTTGCACCTTGAGAAACACTAGAAGCTACATTTTTAAAATTTGAAAGCAAGTCAGCTATAGAACTATTTTTGGAAATATTTGTCACTATCTGACTAGCATCCTGGATAGAGCCAGTATCAAGAGAAGAATATGGGATGTATTTGGAAATAAGACTCAAAACTCCAGATAGCTCTCTAAAGATGATAGGAACAAAAGCATAAAAAACGGCAAATATTATAGCCACGACAACTGCGTAGATTATAGGAACAGCCAAAAGCCTGTTGACCTTTATACGAGCAAAAGCTCTAACTCCAGACTCGACAAAAGAAGCCAGCACTATCGCCACCAAAACCAATATCAAAATATCTCGGATAACAAAGAGTAAATAACCAGCAAAGATGATAAGTAGGGCTCGAACTATAGTATCTGAAGATATGCGTATAGGAGTATTCATATGTCTGTATAGTAGCATTTTTAGGAAAAGATTGACAAATGCCTATCTTTTGAGGTAAACATAAATAAAAAATACACTATGTACTTAGGAATAATAACTTTTGGAAAAATTATTGGAATTGCTTGTTTTGCTATCCTTATGTTGTTTTGCTTATCTGGCACCTTTAGTAAAAGCGCCAGCAAAACATACAGAGAATAACTCGCCCTGACACCATCCTTAACAAAAGGAGGTGTTTTTATTTTATTCTCTCCGAGATATAGCTTTCCAAATCCTTGATAGCTATTCTTTCTTGCTCTCCAGTATTTCTATCTCTAACAGTCACAGTGTCTAGTAGCTCTGGATGCTCACCCAAAGTATCAAAATCCACCACTATACAAAACGGTGTACCAATCTCATCTTGTCTTCTGTAGCGCTTACCAACATTTCCGTTGTCGTCCCAAACAATAGCCCCAAAAGTTTTTTTGAGCCCAGCGAATACTTCCCTAGCCTTAGCAACAAGTTCTGGTTTGTTTTTTACAAGCGGAGAAACGCAAGCCTTGATAGGAGCAATCACTGGAGGAAAATCCAAATACACACGAACATCATCCCCTTCTCCATCTGTTTTATAAGCGCTAGTTAAGATTGCCAATATCAAACGATCAACACCAAATGTTGGTTCTATACAATGTGGAATAAAACGCTCTTTTGTTTCTTCATCAAAATAAGAAAGCTCTGCGCCGCTAGCTTTAGAGTGAGCACTCAAATCATAATCAGTGCGATAAGCCAGTCCGAGAAGCTCTTTTTGTCCAAAAGGAAAATCAAACTCAGTATCAACACTTCTTTTTGAATAGTGAGCTCTATCGCCATCTGGAACTTCTATCTTATGAACCTTATCTTTTGAAATACCAATACTTTCTATAAAACGAAGCTGTTCTTCATACAAAGACTCAAAAGTTTCATTAACAACCTGCTCATTTCTAGGGTCAACAAAGTATTCTATTTCCATTTGCTCAAACTCTCTTACGCGGAAAATAAAATCTCGAGGGGCTATTTCATTTCGAAAAGCCTTACCTATCTGTGCCATACCAAATGGAAGCTTTGGATAAAATGTATCCAAAATATTTTTGAAATTTACAAACATTCCCTGTGCTGTTTCTGGGCGAAGGTAGGAAATACTATCAGCATCTTCAAGTGCTCCAACTGTTGTTTTAAACATCATGTTGAATTGTCTAGCTGGACCAAAAGTATCTAATTTTTCACAGGATGGGCATTTAGATAGATCTATTTGATCAGCTCTAAAACGACTTTTGCAATTTGAGCACTCAACAAGCGGGTCACTAAATCCTCCCACATGACCTGATGCTTTCCAAACATTTTGATTCATCAAAATAGACGTATCTACTCCGTACATATCTGTTCTATCAAGAACAAACTGCTTCCACCAAAGATTTTTTATATTGTTTTTGAGAGCTACACCAAGAGGCCCGTAATCATAAGTCCCCGCCAAACCACCATAAATCTCACTCCCAGGGAAAATAAACCCCCTCCTCTTACATAGACTTATAATTTGTTCCATTGTTGGCTTGTTCATAAATATGAGCTATGGTAGCACTTTTTCCTTGCCTAAGGAATAGGCTGGGTCTGTACTTAGGGCATTAGTTAGTTGAGGTCTAGAGGTTGAAATAGTAGTACCAGCAACTGTGTCTTGAGCTGAAATACTAGTTTCGCCAAGCAATATTAGAGGGTTATCTATCTGGCTTTTTTGTGGAGTGACTTTGACTTGGAAATAAACCACTCTAGAAACTGGGGTGCCTGAAGATCTCTGAACACCACCGATGTTCCAAGAGATCACTCTGGTGTCAGTATTGTAAGAGATGGTTTCATTTTGAGGATAAACGACACCAGCCCAAGCTAATCCTAGAGGCAAAGTCGCTGTAGCTACAGTACCGCTTAGAGGATTTTCTGATGGCTTGATAGTCCAAGCAATAGTATAAGAAGTTTCCTGCCCTACCTTTGAAGGATATGGTCCAGAGTTTTTGATAGGTCCTATAGAGTAGAGAGCTTGTGAAGCAAACTGCAACCTCGAAGCAAAACGAATAGTTTTCTGGTCGATGTTTGAAATACTGTTTTGCAAAAAGTCTCTATCTGGAAAAGTTCCTTTGACGGAAAGAGAGAGCAATATATCAGAGAGATTTTGTGATGATTTTGTTTTAAAATAAAAATCCAACTTTCCACTTTCTCCTGGAGCGATAACTCCTAAGCTTCTGGCTGTATCTGTATTCCAAGTCAGTGTTTTGTTGAGAGCATCATAAATGCCTCCATCAGAGCTTATAGAACTAGTATCTATAGAATCCCCTAAAAGCTCGAGAGAAAACACAGGGCTTGCTACATCCAACGCTGATTTGTTGGTAAAAACTATAGAGCCTTTGATTTCAGACCCCATAGGTACAGCTACAACATCTGAGCTACTTCCAGAAATACTTATAGAAGAACTGATAAATGGCTCTTCTATCACGAGGCTATGTAGTGCAGAGTTAAAAGAAACCCCAATCTTGTTGTCAGAATTTTTTGACTTTGAACCAACAAATACATGAAAAGCTTTTTCGTCTTGCTCTTCTCCTATAAGTCTACCCTTGATAGAGATCACTCTCTCTGTCCCCTTCAACATATCTCCTAGTGCCCATGTACTTGAGCCTCCAACAGGAGAAGGTGTCGCGGAATCAAAAACATAACCGTTAGGATATTCGACATAAACCAATGCATCATCTAGAAGTGTCTCCCCTGAAAAAACAGTACGGATGGTCATAGTAAAAGGTTGGTTGGATACTATTGACGAAGGAGCATCGACAGATAAAGCTATCGGAGAAGAATTTATCATTACAGAAAAGTTGCTCTCTTTGACAAAAACGCTATTTGAACCTGCAAGTTTATACTCAAGCGTTGCTATCAATATACGACTAGAGCCTTGTTCGCCGTATAGCACAACATCAAAAGGTTGTATCTTGGTTTTACCTGAACCTACAGTCCCAAGAGATGCTTTTTTACGCTCTATTTGGGACTCATCGCCATCAAAAGATCCTCTTGGGTAAGCCAGCGTAAGCTCTGCCTCTACTAAGTCTACAGAGTTTTTGTTGGTTATATCTATTTGTATAGGCAGGCTCTCTCCTCCTGAGACAAAAGAGTTTCCTAAAATAATCATATCAACATTTTTACTAGATAAAGTGACCGCTCCTCGATATATTGAAAACAGTGCTGCTGCCAAAGCTATCAAAAAAAATACAAATGAGATAATAAAAAATCTTTTGTATCCAGATACTTTTGTTATTTTGGGACGTTCTTTTTCTGGAAGCTTGATATCACCCCAAGAAGAATCTACTTTGTTTTTAAGTGGATGCAAAATACCATAAGTTCTTTTCGGAACAGCTTCTGGATCACGAGCATAAAGTCGTTTTTCGAGTTCGGCTATGTGGTCAAGTTTTTCTTCTGACATTGTCTATATAGTATATCAAAGATGAGTACGATTGATGGCATCCGAAACATCTTTTACCAACTTTTTGACTACACCTTCTTTGGACACTATCTCCAAAATAGGCATTTCAAACAGCGCTTGTAATTCTGGAGCCATCTCTAGATATCCGAGCATGACCAAAATCTTCCACAAGACTACTGCATCAAAAAGTTTTTCATCAGTCGATGGAGTATCCAAAGTCTTCATAACTTCGAGTAAGTGCTCAAAGACTCCTATCTCTACACCTTCCTCAATACAAAACCTCTCCACCAAAGACAGCGCCCTGACAAAAGACCTAGCGCGCATTTTGTCATAAGAGCTTACAAAAGGATTTGTTATCACCTGAGCACTGACAAGTCGCCAAACATCTCGCCCCTTGACCAAGTCAGCATTGATATAAGTGTAGTCTATGATATGTGAGCGAAGCTTGGCAGTGCTTTTGCGCACGCCTTGGACTGTGGCGACAATGAGGCCGTATTCTTTGGTAAAAAGCCAAACCCTTTTGTTCGCCTCCCCCGCTTCTACGCTCTATAAAACAAATGCTTCGCTGT
>CAZDGL010000015.1:0-5882 GCA_964505155.1 uncultured Candidatus Saccharibacteria bacterium
TTTACACCCTGCCTCTTTAGCAAAGAGGTACGTTAGACCACTCTGACACGGCTCCGTATAGGTGCTACTCTATCATAAAATTTGACACCAATCCATCTTAGGTATAAGATAGATATATATCAATATTTATAATTATCTATAAAACATATGGAAACAAAAAATTTGGGGGAAATGCAAAAAAGTATAAGCGATGCTTTTGCATGGCGAGCAGCGGTCAAGAGCTTTGATCCAGAGAGATCTGTGCCGAACGAACTTTTGGAAAGTATCTTGGAATCAGCGCGTATGTCAGCGACAGCCTTTGGCCTCCAACCTTTTCGTATAGTCGAGGTCAAAGACAAGGCTTTGCGAGAAAACCTCCTAGAGGTTTCTTATGGTCAAAGACAAGTAGTCGATGCACCGCACTTTTTTGTGATTTGTGCTATTACAAACCTTGACGAAAAATATGTCAGAGGCTATATCGAAAACATCGCCAAGACTCGTGGAGTATCAGTAGAGGACTTGAAAGGCTTCGAAGACAGTATGCTTGGAGGTATCTCATATATGAATGATGAGCAAAAGCTAGCTTGGTCTGCAAGACAGAGCTATATCGCTCTTGGAGCAATGCTTGAGACAGCAGCGCTTTTGGAAGTAGATGCTGGTCCGATGGAGGGCTTTATGAGTGCCAAGGCAGATGAAGTTTTGGGGCTTGCAAATCACAATCTCAAGTCTATAGCTTATGTGGCCATGGGATATCGCAAGGATGACAAATATTCAGAGATGAAAAAGGTGCGTCTAGCAAAAGAAGAGTTTATACTAAGTATCTAAATGAAAACTGCTTTTATTATCTTCAAAACTCTCAGTGACAAAACTCGTCTCGAGATAGTACTTAAGCTTTTCAAAAAAGGTGAAATGTCTTGCAAACAAGTCTCTGAAAGTTTCAAAGACTTAACTCAGCCGACCATTAGTCACCATTTTAAGGTTTTGGAAAAAGCTAGCATAATCTCTGTTCGCAAAGAAGGTACTGCTCACTTTTATTCTCTCCACAAAGATACTCTCCGAAGAAATGGGGTAGATTTGAGCTTGTTGAGATAAAGTCTTTTTGCTGTATAATTTTGGCATATGATCAAAAAACTATATCCGTGCTTGTGGTGCAACAACAATGCCAAAGAAATGGCAGATTATTATCTAGCTATTTTTCTTGGTGCCAAAATCACAGGGCAAAATCCATCAGTTGTAACCATAGAAATATTTGATCAAAAGATAATGTTTCTTAATGGTGGTGACATGTACAAACCAACTGAAGCTTTTTCTATGGTTGTGGAGTGTGAGACTCAAGAAGAGATAGACCACTATTGGGACTCTCTGACAAAAGAGGGGAAAGAAGTCGAGTGTGGCTGGTGCAAAGACAAGTACGGCATCTCATGGCAAATAGTCCCAACTATCCTCGGCTCTCTCATGAGCGACCCCGCCAAAGCTCCCAAAGTTATGGAGGTGATTATGAAGACGAAGAAGTTTAGTATAGAGGAGTTGGTTAGTGCTACTAGTTAGTTTTTGTTAATACTTATTAAAAAAACTTAATATTTTACCTCCTCTTATACCCATGAGCTAAAGCTATACAAAGCACATTTCTAGCTCCAGAGTCTTTGAGGGCACGGCGGGCTTCGAGGAATGTCGCACCGGTAGTAGTGACGTCATCGATGATGATATAGAGCTTATTTTTATCTACTCGTCTTTTGGCTTGCATCGCGCCGTCTATATTTCTTAGTCTTTGCTTTTTGTCTGAGAGATGGCTTTGAGGGAGAGTTTCTCGAGTTTTTTCCAAAATATTTTCAAGCTTTGAGTAGGGTAGAGAAGTTTGTATCCAGATGGTAAGCACTTCGCTTTGGTTGAAGCCTCTTTTTCTGGTTTTCTTTTTGTATTGCGGTACAGGGACAAGAATTATTTCTTCAGGGGATTCGGATTGCAAATGCTCCGCGATGATTTCGTTAATAAACCCCAAACTTTTTTGGACTAGAAGTTTAGCTTCTTGCCCTTTGTGTTTGTATTTGAGATTCCAAATAGCGTGGCTCACTAGAGGGTGTCCGTAGTTGTAAACTCCATAAATCCCATCGTGCTCGGTCTCCTCAGAAAGGGGTACCAACAAAAGGCACTTGGCGCAGATAGCCTCTCCGGGCGTTCCACAAGAAGCGCACTTGCTACCAAATAAGAACTTCTCCAAGAATTTGTGTATAGTAAAAAGAGGGTTTTTCATTTATAATGACTTTATATGGATAGTATAGCCCTTAGCATCAAAAAATTCTTCTCGTCAATCTTTGGCGCTCCTAAGAGCAATATCGCAGTCGGGATAGATATAGGTACTTCTTCTATCAAAGTAGTCCAAATAAAAAAAGAGGGTGGTAGAGCAGTGCTCGATACTTATGGCGCTCTAGCGCTCGGACAATACGCCGAAAGTGGCATGGTTGGTCAAGTAACCAACCTAGATCCTGAGACTTTAGCCAAGGCTCTCTCTGATGTTTTAACGGAAACACATATTACTAGCAAAAACGTCGTACTTGGGCTACCTTCTGTTTCTTGTATTATTTTTATTTTGCAACTTCCAGCCGAGATAGAGGAGCGGGACTTGGCGACAGTGATACCAAATGAAGCCAAAAAGTTTATCCCAGTACCTATCACTGATGTTTCTCTTGACTGGTATATTATTCCGCGCCGAGAAGATTCTGGAAATGAGAGTCGTGTTTTGTCTGAAAGTGGCGGGGAAGCACGTATGAGCGTGCTCGTGGTGGCAACTCTCAACGAAACCTTGGTCAAATACACAACTCTTATGCAAAAGGCAGATCTGCCAACAAATGCTTTGGAGATAGAAGTCTTCTCTCATATCCGAAGTGTGCTAACACGAGAACTTTTCCCTGTGATGATCGTTGACATCGGTGCTGCTAAGACCAAACTCTCTATAGTTGAGCATGGAGTGGTAGAAACATTTCGTCTTGTAAACAAGGGTTCTCAAGACATGACTCTTGCTATTGCGCACTCTCTAGAGCTTCCTTTTGATAAAGCCGAAAATATCAAAAAAGAAAACGGCCTCGTTCCGACCCCAGAGCACCCACAAGTGCCAGAGCTTATCAAGGTCCACCTCGCTGACATCTTCCAAGAAACTAACGCCACAATACTCGCTTATGAAAAACGCTACAACAAAAACGTCGGCAAGATTATCTTTACTGGTGGGGGGGCTATGACCAAAGGGTTGGTAGAATACGCCAAGCAAAGCTTTTCAGCTGATCTGACTATTGCAGACCCTTTTGCAAAAGTAGATTCACCAGTCTTTCTCCAAGGGGTACTCAAAACAACTGGTCCAGAATTCTCTGTAGCACTAGGCTTGGCACTTAAACAGATTCAATAAATCTATGTGGATTATACTTTCTCTACTAGCATCACTGTTTTGGGGTCTACTTTATGTCTTGAGAGGGCAGATATATAGCAAGATCTCTATCTATACTTCTATAGCTATCTCAGCATTTTTTGTTTTTGTAGTAGCTTTGATTATTTCTCTAAGTTCTGGCTCTTTTGGTAAAGATCTTGCAACTATAGCTTCTTCTCGACAGGTACTACTCTACGTTGTTAGTGCAATGGTGATACTGCTTTTGGCGGAGATATTTATCGCTTCTTCTATCGTTGCCAAAAATGCAACTCTCGCTGGTCTTATCGAGATTTCTTATCCTATCTTTATCGCACTCTTTAGTTATATCTTGTACAAAAGCCAAGTATCGTGGGGGACAATAGTAGGAAGCGTTTTTATCTTCCTCGGAATTTTTGTAGTTTATTATTTTAATAAGTAAGATTTTATGAAAAACAAAGTTCAAAAAATAAAAATTAGCAAAGCAAAAGTCTCAGAGGCTCAAATAATTCGTAAACTAGAAGAACAAGTTTGGGATGAAGAGGTAACCAATAAATACGATATACCAATGTTTATTAGGTTTGGTTATGTTTATGTTGCCAAGTCGAACAATAAAATAGTTGGAGCTATTGTTAGCTATCGAACAAATAAAAATGAAGTATATGTTTGTGATTTGGTAGTTGACCCAAAATATAGAAGACAAAAAATAGGAGAGAAGCTTTATGTAAAACTTTTAAATTCTGTGAAAGGTATGAATGTTGTTTCCTTTCTTGACCCAGATTTAGGTCCAACTTTTGAACTTCATAGTAAATTAGGAGCAAAAGTTGTGAGAAAAGAAAAAGACCCTTATGATTTAAATAAAAAAGATATTAGGTTATTTGTTAAAATAAAAAACTAATTTAGTAATCCACTACAAAAACTATACAAATAGATGTAAATGAGTGATATACTAAATAAGTATATTATGGAACCAAGTATCCCTACATCTTTTATTCCCAAAAGACCAATAGATCCTGGTGTTGATCCGAGCCCTTCGGGTAGTAGAAGTGTTGGACTTCTTTCTCTTTTAACTTTTGTTATTGTTGTGGGGACAGGTCTTGCTTTTGCTGGTGTTTATCTTTATCAAAAGCAACTCGTCTCTCAAAAAGCCAAACTCGTTCAATCTATAGGAGAAGCACGTGATGGTATAGGTACAGAGTTTGTCTCTGACATGAAGCGCCTGGATGCTCGTATCTCAGGGGTCAAAGAGCTCATCAACACTCATATAGTAGTTACTCCTATCTTTGAGGCCCTACAAGCTACAACACTTCGAAGTATCCAATACAAAGAATTTAGTTACATAATAAAAACTGACCAAATAACAAAGACAAACTCTTTGGTCGTGGAGCTCGTAGGTTCTGCCAAGAACTACGCAAATATCGCTCTTCAGTCAGATGCGTTTTCTGCGAACAAGCTTATCAAAAATCCAGTTTTCTCAAATCTGACAGTAGATGAGAAAACAAGAAATATCAATTTTAGACTTTCTTTTTCTGTAGATATGGCGGACTTGTCTTACCAAACATTTATTGATAGCAAGCAAAATAATCAAACACCATAATTATGAGATACATTTATTTAATCATATTAATAGTAGCTTCTGGGTTGGTCTTTAGTGCCATTATTGCACCCAAATACAAACAAGCTCAGTCTCTTAAAAAAGAGATAAGTACTTTTGACGCTAGGCTTTCAACAGCTGAGGCTCTAAAGGTTTCTCGTGAAGACTTGATCGCTAAGTATAACAGTATCTCAAAAACAGACTTGGACTATATAAAAGTTTTACTTCCAGATAGTGTTGATAATATCAGACTTATTATTCAGCTTGATGCTTTAGCTACCAAAAACGGCTTGTCTTATTTGCGTGATGTTCAGTATGACACTCAAAAATCTGAACAATCCCCAATACAGCAAAATGCTACTGTACAAAAACCATATGGAGAATTTACCATGTCCTTTAGTACTTCTGGTCCATACAAAAACTTCTTGTCTTTTATCTCTGATTTAGAACAAAACTTGAGATTGGTTGATGTTTCTGAGGTAAAGTTTTCTCAAAGCAACCCAAACCTCGTTGATAGTTTGAGTTATAATATCAAGTTAAAAACTTATTGGTTAAAAAAATAACATGAGTAAAAAATTAAAATCAATACTAATATTTGTAGTCATCCTAGCTGTAGTATTTTTTGCTATTAATTTTCTTTCAAAAAGTAAGCCCAAAAATGTCCCTACACCAAACAATCCTCTCGCTATAGACAATGGTAGTATCTTGCCTGCTTCAAAAGAAAACGTAAATGCAAATGATGAGTTCAGTGTTTGGCTCTCTAGTATAAAACGTATAAACATAGATACATCACTTTTTGACAATAAAGCCTACAAACTCCTTAGAGATTTTCCTGTGTCTCTTGGTTCTGAGGTTGTAGGACGAACAAACCCTTTTGCTCCTGTTGGTAGCGACCTTGATTATACTGTTAGCTATAAC
>CAZDGL010000016.1:0-5748 GCA_964505155.1 uncultured Candidatus Saccharibacteria bacterium
GTCTGATACTATATCGGTATAGTAAATAAGGGGAAAAGAGAGACAAACTCTGCCTAAAATAAGCCCTGAAATTGAAACCGCTGCACGCATCAAGGTAATTGGTGTGGGTGGATCTGGTTGTAACGCTGTTAATCACATGATAAATGCCAAGGTAAAGAACGTGGCCTTTATCGTTATGAATACTGACGTGCAAGATTTGCACAAATCAAATGCTGAGAAAAAGATTCACCTCGGTAAAAACCTTACCAAAGGTCTCGGTGCTGGAATGAATCCAGATATCGGAATGAGAGCTGCTGAAGAAACAAAAGCCGAAATCCAAGACGCTGTAAAAGGTGCTGATATGGTTTTCATTGCTTGTGGAATGGGTGGTGGAACAGGTACTGGTGGAGCGCCAGTTTTGGCTCGTGCTGCCAAAGAACAAGGTATCCTCACTGTCGCTGTTGTGACCAAGCCTTTCTTTTTTGAAGGTAATCAACGTATGCGCATCGCTGATCGAGGTATCGAAGAGCTCGAAAAAGAAGTCGATGCTATCATCGTTATCCCAAACGATCGCCTTCTTGCTATCGCCGGTAAGGACACTACTTTCAAAGACGCTTTTGCAAAATGTGACGAAGTTCTACGTCAAGCTGTAGAAGGTATCTCAGAGCTCATCTCTTCTCCAGGTATCATCAACGTCGACTTTGCTGACATGAAGAGCGTGCTTACTGATGCTGGTACTGCTCTTATGGGAGTTGGATTTGCCTCAGGGGACGATCGCGCAGAAAAGGCCGCTGTACAAGCTATCAACTCTCCACTTCTTGATATCTCTATCAACGGCGCCAAGGGGGTACTCTTTGCTATCTCTACCAACGACGACCTTACAATGAGCGAATTCCAAGACGCTGCCAAGGTCATCACAGAAAGCATAGACAAAGATGCTCGAGTCATCATCGGAACTATTTCTGATGATCGCATCAAAAAAGGTGAAATGAAAATCACAGTTATCGCGACCGGCTTCCCTACTGAAGGCACCAAAAAGAACAATCTCTTTGGTTCTCAAACTCCACAACAAATCTTCAATGCTCCAAAAATAGAAAAAAAAGAAGATATAAATCCTATGGTTCAAAAGCCAGAGGCAAAATCTGAAGAATCTGAAGTCGTAGATGGCGACAATGCCGAAGAAGACTGGGGCGCAATACCAGCGTTTCTCCGAAGAAATAAAAAATAGTTGTTTTGGAAAAACTCCCAACTCGGGAGTTTTTCTCTTTGTGATATAATTCTCTCTATGCAATACGAACTTATTATTATTGGTGGAGGGCCGGCAGGTTGTAGTGCTGGTGTTTATGCTGCCAGAAAACAGCTCAAAACCTTACTGGTGACATCTGAATTTGGCGGACAAAGTGTCGTCTCAGATGACATCCAAAACTGGATTGGGACACCACATATCTCTGGAGCAGAGCTAGCCAAGAGTCTCAAAGCCCACGTAGAGGCCTACAAAGGCTCTTACGTAGAGATAGTGGAAGGTGTGACTGTATCACAGGTATCCAAGGCTGGAGAGCATTTTGAGGTCACTCTTTCCTCTGGAGAAACCTTTACTTCAAAGGCAGTTCTGGTAACTGCTGGCTCAAGCAGGCGTAAACTCGAAGCAATAAGCGCTGATAGGCTTGAACACAAAGGACTCACCTATTGTGCTTCTTGTGATGGTCCACTTTTCTCTGATATGGATGTGGTAGTCGTCGGTGGAGGCAACGCTGCCTTTGAAACTGTCGCTCAGCTTTCAGCTTATTGTAAAAGCGTGACACTTATTCACCGTAACGAAACCTTTAAAGCCGATGAAATAACAGTAGAAAAAATCAAACAAGATCCTAAAGTCCGCATCATCACCAACGCCGAGACACTAGAAGTCTTGGGAGAAAACTTCGTCTCTGGTATCAAGATCAAACACAAAGACACTGGCGAAGAAGAGACCTTAAACATCTCTGGAGTTTTCGTCGAAATAGGACAAATCTCAAATGGTGGCTTTATGGCTGGACTTGTAGACGTAGATAGTACTGGCAAGATAGTCATAGATCCATGGACACAGCGCACCTCCACAGATGGTATTTGGGCTGCTGGAGACATCACCAACATCCGCTACCATCAAAACAATATTGCTTCAGGGGATGCCGTCAAAGCCATCGAAGACGCGTATCTCTGGATAAAGCATAGGAAATAAAAAAGTCAGCTTCGTTTTTATGAAGCTGACTTTGCATTTTCATCTAAGTCAGAAAATAGTTTTAAGATTTTTCCATTACGAACAGTAGGCGCTAAGGTTTGGACATTTTTAAGGATTTTTTGTATCCATTTTTTAGGAGATTCTTCCGAAAAAAGTTTTCCCTTACCAATAATGCCTTGTAAGCGCAACAGCTGAACCTTGTCGACATAGCCTGAATAAAGAGTAAGAGCTTGTATGGAGTTTTTTTCAACCACCTTGCGCTTATCTTTTTTATTCATTACTACGTCATTAAGATCAAAAAGTGAAAGCATTTGAAAACTTTCAATAAGGTTCTTAACCCTTATTTTATAGTCTTCAACTTTGATTTTTGGATGTATAAGCAGATAATCAGTTTCTTGATCAACTATTTTCAATCTAGTTTTTTGATCAATAGCCTGAACTAGGGTTATACTATATACCTCAAGCGCATTGCAGTAAGATATAAATCTTGCTTTTACGGCCAATTTAATATTATCTGGTAAATCACAAAACCAAATTGCTTTTTAACTCTTTCCGCAGAAAAACCTACTTTTTTTGAAAATCCTGAAATAGTTAGACCTTCCTCAATTTCCTTTAGATAGTCATAGTAATTTCTTAAAGCCTGAGCCTCTTCTTCAACTGGAGGTTTAATATATAGGTTTTCTCTAAACTGAATGCTTTTTGCGCGCTCCAGTCTTTGATTAACACCCATATTTATTTTAATCTTCCCATAAACAAGTGCTCCATGCTTCTTGTAACATTCTCCTGGCTTAAGAAGTTTTTGATTTTCATGAGCTTCTTTTTTGCATTCACTACAACCTTGTTCCCAAAGAAGTTGATGCGCTCTAAATCGACGTTCTCCAGCAATTAAAACATAAAACCATTTTTGATTTTTTTGATCTTGCTCAAAATGCATACCATGGGTAGATACTTCTTTTTTTGATATTTTACTTAAGATATCGACATAGCTATAAAAGTCTTTTTCTGAAAACCTAAAAACTATGCTCGGTTGTATAACATCATCATTAGCAATATCATCAGCTAGCTCCTGTAACTCTAATGGATCAAATGTTTCTCTTACTTGAGGAAAGCGTATTACTAAATTAAGGGGAAGATATGTGACTACAAAATTAGGCTTTGTTGTACTTAGATGTTTGATTGTTTGTTTGTCAAAAAGACTTTTTCTCATCTTTACATTATGTTTGTTCTATTATAGTAGCTCCTTAGTAAATATGTAATCTTGTCAAAAATTAAAAGAGTTATATAAAAAAGCCTTATATTACAAAGGCTTTTAAAAGGATTCAAATTCAATCCCACCATCTTCTTTTTTAGAAACCTTAAGATCTCCGTACAGTTCTTTGAACAAACCATGGTCAAGTCGCTTTCTAATAGGGGCAGTATACTTTACTTCACCTTTAGTTGTTTCTTGTCGCTTACCTACCCAAATCATGGCGCATACACCTCTAGCCTTCTTTCTTACAAGAGTAGCTAAAGTTTGCAAATACCATTCTATAGCATTATAGACTGCTTCACTCGGAGATTGAGTAGCTATGAGACCCCCCTTTATAATTCTTTTTTTATCGCAACCAAAAGCTCTACAGATCCATATGTCGTTTACAATAGCGTGAACATTGATCGATACAATAGCATCTTTAAAGTTTTTGATTTTACGACCGTTTTTAGTTTTCTCCTCAGAAGAATAAGTCAGCGGGATACCGTTCTTCAAGAGATCCAGGTGATGCATGGATGCATCAAGGTGCCCCGGAAAATGAGTTTCTTTTGTTTTACCATCTGCTCTTTTGCCAAAAGGAACAACATAAGTCTTGTTTCTAAAAAACTGGTCGAGTGCTTTAAAAGATTTGGTAACGTTTGAAGGAAGGTCTGCTCGAATAGAAGTACTAGCTAAAATTGAAGCGATAAGATCTGGATCAAAACCTGGAAATAATTCAGCGATCTCCTTTCCTGTCTCTTCATACCAAAACTCATAGTTTGCACCATTGTTTAGATATCTGGCGATTTTGCCAAACATAGCAGGAACCTCTGCTTTTGGAAGATTTGTTCTAAAATTCTCCTTAACCCTAAAAATACTTTTATGGCGAAGTTTCATTTCTACCACACCGGAGGCAAGTATTTCACAAAGGTCATCGGGTGAAAATACATTGTTACCCTTTAGTGCTTTTGAAGCATCTTTTTTAAACCATAAGCATTCTTTTTTTATAAACTCATCAATACTTTTTGATATTTTTACAAAGCGCTTTTTTTGGTTTTGACAAAAAAGTTCTTTCAAAAGCTTTTTTCTCGTAGGCAGTGTAGTTTTGTGTTCACTTTTTTTACCTAAAAGAAAAGCATAGGGCATCAATATAAAATCAAGATTTGGAAACTCTTCTTCGTAATGGTGATCTTTAGGGATGGCTTTTTGCGGTGAATTTGAATTTTCATTTAAATCAACGAACAATTTTTGTTGCATTTATATAAGATTTTGTTTCTATCTTACGTAAATAACCTTACTAGTCAAGGATTTGGTGCGCGATACAGGGATCTCCTTCGCTTCTCACCTTGTCAGTCACAAGGCTCGGGCTAGGCACCGCCTCGCTTGATTTTCTGCTGAAAAATCATAGCTCCGGCGTTCGAGTCCCTGGCGCACTATAAAGCAGTTTATAGTGCTTATCGCGCATAAAAACCTTATGGTTTTTATTTGGTGCGCGATACAGGGATCGAACCTGTCACCTCTACAATGTCAATGTAGCGCTCTAACCATATGAGCTAACCGCGCGCGTATTTTGTTGTTAATAAACAAGGAAATAATACCAGATTACTTCCCTATTTGCCAATAATCAGATTTTGTGTTAAAAATAAGAAAACAAAACCTCTTGCTATGTTAACAAAATTAAATACCAGTTGGCTTGAAGCCGATATCTCTTTCTTCCCTTTTTTCAAAAAGGAAACGGTTGACTACAGAAAGTATCTTCCTAAAACAGTTTGTGAAAAAAATATTGTCGGAGTAGCAAGTTTGCCTCCGTATTTTGCAAACAGGCTTAAATTTTTTAAGGAAAATGGTAAAACCTACTTTGGAAAAAACATCCCAGTAGTTTTTTCTTTTATTGATTATCCATTTCTGGAAAAAATGACTTTGGATGAATACTGGAGTCAGGTAATGCTTATGTCTCAAAAAGAAGATCGTCCCAGAGTTTGGATCTTGGGACCCAATGAGTTGTGCGATTTTTTATTAAAGATCCACGTAAGAGAAGAATCTGAGAACTTTTACTTTCATGAACCAGAAAAAGAATGTAGTCGCTATTTTGCAGTCGAGCATATCGAGAGTAAGACCGATCTTCATTTTTTGTTCTAAATCTTTCAAAGCTACCTTCTAAAAGGGGTAGCTTTTTGATTTTTTGAGAACTCATGTTAGAATATTCACGCAACTTTTCTAAGGCCTGCTCTTCGTAGCCTTGGCGAAGCAGAGGCCCTATCGTCTATCGGTTAGGACACAAGCTTTTCAAGCTTGGAAGCGGGGTTCGATTCCCCGTAGGGTCACA
>CAZDGL010000017.1:0-5123 GCA_964505155.1 uncultured Candidatus Saccharibacteria bacterium
CCCCTATAAAGCTCTACTTCATCTATATAAGGCTTGTGTAAATCAAGCTCAAAGCTTTCATTGTGAGGTAGTGGTACAAAGTCTATCTTGCGCAAATCAGCATTTTCAAAGTTTTTGTAATCACGAGTCTTATCATAAAGACTTGCAAAAGACACACCATGACTATGAAGCTCAAGTGCTCGAGCGATAGCTCCGTGAGTGACTATAAGTATCTTTTTGCCTTGGTATTTTGTTTCTAAATCATAGATAAACTCTCCTGCTCTTTTTAGAACATCAATATAGCTCTCACCATCTGGAGTCTTGAAGTTGTATCTATCATCACTTGTATTGCGGACAGAAAAATACTCTGAAAATGGTCTGTTGTTAAACTCTTTTCCAACTGCCCACTCGCCTATTCGGGCGTCTTCTATCACTTCCACATCTAAGCCTTTTTCTTGCAAAAATATTTCTGCTGAATTTTTGGTGCGAGAATATGGTGAAGTAATAACCAAATCAAAATCTCCATCAAAATCTTTTGCCGTATTTTTGACTTGCTCTATTCCAAGATCGGTCAAAGGGTCTGGCGTACTAGGGTCACAGTTCCACTCTTGTCTTACATTGTGATCTGTCTGCCCATGACGCATGACAAAGTAGCTGTTGCCTGACTTTTTGGTCAAAGACTTGAGCGTAGTAATACTATCTACAACCACCCTTCCATCCTCGTTTTCCCAAACAGGTAGTGGTGTTCCCCAGTATCTCTCACGAGAAAATGCCCAGTCTTTGACTTCACGTAGCCACTCTCCAAAGCGTCCTTCTTTGATATGGTTTGGTTCCCAGTTTATAGTTTCGTTGGCTTTGAGCAGATCATCACGAAGCTCACTCATGCGCACATACCAACTATCACGCGCATAATACAAAAGCGGAGTCTTGCATCTCCAACAATGTGGATATGAGTGCTCGTATTTTTCTTTTTTGAAAAACAACCCCTTCTCTGTTAGATAATCAACGATAGCGACATCCGTTAGAGGCTTTCCCTTTTCATCTTTTTCTTTAACGTATCTTCCTGCAAGAAACTCTGGCACTAACCCTGAAACAAAATGACCACTATCATCAACCGTGTGAAGTTTTGGTAGTTTGTTTTTTGTCGCCAAATCAAAGTCATCATTACCATACATTGGAGCAATATGGACAACTCCTGTACCATCCGTGGTTGTAACGAAATCTGCTGAATATACTTTCCATCCATTCGCCCAAGTAGAAAATTCTTCTTTTCTAGCTTCAGAAGACTGCATATGAGTTTTTAATTCTGAGAAAAGAGGTTCGTATTCTAGACCAACAAGATCAGAACCTTTTATTTCTGAAACTACAGCGTAGTCTCCCTCTATGAAAGAAATTTTTTCTTTTGCGAGAATTAAATTTTCTTCACCTAATTTTACAATCGCATAATCAATATCTTCACCTACTACCAAAGCTACATTCCCCGGAAGTGTCCAAGGAGTTGTAGTCCAAGCTAGTACATAGACGTCTCCCTCAGTAACTCCAATCTTTTCTGGGTTAACTAATTTGAACTTTGCATACACAGACAAATCCTTCACGTCCATATAACCCTGAGCCAACTCATGGGTTGCCAAAGTTGTTCCACAACGAACACACCAAGGAGTAACTCGATAGTCCTTGTACAAGAGTCCTCTATCATTTATTTTGCCGACTATGTTCCAAAGACTTTCTATGTAGTCATTGTTAAAAGTATAGTAAGCACTCTTTTTATCTACCCAATACCCGATACGATCGGTAAAAGTTTCCCAATCCTTGATATAAGTAAAAACGCTATCTTTGCACTCTTTGTTGAACTTGGCGACACCATATTCTTCTATTTGTTTCTTTGAAGTCAGCCCGAGAGATTTCTCTATTTGGAGTTCTACCGGAAGCCCGTGAGTATCCCACCCTGCGCGTCGTGGCACATGGTAGCCTTGCATCGTTTTGTATCTAGGAATCACGTCCTTGAAAGCCCGCGCTTCGAGGTGGTGAAGGGCCGGCTTGGCATTTGCTGTCGGTGGACCTTCATAAAATACGTATTCACCTTTTACTGACTCTTTCTCTACCGTCTTTTCAAAAATGTTGTTTTCTTTCCAAAATTCCAAAACAGCTTCTTCATTTAAAGCTCGCTCTGACTTTGTTTGTTGTTCTTGATTATTCATATATAAAAATAAAACTCGTCCACGCATTACGACACATGGTCATATTGCAAGGACGAGTTTTCTCGTGGTACCACCTTGTTTTCCCTTCGACAGTCTCAGGGCTTCATTACAGCTTTATCGGGCTTACCCGTCAGATTCTACTTTCTCAAAAGGATTTCTTTCTGAAACTCGGGTTTGATAGACCCTCAAACGTTTATATTTTTATACTAACACAATACTATTTGTGATTCAAATCCACCCTACCTGCTTCTACCATCTTGATAATCTTGGCAACCAAAGATTTTGGATCTGGATCAAAGACTACATGACTAGCTGGTCTATCACTTTTTTCTATCATATCGCGGATCTGCTCATCCATAGTCCAACTACCTTCAAGTACTCCGATAGGCTTACCCTCTTCAAAAGCGATAGTGAACTCATGTATTGTTCCGATACGCCCACAGCCTACAAAGAGAGCTTCACAACTGCGAGTAAAGAGTAGATCTCTTCCTGGAAAACCAAATCCTGTATAGATAATGAGATCCATATAGTCTAGTGGCAGTCTGTAGCCCTCCACGTGCTCTCTAGCGCTAACTGCTGGAGAAAGTCCTATGGAGATACCCCGCTCTTCTTTGGCGCCCATAGCACTCCATAGAGGAAATCCTGTTGTCGCTCCTGTAACTAAAATACCTCCTTGACGAATGATTTCTCTTCCGAGCTCTTTGGCTTTGTCGAGTGCATCAAGACCGCAGTGACCAGTCTCAGCTGCACCACTTACTCCAAGTTTTATTTTCAAATGTCCGTGTTTGTCGTCGTTTTCCATGATTTATTTTTTAATTACAATCTAATTCTACTACATCGCCTTGATTTGGGGCATAAGCCATGACTCCTAGATAATCTCGCAATCTTTGTGTTAAGAAAAGCGAACTCTTGGGCTCTCCCATCGCCACATAAACTGCTTTCAAAGTATCAGCCGTTTGTTCCACAAATTCTATAAGGTGATCTGAGTCTTTGTGCCCCGAATACCCTTCAATAAATTCTATATTTGCTTTGACTGGTATTTCTTGACCATTGATTCTTACAACTTTTGCTCCATCTTGGATTATTCTTCCCAAAGTTCCTACTGATTGATAACCAGTGAGAAGAAGTGTGTTGTTGGAGTCAGGTAAGAAGTTGGCTTCGTGGTGAAGTATTCTCCCGCCATTACTCATACCACTTCCAGCTATTACAATCTTTGGATTTGCTTCGTTGATTATCTCTTTGGATTCATCAGTTAGAAGAGTTGACTTGAGACCTGGGAAGTTAAAGATATCGTCTCCTTCTTTGAGCTGTTTCCTAGCAAAGTCGTTGAAGTACTGACCATACTGGCGATATATCTTTGTCAGTCTGATACCAAGTGGGCTATCAAAAAATATCGGCATTTGTGGTATACGCTTGTTCTCTACTAACTCATTTATCTCAAAGAGAAGTTCTTGAGATCTTTCCAAAGAAAAGGTGGGTACTATCAAAGCCCCCTTGCGACGATAGTTGTCTTCTATAACCTGCTCTAATCTTTGGCGACGTTCATCGCGAGCCATGTGGTTGCGATCACCATAAACACTTTCCATGAGCATATAGTCGACATTTTTGATAGCCTCAGTATCTCGAAGAAGCGGACTTGGGGAATTGCCGAGGTCGCCGGTAAAGATGATTTTTTTGTTGTTGTAAATCATCTCGAGCATTCCAGAGCCAAGCACGTGCCCAGCATCTCGATAGCGAAATACAAATGGCCCAATAGCGAGGTCTTGGTGATAGTCTACGACTTTCCATTGTGCTAAAGCTTGTCTGATATTTTCATCAGTATAAATTTTCTTGAGGAGTTCATTTTCTCCTTTGCCCAAGATATGCGCAGTATCTTCAAGCATGAGTTCTGTTATCTCTTTGGTTGGGATAGTGGAATAAATAGTTCCGACAAAGCCATCATAGATAAGTTTTGGAATGCGACCGATATGATCTATATGAGCATGAGTAATAAAAAGCACATCCACACTCGCAGGATCATAAGGAAATGGTGCCCAGTTTTTTTCTTCTGATGACTTTGTCCCTTGTTCTAGTCCACAATCCACCAAGAACTTTACGCCTTCGCCCTCCACCAAAAAGTTAGCTCCTGTCACCGCTCCTGTTCCGCCAGCAAAAGTGATTTTTAGTTTTTTATCCTGTGATTGTGTTTGCATGTGCCTTATTGTAACTTTTTATTTTGATAATCACAAAAATACTTCCGAGTAGTCCTCCCAGTAAATCAAAAACCATATCAGAGAGTGAGTCTGGAATGTTGGCCAAAGTCTCTAGTCTCAAGATACCTTGCACAGAAAACTCAAACACTTCCCACAAAAACCCAACTATCAAAACCAGCGCGCATAAAACTATCAGTTGCACTATAGCCTTACTATCTTTGAGTGCTCCATAAAGTAGTGCCCCACCCCAAATAGCGATAAACACTCCGCCCAGAGTATGCATCACCATATCAAACTGAGGCATAGCGCTATACCAATAAAAGCTACTTGCTAGCTTGTTGAGCAAAAATATCCCAACAGCCATCATCGCACTATAAAAAAAGAGTTTCTTCTTCATTGCTTACATTATCCCACAAAACAAAAAACCCTCCAAAGAGAGTTTGTCGTTACGGCTATTTGAGAAATTAGTACCCTAGCATTAAAGCCAAGATGGGACGCCTGGACACTAGAAGTGCCAAAAAATAAATTCTGACGCTTCATAATGTCACGCAACATCCCCAATAAATATTGTTCTAGGTACTAATTTTAAATAGCCGTGATTACATTATAGTCTTCTGTAGCATTTAGACAATATAGACAGAGAAGAAAAATACTGTCGAACGAACATTAAGAAAAGTGATGTTTAAATTATTTATTTTTAAGATGGCTAGGTTTAAGTTGTGTAAATTTTTCATGAGCCGTTTCATACTCAAAG
>CAZDGL010000018.1:0-4911 GCA_964505155.1 uncultured Candidatus Saccharibacteria bacterium
CATTTACACCTACATAAACATAATACAAAGTCAAATATTTCTGATCAGGCACGTCGACAGCCTTTACTCTCATATCTACCTTTTTCATTTGTTGAAATATAGGGACAACAATCTTCCAGCCCGGTGTTTTGATACCAGAGAATCTACCCATAGTTAGTACCACCCCTCGCTGATATTCATTTATCTGGCGGAGCATAGAGAGCAACAAAATAGCTACAAAAATCAATATATAAATCATACAAAAAAGATTATTCTTTTAATATCCCAACTATACTACAAAAGCGTATTTTTGCATCTAAAGTACTTCTATATAGTAGCTAGTATTGCCATACAAAGTATAAGAGCCGTCAGAGAGTTTACGAGCATAGACTTTGGCACGAGCGCCGATTTTGTTTGTCTCAATATCTCCAATAGAAGAAACTGTTCCTTTGATAGAGCCGACTGTCTCTTGAGACCAGCCGATAGTAGTGATGACTTTCTTACCGTCGATAGTGACACTACACTCCCCGTCTGAGAAACATGCAGTTGAGACGCTTTGGATGATACCTTCAAAGCTCTCTGTTTGAATATTTGAAATATTATTAAGTGCCAAACGTGTCTTTGGTCCGACAAATCCAGTTGGTGGTATTTTCATATAGTCTTTTTGGAAAGCTTTTACTGCCTTGAATGTTGCAATACCAAAGTACCCAGTACTTTTATATGAGAAGTAGCCTTGTGCTCGTAAGATATCTTGAAGCAAGACTACATCCGCTCCCCGACTTCGATAATAAAGGTTGCGAGAAAAAGTTGTACTAGAAGATGTGGTTGTAAACTCTTTGGAAGCACTTTGTAAGCCATTTTCATGACAAGGTGTGGTGATACAAGCAATGGTGTTGTCTACTTTGTACATAGCAGTATAAGGAGTATTGGTCTCCAAGCCTTTTATATTGACAGAGGTTAGTCCTTTTGTTGTTTTCTTTGGCAAACAACTCGGAGGAGTAGGATAAATCATAATACAAGCTTGGTTGGTTTGAATGTATTCAAAATACAAACCAGAGATCTGTTCTTGAGATAAGCTTTTCAAAACACTGCTAGGGACTTCTAGGGTGGCAGAGTTGTTAGAAATACTAGAAACAACAGGTGCTTCCAGTAAAACAATAGGGTGACTTGCCTGCGCAAAAGTTGTTAAAAATAAGCTAAAGATTAGACTAAATATTGATATTTTCTTCATATGCCTATAGGACGAACTGCGGACAATACTCTTACTTTTACAAAATAAGAAGCTATAGTATAGTAATCAAACGGAAGTATGGATGAGTGGTTTAAATCAACGGTTTACTAAACCGTCGTCTCTTAATCGGGACCGTGAGTTCGAATCTCACTACTTCCGCCTTAGATTCAACAGCTTCGACTAGTCCCTGTGTATACATCCTGCCCAACAACAAATTAAACGCTTGAAAGAGCGGATTTGTGGCCGAATTTATTACTTTTTTCTGCCTTTACTTTTTAAAACAAAAATGTAGTATAAGAAAAAACTCACCTTAAAAACAATCAAAATGAAACAGATAACTAAACTGGCCTTTCAGCTGGAAATTCCTGCTGTGGTAATTAATATTCCTTCGGTTAAATACCTAGAAGTGCTACATGAAGAAACGTTAAAAATCGCTGGATTAAAAGGATATACAGGCGAATTTGGAAATGGGGAAGAAATTGTCAACAACCAATTTCAAACTGAAAAAGAACTAACTGAGTGTTACTATTTTGCTCCCTATAGTGAATATCTGCAAAATACACCACTAAAAGATGCCCTTGGTCTTGATGATTCAAATTTCTTTAAGACAATAATTCAAGTGTGTACTTTTCTTCAGTACAACTATAGAAGTGTAGTACACCAGTACAGACATATGGGACCATCAGGAAAAACACACGTATTTTTCCCATTTATAAACTACATGGGTCAAAAGGTTATTGGCTCAATTGGTATTTATAATGGAGCAGATACTTTTCGAAGCAATCTAAACCTCGAAAAATCAGACCATAGTAATGCAAAAGTTTGTGGGTACTGGGGTAATCCTGAAAAAGGCGTGTTGCTTGTCTTGCCACAAAACAACAACGCTCTTTTTTTAAAAAATACTGCCGTTGAGATTGCAAAAGATTATAGGAGCTTATCGCTTGAAGAATTCATGGGAGAAATCAAGTCAATCTCTGACACCTCTGAGGGTAACAAGGCTTTGTACTTTACCAAGGAGGAAATAATAAAAGAGCGTATACATGTAGAGCTTTCTTATGAAAAAAAAGTAGATCACCCCAATAGACCGGTTAAGTTTGTTCATCCAGATGGTTCTTTTGTCTTTGATTTTGAAAACTCAAGATTTGAGTAAAAATTATAAACCCAACCCCCTTACCTTTATTTGGTAAGGGGGTTTTTATTTAAAACCTATGCCCACATCCTGCCCAACAACAAGGACGGCGTTTGCCCTGAGATAGTGAGTCACATGCCCAAGCGATGCGTTTAGTGCGAGTCTCATCTTTTTTGGCAGAGATTATCCAACAGATAAATTCATTGCGAGCAAGAGGGGTGAGGCTATCCCATAGGGCTTTGATTTTTTCATTTTTATTTAGCGCCTCTCGGAAGTCTTTTGGGAGTGTGTGAGGAAATTTTATTTTATTTTTTTGCATTGATTAAATAACTATCTCTCACAAATCTCTTTTAGTTTCTCTAGAGCTTTGGGCCACATAGCAACCATCATATCTGAGTACTCAGCACTCATCTCAATCTCGACCTTAACTTTTGTTTTATTTTCATCTAGTTTTTCAAAACTATAATTTTCAAACGCTGGCGCCCAAGACAAAACTTCTGGGGTATCTGTTACTTCTTTATCGCCTACCAAATACCCATGGTGCTCGAAAGAAATGAATTCAAACACTTTCAACTCTTTTACAAAACTTAGCATACCGCCTACACTCCCTTCTTCGCTTGGATTTGGCCCTAGAAATTTCACCTTTTCACCCACGACAAAATCTCCAGCATTTTCTTTTTCATACCAAGATCCTGCTGGGTTAAACTCCAAAGTCCAAACTCTATAACCTTCATCTCCTAACATCTTCTCCCAGACTTTCTGAACACTAGCATTTATTTCTATTTCAAAATTTGATAATTTTATATTTCGCATGGTATTAATTATAACCCTATTTAACTCTAAAAGTTATAAGCACCAGCTCTGGAGTATTGAAAAGTCTCATTGGTACCCCGGCTGTCCCTACACCGCTTGTAGTTATAGTAGTTAGGGAGCCGTCAACATTTGCTCCATAAGTATATTTGCCATAGATAGCTTTCACCACAAAATAAAACGGCCAAAACTGTCCCTTGTGAGTATGCCCTGAGAGCATAAGATTGGTACCTATCGCTTCCGCACTAGCTTGAAATGTTGGCGGGTGGTTTATAAGGATAAGCGGCTTTGTGTCTTCTACACTTAGACTCTTTAAAACTTTATCAGCAATATCGGCTTGTTTTTTGTTTCTATAAGATATACCAGCTATTTGAACTCCTTGGTACTCTGTCACACTATCAACAAGAGTATTTATGCCAGCGTTTTTTATAGAAGTTAAAAATCCTGCATAGTCTCCATACTCTTCGTGATTTCCTGGAGCATAAAACACAGGTATCTTTTGTGCCAAAGTTTTCCAAGAGCTTGTAATCATAGAAGTATCGTTTTTGGGTCCATCATAAAAGTCTCCAGCATGGAAAACAAGATTTGGATTTATTTCCAAGATTTTTGCGACAACCTTATCAGAGAACTTTTTGTGATTGATAAGACCAAAGTGTGTATCAGAGACCAATACCGCCGTCTTGCCATCCCAATCTTTAGGGGCGTTTGGTAGGGATATCTCATAGTTTGTAACTTTTATAAATCTTGCTTGAATAAGCCCTGCCACACTAAAAGCTAAAGCGATAAAAACAAATCCGAGACCAACATAAAACGGTAAAATAAAACCAAATACCTTACCGAGCAATAAAAGTATAGATAACAAAAAACCTATTATCAAAAGATAGAACATCAAACCTCCTAAAATATTTGAAAAAAGATAAATAGCTTTTACAAAAACACTATCAGAAAATCTACTAAGAATCATACTAAGCACAAAGACAGCCGGGCCAACAAAACAAAATATTAACACTCCCCTAGAAGAACTAGGAGAGAGCTTTAAAGCCATAGAATAAATCCTCCCAATCAAAACAGACAGGGCAAAAATACTGATGGTGACTGTGGATATTAAAAAAAGCTGAATACTGCTCATAAGGTTTAAAAAATTTATATATGTTATAATAGCACCATTATTATTTAATCAATAATTTATTTTATGATCGGAAAAATGGTGAAAAAGTGTTCTTGGTGCAATGTTGATATGGGTCTTTTGGCTATTCGTATCGGTGTAGCATCTGTATTTATCTTTATGGGCTGGATGAAAGTTTCAAACCTCGATGCCACAGTTGCAGGTTTTGGGCAAATGGGATTTGCTCCGTTTTGGGCATATCTTGTAGCTTTCACTGAACTTATCGGTGGAGTAGCAGTATTACTAGGGGTTTATACAAGATTTTTTGCTATTTTACTATCTATAGTTATGCTCGTAGCAACTATCACTGTGCACAAAGATAAGACACTTTCTCTTCATATCTTTACTCTTATAGGTCTTGTCTTGGCTGGTGGTGGAAAGTATTCAATCATCAAGAGTGCTTGTGGTTGTGGAAAATGCGAACTCTGCCAAGAAAGTGATGTGGAGCCAAAAGCCCCTCAAAATCCTTCGATGCAAATGTAAATAAAACAAAATCCGCTCACAGGAGCGGATTTTGTTTTATTTTGATGTTATAATAAACACATATGACATGGATACAAACAACACTTCAAACAATCTGGGACTCGCTCGTCGCAT
>CAZDGL010000019.1:0-4222 GCA_964505155.1 uncultured Candidatus Saccharibacteria bacterium
GGGATCTAACTGCTTATCGAAGTGCTCTCGTCAACGCTGTCGTAGCGGCTGAAGTCGCACAAGCTCTCAACATGAATGATTATTTGCTTCTTTCAAAAGGTGAGAGTAAAGACACAGGACGAGCTAGGCAGACTATCCTAGCGAATGCTTATGAATCATTTATCGGCGCTCTTTACCTCGATCAGGGTTACAATGTTTGTGAAAAGTTTATCCAAAAGACTTTGATACCCAAACTCGAAGACATCATTCACAAAAAGCTTTGGCGTGATCCTAAAAGTCATATCCAAGAAGAAGCTCAAGAGCGTCTCGGTGTAACTCCAAGTTATGAAGTTTTGGGTCAGCTTGGTCCAGACCACGATAAGTTTTTTACTGTCGGAGTTTTCTTTGGGGACAAAAAAATAGCCGAAGGAAAAGGGCGTTCAAAACAAGAAGCGCAACAAGCCGCCGCTCAAGCTGCTCTTGAAAAGAAAGGGTGGTAAGGTTGCCATTTTTGTTTTTGTGTTATAGAGTAACAAAAATATTTGTTTAACCTCAAAAACCATTTTATATGGAATATATAAACTCAAAAGATTTGGCATGGCTTAAAAGCAATACCATGCAGTATTTTGTATGGAAAAACCTTCAGTGGAGTATGGTAGTCTCGATTTTGATACTATTTTTTCTTCTTGTGGCCAAGAAAGCTTTGGGTATCAGTGATAATTTGTTATTTTTATCACTATTGCCATCAGGGGGAGTGTTGGTCACAAGTCTTTTTATTAGTAACAATAAGAGGTGGCAAATGCGTTTTTTGAAATACGCAAAAGACAAAGTCCAAAAAGAAAAAAGTCTTAAAGAACAGATTGTTAAAATTCAGGAAGAAAGAGGTAGGGCATTAAGGATTCACGTTCTGCTAATTGATTTTGAAAAGTAATTTTTTTAAATCCCCGCCAAACGGGGATTTTTTTATTGTAAAAATGGTATAATTTATAGTAATGCGCTTAAAGCAAATAGAAATAGTTGGGTTTAAAAGTTTTGCCAAAAAGTCGGCACTTTCTTTTGATACTTCAGTGACTGCTGTTGTGGGCCCAAACGGCTCTGGAAAGAGTAACGTCGTAGAGGCATTTCGCTTTGTGCTTGGTGAACAGTCGATGAAAAGTATGCGCGGAAAATCAGGTGCTGACCTGATTTTCCGCGGTGGGACAAATGCTCCCAAGCTCTCACGCGCCCATGTTTCTATAACTTTTGACAACTCTGACAAAGTTTTTGCTATGCCTATTTCTGAAAATCAAAAGGATAGCGCACCGATACTCTTCGATACTGTTACATTCACTCGAGAAATATTTGCTGATGGAACTAGTAAGTATCTTTTAAATGGTACTGAGATACGCCTCAAACTCATGATAGAGCTTCTTTCTTCGGTCAACATTGGATCTTCTGGTCACCACATTATTTCTCAGGGAGAAGCTGACGGTATACTACGAGCCAATGCCAAAGACAGAAGAGAGATACTCGAAGACGCACTTGGTCTCAAGATCTATCATCACAGAATAAAAGAAAGCCAGTCCAAACTCCTCAAAACTACCGAAACTCTCAAGGAAGTTCAGTCACTCAGGAGAGAACTTGCACCACATCTAAACTTTTTGAAAAAACAAGTTGAAAAGATAGAAAAGGGCAAAGCTATCAGAGACGAACTACAAAGCGCGCTTTTACGATTTCTTTCGATAGAAAAAGAGCATCTAGCCAAAGAAGATACAAGACTGCGTGAAGCACTTTCTTTTGTTGAAAACAAAAAAAATGACTTAGAAAAAGAACTTGCTAGTTTGCCAAGTGAAAACCAAAGTTTTGAAAATAACTTTGAAACTGAAATACAAAAAACAAAAAGTTCTATTTCAGAGATTTTGGAAAAACGTCGAAGTTTGGAGCAAAGGATAGGGCGTTTGGAAGGAAAAATAGAAGCTCACAGATCTCTGTCTTCCAAACAAAACCAAGTAACCAGCTCAGGTGCTCATATCTCTTTTGCTCCTACAGAATACGACCAAATCCTCTCTGATATAGAGTACTTCATATCTTCTATAAAAAATGCTGTTAGTTTGGATGCAGTAAAGTCTGACCTCGAAAAGCTAAGTCTAGTCATCACCAAGCTCAAAGAGCGAAGTCCAAAGGAGGTAAGTGTAGAGCCAAACAATCAAGACTTGCCAGACATTAGAGAAACTGTTTTGGAGCTTGAAGCTTTACAAAAAGATTTGTTATCAATCATTTCCAAAGAACAAGACCTACAAAACTCCTTGCAAACTTTTGAAAATCAAAGAAATCAAGCCATAAAAAACAGCGCAAGTAGTACCGAAACTCGATACAGACTAACAAGCGAGATAAAGCAGTGTGAATCAGAGATGCAAATACTAGCAGTTAGTAAAAGTGCTTTTTTGGAGCGCAAAGAAAGATTTGATGAAGAAATAAAAGAAGCCGGCTTTCTTTTTGGTCCATCATTTCTTCATAGTATTCATGCTGAGAATGCAGAAGAAGCCCTCCAGCTGGCGGGTGACTTACATGATCTCAAGCGCTCTATCGATAGACTCAAGATTAGACTTGAAGAGCACAGTGGTATAGGTAACGATGTTGTTTCTGAATACGAAAGCACCAAAGAGCGTGATGCTTTCTTAACAAAAGAAATGATAGACATAGAAGCAAGTATCAAAAACTTAGAGACTTTGATCATCGATCTCAAAAAAGTTTTGGATGAGAGGTTTACAAAAGGTGTAGAAGTTATCAACGAACGCTTCAGCGACTTTTTCAAAACTATGTTTGGCGGTGGTAGCGCCTTTCTATCTATCACTATGGAAAAAAAGCGTAAGAAAAAGCTTGACGAAGAGGTGTTTGATGACGATCCTGCTTCGTTAGAAGCTTCGCAGGACGAGGAAGGATTTGAGCGTGGTATAGAAGTACATGTAAATCTGCCAGAGAAAAAGGTCAAAGAGCTCAACATGCTTTCAGGTGGAGAAAGGAGTCTTGTTTCTATCGCGCTTCTGTTTGCAATTTCTCAAGTAAATCCACCACCATTTTTGGTGCTCGACGAAACAGACGCTGCGCTCGACGAAGCCAACTCTCGCCGTTATGGAGACATGGTAGAGCGACTCAGTGAATACTCTCAGCTCATCGTAGTCACTCACAACCGCGAGACCATGAGTCGTGCTGGTGTACTATTTGGTGTCACACTCGGATCTGATGGTGGTTCCAAACTCCTTTCTATCAAATTTGATGAAGCAGTAAAGGTTGCGAAATAGGGGGATTTGGGTGTATAAATAAACAAATAGTAGTTTATGAAGAAAATATTTATAAATATACGTTTTTTATGTTATGCGATCGAGTATACATATTGTATGACATTCGATTTTATCAAGAACAAAAGACGTATAAAGAATTCTCAATGAGTCCCTTGGACTCATTTTGCTTTTTAGACTGTTTAAGTGTAAAGTTCCAAAAAGTTCTAAATGAAAAATAAATATATTGTTTACGAGATTCTTGGCGAGAAAGTTAAGCTTTTTACCAACCAAACCGGCTATCAATCAGGTTATGTTTTTGAAGAAAAGCCAGATGATCATGGTTTAGAAATAATTGGTCAAATTGATGTCTATGAAGCAGGCTCTTTTAAGGAAAGGGTTTTTGTTTGCAAAATAGTCATTCCTATTGATGGCGAGGGTCTTTTTTCAAAGTACTTCCCTGTAGCTATTTTGAGGGGGCCGGTGTGGTTTTTTGTAAAAATTCCTCCTCTTAAAGAAATGACTATTTTACAGCAAAGGGCGCTTACTCTTGCTATAGAAAATAAGCCCTTTAAGCAAAATCTATACTTTAAAGACAAGACTCGAATTTCTTTGTTGGAAGAATCTTAGTTTTAGTAGCAAAGCCCTGTTTCGTTGAGGAAACAGGGCTTTTTTGAGGCAAAAAAGCTATATTTTGCAAGCTAGAAACAATCATAAAGGAAAAGATTGACTTTAAAACCCCATAGTATATAATAGCCCTTACCTCCCAAAAGGGAGCTGTTTTTTGAAAATTATATAGAGAACGCGAGTTCTCAAGATCTATTTATTATGTAATTTTATTGAGTTTTCAAACAATGCCCTTTTGGGCAGGCAAAAGTTTTTCTTTTGCCTCATTCTAGTTAGTCTATTATTTATAATGGCTAACTTATAATAAGAGTTTGATCCTAGCTCAGGATGAACGCTGGCGGCGTGGATAAGGCATGCAA
>CAZDGL010000020.1:0-3825 GCA_964505155.1 uncultured Candidatus Saccharibacteria bacterium
AGCATTTAGACTATATAGACAGAGAAGAAAAATACTGTCGAACGAACCTTAAGAAAAGTGATGTTTAAATTATTTATTTTTAAGATGGCTAGGTTTACGTTGTTTAAATTTTTCATGAGCCGTTTCATACTCAAAGAGCTCACTTCCTGAAAACCAATGAGCAATTTCTAATTTTGCTTCTTCTGCGTCACCTGAAGCATGAATAACATTTGGGATTGCCAAGTTATTTGCATCAAGATGTGCAAAACTGTGGTGTGAATAATCCCCTCTGACAGTTCCAGGCAAGGCAACTTTTGATTCAGTAGCTCCGACCATTTTACGAACTAGACTTGCAGCATCAATACCTTCAAGCACTACGGCAATTACCGGTCCCTCGCTCATCATAGAGAGCAATGCGTCAAAAGTTTTTTGACCTCGACGAGAAACTATTTTCCCAATTGTTTCATAGTGATGGAAATAATGATCTTGATCAGGCGCAACCATTTTCATACCTACTATTTTAAGTCCTACCTTTTCAAAACGAGTCAAAATTTCACCAACAATTCCGCGTTGAACTGCATCAGGCTTAAAAATAATAAGAGTTTGTTCTTCTTTTGGATGTGTCATAGACACTTATACTACCTCCAAACAAAAAAAGCCGCAAATCCTCTGGATTTGCGACATTCAAATTACTTTTCAACCCCTTCAACAAAACCATCTTTTTTGGTTAGGAACATTTTTTTGTATTCCTTACTTCCAGTATAAATACTCCAGGTGTCACTTTTACGCAAATTTGCAATAATCTCATCCACCATAGGCATAGTGAGGTACAGACCATTATCGCCAGGGCCAATGTTATCAACAATGGCTGATACTTTTTCACAATTAAATACTGCTGTTCGAAGAAGAATGTTTAGTATATCAACCGCTTCATCTTTGGTTGCAAAGATTTGTCCCTGATGAAAAACATCACCAAAGACTCCTTCGTAACTTATGCTTATCAATGCACAACAATTTTTATTGCTTTCACTGCCTGAAATTGAAAATCTGAGGTTAAATGGGTTATTGTAAAGATCGATTTCTTTACTAAGGAATAAGCTGTTTTTACTTTCCATAAATAATAGTTTTTCTTGATACTACAAGAACTGTTAAGAAAGTCAACTTAAAGAAAAAAAGCCGCAAATCTATAAGATTTGCGGCTTAAAAACTATAAGCAACCATAACAAGTAAAATCCTCACTGGTGATAATCTCAGGTAGTCTTAAGCCTTCCGTAAGACTTAGTACAAGTGGAGGATTTTCAATACCTCCCTCCAATATTGGGACAGGGCTTTTGTCTTCTATGCCTATAGGAAGCCATGTGCCGTCAATATGACTGAACGGTTTTTGACATTTACAACAAGTAAAAATTTCTTTAGCCAACTGATCTTCTGGTGCTAAACCAGAAATATCTTGCATAGTTAATTTCATAATTAAAGATTTTCTGAACTTTAGTTGAAAACTAATTACAAGTCAACCACATCAGAACCTTATTACATCCTCTCAGGAGTATCAATTCCGAGGGCCCACAGGCCGTTTATTAGGCTCTGGCGGGTCGCTAGGACGACGGAGAGTCGGTAGGCTGTGCCTGACACATCTGTCTCATCTACTATCTTGCCTTGACCATACCAAGAGTTGAAAGCTTGTGCGAGCTCTAGAAGATATGTCACCACATAGTGAGGCGCCCATTCTGTTTGTGCCCGAATTATGACTTCTGGAAATCTTGCGATAAGCCTTTCTAACATCTCAGTGCCTTCTATCGGACTTTCATTGCTTGGAGAAACACCTAAAGCTTTTCCTTTCTCCAAAAGCGCTCCGGCTCTCACTGCAGTGTACTGCAGATACGGACCACTATCCCCTTCAAAAGAAAGTGAAGTCTCAGGATCAAAGTTGATATTTGAACCAGCTTTTGATTTGAGAATTGTAAACTTAAGAGAAGCGATAGCTATCTTGCGCGCTGTATCTTCTTGAACGTCAGGATTTTTTATTTTCACTTCTTCTACGATAGAGTTAACTATGTCTTGTACTAGTGGCACTCCTCCAAGACGTGAAGCAGTTCTTTGTCCTTTGAAAGAAAGCCTGCCGTGACTTCGATGAACACTATTTTCTTTCCACTGTGGCTCTATCTTTCCACCAGCATCAACCACTACATTGAAGTGTGAAGTTTGTTCATTGTCAGTGACAGTGATAGAGATATCAGGACTATATCTTTTAAATTTCAAATCAAGAAGTCCTATGTCTTTTGCTTCATATGTAGGGTTGCCTTGGCTGTTGATAAAGACTGCGGTGTGAAGCTTTGATTCTTCGCTCGGGATATAGACTATCGCTCCCTCACTTTCTGTAAAAACTTTTGGTGTATTTTCCAAGACTATTTTTTTACCCTCTACTCCGGCTTCACTTTCATAAATATAACTATCAAAATGAGAACCCAACCCTGCAACAGTTGAAGCGAAGTACAACATATTTGTAGTCTTACATTGCTGGAACAATTTAAACTCAGAGGAATCTATACCTCCATACAAATTATCAGCAATTTCTTTTACACGAGAATGAATACTTTCATCTTCCTCATATCTTTTAGTACCTTCAACATACGCATCACCAAAAACAAGAACACTTGTATCATTCCCTTCTAGTGTTTCTCCGTACTTTTCAAGTAGTATAAAAATAGCTTTCGCAATACCAAGAGAAATATCAGACGGGAAAGATATAGGCGTAGCGATAGCGCCGGAAGACTTTGCAAGTCGGTAGAGAGCTTCACCAACGGTGTTGTTCATCAAGTGTCCGATGTGAAAGGGTTTGAAAAGATTTGGAGAAGAGTGCTCTACTAAAATCTTCTTGCCTTTATACACTTCGGTGTTACCCCACTCTTTATCTTGAGCATCTATCAAACCTTTCACAAATACTTCGCGCTTGAGTGTGAAGTTGATAAATCCTGGACCAGCAATTTCTATCTTCTCTACTGTCTCAATATCTTGAGCTTTCAAATTTTCAACAATCTGCTCTGCTATATCTTGAGGTTTAACTTCGAGAGTTTTTGCAACCAAAAGAGCTACGTTGGTCATGTAGTCCCCATGAGAGAGCTCCTTTGGGTGCTCAAGGGAAAAGGCGACCTCAGGCATATTGAGATCTATAAGCGCCTTTTTTATCCCCTTTTCTAAGTCTTTTAACATATGACGATTCTAGCATTTTTCGGGAATAAATGAATTATTTGACTTATTCTGAGAAAAAAGTAACCTATAAACGAAAACAAGATTTTGAACCTTAAAACTTTTGCTAATGCAAAAAACAAGCGAGTTTCAGTACCTCAATGCTCTACTAGAAACCAAAACAAATGGCAACGACCGGGTAACAAGGAATGGAACGACACGAGCTATATTTGCCCACCAGATGCGCTTTGATCTTCAAAAAGGCTTCCCTCTGCTGACCACAAAGGAAATAAAATTTAATTCTGTAAAAGCAGAACTTCTGTGGTTTATCGATGCCGGAAAAGACACCGACCATCGCTTATCTTTGGCAAAATTGAACATGATACAAGGGAAGCATCCTGATGCAAAAAACATCTGGTCTCATGACCAAGCGCGGTTTGCCACACAGGGCAAAGCACGGTTTTACGGTGACTGCGGCCGCATTTACGGCGCTCAGTGGAGAAACTGGAGAAGCAGCCTGTACTTCCCCTCTCACCCTATTGGAGCATGAGATGACATGATTATTGCACCTGAAAAATGGGATAACCGCGAGGTTGATCAGCTCAAGAAAGTTATTGAGCAATTCAAAAAAGACCCCTTCAGCCGATATCACATCATCAC
>CAZDGL010000021.1:0-3802 GCA_964505155.1 uncultured Candidatus Saccharibacteria bacterium
ACACTGCACACCAACACTGCTTCTCAGACTATAGACCGTATCATCGACTCATTTCCTGCAGAGCAACAAGACCAGATACGTATTCAGCTTGCGTCTACTCTTATCGGTGTTTTTTCTCAAAGACTTGTACCAAGAATATAAGGAGGTAGGATCCCAGCTTATGAGCTCATGATAAACAACAATGCTATCTCTAACCTTATTAGAGAAAAAAGAACTCACGAAATAGATACTGTCATCGAGACTGGTTTTGAGCAGGGTATGGTGGATATGAACAGATGTTTGGTAGAGCTTGTTAGAGCGGGAGAGATAACAGTCGAAAATGCATTTGCTTATTCTACAAATCCAAAAAACCTTGAAAGATTAATTTAAAAATATGAATTTTCGCTACACTGCTGTTACAGATAAAGGAGAAAAAAGAGAGGGCGTCATCGAAGCCGTCAATAGAGATCTTGCTATTTCTGGACTTCAACGTCGAGGTTTGATAGTTACTTCTGTAAAATCAGAACAAGAATCAAAAAAATGGTTTGAAATCACCTTGTTTGAGAAGGTGCCAATGAAAGAAGTTGTGATTCTTTCTAGACAGATGTCGACACTCTTTGAGGCTCAAGTTTCTGCTCTCAAAGCCTTTAGTTTGTTAGCTGGTAATACAGAAAATAAACTTTTATCTAGAAAAATGAATCAGATAGTTTCTGATTTACAAGCAGGGACTTCTATAGCAGGAGCTTTATCTAAACACAATGATGTTTTTTCTGACTTTTATGTAAATATGGTTAGAGCAGGGGAAGAGTCTGGTAAGCTTACTCAAGTTTTTACGTTTTTGGCAGACTATCTTGATAGACAGTATGCCTTAACCTCAAAAACAAAGCACGCCTTAGTTTACCCAGCTTTCGTTATAGGTATTTTTATTGTTGTTATGGTCCTTATGTTTACAGTTGTGGTACCTAAGCTCTCAGCTATAATCCTAGAGAGTGGACAAGAAATACCTTTTTATACAAAAATAGTTCTTTGGATTAGTGACTTTTTAGTACAATACGGGATATTTCTGCTCATATTTATTTTACTTGGATTTGGATATATCTTTAGGCTTGCTAGATCAAAAAAAGGAAAAGCTTTTTTTGATGATATGAAGCTAAATGTTCCTATCTTGGGCAATTTATTTAGGAAGGTTTATTTGGCTCGTATTGCTGATAACATGGATACAATGCTCTCCGCTGGTATACCTATAGTTAGAGCCATAGAAATCACAGGAAATGTTGTTGGCAACAAGCGTTATCAAGAGATACTGAAACAATCCATGGAGTCTGTTAAGTCTGGTAAGAGCTTCTCACAGTCTATAGAGATACACAAAGAGATACCAAAAATAATGCCTCAAATTATAAGAGTTGGAGAAGAGACAGGTTCTATGGGTCAAATCTTAAAAATGTTGGCCAAGTTTTATAAAAGAGAAGTAGACGAAGCAGTAGATACTCTTGTCGGACTCATTGAACCTTTCATGATTATAAGTCTTGGTCTGGGTGTAGGACTACTTTTGGTTTCTGTTTTGGTACCTATTTACAATATTGCTGGCGGTATTCAATAATATTTCTCCACTTGCATTTCCTAGTGTCTTTTATGGTATAATTAATTCAATTACAAATATATTTGTAATAGTAATAATCGATTATTAAAAATTTTAATAAATTAACGTTAATAAAATTAGTATGAAAAAGAATTCTTCACGCGGTTTCACTCTTATTGAACTTTTGGTGGTTATCGCAATTATTGGTATCTTGGCTTCTGTAGTTCTTGCTTCTCTTAACTCAGCACGAACAAAGGGTGCTGATGCTGCTATCAAAAGCGGTATGGCAAACTCTAGAGCACAAGCTGAGATTTATTATGATACAAACGGTAACTATACATCAGTTTGTACAGGTGCGGGTGGTATCAGCGCTATCTTAGCTGCTGCTGCTTCAACTGCAGGTATTGCTACAGTTACTAACGATGCAATCGCTTCTGCAACAGTAGCTGCTTGTAACGATGCTGCTGGTGCATGGGCTGCAGAAATCCCACTTAAGACATCAGGTGCTGGATACTACTGTGTTGACTCTACAGGAGCTTCACAAACAAATGCTACTGTTCAACTAAGTGCAACTACTACAACAGCTTGTTAATACTTGTTGTTTAACAAAAAACCCGCTTTATGCGGGTTTTTTGTTTTGTCATTTTTTTGCACATGGTACAATATACTTATGATTTTTTTACCGATCCTTATCTTTGCTCTTGGACTAATCATTGGTAGCTTTCTCAATGTTGTTATCATAAGACTAAATACTGGCTGGAGCATTGTCTCTGGTAGAAGTAAATGCGATCGTTGCAATAAAACTCTCACTTGGTATGAGTTGGTACCAGTGTTTTCTTTTTTGGGGTTGCGTGGTAAGTGCAAGGATTGTAGGGCACCAATCTCTTTTCAAAATCCAGTCATTGAGCTGACCACCGCTATTGTTTTTATCATTTTATATACAAAAGTATTTTTGGTTGGTGGTTTTAGTCTACTTTCATTGGTATCTTTCTTGGGAAGTGCCCTAATAGCATGTCTTCTTATAGTTATTCTAGTTTATGATTTTAAACATAAAATAATTCCAAACAAAATAGTTTATCCTTTTATTATTTTTTCTCTGATCTCTATTTTTTGGAAAGCTATTTTCATCCCTGGATTTACAGTAATTCCGTTTTTAGTCGCTGGTCCCGTTTTTGCATCACCGTTTTTCTTTATATGGCTTTTTTCTAGAGGTTCGGCTATGGGTTTTGGAGATGTTAAGCTTGCTCTTGGAATGGGGTTTGTTGTAGGGCTCAGTGCATCTTTGGCAACATTCTTACTTTCTTTTTGGATCGGGGCTATTTTTGGGCTATTTTTGATAGCACTATCTCGAGCTAGTCTAAAATCACAGGTTCCGTTTGCTCCTTTCATGATACTGGCATTTTTTATAGTTACTACTTGGGGGGTTACTATCGGTAATTTATTTCCATTATGGTAAAAAATATTTTTCCAAAACAAAATGCATACACAAGACACTCTGGAGTGACTCTCATAGAGCTTATGGTGGTGCTCGGTATAGTAGCGCTGGTCGCTAGCGTTTTACTTTTTAATTATTCAGATTTTAGTACCAATATCTCAATAAGAAACCTCTCACAAGAAGTTGCCCTTTCTATCAGAAAATCACAAACTTATGCGACAAGTGTTCAAGGGGTAAGCGTCTCTAGTGGAGATCGAAGCTATCCATCTTATGGTATAGTTTTTTCTTTGGAGCCAAATTACTCACTACCATATCTTCCAAATCCCAAAAGATTTATCTCTTTTGCTGACATAGTCCCTGATGGAGATACATTGCCCAACAAGATCTACAATTCAGCAGGAAGCGAGTGCGGAAATGTTTCCTCTGATAGTGAGTGCTTAGAATCTATCAGCATTACTAGTGCCGATACTCTTTTTCAAATAGAAACAGATGCCACAAGTAGAGTTTCTTCAGGGACTGTTTCTATAACATTTAGACGACCTAGCCCAGATGCAATAATCTGTTTTATTCCCTCTGGAGAATCTGCTTGTTTAGCTGATACAATCTCTTACGTCAGCCTGTATTTTAAATCAGCCAAAGATTTGGTTAGAAAAGTTTCAGTTTGGAATACTGGACAAATAACAGTTGAATAATATATGAATATCAACAATAAAAATTTAAAAATACACCAAAGAGGTTTTTCTCTTGTAGAGCTTATGGTTTCTCTTTCTATTTTTATTATTGTAGTTTTAGCAGCTGTGGGGTCTTTG
>CAZDGL010000022.1:0-3784 GCA_964505155.1 uncultured Candidatus Saccharibacteria bacterium
AGCATTCGGGCAAAAGATAAAATCTCTATTGTCAAAGAAACCAAAACTTGATCTACCTGTTGTATTTTAATACGAGGAAGAGCTTTCCCAGCCAGAAAAAGTAGAGGTTAGATCACAAGAAAAAATCAAATCTAATGTCCCGGTCGCGGACCCAAGCGAAGAAGAGTTCAATATCCCAATGCCCAAGCGGAAGCCAAATGCTCTATATATCCCGCCACCACTTTCTCTCCTTGAAAAGGATAGCGGAAAGGCCAACGTCGGAGATGTCAAAGCCAATGCCAACATCATCAAGCGCACCCTAGCGGAATTCGGTATCGAAGTAGAAATGGATGAGATCACTATCGGACCAACAGTTACTCGTTATGCCCTAAAACCTGCTCAAGGGGTCAAACTTACACGAATATTAGGTCTTCAAAATGATCTTGCGCTTTCCTTAGCTGCCCACCCTATCCGTATCGAAGCACCTATCCCTGGCAAGAGCCTTGTTGGTATTGAAATCCCTAACAAAAGCAAGTCTACTGTTGGACTTTCTTCTCTTGTTGCTGATCCGACATTTACAGAAAGCCACAAACCCCTTCTTGTTGCCCTTGGGAGAAATATTTCTGGAAAAGCAACATACGAAAGTATTGCCAAAATGCCACACTTGCTCATCGCGGGTACTACTGGCTCTGGTAAGTCTGTAACAATACACGCAATTATTTCTTCTCTTTTGTATCGCCATGGACCAGATGAACTTAGATTTATCTTTGTCGACCCAAAGCGAGTTGAGCTGACTTTGTACAACGGCATCCCTCACCTACTAACCCCGGTCATCACAGAAGCCAAAAAGGCAATCCTCTCTCTCAAGTGGGCAGCAACAGAGATGAATCGCCGTTACGATATATTGGAATCAGAATCAGTGCGCGATATCGACTCTTATCATAAGCTTCATGAAAAAGAGTTTGCCAAAGGGTTTACTGCAACTGAAGGCGGTCCAGATCGAATGCCTTACATTATAATCATCATCGACGAGTTGGCTGACATTATGCAAGCTTACCCAAGAGAGCTTGAAGCCGCTATTGTGCGCCTTGCTCAAATGTCTCGTGCTGTTGGTATCCACCTCATCCTCTCTACTCAGCGTCCTGAGGTCAATGTTATTACTGGTCTTATCAAAGCCAACGTTCCTTCTCGTCTTGCCCTACGCGTCCCTACCGGTATAGACTCTCGCACCATCCTCGACACTGTTGGAGCCGAAAAACTACTCGGTAGAGGTGATATGCTGGCCATGATTGGAGACAATCAACCACGTCGTCTGCAAAGTGCAAACATTACCGAAGAAGAGGTAAAAGCAATAGTTTCTTATTTAAAGAACGCTTTTAAAGACGAATTACCTGACACCATCGAGTTAACTGGCACTGCTATCGGAGAAAAGAGTTTGTTTGCCGATGGTATAGCTGATAGTGACACTGATACAGACGACGCGCTTTATGAAGAAGCTCGCGCTATAATAATAGAAGCAGGTAAAGGTTCAACTTCCTACCTTCAAAGAAAACTCAAAGTTGGTTACGCTCGTGCAGCTCGCCTTATGGATATGCTTGAAGAGCGTGGTGTTATCGGGCCAGCTGACGGAGCAAAGCCGAGAGAAGTTTTGGATAGAAGCCCAAAGAACTCTGTGATAGAAGAAGTGGCTGAAGATTTAAATATGTAAAACAAATATATGCAAAATCCCTCACCCAAAAAAACTCTAACCTATATATCACTTTTGATTGTTTTAGCCTTGGCTTTTTATAATACAAAAGACTTTCTTTTAGGAGCACCCCTTTCTATAAAGACAGCCAAAGATGGCGCTACTGTTAGTGATGCATTTCTATCTATCTCTGGCTCTGCCAAGCATGCGAGTATACTCAAAATAAACGGCAGGGTTGTGCCGATAGAAAAAAATGGTGAATTTTCAGATGGTGCCCTACTTTCTCCGGGATATAATATAATAGAGGTAGCAATGGAAGATAAGTTTGGCAAAGAAAAACGCAAGGTATTTCACCTTGTAGCTGAGCCTTCTTCTACTGTAGCGACAAGCTTGAAGATAGATTATCAATAACAAAAATCAACATGGCAAAAAAACCAACAACACCAAAAGAACACGGAGCATCTATAGATGACACAATCAAAAGCATCCAAACCAAGTTTGGTGAAGGAGCTATCATGAAGCTTGGCGAAACTCCTAAAGTAGACCTCTCAGTCATCCCTACTGGCTCTATCGGGCTCGATATTGCCCTCGGTATCGGCGGAGTACCACGTGGTCGTATCCTTGAGATATTTGGACCAGAATCCTCTGGAAAGACCACCCTCGCCCTCCATATCGTCGCTGAAGCTCAAAAGCTCGGTGGTGTTTGCGCTTATATCGATGCTGAACACGCTATGGACCCGGAATATGCCAAGCATATTGGAGTCAAAATAAATGAACTCCTTATCTCTCAACCAGACACTGGTGAGCAAGGTCTTGAGATTTGTGAGTCCCTAGTAAGAAGTGGCAAAATAGATGTCATAGTTGTCGACTCTGTAGCAGCCCTCACCCCAAAGGATGAAATAGAGGGCGATATGGGCGCTCAACATGTAGGTAAACAAGCTCGTCTTATGAGCCAAGCTCTTCGCAAGCTCACCGCCATAGTTCACAAGAGTAAAACCGTAGTTATATTTATCAACCAAATCCGTATGCAGATAGGTGTGATGTTTGGTAATCCTGAAACTACCCCAGGAGGTAAGGCGCTCAAGTTCTATACATCAGTACGCCTTGATATCCGCCGTATCGCTCAAATCAAAAAAGGTGAAGAAGTGGTTGGCTCTCGCACTCGTGTAAAAGTAGTCAAAAACAAAGTCGCTGCCCCATTTAAACAAACAGAGTTTGATATCATCTACGGAGAAGGTATTTCTCTCGAAGGAGAACTTATCGCACTCGGAGAAAAGCTAGGTGTTATGACCAAAAGTGGAACATCTTACTCCTACCAACCAGAAGGTAAAGATAAAGAAGAAGTAAAACTCGGCCGAGGCTATGACGCAACCCGAGTATTTATGCGTGAAAATCCAAAAGTTCGTGATCAAATCATGAAAGATGTCAGAAAGCGCATGAAAGAAGTGGTAGCAGAAAGTGCGAGTGAGTAGTAATTAGCGAAATAATATTTATTTTGTAGCTAAATATGGACTTTTATTAAGTACTGAGTTACAATCTCGGTCTATGAGTATGCTCGAATATAACGAAATCAAAGAACACAAGATAATAGTCTGGGACGGAATGCCTCACGAAGTCCTCTCCTCTCACGTTTTCCGTAAACAGCAAAGAAAACCAGTAAACGCTACCAAACTCAAAAACCTCATAACAGGACGTGTAGCTGAGATATCTTTTGGTTCATCTGAAAAAGCTGAAGAAGCAGATATCACAACTCGCCCAGTGAAGTTTTTGTACAAAAACAAAGGTGAGATATGGTTTTGTGATGTCAAAGATCCAAGCAATAGATTTACTCTCAAAGAAGAAATAGTGGGAGAAAAGATGCGTTTCGTAAAGGCAAATAGTGAGATAGAAACCATTATCTACACCAACGACGACGATGAAGAACAAGTCATAGGTGTCAAAATCCCTATCAAACTTGAGCTCGAAGTCACTGATGCTCCGCCAGCTATCAAAGGCGCAAGTGTAACCGGTGGCAACAAAGTCGCAACCCTTGAAACCGGTGCCACTATCAACGTTCCCCTCTTTATCAACATTGGTGAAAAGATCCGCATCAATAGTGAAACTGGTGAGTACGTAGAG
>CAZDGL010000023.1:0-257 GCA_964505155.1 uncultured Candidatus Saccharibacteria bacterium
GTGTTGGTGTGCAGTGTTGAGAGGACTAAATGTCCTGTCTCAGCAGAAGTAACTGCAGTACCGATAGTTTCGGTATTTCTCATCTCTCCAATCAAAATCACATTCACATCTTGCCTAAACGCACTTTTTAGAGCATCAGCAAAATCTGCAGCATCTATACCTATCTCTCTTTGGTCTATCAGGGATTTCTTTTGTTCATAGACATACACGACAGGATCTTCGATTGTTAAAATATTCGCTTGACGCTCTTCATTTAT
>CAZDGL010000023.1:267-3138 GCA_964505155.1 uncultured Candidatus Saccharibacteria bacterium
TAGTAGCACTCTTACCTTGACCAACAGGACCTACAACCAAGAAAAATCCTTGTCTTTTTCTAGCAAACTCCGCCAATGACTCTGGGAGGTTTAATTCTTTTAGAGTTTTAACATGTGGAACAAGTCGTAAAACTATCACATATCTGCCCTGCTGAACAAATGCATTTCCTCTTAGTCTTGTTGTTTGTTTATATTCATAAGAAAAATCTAAGTTTTTCTCTTTTAAAAATCTATTGAAGTTTTCTTCAGAGAGAATATTTTTTAAGATATTCTCCATATCTTCTTTTGAAATCTCTTTTCTATAGAGCAAAAATGTTAAATCTCCATTTACTCTTACTGCCGGAAAACGACCAGCTGAAAGGTGAAGGTCTGAACCATTTTCATTGATAAGCGTCTCTACTAATTGTTCAAATAATTCTTTATATTCCATGTTCTTTTAAAACCTTATTTACATGTTCAACCACCTCACTCGGCGTACTGTTGGCCTTGACTATATAGCTTGCTGCCCCCAGACTTTTTCCTCTAGCTATATCTTGCTCCTGTCCCAAATTTGATAAATATATTTTTATAGTTTTTGGTATTAGATTTTCTTGATTGATAGATTCAAGCATTTCAAAACCATCCTTCCCTGGCATAACAACATCAAATAAACAAACATCTGGCACAAGACCTGCTCGAAGTTTTTGGAGTACTTCTTCGGCACTTTTTGCTGTTTCAACATCAAACTCTGCCTGACTAAACCTGAGCGAATACATATCGAGCAAAAAACTGTCGTCATCCACAATAAGTATTTTCTTTTTTTGTTCGTTTCCCATATTTGTTATATTAATGATTATACATCTTTTATTAGTTAAAAGTATAGACTTCTTGCATCATAATATCCCCATTTAAGGCTTTCAGTAGTGCATCCTCCTTTAGTGTCAGCATACCTTTACTTCTACAGAGCTTATAGAGCTCTGGCTCTACTGGGTTTTTGAGGATTAATTCTTGAATATCTCTATCGATTTTAAACATTTCAAATATTGCAACACGACCCTTGAGTCCTGATGGAGATTCTTTTGTTGGTTTTACATCAAATATATAGTCTGGGATACTGATTTTGTCTCTATATTTTTTATCTAGATCAGAAAACTGCTTACTTATCATTTCTTTGGTTATATCATCCATTGGTTTCTGCTCTCTGGCTTCTGGAATAACCTTTCTGACCAACCTCTGTGCCATAGCCAAAATCAAAGTTGGTGCAATAAGATAAGGATCTACTCCCATATCTACTAAACGTGGCACTATACCAATAGCGCTATTGGTGTGGATAGTAGAGAGAACCAAGTGACCAGTAAGGGCTGCTTGAATTGCCAGTTGAGCTGTTTCTTTGTCTCGAATCTCTCCCACCATGATGATGTTAGGGTCTTGTCTCAAGATAGAACGAAGTCCTGATGCAAAGGTGTAACCTATTTCAGGCATAACTTGTGATTGAGTCACACCTTTTATTTGGTACTCCACCGGATCTTCCAGAGAAACAACGTTAGCACCCTCTTTGTCGACTTCGTTTAGCATAGAATAAAGAGTAGTACTTTTTCCAGAACCTGTTGGACCAGAGATCAATATAAGTCCGTAAGGCCTAGTGATAGCATCTCTGATCATACTGAGGTTCTCTGGGGTAAAATCCAAATCTTCCAAGCTCTTTATACCCTTTTCGGAGTCCAAAATACGCATCACTACTTTTTCTCCATAATAAGCAGGAAAAGTAGAGACTCTAAACTCTATTTTGCGACTATCAATAACAGTAGAGAAGCTTCCATCTTGAGGTTTTCTTTTTTCATCCAATCTTAACTTAGCTAAAATCTTTACACGAGCAACAATACCGTCAAAAGAGCTAAGTGGTAAAACCAAAGAGGTATGTAAGGTTCCATCAACACGATACCTGACATTGACCTTTTCTCCATTGTTTTCTATGTGTATATCAGAGGCATTACCTTCGACTGCGTTGTTTATAATGACAGATACTATTTTTATTATGGGAGCGTCTTCTACTATATTTAATTGATCTGAAGCTACTTTTTTCTCTGCTGTATTTGTGTTTTTGTTATCAAGCTTTAGTTCATTTTCAAGTTCAGAGTTTAGTTCTACTACAGCCTTATCAACTTCTTCTGAGAATGCTTTGTAGTTTTCTACTACAGAAATAAAGTCACTAAAGGATATCAAAAAAACCTTAAAAGGAAGACCTATCTTTACAGACATGAACTGTAGGGCGTTCATGCTTTCCATGTTTTCAGGCTCTGTAACACCGACAGACAAAACACCGTCAGCAAAAGCAATAGGTGTAAATTTGTAGTGTCGAGAGGCTTCTTCTGGGATATATTTTAAAACATCAAAAGGCACCTGTTTAGAAGTTATCTTTTGATAAGGGAGCTTATAAAAAGATGCTTTTGCTTGAGTGATAGAGTCCTCAGAAACACCCAGATCCAAAAGAGCCCTAGTTAAGTTACCTTCATACTTTGAATCAAGTTCAGCTAGTACTTTGTTGTACTGTAAATCAGTTATGATATTTTGAGACAACAAGAAATCTAAGAACATTTTTATTTTTTATTAGTAGTAAAAGATAATGTACCCCCTAATGTGGAGTTTGAACCTCTAACCGCCACTGCCCTAACAAAATAAGTCGTATCTGGGTTGAGCTTACTGATAGTAAAAAGTGTTATCGAGCTCTTTGTAACAACAACAGGAGGAGTAGCACTACCAAAGACATCTGTTGTACCGTATTCAAAGACAACACTTGTAGGAACGGTATCAGGGAGTGTTATTTGAGCACCAAGTTCTGCAGTCGTAGCAGTGACCTTGCCTGGCTGAACTGTTTGTATAACTAGACTAACA
>CAZDGL010000024.1:0-2531 GCA_964505155.1 uncultured Candidatus Saccharibacteria bacterium
CTGATGGGTGGCGCTGTAGAGATGGGGGATCTGGTCTTTGAGGAGGCGGTCGCCAAGGGCATTGGTGGTATAGGTATGGCCGGGCTCTTCTTTGAGCTGATAGAGGTCGTCGTAGGCATACGAGAGCTCTTCCATCTGCAGGCTCCGCTCGACTAGATTGCCGGCTGGGTCATACCGTTTGATCTGATCGCGAAAAGTGTTTGTATCGAGGGAGATGCAGCGCAAGAGGGCGTCATAGCGGAGCTGCATCTCTCCCGTATTTCCGGGCAGTTTGCAAGAGAACGGCTGGCCCGCCAGGCTATAGGAGCAGTCGTCGTGGGTATAGAGGATGCGCCCCTCTTTTTTTCGGACCACTTGGGCTAAATTTTCCCCTGAAAAGAGATAGCCGATGGCGCTGCCGTCAGGCAGGTCGATTTGCGCGACCCTTCCGAGTGTGTCATAGGTATAGTGGAGGGCTAAACCGTGAGAGAGGCTGTCTTCCACCAGCTCTCCCGCAAAATTATAGCGGCGTTTGGTGGCAGCCCCTGTCCGCTCATCTTGGGCGAGAATCAGCTCTCCCTTGCGGTTGTAGAGATAAGATAGGCTGACGCTCTGATCGGAAGAGGAGAGGGTTTTGAGCCTGTTGCCGCTATCATAGGTATAATGGAGAGAGACTCCGTCGGGTTTGACTTTAGTTTGCAGCCTTCCTTGAGGATCGTACGCATAACGCGTGATCCGCTCTTCTGGCGTATGGGCCGCTTCAGTCAGGGAGCTGATCTCCTGCATGGCGTTATAGCTGTAGAGGGTTTCCATGGTTCGGGTTGAAACGCCTCCCTCGATCAAGAGGTCTTCTACTTTTTCTGTCTGGCCGCGGATGGAATAGGAGATTTTTTGATGGGCGACTAGCAAGCCAAAAGGATTACAGCGGATTTTTTCAGCGACATGCTGGCCGGCATCGAATATCTCGCTATTCAGGTAGCCTTGCGGGTCGGTCGAGGTGCACTTGAGGACGCGCTGCCCTAGCTCATTGATCCAGTTATAATCATAGGAGGTGCGAGTCTCATGGCCTAAGGCATCGCAGATATAAATGGGGTTGCCATGTGCGTTATAGGTTGTGAGGGTGATGCTCCCCGCATGATCGACGAGCGTCTTATTGCCCTCTGCATCATACGCATAACGCTCCTGCCGAAAGAGGGTCCCTTTTTCATCTTCCGTTCTTTCTTCGATGACGCGGTCGAGCCAGTCATATTTTTTAAACTTCAGACGGGCCAATCCGTGGGGCAAAGACTCGACTGTGCAGGAGAGTCTGCCGAGAGAATCGTAGCGGTAGTCAGTCAGGCGGTCTCCGCTTTGAACCCAGCAGACTCTGCCGGCTTTATCGTATCCATAGAGGGTTTGATGTCCTTCTTCATTGATGGTGGAGGTTAAGTGAAAGGTGTTGTACTGGTTTTCAAAGCAGCTGATCCGCTCTCCTTCCGGAGAATAGAGTGTCTCTGTGAGGAGGCGGTTTTGGTAGTCGTAGGTGTAGACTCTTTTAGAGCCATTTTTTTCGATTTTCTCTTCGAGGAGACCATCCAGCCTGTAAAAGAAGCGCTCTTGGCTTCCATCGGGGTAGCGGATCTGGGTCGGCTGGCCGCGGACTGTATAGGAAGCGGTCGTGCAGTGTCCTTCTGCATCGGTGAAGGCGGTGACATTGCCCAAAAGATCGTATGCGGCATGTGTGACGGGCTGATACGTGCCGATAGGCGGGTAATGGACTTGCGTGCATCTGCCAAATTCGTCGTACTGATAACGGGTCTCCTGGCCGTAAAGGTCGCAGCTGGCGATTTTTTGTTTGAGGAGGTTATAGCGGTGGGAGGCCGAAAATCTGCTCCCATCGGCATGGCGCTCTTCCTCTTGGATGAGGCGGCCGCAAAAATCATAGCTGTAATGGGTGGAATAATCGCTCCTAGGCCCTTGCGAGTAGATCAGTTCGTTGTGGATGTTATATTCCCGGACAATGAAGTGGCCAAGCGGATCGGTCTAGCGGATCACATTCACATGGGCATCGCTCTCCCAGGTTTTGGCAAAACAAAAGAGGCCTTCTGCATCGTAGACTTCTTCCCGTATCAGCTTTCCTTTGCTATCATAGGTGTAGTGAGTGCGTTTGAGCAGCTCTTCTTGTCCCGTGACCGGGTTCCAACAGAACTCTTCTTTGCGGTCGGGCACTCCAAATGGAGCGGCGTTCCTCGTGGCATAGCGGGTGATGCGCCGCTCTGTCATGCAGTAGAGGTTTTCGCGCTCGAAAAATTTCCCGTCATCCTCAATTTTCTCTTTCAAAGCGCCGTGGCAATCGTAATCATAAAATTCCCGGTGTTTGACTTCGCTGCCTACCATTGTGATCTTCCCATGGAGGCAGTCGAGGCCTGGGGAGTGCAGATAGTGGATCACCACGCCATTGGAATGGGCTTCCCACGTGAGAAAGTTGATGCCGTCGTTGGAGTAGCCGTACTGAGTCGTCTCGATTTCTCCTCTCTCGGGATACCGGTCTTGTCCCATGAAGGGAGCCTCGT
>CAZDGL010000025.1:0-2021 GCA_964505155.1 uncultured Candidatus Saccharibacteria bacterium
TTGGTGGCAAGGATGCAGCAGCTCGCTGGATCAACCGTGTTTCTGATGATCTAGGGAAATAGTTTTTTCTAAATTTCTAACAAAACAAAAACCTCCTAAAAGAGGTTTTTGTTTTTGCTTGACAAAATGTTTTGTTGTTGTAATCTTGAAGAAAATTCATTCATTAAAATTTATTCTTATGATTATAAATAATAGCCTCGAGCAAGGTCTTCTTCTGTCCATGCAGTACGCAGGATATTCAATCGATGAAGTAAATATGCTTAATCTCTCTCCAGATGAAGCAAAACGTCAAATTGCAAAAATCATGAAGAGTCTTTACTTTGATCATGACGATAGGGAAATAGCTGAGAAGCACCTCAAAATGAAGCATAATTTTTTTCAGCACATCTACAGTGTCACTGATTGCCCGTTTGAGATAGCCACAAAGGTTTGCTGGGATGAAATGTTCTACAAAGCAAACAGTATTAAAGAGGAAAACTATATTTCCAAGTTACTCCATCCATTTTTTCACATAGCAGTATCTTCTGCTGATTTTCAAAAAGATATTTTGTATGGAAATAGAAATAGTAGTTCTCCAAGATTTGAGATGTTGTACTATTTTTCAGGGAAGGAGATGGTAGAGATAGGTGGTGTTAGATATACTTTTGGAGAGGCACTAATGCGAATGAGATGTCTCAATATATCTGAAAGCTCGGATTTATTGGCGATTTCTCATCCTATGTTTGTGATTGATGAAAAGCTCATACAGGTATTTATGGAACAGCCAGAGAAAGAAACCGTATTTCGATTGCTCTATACCCTGTACCATCTCTCATCTCATGATGGTATGTTGCATAGTTTGTTCAAAGATTCTTCTGTGAAAATACAAGACTTGCTCGCACAAGATCCTGTGGGTTCCAGATTTTTAGGAATCTACGATGATCAATGTCTCATTTACGAAATCAATTATTTGAGGCTTATGAGAGAAATGTTTGAAATTGCTTGTATTCAAAACCATCAACTCAAAGAAAGTACAGTAGAGCTTTACTATACGATTTGCAAGATAACGGAACGCTGGCCAAATATACTTGCTAAGTATATTCGCTTTATTGCATTTAATAGAGTTATTAGACTGGTTAACGTGCCTCCAATAAACTCACCTGTTTTTACCGAAATATTTTCACCTACTGCAGATAATAGCAAAGTTCTTCCTACTAATTGGTTCCAAATGAGACGTTTTATTCACTATGCACCAGAGAAAGAAGCGCTCTTACTCGATGGCGGTCCGCCTATATCTTATGAGGTTATGGCAAAGACAATGTTGAAAATATATCAAAAAAAGTAAATTCCAGCCCCCAAAAGGGGGCTTTTTGATTGCCTATATATAAATGCTTGACAGGATTTTGGTCATCCTATATACTCTTCCCACTTATGAGTATTTCGAAAAAAGCAACCAATATCTAGGGCCTAAGCCACAGACATGTTGCCGCCCCTAGAAAGGCGGTTTTTTCGTTAAAAGCATAAGAACTGTTATTTGATAACAAAAACCTGTCCCAATTATTAGTTAACATGAGTAATGCTAACTGCAGGTATTGGAGACAGAGGTGTTTTGTTTAAAGCAAGCGGTTGCAAAAAACAAAACACAAACCCAGTCAGCAATGATTGGTTTTCTTTGTAGTTTTAAAGCGACTACAGAAGAACCCCGCCAATGGCGGGGAGAAATTGATTTCTAGATTTCCTAATAGGAAATTAAGAGCATATGGCGGATGCCTTGGCTTCACATGGCGATGAAAGACGTAGTATGGCTGCGATAAGCTTCGGGGAGGTGCCTAACAACCTTTGATCCGGAGATATCTGAATGGGGAAACCCAATAGAGTAAACCTCTATTACTTTTACTCATAAGTAGTAATTGTGCGCACCTCGGGAAGTGAAACATCTCAGTACCGAGAGGAAAATAAAACAATGCGATGTATATCGCAACATTCCCCAAGTAGCGGCGAGCGAAAAGGGAACAGCCCAAACCGGAGCATCATGAAGGATA
>CAZDGL010000026.1:0-1850 GCA_964505155.1 uncultured Candidatus Saccharibacteria bacterium
CAAAATTTGATTCATTTCTTACTGAGCTTGAAGGAGCATCAGTACTAGAGCTCAACGATCTCGTAAAGGCGATCGAAGAGAAATTTGGAGTGTCAGCTGCAGCAGTTGCAGCTGCTCCAGCAGCGGGAGCCGCAGCTGGTGGTGCAGAAGAAAAAGACTCTTTCACTGTAGTCTTGGAGAGTGCAGGTGAACAGAAAATCGCTGTTATGAAAGTGGTAAAGGAAGCTCTAGGACTTGGTCTTAAAGAGGCTAAGGATCTAGTAGACGCTGCTCCAGCAACACTTAAAGACGGTATGAAGAAGGACGAAGCTGAAGCTCTCAAGAAAAGTATTGAGGAAGCTGGTGGAAAAATCGCTCTTAAATAATTTAAGACTAAATGAAATACAAAAAAGCCCAACTTGACTGTTGGGCTTTTTTGCGTAGTATTGCTTAAAAAAGTTCTATGTCTATTACTTATTTTGAAAGGCCTTATGTTTGCCCAGCAAGTGGCAATGTTTTTAATGATCAAAGCTACAATAAAAAACTTGATGAATTAATCAAAAAGAAAATTGAAAACTCAGATAAGTTTTTTGAGCTACCTCTTGGTAATGTCTTTAAAAAAGAGGATTTGGAAAATTTGCCAAGTTATTACCAGGGTATGACGCTCAAGTTAAGAGAAGTGCCAACTAGTGGCAATCTATTTTTGGAGATCAGAAATCCTGTCTTATTTTAAAAAATACCCCGCGCTTGACGCGGGTGTTTTTGTTCTATAAGCTTTAATAGAAAACATCGATTTCACTTAGTTAAAAACTATTGATTATGAAAACGATTATTACGTTGTTGTTTATGGTAGTGATATTTGCGTATCCTACCTTTGCCCAAACCGAGCAAAACGAAAAACCTGCTGATCTCACAGAGAAGACAAAGTTATATCCTTGTCCTGTCAAAAGCACTGATGTAGTAAATGTATTGCTACCAACCGGGGTTGATGTAAATTCAGCCTATTTGATAAAAGCTGACGGCTGGATCCCTGGGGGATGGTTTGTCCCTCCACAGAACCAGCAAAAGCTCAGTATTCAATTACCAAAGCTGAGTTCTGGAATCTATGTTTTAAGATTTTCTTTATCAAGTGGCCAGGTTTTTTCGAAAAAATTTATAGTAAGTAAATAGCTGGTTTTTACCAGGTAGGCCCGGCACCTTTAGGTGCCGGGCCTTATCATTTCGACACCATTATGGCTTGCGCACAAGGGTAGTCTTCAGAATATAATAATCTTGTTATTAAGTGGAACTCGGGAAAAGGAAATGGATATTTTATCAAAACTTTTTGGAGGAGTAGCACGCGTTAAAATCATGCGGTTGTTTCTCTTGAACCCAGAACAAGGATTTGAAACTAGTACTATATCTGAACGCTCTAGATTGAGTGCTTCTGTCACTAGGCAAGCAGTAAATCAAATGGCCTCGATGAGCTTGGTCAAAAAAAGATCTTTTATAAAAGAGATCGTAGATGGTAGAACAGGTAAGACAAAAAAGAAACGTGTTATGGGTTGGTTTTTAAATCCAGAGTTTCCGTACATCAAAGAAATGAAGGCTCTACTTGTCGAAGGGGACTTCTTCAAGCACGATGAGCTTGTCAAAAGATTTCGCCCAGCTGGCAAGATACAACTCCTTGTTGTCTCTGGTATTTTTATGAAGCAAAGCGGTAGTAGGCTTGATATTTTGATTGTCGGGGACAATATCAGCAAAAAATACATTCAAAAAGCGATCGCTGTTTTGGAGAGCGAGCTTGGTTCAGAGCTCTCTTATGCTCTCTTTGACAATGCTGATTTTAGGTATCGAGTTTCTATGTATGACAAGCTTTTGCGAGACATGTT